>CAZFPL010000009.1:0-95421 GCA_964521085.1 uncultured Anaerolineales bacterium | reverse complement strand
TCGTCGCGGGCGAGCTTGTTGAGCACCTCGCGCTGGGGGGCGATGATCCGCCGCAATTGGAGCAGCGCGCGCTTGAGCTTCATCAGTGCGGAAAGGTTCTCGGGCGAAGGCCGGTCGAATATCTGGTCCTCCAGCGTCTCGATTGCTTCGTCGACCTCCTCGACCACCGGCATGTAAGCCGCCACCATGTCATCCACGATCCGGTAAAGGACATGGTCGGTTCCCCGGCTGAAGTAGCGCTCGTCCCGCCGGCAGGAATCCCATACGTGGTTTATCGCCGGGATCGGCTGATCGTGGTGGGTGACGATAAAGTTTTTCCCCAGGAACACATCCAGTTCGATCGTTTCCAACTTTCCGCCGTCGTCGCGGCCGAATGCGATGGCATGCAGGACAAGGTACAGGTACCGGTCCCAATCGTCCACCTTGGGCACATGCGATTCCTGCAGCGCGTCGTCCACCGCCAGGGGATGGAAGCCAAACGTGTGGATGAGGATCGGTTCGTCCTCCTGCGGCGGGGTGTCTTCGAAATCCACCCACAGGACGCCGCTAGCCTCCGACAGCGCGGCGGAATAATTATCGGGTTCAAGGTCCATCCGCAGGGTTCCCTCAGGCGTGCGGTACAGTGCTCGGATCATGTTCCCTCCCTATCCTTGTTCGTGCCTCGTGGCTCCATCTTGCGGAGGCTGTCGGTCGCGTACCCGGCGATGAGGGCGGACAGCAGAAAGACAACGGTCAGCGCCGGGGCGTCAAAGGTCAGGTGCGAAATTTCCACAGCGTAGGGGACGGCGATCCAGCCGGCATTTTCCGCCGCCGCCAGCAGCCATCCGAAGGCCGAGCACACAAGCGCCGCGCCGATGCCCGCGCGTATCCCCAGACCGCATCCCATCAACAGGATCGGGATCAGGAAGGCGGACGCCATCGACGAATGCACGCCGTACCAGGCCAGATCCGCGGCCACCAGGATGAATATCAGCGCGGCGAGGATGATCAGCGCCGCGCGTTCGCCGCCCCGCAGTGCGAGCAGGATCATTCCGGCAAGAATCAGGAACAGGACCGCGGCCGCCCCGACCGTTTCGATCTCCAGGTCGCCCGAGACGATCCAGGTGAGGATCAGCGCCGCACTGCCCAATGCAATCGCCGCGCAGGTGATGATCACCAGCATCGCGATCCGACGCGTTCCGGCCTCGCGTGGAAGCCCCGGCAGACGGAATTTATCCGCCTTCATCAATCCTCACCTTTTGCGCAACCCTGATCCGATTGTTTACCATCGTGATCGGTGATTTTAATTGTAGCCGCGATCGGTGATCGCGGCTACAGAATAATCCCGTCGCGGCTTTAATCCGCCGCTTACGAAGCGGAGATGAACCAGCGGCTCGGTTGGGCGTTTTCGTCCACCGGCATCACGTCTACCAGTTCATACTGCCGGGATCCCAGCCCGAGCGCTTCGCCGTATTCCGTCACCTTGTAAGGATCCTTCATCGGGCCGTGCATCCGCACGAACGGATGACCCTGCGGCCAGAGATGCTTCCGCAGCGAGGCCGTCATATTCTCCTCGATCAGCGGCAGCTTGCCTGTGGCATCCAGAACAGCGCGGTCGATCGCGACGATGTCGTCCGAACCGAAGATTCCCGCATCGGGGAGGATCGACATGCCCGTGAAGCCGAAGCAATCGCAGACGGGAGTCATCTGCGTCGCCAGGCTGATGTGGGTCGCCTTTCCCGGCGCGAAGGTCGAGAGGCTGATCGAAGTGCTGATGGCGCAGGCTTCCTGAAAAGCCTGGAAATTCACCGGGTCGATTTTCAGCGACCCGGCCGGCGCCGCCTTCAGGCAGCGGCCGCACTGGGTGCACGGCTCGGTGTGCAGATGCAGTTCCTTTGGATCGTGGCGGTCCACCACCAGCGCCCCGAACGGGCAGGCGTCGATGATCTTCTTCCGCGTTTCCTCATCCGGGCACTTCTCGGCAAACCAGTATTTGTCGAAATGCACCGTGTCATGCATCGCGCTGCGGGTCTCGCCGACCATGCATCCCAGGGCGATGTTTTTAAACGCGCCGCCGAAGCCGCAGGAGGGATGGCCCTTGATGTGCGAGA
The DNA here is from genome assembly GCA_964521085.1 of uncultured Anaerolineales bacterium. Classification (GTDB taxonomy): domain Bacteria; phylum Chloroflexota; class Anaerolineae; order Anaerolineales; family RBG-16-64-43; genus JAFGKK01. Next base: position 93,331 of record CAZFPL010000009.1, on the reverse strand, counting down.
AGTTGATCAGGAAGGTCGCGTCCTGGATCAGGCCGGCCACCTTCCATTCCTTCATGTTCTTGAAATCCCGTTTGTGGACGTAGAAATATTTTTCGTCCGGTCCGCCCGCCGGGTAGACCGGGCATCCGAGCGTCTCGGAGGAATAGCCGCGCTCCTCCGCGCCGGCCGCGTCCCAGTTGATGTCCGCCACGAACGGCTTTCCCCCTCCTTCCTTGACGGCTCTCACCACCTTGCGAACGAACACGGGATGGATGGTCGAGGTGATGATGTTGTTGCCGGTGTGCATCTTGATCGCCACCGTTTCATCTTTGACCCGGTCGCGCACGTTCAGCTTCGCAAGGATCAATTCGAGCTTAGCGGGAAGCGTTTCCTCGGCCCCGATCACCGACTGGCGGGGGGATCCCCAATATACTTTGCTAGGCATAATCAGGCTCCTTCCAGCTTATGTGGGATGATTAAGTATTGGAATCAGTCAGAATCAGAGTCGCGCATCCGCACCGCCCAGGGCGCCCTCCAATTCCGAAAAATCGGCGCGCGCAGTGAGATCCAGGCTGAGCGGCGTCACCGATACTTTGCGCTCCACGTGCAGCGTGTGCACATCGGAACCCGGTTCCTCCTTCCGCGGGTCGAACTGGATCCGGAAGGGGATTTGAGCCGCCTCGGAAATCGTTTCTCGCTTGGGACGCACCGGCAGGTAGTACCGGGTGCGTGAAAGCCGGGTGAGCATCCACGGTGTTTCCGGCGTGGCGCCGAGCGGAACATCCACTTTGAGTGCCGCCACATCCGCCTGCGGCGGAACGGCGATCAATTTGCGCGCGAACTCCGCCGTGAAAAATCCGGCGGCGGAAAAATCCGCTTCGCGCGCGGTGTCTTCCGTCTGACCGGAAGGCGCTTCCTGGGAAACGGCAAGCGCCCGCAATCCGGCGGCGGCCGCCTCGAGCACCGCCCCCACCGTGCCGGAAATGGTGATTCCGTACCCGACGTTTTCTCCGAAATTGATGCCCGCCACGACCAGCGAGGGAGGGGAAGGCAGGATCTCGAACAATGCAAACAGCACAACCTGCGCGGGAGAACCGTCGACGGCGTACACCCGGCGGCTCGCACCGCCGAATGTTTTTTCCAGCACTTGTATCCTTCCGGACGTATGCCTGGGAAAGCTGCGACCGGCACCCGACCACTGCTCGCGGGGAGCGGCGACCGTCACCTCGCCGACGGCCGCCAGCGCATCCGCCGCGGCCCACAATCCGCGCGATTCGATTCCATCGTCGTTGGTCAGTAAAATCGTCGGCCGGCTCACGGCGCCTTCCGCACAATAAGCCGCACGCCCTCGACCCGGACCACTTCCACGCGCGTTCCCGCTTCCAACCGCGCCCCGTCCTCGCTTTCGGCGCTCCACAGCTCCCCCTCCGCCTGCACCATCCCCTTCGGATCGAGCGCCTGGCGCACCTCGCCGGATTTGCCGACCAGCGTTTCATTGCCCATCGCGAGCGGCAGCCCCCTGGCGCGAAGCGCCAGCCCGATCACCAGGGAAAAGACCAGGGCCAGGGTGATCCCGGTTCCGATAACCAGCGGCACGGATACGCGCTGGAATTCCGGCGTGGCGGGTGAATTGAAGAGGATCAAAGCGCCCGCGATGAACGATCCCGCACCCACGAACGTCAGCGCTCCATGGGTGGGGGTTTGGAATTCCAGGAAGAACAGAATGAAGGCCAGAACGATGAAGACCAATCCCAGCCAGTTGACGGAAAGGAATCCCATCCCGTAGAAGGCCAGCGCCAGGCAAACCGCTCCGATGAACCCCGCCACCCAGCCGCCGGGCTGGGAGAGTTCGATCAGAATCGCCTGCACGCCGATCGCCAATAAGATGAAGACAATGTTGGGATTGGTGAGCAGACCCAGAAGAATTTCCACGAAATTCAAATTCAGTTCATCGACCGTCGCCCAACCGGTCCGCAGCACGACGTCGCCCTCCGTCAGATGGACGGTTCTCCCGTCCAATTGACGCAGCAGGTCTTCCCGCGAATCGGCGATGATGTCGATTAATCCGGCCTTGAGCGCTTCGGTGGAAGAGACGGCCTTGGCGTTTTGGATGGTGCTCTCGGCCAGCGCGACGGCCTCCGCGGGACGAGATTCGGTCAGCGATCGGACCAGCGCGCGGAGGATCTCCTTCTCCTTGGTCGCCAACGTCTCGTTCAAATCCTCGCCCTGCGACCCCACCGGACTGGCCGCGCCGATGGCCGTTTCGGGGGCCATCGCCGCCAAGTGGCCGGCAAGGGTGATCAGGGTGCCGGCGCTTCCGGCCATGGCGCCCCGCGGAGCCACATACACCACCACCGGGACTCGGCTTTGGCGAAGGGCGGTCACAATCCGTTCCATCAGATCGATCTGCCCGCCCGGCGTGTTGAGTTGCAGGATGATCAGGGAGTAACCCTCCCCTTCCGCCAATCCCACGCCGCGTTCGATATATTCGGTCAAGACGGTGGAAATCGCACCCTCGGCTTTCAGCCACAGGATGCGCGTTTCCGTCTCGGCGTTCGCTTCCATCCGCGGAAGAAGGAGAATCAGGAGCAGGAAAAGAAAGGTAATTTTTCGCATGGGGCGTTCATTTGGAATTATAATCCCCTCGACCCAGGTTTCTCCGGGTTCCGCTGCGCGCCGGCGATCGGGCAGTTCGCGGCGGCGGGGAATTCCCCGTCCTGCCGCGCTTCCGCCGGAATAGGAGATCGTGTGTCCGCTTCCCCGTACGATGTCATCGTCATCGGCGCCGGTCCTGCCGGATACGTCTGCGCCATCCGGGCCGCCCAACTGGGGTTGAAGACGGCGGTGGTGGAAAAAGAATTCCTGGGCGGCGTCTGCCTGAATATCGGTTGCATCCCCTCCAAAGCGCTGCTTCGCAACGCGGAAGTCATCCGCATGGTCCGTGACGGCGGGAAGGAATTCGGATTCGAAACCGGCGCGGTGCACGTGGATTATTCCGCCGCGGTCCGGCGTTCGCGCCAGGTCTCGAACCGGATGGTCAAGGGAGTTGAGTTCCTGCTCAAGAAGAACACGATCGATGTGCACCGCGGTTCGGCCCGCATCGTCGAGCCGGGTGTGGTGGAGGTCTCCGGCGCGGGAGGGGAAGGAAGAAACCGGTACACCGGCGGGCAGATCGTCATCGCCACCGGCGCCCGGCCGGCCACTCTGCCCGGCGTGACACCCGACGGGAAACGGATTCTCACCTACCGAGAAGCCATCCTGCAGGAGAGTCTGCCGTCCTCGGCGGTGATTGTCGGCGGCGGGCCGATCGGGCTCGAATTCGCCACCCTCTGGAACGCGTACGGCGTGCCGGTGACCATCGTGGAAATGCTTGCGCGGATCGCGCCCCTGGAAGACGAAGATGTCAGCGCCGAACTGGCGAAGGCGTTCCTGCGCCGCGGAATTGAAATCCGCACCGGATGCATGGTGAACACCGTCGAAACCACCGAGAGCGGTGTCAGGCTGCAATTACAGGCAGGTGCGAGCGGCGAGTCAATCGAAGCCGGGCAGGTCCTCCTGGCTACGGGCTTCCGCCCGAATTCCGAGGACCTCGGATTGGACTCCCTGGGCGTGGCATTGGAAAAGGGGCGGATTGCCGTCGATGCGCGCATGGCGACGAGCGTTCCGGGAATTTGGGCGGTCGGCGACGCCACCGGCAAGCTGATGCTGGCGCACGTCGGATCCGCGATGGGTAAAGCCTGCGCGGAAAACATCGCCTCCGCCGGCGGCGCCGTTTTGGATTATGAATTTCTGCCGCGCGCCGTCTACTCCCAACCCCAGATTGGATCTTTCGGGTTGACGGAATCCCAGGCGGCGGCGCGGGGTTATCCGCTGAAAATCGCGCGCTTCCCTTTTCAAGCCAATGGAAAAGCGCTGGGCATCGGGGATTACGGCGGCTGGGTGAAGCTGATTGCCGACGAAAAAACGGGAACGCTGCTCGGTGCGCATTTGGTCGGTCCGGAAGTGACCGAGCTCCTGCCCGAGCTCACCCTCGCCCGGCAGACGGGTTTGAACGTCGAGGAGATTGCGCGGAACGTACATGCGCATCCCACATTGAGCGAAACCCTGATGGAAGCGGCGCACGGGCTGGGCGGCGGATACATCCATTTATAGGACGGGGAGGCGCCCCGCGATCGGAAGCGCCTACGCAGTGGCCGGAAGGAACGCGGCCGGTTGATTCCAATCCGCAACCGAAAAGGAGTTCCCTATGCTGCAGATCGAGCAAATCGACAGCAACAAACGCTCCGACGTCATCCGTTTCTATAAAGTCCCGTTTCCGCTGTATGTCGATTCGAAGTACTGGGTGCCGCCGCTGTGGTCGGACCTTTCGATGCAACTCAACCGGAAGAAGCACCCGTTTTATGAGCACTCGGATGCGGATTTCTTCATCGCCGCACGCGACGGGCGGGACGTCGGCCGGATCGCAGTGATGGAGAACAAACCCTACAATAAATATCACGGCCGGAAGACAGCGGCGTTCTACCTCTTCGAATGCATCGAGGATCAGGAAGTCGCGAGCGCCCTCTTCGAGCGCGTCTTCGAGTGGGCCCGCAAACGCGGGTTGGATTCGGTCCAGGGGCCGAAGGGCTTCGGCCCGCTCGACGGGTACGGGATGCTGGTCGACGGCTTCGACCGCCGGCAAACGATGATGATGTCGGCCTACAATCACCCATACCTCCCGCGCTTCATGGAAGCCTTGGGGTTCCGCAAGGAAGTGGATTTCATCACCTGCCTGATCACCCGCGATTCGTTCCGCATGCCCGAGCGGGTGCATTCCATCGCCGAAAGGGTGCTCAAACGCGGCGCCTTCAAGGTATTGTCGTTCAGGAATAAAAAGGAACTGCTTCGCTGGGTTCCCGGATTCATCAAAGCCTACAACGCAGCATTTATAAATAATTGGGAATATTACCCGCTTTCGGATTGGGAAGTGAATTTCGTGGTCGACAACATCCTGCAATTCCTGGATCAGGATCTGATTAAAATCATGACTCACAAGGATGAAGTCGTTGGATTCATCCTCTCCTTCCCCGACATCTCCGCCGCGCTGCAGCGGACGCGCGGGTATGTCCCTCCACTCTCGATTCTAGACAGCGTTCCTCCGCCCACGGCGATCCCGGATCTTCTGCGGGAGGTTTCCCGGACCGAATGGCTTGCCCTCAACGGCGGCGGAATCCTCCCCGAATTCAAAGGCGTGGGTGGAAATGCGTTGATGTACTCGGAGATGGAAAAAACCCTCAACAGCCACATCCGGCAATTTAATTTCGGAGAGCTATGCCAGGTAGCCGAGACGGCGAAAGAGATGCGTTCGGACCTCGCCAACATCGGCGGCAAGGCGCATAAAAACCACCGGGTATTCATCCGGAAAATCTGAGATCGCTCCGTCCCGGGCAGGGAAGACCTGGTCCGGGCCGGCCGCCCGAATCGGGCGGCGGGACGCACAATCATTCATGCTTCAAGGAGAGATACCGTGATACAGATTGAACGAATCGACACCAACCGCCGCTCCGACGTCATCCGTTTCTTTAAAATCCCCTTTCCGATATTCGCCGGCTGCAAACAGTGGGTACCTCCGATGTGGGGCGATCTTTCCATGCAACTCGACCGGAAGAAACACCCCTTCTACGAGCATTCCGAAGCGGATTTCTTCATCTCCGCCAAGGATGGAAAGGATGCAGGACGGATCGCCGTCTTGGAAAACAAACCCTATAACAAATATCACAACCGCAAGGTGGCACAATTCTTTCTCCTGGAGACGGTCGACGATCCGGACGTGGTTAACGCGCTGTTCGAGAAGGCCTTCGCCTGGGCCCGCGAACGCGGATTGAACGGCATGCTCGGCCCGAAGGGATTCGGCCCGCTCGACGGGTACGGGATGCTGGTGGACGGGTTCGAGCGCCGCCAGACGATGATGATGTCTTCCTACAATCACGCCTATTATCCGCGGTATTTGGAAGCGTTGGGCTTCCGCAAAGAGGTAGATTTCATCTCCTGCTCCATCCCCCGGGTCGAGGTCACTCTCCCCGAGCGGATCCATCGCGTGGCGGAACGCGTGCAGAAACGCGGCACCTTCCAGATTCACAATTTCAAATCCAACAAAGACATGATGAAGTGGATGCCGAAATTCATCGATACATATAACAAGGCGTTCGTGAAAAACTGGGAATACTATCCACTGTCGGATCGCGAGGTGAATTTCGTCGCCGATAATATCTTTCAATTGATCTCCCACGATCTGATTAAAATCATCACTCATGAAGAGAAAGTGGTCGGTTTCATACTCGCGTTTCCCGACGTCTCAGCGGCGCTGCAGCGAATCCGCGGATACATTCCTCCATTTTCCTTTCTGGATGCCATCCCTTCCCCTTGGGCGCTGGTGGACATCCTCCTGGAAGTGAACCGCACCGATTGGCTTGCCCTCAATGGCGCCGGAATCCTTCCGGAGTACAAGGGGCTCGGAGGCAACGTCCTGCTCTATACGGAGATGGAAAAAACCCTCAACAGCCGCCTCCAGCAATTCAAGTGGGGAGAATTATGCCAGGTTGCGGAAACTGCGGTCGAGATGCGCGCCGACTTGGTTAACATGGGCGGGAAGCCGTATAAGAACCACCGGGTATATATCCGGGATCTCTGATCGACCGGGGATTTTTTCCGCATCCAATGGATTCCGGAAAGCGGGATATCCGACCCCGCGGTCGGAAAAAATGAAAAAAACAAGATCGGGATAAGGATTCCGCAATCTGTGACTCCTCGTTATTTAATTTCTGATTTTTGAAATTATTCCCCAGTAACCTCCCGGATTTCGACCCGCCGTCGGAAATCCAAGCCGGCGGGGTTGTTTTCTCCGGGGTCGAATTAACGGTTGCTTAATCTTCGAATCCGGAGCGTGTGGTAGAATGATTGTAGACAAGTCTTCGGGTGCCCCCCTCACCCGAGGACTTGTCTATTTTTAACGGAATGCGCTTGCCGCGCGGGATTGCCTATTCCTTCCTCCCGGTGTAGACTTCTCCCGGTTTACCATGCGGATCCTGGTTGTCTCCGACATCCATGCGAATCTTACCGCCCTGGACGCAGTGCTCGAAGACGCCGGGATGTTTGATGCTGTTTGGTGCCTGGGGGATCTGGTTGGATACGGCCCAGACCCCAATGAATGCGTCGACCGGATCCGTGAATTTCCGGATATGATGTGTATCGGCGGCAATCACGACAAAGCTGCGATCGGCGATCTCTCCCTCGATGCTTTCAACGGCGAAGCCCGCCGGGCGCTGGAGTGGACCCACCGCCAACTGACCCCCGAGACGATCCAATTCCTGCATGAACTCCCGGAGCGTCTTGTAAAAGAACCCTACACCCTCGCCCACGGAAGCCCGCGCCGTCCGCTGTGGGAATACCTGCTGGATGCTCCCCGGGTTCAAACCAGTTTTTCCTTTTATAAAACGTTATATTGCCTGGTCGGTCACAGCCACGTCGCCATCGCGTTCCAGCTCAATGAGCGGAACCGATGCGTGACCTATCTTCCCTCCCACAGCAGCCAGTTCGTCCTCGGGTACCAACGCATGATCCTCAACCCCGGCTCCGTCGGCCAACCCCGGGATCAGGATCCCCGCGCCGCCTATTCCCTTCTGGACACCGATTCAATGGAATGGGAATGGCACCGGGTGGAATACTCCGTTGAAACGGTCCAATCCCGGATGCGGCTGGCCGACCTGCCATCCCGGCTGATCCTCCGCCTTGAAGAAGGCTGGTAAGCCCGTCGGGGCGGCTTGGAACCCGCGGCACCTCTGCGTCGTCGGGTACGGTATATTCACTGACCGAGTTAACGGCAAGGAGGAAATATGAAAAAAGCATCGATTTGCATTTCCTTTATTCTCGTATTATTGCTCAGCGGCTGTGGAGCGGCGGCCACGATGTCTCCCGAAACGTTCAATTTGCCGCAAGCAAGGAGCAGCGGGGCTGTGGCGGAGGACAGCGCCGGGCAGCAGAAGGTGGACACCCTGGGGGATTCTTCTGCGCTGGTCCCCGCCATCAATCCGGCCGACCGCGTTGTACTCATGGACGCCGCCCTGACGCTTGTCGTGAACGATCCGGCCGACGCCGCCTCCAAGATCACCGACATGGCCTTCGCCAAAGGCGGCTGGGTGGTGGAATCCAACATCACCCAAAGCGTCTTCGGAGAGGCGGGTGAAAAATATTATGCCGGCCAGATTTCCATCCGGGTTCCCGCGGACACTGCGGATCAACTGAAAGCCACGCTGGCGGAGATCGAAGCGCTGGCGGTGGAAGTTAAAAGCCGCTCGATGAACGGCCGGGACGTCACCGCCGAATACACCGACGCGCAATCCCGGCTGCGCAATCTGCGCGCTTCGCAGGAACGCCTGCTGAAAATCATGGAAACCGCCGTGGATGCCGAAGATGTCCTCGCGGTGGAAGCGCAACTGCGCCAGGTGATGAGCGAGATCGAGGTACTCGAGGGTCAAATTAATTATTACGACACCGCGTCGAAATATTCCCTCATCACCATCACCCTCCAGCCGTTCATCCCCTCGCAACCGATCAACATCGGCGGCTGGCATCCGGAGGGCGTCGCGAAGGAAGCGCTCGAAGACCTGATCCACGGTCTGCAGGGGCTGGTCGATTTCCTCATCCGGCTCGGCATCTGCGGCATCCCCGCGCTGCTGGTGATCGGCCTATTTGTCACCCCCTTCATCCTGATCGTGCGTTTCTTCCTGCGCCGGTACAATAAAACCCATCCGGCGAAATGATGGTGTGATTCTTTCCGCAAAAAAGCCCGGCGATCGCCGGGCTTTTTTAATTTCCTTTCTCCGTGGCTATCGTGTAGAATGCGTTTATGGAATCCGCAGCCTCCCCGTCTCCCCTTCGCCGTTCGCTCGACGAACGATTCAATTCTGTAAAGGACGACCTGCTCTGCATGGGCGGCCGGGTGGATCAAGCCATCGACCAATCCATTCAGGCATGGCGCGGCCGCGACCGAACCCTGGCCGAACAGGTCGTCGCCGGCGACGCCGAATTGAACCGCATGCGCTACGAAGTGGAAGAATCCTGCCTGGCATTGATCGCGACGCAGCAACCGGCTGCCGGCGACCTGCGGGCGATCCTCGCCATGGACACCATCGCCGTGGAACTGGAGCGGATGGGGGATCACGCGGAAGGAATCGCCAAGATCGTCCTGCGCATGGGCGACGAAGCCCCCATTCCCCCGCTGACCGAAATCCCGAAGATGGCCGACCTCTGCCGGTCGATGCTTAAGCAGAGCCTGGATACTTTCGTCGCCCGCGATCCGAAAGCCGCGCGCCGGGTGGGCGATCAGGACGACGAGATCGACCAACTCTACCGGGAGCTTTTCGACAAACTGGTGGCGGTTATGGCTCAGGATCCATCCCTCGTCGAACGCGGGACGTACCTGCTGTGGATCGCGCACAACCTCGAACGCATCGGCGACCGGATCACCAATATTTCCGAACGCGTGATCTTCATGACGACCGGCCAGATCGGCATGGTGTATCCGTAATTCCCCATCCCCGACGCAAACCGGCGCGGCTCCCGGCGGTATAATCTTCCCGCGGATATAGATTTTTCCCCTGCGGAGCCGATTTGGACCTTCGTCACTCTTTCCCCCCGGATCCCTATCTTCCACAACGCGAACGCATGGTTCGGGATCAGATCGAGCGGCGCGGTGTGCGGGATGAAAGAGTCCTGGAAGCGATGCGCGCCGTTCCACGGCACCATTTTCTTTCCGGCAGTGAACGCTCCTCCGCTTATGACGACACGCCGCTGCCGATCGGCTGTCAGCAAACGATCTCCCAACCATACATCGTGGCGTATATGACTGAAGCCCTGGGTCTCGGGGGATCGGAGCATGTCTTGGAAATCGGAACGGGGTCCGGGTATCAAACCGCCGTTCTTGCGTGCCTGGCGCAAACGGTGATCTCGATCGAGCGGATTCCCGAACTGGCCGAGCGCGCGCGGGAAAACCTGCTCACGCTCGATCTCGATAATGCGGAGGTTGCCGTCGGCGATGGAACCGCCGGATATCCGGAGCACGCCCCGTATGACGCCATCCTGATTACGGCGGGAACTCCCGCCGTCCCGCAGCCGCTTCTGGATCAACTTGCGCCCCGCGGCCGCCTGATCGCTCCCGTCGGCGGACGGTCGGTGCAGGAGTTGGAACTCTGGACACGATCCTCTTCCGGGTTTAATCAGCGCCGCCTGATCGCCGTCGTATTTGTGCCTTTGATCGGCTCCTTCGGATGGAAAGAATGACCCACGCCTGACGGCAGGATTAACCCATGACATCTCCCGCCATCCATGTCCGGGATCTGCGCAAAATCTACATCGTCACCGAACGGGAATCCGGCGTCGCGGCATCCCTGCGGAGCCTGCTGCACCGCGAAACGGAAAAGATTCCCGCCGTCGACGGTATTTCCTTCGATCTGCTCCCGGGCGAGATGGTCGGCTTCCTGGGACCCAACGGCGCCGGAAAAACCACCACGCTGAAGATGCTGTCCGGTTTGTTGCACCCCACCGCGGGTGAGATCGTCGTACTGGGGCACACTCCCCACAAACGCGAAAAGGAATTCCTGCGCCGGATTACGCTCGTCATGGGCCAGCGCAACCAGCTCGTATGGGATATCCCGGCGATGGATTCGTTCGAGCTCAACCAGGCCGTCTACCGCATCCCCGCCGCCGACTTCCGGCGCACGCTCGCCGAACTGACAGAACTGCTGGAACTGGGCCCGCTGCTCCGCAAGCCGGTGCGCAATCTCTCCCTGGGGGAACGGATGAAGTGCGAGATCGCCGGCGCGCTTCTCCACATGCCGCAGGTGGTCTTCCTCGATGAACCGACGATCGGTCTGGATGTGACCATGCAGCGGCGCATCCGCGCCTTCCTCGCCGAGTACAACCAGCAGTTCGGGGCAACGGTCCTGCTCACCAGCCATTACATGGCGGATGTCGAGGCGCTATGCAAGCGCGTGATCGTCATCCATCACGGCCGGCTCCTGTTCGACGGCGGCCTGGCGGATCTGGTCCAGCGATTCACGGCATATAAGACGATCGTCGTCCGGCTGGAAGACTGCCAGACCGACCTGCGCGCGTACGGAGACGTGGTTTCGTGTGCGGATGGATCGTTCACCTTGCGCGTCCCGAAATCCGAGACGGCCCGCGTCACCGAACGGATTCTGGCGGATCTGCCGGTGATTGACCTGCTGGTGGAGGATTCGCCCATCGAAGAAGTGATCGACCGGGTTTTTGCGGGGGAGCTTCCGTGAGCGGCCTGATTCAACTTTACGTGCAGCAATTCAAGACGACCTTCGCCGCGATGATGCAGTACCGGGCGTCGCTGGTCATCTGGATGATCGGGCATGTGCTCGAACCGCTTGTCTACCTGATCGTCTGGTCCACGGTTTCCAACACCGGCGGCGGCAGCGTCGGCGACTATTCCACCGCGGATTTCGCCGCCTACTACATCGTGCTGATGCTGGTCAACAACGTCACCTACACCTGGATCATGTACGAATACGAATACCGCGTGCGGGAAGGCGCCCTCTCGTTCGCCCTGCTCCGCCCCGTGCATCCGATTCATTCCGACATCGCCGATAATGTTTCGTCGAAACTGATCACCATGCCCATCCTGCTCGTGATTGCCGCGATCCTGGGATTCCTATTTCATCCCTCGCTGGAAATCCTGCCCTGGGCGGCCGCGCTGTTCGTCCCCGCGCTGCTGCTGGCGTTTTTGCTCCGGTTTTTGCTGGAATGGACGCTGGCGCTGGTTTCGTTCTGGACGACCCGCGTCGGGGCCGTCAACCAAACATATTTTGTTCTGATCCTGTTCTTTTCGGGTCAGATCGCTCCGCTGTCGCTTTTCCCTGCGCCGGTTCGGATCGCCGCAGAGATCCTGCCTTTCCGCTGGATGATCGGCTTTCCGGTTGAGCTGTTCCTTGGACGGTTGTCGCCCGCGGAGGCGGCGATCGGGATCCTGGCCCAGGGGATCTGGATTGGGCTGGCGTACCTGCTGTTGCGCGCCGTGTGGCGCGCGGGGGTGCGGATCTATTCGGCGGTGGGCGCATAAGCCCCGCTTCCGATGCACAAGTTCGGCAATCCCTGAACGGAAATTGCTTGTTTGGTTTGAAAGGCACCTGATGCCGGACGATTCAGCAAGCGACAATAATCCGAAACGTTTTTCCTTTCCTATGGGAAGCGGGGTGAACTACCTTCGCCTGCTCCGGGCATACTTCCGGATCGGCTTGATCGGGGAGGCGGCCTATCGCGTGAATTTTTTCCTCCAGCTGTTTCAATCGCTGCTGGAACTGGCCACCGCGCTGGCCGGACTGGCGGTCATCTTCTCGCATACCGGAACCCTCGGCGATTGGCAGCCCGACGAAGTGCTGGCCCTGGTCGGCGTGTATTTCCTCGTCGGCGGGATGATCGGTTTCGTGATCCAGCCGGCGATGGAGGAGTTCATCGAATCCGTGCGCGAGGGAACGCTCGATTTCACCCTCCTCAAACCGGAGGACGCGCAGCTCCTGGTGAGCATCCGCCAGATGGATATCTGGCGTTCGATCGACATTCTCCTCGGGGCGGGCGTCCTGATCGTTGCGCTCCTCCGGCTGGGGGAACACGTCGGGGCGCTCGAGGCGGCCGCGTTCGGGGCGATGCTGATCGCCGGCGGCATCATCATCTACAGTTTCTGGTTGATCCTGGCGACCCTCTCGTTTTGGTTTGTGCGCGTCGAAAACATCCTCATGATATTTCAAAGCATGTACGAAGCCGGACGCTGGCCGATCAGCCTGTACCCGGGATGGCTGCGCTTCGCATTGACCTTCATCGTCCCGGTGGCGTTCGCCGTCACGGTGCCCGCGGAAGCCCTGACCGGCCGTCTGGACACCCTCACCGTCATCGGAACCATCGCGCTGGCCGCGATTCTTTTCGGTTTATCCCGGATCTTATGGAAGATCGGTGTGCGGCAGTACTCCGGAGCTTCCGCCTGATTGTTTCCGTCACTCGAGATGTCCTCCGCGTGCCGCGCTGATTCCCCGGATTCCCGGGGGTGATAGAATTCTTGCCTGTTTCCCGGGTTTGCATCGGCAATCCGGCGAAATCCTCGGAAGAGTGAATTGGATCCTATCCATGCGGACCAGCCGTTGTCTTTGCATATTTCTCTTAGTTGCGTTTCTATATTCCTGTACCTTGTCTCTTCCGGCAGGGGCCGCCTCGCCGACTCTGCAACCAACCGCCTCGCTTTCTCCAAAGATCATTTCCATCCCATCGATCGCGACCGCAACGCCGACCGCCTCCCCCACGCCGCGCCCGAAAGCGGAACGGGTTGTTATCATCAGCATCGACGGGCTTCGCCCGGACGGTCTCCTGCGCGCCAACATTCCCCGGATCAGCGAGTTGATCAACGGCGGCGCAAGCACCTTCTCCGCCCGGACCATTCTTCCCAGCGCCACATTGCCGGCGCACGCTTCCATGGTCTCGGGAAGGTGCGTGTCCAAACACGGGATTCTTTGGAACGACTTGATTCCCTCCGCAGAACCGCTTCAGGGGTCGACCATCTTTTCCATCGCCAAAGACGCCGGCCTGCGGACCATCATGATCGTCGGGAAAGAAAAGTTGGTGACGCTTGCCCGTCCCGGGACGGTGGACATCTTCCGGTTTGTCGAGGGCGGCGACGAACAAATCGTCCAAACCGCGCTGGAAGAATCCGCCGCCGGATTCGGAGTCCTCTTCGTCCATTTGATCCTTCCGGATTATTTCGGCCACTTGGAAGGATGGATGTCGCCCGCCTATCTGAAAGGGATCGGCCGTGACGATACCGTCGTCGGCACCCTCGTCGATGGTTTGCGGACATTCGGTCTGCTGGAAAACGCCATCGTAATTCTCACAGCCGACCACGGCGGGCACGACCAAACTCACGGAACCTACCAAACGGAAGACATGACCATTCCTTGGATCCTGTACGGTCAAGGCGTCGTGCCGGGTTTGCCGCTCGAGGTTCCGGTGTCGATCATGGATACCGCCGCCACGGGCGTATGGGCGCTCGGATTGGCCGTGCCCTCCGATTGGGACGGGCGGCCGGTGGTGGAAGCGTTCGGTTTACAGGCGGAACTCCTGCCTGTCGCCACGGCCGCGGCGGAGCGGTGCGGCGTGTAACACGAATCGGCGGATTTTACTACCCTTATCGATTGATGTTATATCGTTCCGGTATTCAAATCAGGGGTAAGCGCTTTTTAATAAGAACGGAGAGGTTTTTTATACCAAAGAAATTCTGTTGCAGGGCCTACCTTGCCGTCCGCCCGGCCGTCATGCCGGCGGCGGCGAAGGTTGTTCCACGGCGACCACCACGCAATTCCGTCCTTGCCCTTTCGCTTTGTAGAGCGCCGCATCCACCGCGGCCAGCAATTCATCCCGCGTTCCGCCATGCGTTGGAAAGCCGGCTACTCCGACGGAGATGCTCATAATGCCCAGCCACCGGCCCTGGTGTTCGAAGTTCAATGACCGGATGCCTTCGCAGATCTGTCGCGCGCGCTGGGTTGTGTCTTCCAGGGATGCATCCGGAAGAATGAGTACGAATTCGTCGCCTCCGTACCGGCAGGAAATATCCCCGACCCGGACGTTGGATTGCAACCACCGGCCTAATACCTGCAGCACCAAATCGCCCGCTTCATGTCCGAAGGTGTCATTTATATGTTTGAGCCGGTCCACATCCATCATGATCACCCCCAGCGTCGTCCCTCGGCGCTTGGTGCGGGCCAGTTCGAAATGCAGCGATTCTTCCAGGTGGCGTCGGTTGAACAGACCGGTCAACGCATCGCGGATCGATTGCGCGCGGAGGGTTTCCCGAAGGGTTAGATTGGCCAACGTGAGTGAAATGTGGTCGGCAGCCATATTGGCCAATTGCTGCTTCATATCATTAAGCGAGTCCGCGCCCTCCCCCCGACGGCCGCGCAGATGGAGAACGCCGATCGCCTCGCCCTGGGAGATCAATGGGATGCACAAATAGATTAAGTCTTCGCCGGATGGATTGTTCAAGTGCGGGCAATACGATTCGGATGTTCCGGCTTCAACGGTATGGATCCGCCCGCTTTGGATTGCCTTGCATTCCTCCGGAAGAAAAGAATCCGCCAGGCCCGGATCCGCCCCCCAGCTGGCTCCGGTTTCCAGCCGGCGGCGGTCTGCATCGAAAAGGTACAGCCTTCCGGTGTGCCCGGGAATCATTTTCCCCATCTGGCTGGAAACCACGGCATGCGCCTCCTCCGGCGAGCGGCACCCTTCGAGCATTTTTCCCATTTCATTCAGCACGCTGATATCCCGATTCCGTCCCTCCAGCCAGTTGACCATCACGGCCAGTTTTTCACTTGCCAGTTGGAGAGTGTTTTCCATGGCCATCCGCTCGGTGATATCGCGCGAGATGCCGAATGTGCCGATGATCCGTCCATCGCGGTCGTGCATCGGGAATTTGGTCGAAGAAACCCAGGTCACATGGCCGTCGGGCCAGGTTTCCTTTTCTTCCAAACCCACGAGCGGTTTTCCGCCGGCCATGATCCGGCGCTCGTCGTCAAAGGCCTGCCGGGCATGCTCCTCGGTGAAGTAGTCAAAATCCGTTTTTCCGTTCGCCTCGGACGGATCACTCAACCCGAAAATTCCGGCCTGCGCCCGGTTGATGAGGAGGAAACGGCAGTCTTTGTCTTTAAAGTAAATCCTATCGGAGGTGCTGTCCATCATGGTGCGGAAAAGAATACTTTCGTGAGCCAGCGTTTCCTCCACCCGCCGGCGCTCGGTGATTTCCGTCTGCAACGTGGTGTTGATTTTTTCCAGCTCCTCATTGGCCTGCAAAATCGATGATTCAATCGCTTTGCGCTCGGTAATATCCCGGGATATACCAAAGCTGCCAATAATCCGTTCTTCCGTATCCCACATGGGGTATTTGGTCGTGGAAACCCAGGTCTCATGACCGTCCGGCCAGGACTCCTTTTCCTCTTGTTCTATGAAGGGGCGTTCGCTGGTTATGATTTTCCGTTCGTCGTCGTAAGCTTGCCGGGCGTGCTCCTCGGAAAAGTAATCAAAGTCCGTCTTGCCGACGGCCTCCGACGGGTCGCTTAACCCAAAATGGATGGCTAACCCCCGGTTGATAAGTATGAAACGGCTTTCTCTGTCCTTAAAATAAATCCGATCGGACGTGTTGTCCATCATGGTGCGGAACAGTTCGCGCTCATCGGCCAACTCTTTTTCCACCCGCTGCCGTTCAGAAATTTCCGCCTGCAAGGCCGCATTCGCTTTTTCCAGCGTCACATTGGATTCGCGCAGCGCCGCCGCCCGGATGCGCGCCTCTTCTCCCAATTTATGGTCGGTAATATCACGCGAGATGCCGAAGGTGCCGGACAACTGGCCCTCTCGGTCACGCAACGGAGTTTTTGTCGTGGAGACCCAGGTTTCGCGTCCGTCCGGCCAGGTTTCCTTCTCCTCCACTCCCACCAGCGGTCGGCCGTCCGTCAAGATTCGTTTTTCATCGTTAAACGCCTGACGGGCATGCTCTTCGGTAAAGAAGTCAAAATCCGTCTTCCCGACAGCCTGCGACGGATCCTTCAACCCCAGCCAGGCGGCGGTCGACCGGTTAATAAGTATGAAACGGCTTTCTTTATCCTTAAAATAAATGCGGTCGGTCGTGTTCTCCATCATTGTGCGGAACAGATCGCTCTCGCGGATCGGGCTTTTTTGTTGCGGTGGGAAGGGATGTTTTTTGTTTACCAAGCCATGGCGGATCTGTTTTTTGTCAGGCGGCGTGGCATTACGCTTCGGTGAGAAAGTGGGGTTCCCCCGGTGTGCTTTTCCCGCACGAGGACTTCTCTTCGTCATCGGAATTCTCCCCGTATCGGGTTGTGTTCGCGCAACACACCCTTCCGCTGCATGATGACGGCGTCAGGCGGGAATTCCCCGGAGAGAATCCCTCTCCGACCTCTACTTCCCGAGATGCATCGGCATGATAACGTGGGTGAAATCCTCGCGCCCCACCGGGCGGATAACCCCCGGGCTGGCAGGACCGGTCGTTTCCAGCGAAACATTGGGGGTGTTGACCACAGTGAGGACGTCGACCAGGTATTTGACGTTAAAGGCAATCTCGATCGCGGCGCCTTCCACTGTGGCGTCGACCACCGTTTCGCCCGCGCCGGTTTCGGCCGCGGTCGCATTTACCTGGAGTTTTCCCGGTTCGGAACCCGATCCCGGGGTGACGGTCAGCCGCGCCGAATGGGAAGCCTGGCGGGCGAAGATGTCCGCCGCCTTGCATGCCTTGAGGAATTGCGCCGTGGAAAGTACGGCGTGCGTGTTGTAGGAGTGGGGGATGATCGGTTGGAAATCGGGGAAGGTCCCGTCGATAAGCGACGAGGAGAGTTCCGCATCCTTCAGGCGGAAGACCGCCTGTCCCCGGCCGGAGGGAAGCACCATCCAGACCGTGTCATCCTGGTCGCCGACCAGGCGCGCCAACTCGCTGAGTGCCCGCGCCGGAATGATCACGCTGACGGGATCCCGGACCGCCGCCGAAAGTTTGGCTTCGCGCATGGAAAGGCGGAACCCGTCGGCCGCCGCCAGTGTCAGCCGATCGCCCTCCAGCCGCACCAGCACGCCGGTCAGCACCGGCCGGGTATCGTCGGTGGCGGCGGCGATGGTCGTCTGGGTGATCATCTCGCGCAGGTCGGCCACATTGAGGGCGATCCCATCGCCGAGGTTGGCGCCCGGCAGCAGCGGGAATTCCTGGGCGTCCACCCCTTTTATGTCGCTGGTGAACGCTTCACAGTGCAAATTGAGCGATTGCCGCCTGGAATCCAGCGTCATGCGGATTTTTTCATTGGGGAGTGTGTTGACAAAATCGGTGATCGTCCGGGCCGGCACGGTGATCGAACCCTCCTCCTCCACCTTGGCGCCCAACCAGTAAGTGATCCCGATCTCCAGATTGGTGGCCGCCAGCTTCAGCCGGCCGTCCTCCGTCGCCATCAGCACGTTGCCCAGTACGGGAAGTACATTCCGCGGCGACACGGCCCGGGTGACGATTCCCAGCCCCTTGGAGAGGTTCTCCTGCAAACAAGTCAACTTCATGAACGTCATCTCCTCAACGCGGAATTACATTCCAAAGCAGGTGAGTCCCCCGGCTGGTACTGAGTATACAACGACTCGCGAAAATGCGGGACGGCGGAAGGGTTCAAGTTCCGAAGCGCAGCGCTTCCCCTATCCGGAATGTCCGGGGCGTCCGTTTCCGTTGGGTTGCGCGAGAAAGGCGACGGCGGTCTCTCCATCCATGAAAATGTCGATTTTCCTGCCGCCGAATTCCCCGGGAATATTCACCAGCTTTACGCAATTCTTCGGTCCGGGAACTCCCGGCAGAAGATCCTCCATCCAATTCCTAGCCCGCGACAACCATTCCCGCCGGAACAAATCCCCGGGTTGATCCGGATAGAGTGCCACCGGAAAGATCCGGGCCTCCACCAGATCCTGGAAGAAGTGCGTTCCATAGGAGGGTTCGGGGATGGCGCCCTGCTGCTCGACTGCCAATTCCACGAGCACCCGGGTATTGAAGATATCCGCATACGTGACCGGGACCCCCAGGAGAGGATCGACCGAACCCCAACGACCCGGGCCGATAAGGATGAACGACTGGTTCTCCAGTACCTTGTTCAGGCGGCCGACCGTCGCGGCCACCGCTTTCCTTTCCCCGGCATCCGTCAGGGCGCCGTATGCTTCCGGATCAACATAGCAGACATATTGCACGTGCTGCACGGAACCCTGGGGAACGACCCGGGTTCCCACGAAGAATTTATCTTCGGGATCGATCCCCTTGGGGATCTTGCAGGCCATGTCTTCGCGGACGCCGGACTGCACCCGGCATTGGAGCAGGTGGAGGACGATCTTGGGTTCCGGCGAATCGGGATCGAGTGTAACGGCGAATTCCACATCGACCGGCACATCGTACTGCCTGGCAAGGGTGGAGAGGACGCCTTTGATCAAATGGACGAAATCGGTTTTCTGCAGAAAGTTGTCGAACGTCAGGACCATGCGCTCCGGGGAGAGTTGAGGGCCGAGGGAGAAGATGGGCATGAGCGTATCGCCCTGGTCGATCGAGGCCAGCAAGTGCAATCCCGGGAAGTCGGTCTGAAGCAGCTGCGATACCGGCAGGGAAATCAGAGCGGCAGCCTGGAGGTCGACCACGTCCGCCGTCTTTTGCGAGTAGCGCCGGATCTCGGCGGGCGTGGTTTCCGGACGCAGGGAGGGATGGCTGAGGGTGACCAGACGCGGATAATCTTCCGCCACGCGGTTCACGGCGCGCGTGCCCAATCCCATTACTATCCGGCAGAATCCTTCTTCCCGCCGCAGCCGCGGATTCCAGACAATCGGGCTGTGGGAAAACGCCACTCCGGCCAGGGCGGGAAAGAAATACTGCCGGTATGCCTGCCCCTGAACTTCCTGCAGCAGCACCGACATGCGCTCGTCGCTTTCCAGGAGCTCCATCCGGCGCCGGTAAGCGAGCGCGTCGGGATTGTATACGCTGGCGTATACGCGGCGGATCGCATCGGCGAGAGCGCCAAGCTTTTCCTCCTCCGATCCCTGATTGGGACAGAAAATGGAAATGTACTTGCCGGCAAAAGCATTTCCGATGCCATCTTCCAATAGGCTGGAGGATCGGACGACCAGGGGGGCGTTTCCCACATCACGCAAGACCTCTCGGAGACGAACGCGCAATGGTTCCGGAAGCGAACCCCGCAGGAATTCCTCCTGGAGATGCGGGTATTCGGAGCGGATTTGATCAAGCGGCTTGAACTTCTGGTTGTAATACTCCAGATGGTTGGCCTCGAGAAAGTCGAAAAACGCATTCGCTCCGATGAAATAGGAACGCGGGATGGTCATCTGGGCGGCCAGGGAGGGTGCCGAGGCCCGGAGAATTCTCCATGCCAGGAGCAAGCCCCCGGCCTTGCCTCCGATTTTGCCCGATCCGATCATCCGGGATTGGATGAAGCGAAAATCCTCCGCCGTAAACCAATTCTTCGCGATGTGGATAAAACTCGGTTGATCGCTGAGGAGTGCCTTCAGCAGGACGACGACCATTTCTTCGATCAGGGGACGGATGGGTTCCCGCTGCTCATTGGGGAGGTGCTCATACCTTTCCAATTGGTCGATCAGCAGCTCAATCGGCGCCAATTCCGGATTGAAATAGCGGATGTGGCTTTCCGGGTGGCGGATGTTCCGCTCCGCCAGCACTTTCTCGATGAGGTTTTCGAACAGGTCGAGGGGGAGATTGTGGGCAAAATAGAAATCCGTTAAATGATCGCGGATTTGCTGAAGGCGCTGCTCCCACATGTTGTCGTTTTCTTCCGAAAGCGGATTGACCAACCCTTCTCGCTTCTGGGAAAGCACGGCTCTTTCCCGCACCTCCACCTCCAGCCGTTCCCGGGAGAGCACGCCATGGCGGTAGAGTTCCTCGCGCATGTATCGGCGGATCTGCCTCGCCAAGATGGGATATTGGGAGGTTTGGAGGTAGATGGAAAGAATCTTCGGGACGCCCAGCGGATGTTCTGGCATAGACGGAAAAATCCCCTCCGCTGCCATATGATGTATTGCTTTTAAATCCTTGCAGATGAAACCGGATTTATATGTAAATCCATAATAAATTATATTCTTTTATCCGAATTGCAACTATGCTTTCGAAATTAATTCGCTTTTGGATGACAAAACCATAAAGGATGCCGGGGTGTCCGCTTTTTCTCTGGTCCTTGGCGGCCCCATCCCCCTTGGCGAGGTCCGGTATGGGCTATCCGTCGGGAAAAGCCGATTTCCCCTCAAGTCGTCTGTCCGAAAAAAGCCCCGTAAAATTATTATTTCAGGTTTCAATAACCTCGCTTCAATGGCCGATCATTATAGGCATGAAAAGAAATAGCCCTTTTTCAGGGCTATTTCTATCCAATCAGCGGGAAGAGCGAATGGGGTTATGCCCACCCGCGCAGACGAACCGCCTCCGCCACCCGGCTGACCGCCACGATATAGGCGCCCATCCGGTTGTTGATTTTATACTGGCGGGCTGTTTCGTGAACGGAGTGGAAGGCGGTGGTCATCTTCTTATCCAGCCGCCGCTGCACCCGCTCCTCGTCCCAGTAATAATCGTAGGTGTTCTGGACCATCTCGAAGTAGGAGACGGTTACCCCGCCCGCGTTGCAGAGGAAATCGGGGATGACGTAACTGCCGTTTTTCTGCAGGATGACGTCGGCTTCGGGAGTCGTCGGGCCGTTGGCCAGTTCCGCAATCAGTTTGGCCTTGATGCGCGGCGCATTCTCTCCTGTGATCTCGCCGTCCAGAGCGGCCGGGGTGAGAACAGTCACATCCAACTCAAGAAGTTCCTTGTTGCTGACCGGCTTGGTACCCGGGAACCCAATGACCGATCCGGTCTTCTTCTTGTGCTCCATAACCTTTTCGTAATCCAGCCCGTCGGGATTGTAGATGCCGCCCTTCGAATCACTAACAGCGACGGTCTTGAGCCCGAGGATTTCACCGCCCAGCTTGTGGGCGAAGGTTCCGGCGTTGCCGTAGCCCTGGATCGCCTGGGTCGCGCCCTTAAGGGTGATCCCGAGCACGTTCTGCGCCTCGCGCAGGCAGTAAACTCCGCCGCGCGCGGTGGCGTCGCCGCGTCCCTGCGAGCCGCCGAGGGCGAGCGGTTTGCCGGTGATCATGCCGAACTCGTTGTAGCCCTGCATCATCGAGAACTCGTCCATCATCCACGCCATGATCTGCGGGGTTGTGTACACGTCGGGGGCGGGGACGTCCTTTTCCAAACCGATCATCCTCGCGATCTGGCGGATGTAGGCCCGGCTCAAACGCTCAATTTCACCCGGCGACATGGCTTTCGGATTGCAGATGATGCCGCCCTTTGCCCCTCCCAAGGGGATATCCATCACGGCGACCTTCCAAGTCATCCACGCCGCCAGGGCGCGCACGGTGTCCACCGTCTCGCCGATGTGGTAGCGGATGCCGCCCTTCGTCGGGCCGCGCGCATCGTTGTATTGGATGCGGAAGCCGTGGAAGATTTTCGTGGTGCCGTCGTCCATCTTCACCGGCAGGGTGACGTGCATTTCTCGGAGAGGCCAGCGCAGCAGTTCGTGTATCGCGGGATCGAGCTTCATGATGGCGGCTGCCTCATCGAGTTGGCGCTGTGCAATCTCGAAGGGATTCGGCCGCACGGATTTGGGGTCACTCATGGGTCGTACTCCTTTCTGGGGGGTGGGGGATTTTCTCGGGCTGCGGGGTGCCCGGACAGCACATGGTTGGGTTCCTTTATCGCTTTATATTCTTGGGTAGGCAAGCCGATTCAACCGCCTCCTACCATCCTGCGGTTTCGGCTGGGAACGAAACTTGGATTAGAAAATTAGGCAGATCAGGTATGCGAAGAAGTTGCTTGCGATCCGCGGCCGATGCATAACCCGGCCTGCTGTCCCAAGGTCGCGCAGATTTTACCATACCCATCGCCCGGCTGGGAAAGAGGATCGTCAGGAAAACAAACCCAACTCCGGGATATCGGGCAGTTCGTATTCATACAGCCAGGTCTGGAAGAAGTCGTCCAGTTCCTGATTGCTGATTTCTTCGGCAAGGGTGATGAAATCAGCCGTAGATGCGTTTTTGTCTTTAAATTCCTGGAAATATGTCTGGAGAATCCGGAAGAATGACGGGTCTCCCACTTTCAACCGGAGGGCATGCAAGGTTAATGCCCCGCGGAGATAAACTTCCGCATCAAACAAGTGGTCGGGGCCCGGATCGCCAAGCAGGTCTACTTCCGAGGAGGGGAGGTTGGCGATGTAGTTATAGCGGAAAGTGAGATCCTGCCTCAGGGCGGAAAAACCTTCCGTGTGCTCCCACCACAACCCTTCGGCGTAGGAAGCGAATCCCTCATTCAGCCAAATATCCTTCCACGTGGCAACGCTTACACTATCGCCGTACCATTGGTGAGAGAGTTCGTGCACCACCACGGTCTCGTTGGCGAAGTTGAACCCCATGACAATGAGAGTCTGGTTCTCGAGTGAAAATTCGAGGGGGATGGGATGCAGGACTATTCCGCAGGTGTCGAATGGATAAGGGCCGAAAATTTCGCTGAAGTAATCCATTGCTTTCGGCAAGGCCTCCACTCCGGGGTCCAAATCCTCGCGGACGTCCGCGTCCACGAAATTCCGGAACGGCAGGCCGGCTTTGGATTTTCCTTCGAGAAGGTCGAAGTTGCCGATGGCGATCGTGGATAAATAGGTCGCCATAGGGTCGTCCATGACCCATTCGAAGGTCTGGGTGTTATCGCCATTGTCGGTTTTTTCCTTTAACACCCCATTGGCCGCGACGACGTACGGTTTCGCGGCCGTGATGTGGAATGTAAAGGTGGCTTTGTCCGCCGGATGGTTGTTCGACGGGAACCAGGTTTCGGCGCCGGTGGGTTCTCCGGCAACGATGACCCCTCCCGGATAGAAGTTCCATCCTTCCAGATAATCGATCCCGCCATACTCGTCTCCCCCGCCCGGCCGGCCGGTATACGCCACTTCGACGGTGAAATCCGAATCCTTGGGGATCACAACGGAGGGGGTGATCGTGAGTTCGCCATCCGCCTGGGTGAATCCCGCGTCTCCTCCGTTCACCTTGATGGAGATGATATTAAATTCGATGAAATCCAAATTAAACCGGCCAAGGTCCTGCAGCGAACGGGCGTTGATCGTCGCCACGGCGCTGATCTCTTCCACTCCCATGTCCACCCGGATGGCTAAATCATAATGTTGGACATCGTACCCGCCGTTGCCCATTTTCGGAAAGTACGGATCCCCGATGCCCTCCGCCCCGACAAGCACGGGGTCCACGGAAACGGTAGACCCGGATAAGGCCGTGGGCCCTGAGACAGTGAAGGTTGCAAGCGGCGCCGGAGCGGGTGTCAACGCTCCAGAGGGGGTTGCCACGTTTCTCCCCCCCAGAAGATTGTTGCCGACCAGGATGACGACAACCCCGCCAAGACATACCAACCCGCAAACCGCAAGCAGCGAGGCGACCAAAGCAAGGATTTTCATCTCAGGTTTCATGCTGACACCCCCAGCGCGTCACGGTGTTAATTTGCATCCGGATCCGCCAATTCCTTTTCCAAGAGTTCCCGGACGGTCTTTGGATTCGCGCGGCCTCCGGTGGTTTTCATCACCTGTCCAAGCAGCCACTGGATCACGGTGGTCTTCCCCTTCCGGTAGGAATCCACCTGCTCGGGATTGCCCGTGATAACCTTGCGCACCGCGGCGCGAAGAGCCTCTTCGTCCCCAATTTGCTGTAAACCCCGCTGAGCCACCAGGGCCTCGGCGGATTTTCCGGTATCCACCATCTCCGCCAGGAGCTTCTTACCCGTCGGCCCGTTGATTTTCCCTTCGCTTACCATTTTTATCAGCGCGCCGAAACCTTTCGCCGGGATGACCGGTTGACCGTCCTCCCTCAGGAGCGTGAGGCTGCGCGCGTTCAGCAGCCCGAACAGATCACCGCTCAACCAGGTCGCGACCGCGCGCGCCGGCGCGCCGGACGCCCGGATCGCCGCTTCGAAATATGCGACCGTCCCCTTCTCCGCGAGGATGACCTCGGCGTCGTGCCGGGTAAGACCATGCTGCGAAATCAGCCGTTCACAGATGGCGTCCGGGAGTTCGGGGAGGGATTGACGCACCCGGTCAATCCATTCGGAGGATACTTCCAGCGGCGGCAGGTCCGGCTCCGGAAAATAGCGGTAATCGTGCGCCTCTTCCTTGCTGCGCTGGCTAAAGGTCCGCCCGGCGTTTTCATCCCAGCCGAGAGTTTCCTGCCGCACCGATTCGCCCTTTCCCAGCACGACCGCCTGCCGGGCCAACTCATATTCCATCGAACGCACCAGGGCGCGGAATGAATTCAAATTCTTCACTTCCACGCGGGTTCCCAATTCCGTGGAACCCTTCGGGCGGAGGGAAATATTCGCTTCAAAGCGGATAACTCCCTTTTCCATATCGCCGCTGTTGACGTCCAGATATCGCAGCAGCCGGCGCAACGCGGCGGCGTACGCCTTGACCTCTTCCACCGAATGCATGTCCGGTTCCGATACGATTTCCAGCAGGGGGACGCCGGCGCGGTTCAGGTCCACCAGCGAACGCGCAGGTTTCTCCTCGTGAAAAAGCTTCCCGGTGTCTTCTTCCAGGTGGACCCGCCGGATTTGAATGGCGCGGGTCTCCTCGCCGACGATGATCCGAAGCACCCCCTCGACGGCCAGCGGCAGCTCGTACTGCGAGATCTGATACCCCTTGGGCAGGTCCGGATAGAAATAATTCTTGCGTGCGAATACGCTTACCGGCGCGACGCGGCATTCCAGTGCCAGCGCCACGCGCAAGGCCAGGTCCACCGCCTTTTGGTTGATTACGGGAAGGCTTCCGGGCATGCCCAGGCAGACCGGGCAGGTGGAGGTGTTGGGTTCGGCAACGGTGGAATCCACTACCGCGCAACCGCAAAACATCTTGGATTGGGTGCGCAGTTCCGCGTGAACTTCCAAGCCGACTACCGGTTCCCACTCCATGGAGGCTTCCTTCCTTCTTCTCTGTCTGCCGAATTCGGCATCACCCGTACCGGCGCATGAACCGCTTCATGTGGTCGAGGGCTTGTTCGATTTTTTCGTACGCGGTGGCGTAGCAGATGCGGACAAATCCTTTCCCGCTCGGCCCGAATGCCGAACCGGGAACCACGGCCACCTGCTCCTCGACGAGCAGCGCCTCGGAAAATTGTTCGTCATCCATCCCGGTCTTGGACACGGACGGGAAGGCGTAGAACGCGCCCTGCGGCTCGAAACAGTCCAGCCCCAGCGTGTTGAGTCCCTGGATAAGCAATTCGCGCCGCCGGTCGTATTCCGCCACCATCTCCCTGACGTAATATTCTCCATGCAGAACCGCATCCAGACCGGCCGCTTGCGACATGGTCGGGGCGGACATGATCGTATATTGATGGATCTTGCGCATGGCCGCCATCAAATCCCCCGGCGCGGCGACATACCCCAACC
Source organism: uncultured Anaerolineales bacterium (assembly GCA_964521085.1). Classification (GTDB taxonomy): domain Bacteria; phylum Chloroflexota; class Anaerolineae; order Anaerolineales; family RBG-16-64-43; genus JAFGKK01. Next base: position 67,248 of record CAZFPL010000009.1, on the reverse strand, counting down.
GCCACCCTGTCATCGCGTACCCTTTGGAGAACCCGTTCACCAGGATGGTCCGTTCACGTAAACCGGGCAGCGACGGCACGCAGACGTGCTCCCGGTGATAGACCAGGCGGCTGTATAACTCATCCGAGATGATGAGCAAATCGTGTTTGCGGGCAACCTCGCCCACATGCAGCAGGTTTTCCCGCGCCATCACCGCGCCCGTCGGGTTGTTGGGATACCCGATGAGAATCGCCTTGGTCCTGGGGGTCACCGCCCGTTCGATTTCCTCTCCGGTGACCTGAAAATTATTCTGCACGAAAGTGGGCACGGTCACCGGGACGCCGCCGCCAAAAACCACTTCCGGCGTGTAGGCGACAAAACAAGGCTCGGGGACGATGACTTCATCCCCCGGATCGAGGGTCGCCGACAGCGCCAGATGAAGCGCTTCCGAGGCGCCGACGGTGATCAGAATTTCCTCCTCCGGGTCGTACGAGACGTCATACAGATGCTTCATCTGAATGGAGACCGCCTCGCGCAGTTCCTTGGTTCCTGAATTGGAGGTGTAGTGGGTGTCGCCCAGACGGAGCGAGTGGATCCCCGCCCGCAGGATGGGCGCCGGCGTCACAAAATCCGGTTCCCCGATCCCCAGGGAAATGACGTCCTTCATGGTGGCGGCAATATCGAAGAACCGCCGGATGCCGGACGGGGGGACCGATTGAATTCTTTGCGCGACAAAATTCCGCATGATGACCTCTACGCTGCCGCCGGGATCGGCGATCCCGGCGGCAATTATTGGATAATTTTGACCGGCGGTGGATCAGGGCGCGGGACGAATCGTCCACGTATCGCGTCCGGCTTCATATGTCAGCGTAAATTTCTCCTGTTCCTCATCCTGGACCTCGAACTGCTTCCCCTCCGGAGTCCGCCGTTCGGCATGGATCCGGCCGACCGTGTGCCATTTTCCCTGCCAGAGGAATTTCCGCGGGCGCTCCGCATACTCCACACCCGAATAGCATTCCACCTCGTCGTTCAATGCCGATCCCCCGCCTATCCCATCCTCATCTCGGAAGAATCCCCCACCAGGAAGGACTCGAATTTGCCGAGCAGTTTGGCCTGGGATCCGACCAGGGAATCCGAGACAACCATCCGGGCGATTTCCGCTTTTTCATCGATGATCGAATCACGGATGATCGATTGCTCCACCCGACATCCCGCCGCAAGGGAAACATACGGCCCGATGACCGACTGCTTGACGACCGCTTCGGGATCGATGAACACGGGCGATACAATCACCACGCCCTCCATGCCCGACGGAGAGGAATTTCCGCAGCTGCGTTCCAGCAAATAGCGATTCGCATGCAGCAGGGTTTCCGGCTTGCCGCAATCCTCCCAATGGACCACTTCCTCCACTTCCATGCGCAGCCCGTCCGAAAGCATCAGATTGAGCGCATCCGCCAGATAGAACTCCTCGCCGAGTTTCACGTCCTTTTCCATCTGCCGCTCGATGGCCCGGATCAAATCGGCACCGGAGGGCAGATAGTACGTCCCTACCACGACCAGCTTGTTCTCCATTCCGGAGGGCTTTTCCACCAGACGTTGCACCAGCCCGTCCTTGGCGAGAGTCGCCACGCCGAAACGCCGCGGATCCTCGACTTGCTTGACCCAGGCCACGGCATGCTTGCGGTTTTTAATCGCCTTGGCGAAATCCGTATCCATCAAGGTATCCACAAACGAAATGAGAACCGGGCCCTGCAAATGCTCCCGGGCTAGCCAGAGAGCCTGCGACTGTCCGAGCAGATCCTTCTGCTCGACATACCGCGCCTTCAAGTCCGGATAGGTTCGGTGTACGTAATCCTGCACCTGCTCGCCCAAAAATCCAACGATGAAAATCACTTCCTCCAGATCCGGAAGGCGGCAGAACATATCCAACACGTGCCCCAGAATCGCTTTGCCTGCGACCTGGACCAACGGTTTCGGCTTGCTCCAGGTAAGCGGTCTCAGGCGTGTGCCAAAACCGGCCATCGGCAGGACGACTTTCATAGGCTGGGTGCCTCCTTGTGCCACCGGGTTACCTGTTGGAAAGCCCACCCCACTCGCAGGAGAGTCTCCTCTCCCAGAAACGGCCCGCTGAGCTGCAATCCGATGGGAAGGCCATGGGAATCGCGGCCGCAAGGAAGCGACATTCCCGGGACCCCTGCCACGCTGGCCGGCACTGTGAGCAAGTCTTCCATATACATGGAAAGGGGATTGTCCACCTTCTCCCCGATGCGGAACGCAGTCGAGGGAGTAACCGGCGAGGCGATAACATCCACGGCTTGGAATGCGTTGTCGAAATCCGATTTGATCAGCGTGCGAACTTTTTGCGCCTGGCCGTAATAGGCGTCGTAGTAACCGGCGGAAAGCGCGTAGGTTCCCAGCATGATCCGCCGCTTCACCTCCGGACCAAACCCGGCGCCGCGCGTGCGATTGTACAGGTCCTGCAACCCTTGTCCTTCCTTCCGCAAGCCAAAGCGCACGCCGTCGTAGCGGGCCAGGTTGGCGGAGGCTTCCGCCGGAGCCACCATGTAATAAACCGGCAGCGCGAACTCGGTATTGGGGAGAGAAATCTCCCGCGTCACCGCTCCCAGCGATTCCAGAACGCCGATCGCTTCCCGAACCGAGCGGTCCACGTCGGGCTGGATGCCGGGAGGAAAATATTCCTTCGGGATGCCGATCCGGATGCCGCGTAAATCGGGCTCTCCGCGCATCGCCGCACGATAACTGGGCACCGTTCCCGGCATGGATGTTGAATCCAGAGGGTCATGTCCGGCCATGATTTCCAGCAGAAAGGCGGCATCCTCCACCGTCTGCGAGAGGACACCCACGCAATCCAAGGACGAGCCAAACGCAATCAACCCATAACGGGAGACCCGTCCGTAGGAAGGTTTCAGCCCGACCACTCCGCAGTATGCCGCCGGTTGGCGGACGCTTCCGCCTGTGTCCGTTCCAAGCGCGGCGGGCGCCATTCGCGCCGCCACGGCTGCGGCACTTCCGCCGCTGGAACCGCCGGGGACCCGATTCGGATCCCACGGGTTGTGCGTCAAGCCAAAAGCGGAATTTTCCGTCGAGGACCCCATCGCGAATTCATCGGTATTGGTCTTCCCAAGCGGCAAGACTCCGGCGGAAAGCAGCCTTGCCACTGCTGTGGCGGTATACGGGGGTACGAAATTTTCGAGGATCCGCGAGCCGCAAGTGCACCGGAATCCCTTTACACAGAGAACATCTTTGATGGCAAGAGGGATTCCGGTCAAGACGCCGGGCGGATTTCCTCCCCGGCGGAACGCGGCCCACTGTTCATCCGCCTGCCGGGCGGCGTCCGCCACTTCTTCACCCGCAATTTGGAGATAGGCGTGGATTTTGGAATTGAATTTTTCCGCCCGGCTCCGGTACGCATCCACAAGCACCGTGCTGCTGAGGGTCCCATCCCGGAGAGACTCCGCCGCCTTACTCAGAGAGAGATCAAGAGGATCCATTAAGAGTCACCGGTTTATTCAAAAACAGGAGGAATTCGGAACATGTGCCGGTCTTGTTCCGGCGCATTGGCGAGGACATCGTTCCGATCGAGGGAAGGGTTAACCGCATCATCCCGTAGCACTGATCGCAAAGGGAGGACTGTCGTTGTGGGAGAGATGGAAGCAGTATCCACCCGACGTAATCGATCCGCATAATCCAGTATGCTGGTCAATTGTTGGCGGTATTTCTCCAATTCCTGCTCGCCCAGTTGGAGATGAGCCAACATCGCGATATGTTCGACTTCCTTTTGTGTCAGTGGCATGGCGGGATTATACCGCACCGATTCAATTTATCCGTTTGTACCGTCCATCCTGTGGATAATGCGGGATAACACCAATTTTTTATCGTAAAAAATGGATTCCCCCGCGTCAATTTTTTAATATGTCCCGGATTTTTCCCCTGCCACCCTTAGATTTGGCTTCTTCCGTACTAATACCCCTTCCTCTGGCGTGTTTTTCAAGCGTTGTTCAATTGTTTTTATATTTCAAACGTTCCATTTTCGCGCCATCTGTTTAAGAGAATCGTACCTTAAAGGTTTGTGGAAACAGGTTTTTTGGGCATGCGATTCGTTGTCATTGGGCTGCAAGTCTGCTAGAATGCAATTCAGTTTCTTTCTCCAAAGCACTGCATCACCATTTCGCGATCTCAACAATAAATAAAATCCTTTCGACGATGGAGCCTGATGAAATGAATCCAGAACAAGCATGGCAGGCTGCACTCGGCCAGTTCCAATTGGAAATGAACAAAGCCACGTTCGATACGTGGGTTCGGGATGCCCGCTTTCTCTCTTATGAGAACGGCGTTTTCACCATCGGTGTTGCCAACGGGTACGCCCGGGATTGGCTGGAAGACCGGCTGACAGGCTTGGCAAAGAAGATCCTTACCGGAATTTGGGGACAGCCCACCGAAGTGAAATTCGAAGTCGGTAAATCCGATATTGCAGATGAGATTGAATCCGTGGAAGACGATGAGATGGTGGTCCCGGCATCGGGGGAAGGGCCGGTGATCACGCTCCCCATTCGACCCACCGGGAACAACCTTAATCCCAGGTACACCTTCTCCTCGTTTGTCGTCGGGAACAGCAACCGCCTGGCGCACGCGGCCAGCCTTGCGGTGGCCGACAATCCGGCGCAGGCCTACAACCCGCTCTTCCTGTACGGCGGCGTGGGATTGGGAAAAACGCACCTTCTGCATGCGATCGGTAATTTGTGCCTCGAACACGGGCTGATGGTTTTATATGTCACCTCCGAAGATTTCACCAACGACTTAATCAATTCCATCCGATCCCACACCACCGACGCGTTCCGCGAAAAATACCGCCGGATCGACGTGCTCTTGATCGACGACGTGCAATTCATCGCCGGGAAGGAATCCACCCAGGAGGAGTTCTTCCACACCTTCAACGCCCTGCACGGCCAAAACCGCCAACTCGTACTCTCCTCGGACCGCCCGCCCAAAGCGATGGTGACTCTGGAGGAGCGTTTGCGGTCGCGGTTCGAATGGGGATTAACGGCGGACATTCAGCCGCCCGACATCGAGACGCGGATGGCCATTCTGCGGTCCAAGGCGGAACGGGCCGGACGGACCATGCCGCCGGAACTCTTGGAACTCATCGCCCGGAGAGTGCAAAGCAACATCCGCGAGTTGGAGGGGGCGTTAATCCGCGTCTTGGCACTTTCTGATTTAAGCGGTACTCCCATCGGACCGGAGCTTGTGGAATCGGCCCTGACAGATATGCTTCCGAAAAACAGGCGGATTGCCCCCACGGCAATCATCGACGCGGTCGCCGTTCAGTTCGGGATCGAACGGGAAAAACTCCTCGGAAGGGAGCGATCCAAGGAGGTTGTGCTTCCGCGACAGGTCGCTATGTACTTAATCCGTGAGGAAACCAACGCCTCCTTGCCGGAAATCGGGAACGCCATGGGCGGCCGGGATCACACCACTGTCATGTACGGCTGCGACAAGATAAACGATCTTATGGAACAGGACGACAAACTTCGCCGGCAGATCATGTCCATCCGACAGCAGCTATATCAGCCTACGATAAGCGCCTAAAGAAGCAGGCTCTTCATTGTCTATTGAAAAACATCGAACCCCACAATGGGGTTCGATGTTTTTTTCCATAATCCAGCCAATAGATTCACTTGCGTGCCCTTCCATGAGAATTAGTTGTTCGCATTCGTGCTAACTCTTTATCAAGTGATTGGTTGCCATCGGTTTTTTTCCGTTCTGAACTTAAAACCGGAATTATGAAAACGACCGGTACGTTTATGTGGAAAAGAGCCTTTTTTGTGTGGAAAAAACGGTGATAGGCCCCCAAGAACAATTGTTCTGCTGCGAAAAACAATCCCGGAAATCTATTGTTGTAAACGGACCTTGTGGAGGACTTGTGAGCTCCGGGATGTGGATAAATGGCATGAATCTGTGGATAAGCAGACGATTTTGGGGAGAGGAATTAGGAGTTTTCGGCTATTAGGATGAATCTGGCTTGTTTTCTAGGGAACGCCCGTTCTTGATGGTTCGGCGCGCTTTCGTCCCTCTTTTTCCCTCCACAACCTATCCAGGAGTTGTCTTTCACCGTTCGGAAGATTCCCCTGTATAAATTGATAATTTCCTTATCCACAGGGACTACGACTACTACTAACAAATAAATTTTTTCTATGTTGTGTTATAGGGTCCCCATGATATTCACAAAAGCATTTGCAGACTTTGCCACCCAGGGTAGATACAACTGAGGAAAGAGCCCTAAGAGGAATAAAAGAGAGATCGCGGTGAAAAAAAACAGACGCAATAAGCGGCTTTTCTCCATGGACAATGGTTTTACAACGGAATAGTGCAGCATAGGGCGGGCAAAACGAAACATGGAAAGAGTGCCGGCTGCGAGAGAGAGTAAAAGAGACAGCGGAAGGAGCTGGCTGGGGAAACCAGTACTGGGACGCGTGAGGAAGGATTGAAGCAGAACCCAAAGGGGCGGAAAAGAAATCAACCCGGGAGTGCCAACCAGAGATAAGCCGGAAAGAACCGCAGCCGAAAAGGCAAGCGGACGGGAGGAAGCAACGCCGCGCAGATCCTCGAGACGGTCGCCGGCTTGTTTGGGACGAAGGGCGTGGAAGGAAACGCCCCACACAAGGAGAGAAAAACCACGGGCCGCGAGCAGAACCATTGTTGTCTGCGCACTGATCGGACCGGAAACCGAGAGGCTAAGAAGAATGGCGCCCAAGTTGCACAGCGAAAGGTATCCGATGCAACGGCCGAACCGGTCTTGAAACACCGAAAAGAAGGCGCCCACCAAACACATCCCCACCCCGCCGACTTGAAGAATAAGGTAAATCTCCGGAGCCAGGCGCAGCCAGGAGAATCCATCCATAAAACGCAACAGAAAGAAAACCACCGCACCGATGTAGAGGGAGAGGATCATGGAAACGCTGTACGGGGATGAATCATCAACCACGTCGGGCAGCCAGAAGTGAAAGGGCGGAAAGGAGATCAGAAGCCCGAAGCCGAGGCAAAGAAGAAACAGGAGGGATTGAAGGTCAGAAGCCTCCGAGGGCAGATTGTCGAGAATGGAAAGTTCCGATCCGGCAAGCAGCAGGAAAAGCATGCCAAGCGCGGAATAGGAAATCCAACGGACGGCGCCGCGCGGAATGGGATGCGACGAATCGGACAATAAAAGGGAGAGAAAGAGAACGGAAAGGAAAAGGAAAAACGCCGCATAAAGGAAGGGTTGGACAAACAAGGAACCCGAAAACAAACTAAGGACGATGAACCCCACCGGAAGCAGGATCCGGTTGGGAGGGATGGCCAGGCTTCCTCCAAAAAGCGCGGCGCTGCTGATAAAGAGGAAGACCACGGCCGACCGCATGTTGGGATCGAATATAAGTTGCCGGCCGAGCAGGGAAAAGGAACCATCCACCGCAATGGCGAAATTAACGATCGTCAAAGGGGCATTTAAAGGAATTACGGAGGCGAACCAGGCCATGCCGGCAGTAAGAATGGTGGAGAAAAAAATAACCGACCGGGGTCGAAGCGGAAAGAGAAAAAATGCCAAAGCGGCGGCCGCGACGGGAACGAGCATAAAGAGAAGCGGCGCGTTCATGGCGCGACCTCCTCGATGGGGGGCGGCGCGGCATGAGCGTGAAGGATGATCAGCACCATGATGATCGCCAAATCCGTAACGGCAAGCAGGGCCAGCACCAACAATGACTGTTCGATCCACAAGTAACCCAGTTCAAAACCCTGAAGCAAGGTCAACAGGCTGATTCCGGAGCGCAAGGGATGCTCCGATAAGCCGATGTTCAACAAACCGACCCCGATCAGGAAGCAGGAGGCGAACAGCACACCGGCGGGGGGATTACGAAACACCCCTCCGAATTGAGGAAGCATCGCGAGGATGGCTGTGAAGAGGAAAAGCAGGAGGGAAAACCGGAAGAAGAAAGAAATCGTCCCGGTCTCCTCATCACGGATGACCCGTTTCTCACGCGAGAGGGTGACGGCGAGAAGCGCGGCGGCAATCCATCCGACAATCGTTTTTGTGATCGCAATCGGCGGGAGTGCGATCTGCAGGGCAATTAATCCGAATCCGAGGGATTGCACCGCGAGAGCCGCCAGGACCCGGATCCAGGATCGGAAGAGAGTCAGGAAACAGGCGCCCCCGATCAGAAAAACGTACCCGAGAATCACCAATCCGAGCTGCACCCTACCCTCCGCGGAACACCAGATAAAGAAGCAAGGCAATTCCCAACGACCAAAGCATGGCTCCTTCGCCGCTCAAGAACGATTCGACCCCGGAAACAAGGATCGCGGTTTTTTGAAAGGAGAAGCTGAGACCGCGTTGCAGCCATTCCAGGCGGAAGAATCTTTCCAAAAACAGGAACAGGGAGGTACCGGTCCGTTGAAACCGCCGGACCAGAAAAACCAGTAGGATACCGCAGAGAAGCAAGAGACCGGGAACGGCAATGGAGGCGGCGGAAACCACTCCGTTCCATCCGGGGTAAAGCAAAAAGGAGAGACAGACTCCCATTGCCGACGAGAATGTAGCAAGGAAAAGCGGTTCGTTCGACGGAAATTCTTCCACGGATTCAAATGCCGACCGGAAAATGGCGCACAGGATAAAAACGTGGCTGAGCGCGAGAGGCAGAAGCGCGGGAATTCCGGTAATGGAAACCAGGCCGGGATATACAGACGCACTCCAGACCGACATTGGAAAGAAAGGCACTCCGGAAAACATAATTCCGAGAAGCACAACGAATGCCGCCATCCAGCGCCGGTGAGACAGAAGGCCGAAATTTACAAGGAGAATCCCGCCGCCCAGAATCAACATGCCGCCCGCAGCGAGGAAGATTCCGTCCGCGTGGGGTGAGACGATCGCCGAGAGAATGGCGAAACTGGGAAGGATCTGAAAAAAAATGGCGCGGCGGCCGTAGGCCGAGGAGGAGGTACACCATTGCCATCCGCCGATCAGGATGACAAACGAAAGCGGGATAATCGCCCAAGAAAAGGTTAAATTCCCTCCCGGGAGGGCGGATTGCAGGGGCCAGATATTTGCGAGCAGGCAAAGCCCCGCCGCGGGGGACAAAATCCGAAGAAGAACCTCCGATCCCGTTGAAGTCGTATGGATGCGGGAAAATGCGAATTGAAGGGGAGAGATCAATAACCGGAAAACGATCCCCGTGAGGAAAAGGATCGGCGATAGGCTGAACGGGGATGCGCTCCACGGGATGCTCCAGTCCAAGTGCGATCCTTGCGATTCTACAAACAGCGAGAAAAGGACCAGGATATTTCCCAGCATATTGACGGCCAGGATTCCCATCGAATGGGACACCGATGAGGAGATTCCCTCAGGACCGATTTCAACGGGACTCTGAAGAAAAAAAATCGCCAGGAAAGAAAGAAAATCGATCAGCGCCCAGACAATAATCACCGCAAGCGGATTGGATGCAAAACAGGCGAAAATTCCGGACATTGTCAGCAGATAGATCACGACCCGGGATGACCTGCCGGGGCTGTGCCGCATCGGGCGGGTCCATTCAATTAATAGGAGAAGGCAACAGAAGAACACAGCGAAGGCGACGGAGGGGGACGTGGTTCGAAAAACGATGGGTTCGGAAAAAAAGGATTCTGGAGACCAGGGAATCGAAAAGGAATCGGGAAGCGGAAGGCGTAATAAAAGCGATGCTAATGCGGCCGCCGGAATCAGGGAAATTGCGATGTGGGCTGCCCGCTTTTGCGGTGAAACCAGGAACGTGGCCAAGGCACCGATGGAAAGGATAAAAAAAACGATGAGGATTATCATGGATCGCGCCTGGGTGGAAATTCTAGCATATTACCGGTGCTCACAGGCGGATTGGCCGCAATATGTGCGAAAATCACATATTTTAAGTCTTTATGTCTTCTGTGCTTACAGCAGATATTCTCGAATACGCGGATAAAGACACTCTTGTCATTTGGCGAGAGAACAAGAGCAACGGACGAAGGGAAAGCCCTGAAAAATGCTAAACCGTCGAAGAAACCGGCAGCATTTTATCCAAAATGCGTTCGAGTGCCATAGTATGGCAGCATACCCCGCGGAGATGGAAGAATTCGCAATCGCACGCCCAATTCCCCTGATCGAACTTCACTTGATGGTTATTGTTATCGCCGCGAAACGTGATGGAGAATTCTTCAAAATGGAAACGATCGGGTTCCTGCGCGTAACGCTTGGCCTTCTCGATTTTTCCAATCATGCCGTAATCCATGGTCATCTCCTTTGGAAAAAAAAAGGCACGCGGGCGCAAGGCCCCGTGCCTTATGGTTTTACGTGCATTGTCGATACATACCGCTCATAGCGGTATTCCTCCTGAAGGGGAGATGTCAGTAGTATAGAGGAAAACCGCGCGGATGTCAATTCTATTTAACGTATTATTTCAAGGGAACCTTCCGCAGGGCGAGTCCGGTGAATGAATTCTGCACCTCGCGGATTTCCTCCGGAGTACCGCAGGCAACGATTTCTCCCCCGCCGAATCCCCCCTCAGGCCCCAGATCGATGATCCAATCGGCTGTTTTGATGACGTCCAGGTTGTGCTCGATAACAATCACCGTGTTGCCGGCGTCGGTAAGGTGATGGAGAACGTCGAGCAATTTCTGGATATCCGCAAAATGCAGGCCGGTGGTCGGTTCATCCAGAATGTAGAGTGTGCGCCCTGTGGACAGCTTGCTCAACTCCTTGGCCAGTTTCACGCGTTGCGCTTCGCCGCCGGAAAGTGTAGTGGCGGATTGCCCCAGTTTGATGTATTCCAGACCGACGTCCTTTAAGGTTCCCAGCAGACGGGAAATTCCGGGAAACGCGTCGAACAACGCCGAGGCTTCGCCGACATCCAGATCCAATACATCGGAGACGGAATGCCCCTTGAATTTCACCTGAAGGGTCTCGCGGTTAAACCGGGTTCCTTTACAAACATCGCATGTTATCCAGACGTCGGGTAGGAAATGCATCTCGACGCGTTTCTTCCCGTGGCCCTGACAGGCTTCACACCGACCGCCGCGGACGTTGAAGGAAAACCGGCCGGGAGTGTACCCGCGGGTCTTGGCTTCCGGGATCAGGGAAAAAACCTCCCGGATCTCGGAATACACTCCGATATAGGTGGCGGGATTCGAACGCGGAGTCCGGCCGATCGGGTCCTGGGTAATGTCAATCACCTTGTCGAATTGATCCAAGCCCTCGATTCTCCGGAACGCGCCCGGTTTTTCCAAGGCCCCGTGCAGACGTGCTGCCAGAGCGGGATACAAGGTCTCCGCGATCAACGAGGATTTCCCGGATCCGGAAACGCCGGTAACGCAGGTAAACAGCCCGACGGGAAATTGGACATCGATGCTTTTTAAATTATTGTGCCGCGCGCCCTTGATCGTCAGCCAATGGCCGTTGGGGGAACGGCGTCCGTTCGAATTTTCCGATTGGCGGGTTCCGGCGGCCACCACAAGTTCACCGCTGAGATATTTTCCGGTGAGGGAATCGGGACTTGCGGCGATATCCCGGGGAGTGCCGGCTGCGACGATCCTTCCCCCCAAAATTCCCGCTCCCGGACCAAAATCCACAATGTGGTCCGCAGCTTCGATCGTCTCGCGGTCGTGCTCCACCACGATGACCGTATTTCCCAGATCCCGCAGGCGGATGAGGGATTCCAACAATCGCCGGTTATCCCGCGCATGCAATCCGATGGAGGGCTCGTCGAGAATGTACATCACACCGACCAGGCCGGATCCGATTTGAGAGGCGAGACGGATGCGCTGGCCTTCCCCTCCGGAAAGCGTGGGGGCGGACCGTTCCAACGTGAGGTAATGCAGCCCCACGTTCATCAGAAATTCCAGCCGGGCAATGATCTCTTTGAGGACTTCCCCCGCGATCAGCGATTGCTCGGCAGGCAGCGCCAGGGTGGAGAAGAACTGCAACGCTTCGCCGATGGACAACGCATGAACTTCCACGATCGTCTTCCCGGCGAACCGGACGGCGGTGGCTTCGGGCCGCAGCCGGGATCCGTGGCAGACCGCGCATTCCTGATAAGACATGAACTGCGAATACCACTCGCGCATGCCCTCGGATTGAGTCTGATGATAGCGCCGGGCGATCGCGTGAATGACCCCTTCGTACGTGGATTCCCAGGAACCATGCCCGCCCTTCTCGTTGCCCCACTCCCAGCGCACGCGCACATGATCATCCCCGAACAGAAGTCCTTTCCTGGCTTTTTCCGGAAGATCCTTCCAAGGCGTATCCAAGGAAAATTTATACTGCCGCGCATAATTGACGGCTATCACCCGGGAAGATTTGGACGTTTGGATCGGCCCCCAGGCGCGGATGGCTCCCTCGGAGATGGATTTATCCGGATAGACGAATTTTTCCGGGTCGAAGCTGAATTTCTGCCCCAACCCGTTGCATTCCGGACACATCCCCAGCGGGGAGTTGAAGGAAAACATCGGCGGGGAAAGCTCGGGGAAGGAAATCCCGCAATGCGGGCAGGCATTCTGCTCGCTCATCTCCAACTCTCTCCGCGTCCCGGTGGAGACGAGCACGGAGCCGCCGCCCACCCGCAGTGTCGTCTCCACCGAATCCGCAAGCCGGGTGCGGAAATCCGGGTCCGACTCGGAGGGAATCACAAGGCGGTCGATGACAATTTCGATGTCGTGTTTGCGGGTTTTCGCCAGATGGATGGATTGATCCAGATCGGTCACAACCCCGTTCACCCGCGCGCGCTGGAAACCGCTGGCTTTGGCCTCGAGAAGAACATCCTCGTGCGTACCCTTGCGCTTGCGCACGACCGGCGCCAGCAACAGGATTTTCGTTCCCGGTCGCAACGCCAGAATTTGATCGACGATCTGAGTCGACGTCTGCCGTGTGACCGGCCGGCCGCACCGCGGACAAAAAGGCGTGCCGGCGCGGGCGAACAGGACGCGCAGGTAATCGCTGATCTCCGTCACCGTGCCGACGGTGGAACGCGGGTTCTTGGATACCGCTTTCTGTTCGATGGCGATCGCGGGGCTCAAACCGCCGATGTAATCGACATGGGGTTTTTCCATCTGGCCGAGGAACTGGCGGGCGTACGCGGAGAGGGATTCCACATACCGCCTCTGCCCTTCGGCATAGAGGGTATCGAATGCGAGCGAGGACTTTCCGGATCCGGAAACGCCGGTAAAGACGATAAATTTATCCCGGGGAAGCACGATCTCGATATTCTTAAGATTATGCTCCCGAGCTCCCCGGACGATGATGCAGTTCGATTCATAGACGGACATGGTCGAATCCATGAGGCGGCGGACGGTGCCGGTATCGCGAAGATGAGATGGCCGAACGGGAAACCGCGGCAGAAAGAACGAATCCGCTGAGGTATTTCCATTTCCGATTCTACCAGCCCGGAAGGCTTCGAGGGAGGGGGATTTTAATTCGGAAAAGGAAACAGCGGTGCGAAATTAGGATTCGGGGACGCGGGGTTTGGCTTTACGGGGATGATACATCGCCAATCCGACGATGGTCATGGCCGTCCCGAGGATCAATCCGATGCTCTGCAACGTACCCAGATGGGGGGATCCTGGAAGGGGATGGCTGCCCAACCCGATTAAATCCGCAGTGCTGGAGACCGCGACCAGCACGTATCCGGTGGCGGCCAGCCGGATGCCCACATCCTCACGGATGGTAAGCGGCTGATCGGAGGGTCGGAATAATTTTTCGATCGCGTACGTGGCGATTACGACACATCCCATTCCAAAGAGGAATACCACCACCTGGAGATACCCGATCACCGGCGACCGATCCAATCCGAAGATCCATGGCTGTAGTCCCAGGAGGAACAGCGCCAATCCGGTGAAATCCAACACCAGGAAGAGGATCAACCAGCGTGGGTGCAGGGAACGGGAATCGGTCGACATGGGAGGTTCGCAGGGAAATTATACGCTTATCGGATAAGCAACCAAAGGGCGGCCAGATAGAGAGCCAGGATGGAGAAAAACACGACGGGCAGACGGCGCGAAAGCGGATTGTGATCCACCGCGACCGGGTACCCCGTATACGGATCGATTTCGAGTTTCCAAATCGGCCCTATAACCCAAGTTAATACCAAACCGGAAAGTAGCCCGCCGACATGCCCCCAGAGGTCGATACCGGGTGAAAAACTGATGCCCAGGTTCAGCACGATGATGAAAATGACGTTGTACAGCATGGAACGGCCGATCGGTCCGAGAATACGCGAGTGCCGGTATAGAAACACCGCCAGAGCTCCGATCAAACCGAAGATCGCTCCCGAGGCGCCCAGAGAATAGGAGGGGGTAAATAGGAAACTCGCAAAAACGCCTGCTATACCGGAGAAGAAATATATCATCAGAAAACGCGCGTATCCCAGCGGCCGTTCGATCTGCCTTCCGACATTGTAAAGCGCATACATATTAAAGAAGAGATGCAAAGGAGATGCGTGGAAAAAGATCGGGGTGATAAAGCGCCAATATTCACCCTGAAGGATCAATTCGTTGACCTTCACGCCATAATACGTGAAGGGGTCCTTGAAAACCAACTGCCCGAGGTAAACCAGAGTCGTGGCCGCCAGGATCACGTAGGTGGCGACCGGCCGCACGCCCGGAATGGGTACCGCCCGGAGGCGCGGGGGAGAGGAGACATCCGGTGTATTAATCATAGCGCAACTTTTCTAGGGACCGCGCGGCAATGCTCGGCCCGGATGATGGATAATATCGTGTCCACCGTTTCATCCAAACGGCCGTCCGCGTTTACGACCACATAATCGTATTCCGGAATCCGTTTCATCTCCTCGACCGCGGTGCGCAGACGCAGGTTCACCTGCTCGGCTGAATCGGCGCCCCGCTTGAGAAGCCGGCGGCTTAGTTCCTCCTCGGAGGAGGTGGTTAGAAAAATCGTCACCGCTTGCGGACACGCACGGCGGATGGTGTCGACGCCTTGGATATCGATCCGGAGGATGACATCCTTCCCTGAAGCGATGGCTTCGCGAACCTGGCGTTTGGGGATCCCCTTGTGCTGGCCGTACACCACGGCGTGTTCCATCATTTCGTCCCGGCGGATCATTTCCTGAAATTCGGATTCCGAAACGAATGCGTAATCCCGCCCATCGACTTCACCGGCGCGGGGAGCGCGCGTGGTGGCGGTCACCACGAATGCGAAGGGAACCTTGCGTTCCTGCATCCGACGGAGGACGCTGTCTTTCCCGGATCCCGCGGTCCCGGAAAGCACAATCAGAAGGGGGGTGGTTTCGCGCTGGAAGAGATCGCTGGCCATGGGTTCCTCTTGCTATAATACTTTCCGGGTCTTTCGACCCGGTGGAGGTTCGTCATGCCCGTCTATGAGTACCGCTGCCCCGATTGCCGGCGCCGGGTCTCGGTGTTCCAATCCTACTCGGACTATGGAAAAATTCAACCTGCCTGTCCGGAATGCGGCGGAAACCGACTGCAGCGGATGATCTCACGCACCCGCTTCGCACGGTCCGAGGAGAGCCGCTTGGAATCGCTTTCCGACCCTTCGGCATGGGGCGATGTCGATGAACAGGATCCCCGCTCGATGGCCAAGATGATGCGCCGCATGGGCAGCGAGCTGGGGGAAGAAATGGGTCCGGAATTCCATGAAGCCGTCGATCGATTGGAGGACGGGGAAGATCCGGAAGCGATTGAGAAGTCGATGCCGGGCATGGGCAGCACTCCGGATTCCGGCGGATTGGACGATTTCGACGAATAATCCCCTCAGGCACCGGGTTCGAGCCGGGATTTCACTGCTTTATTGATCTGCCTCCAAACGTCCTCTTCCTCCTGCTCCGCATCAATTTGAACCCAGCGACCGGGCTCCTGACTCGCGAGTTCCAAATATCCCTTCCGGACTCTCCGGTGAAATTCCACATCGAGAGCATCCAGGCGATTCCAATCGCTGTCGCTCCGCCGCCGCCGGGCGAGGCCGATCTCGACCGGAAGATCGAGGAGCAAGGTCAGGTCTGGGACGAGCCCTTCGGTGGCGAAGCGGCTGATGGACTTCAGGGTCTCAAGGTCCAATCTGTGCCCATATCCCTGATACGCTAGCGTGGAATCCGAAAACCGGTCGCAGACAACCGTTCCGCCGCGCGCAAGGTGCGGATGGATCATCTGATTGATCAACTGGGCGCGGGAAGCGCAGAAGAGCAGAATCTCGGCGCGCGGCTGCATGGCGGAATTGGCATGGTCGTTCAGAATCGATCGAATCTGATCGCCGATCGAGGTTCCTCCCGGCTCGCGTGTCAGCAGTACATCGCGGCCCTTGCTGCGCAGGTACTCCGCCAGCCGCGAGGCGTGTGTGGATTTGCCGCTTCCCTCCGGACCTTCGAGGGTGATAAAGAAGCCCGATGCGTTGGTGGATTTCATCAGCTGCGATAGATCCGCACCCGGCGGCGCGGCTCCTTTCCGAAGGATTGGGAGAATAAATTGGCCTGGCGCGCCATCTGGTGCTGCAAACGGCGGATGTAAGCCGAGGTGGGGGCCAAATCTATCGAACGCGACCCATTGAGGATTTCATCGATGGCTTGTTGCGTCTCCTGCATCGCCGAGTCAAGGGAATGATCGGAGGAGGGCGTGTGCCCCAGGTCGAACAATTCCGAGAGGAAATGCTCCATCTGGCTAACGGTGTTGGAGCGCAGGACATAAATCGGCGTTCCGCCGCGTTCCGCGTCCTCGATTAATTGCGGCCGCCGGCGGTAATAGGATTTAATCGTAACAATCGCCTCGGACTGCCCCACGTCATTGACCACCACCACGGGCATCTGGAGGTAGCGCGCCGCCTGATCGAGCCGGTTTTTCGCCACACCGTACGGATAGACGTGGATCGGGCGGGACCGGGAGGGCGGCATATGCGGAGGAGTCGGGGAGAACGGCAGGCTGTCGGGGGAAGGGCTGGGTTCATACGAGCGCGGTGTCCCGCTCCAGGGCATCGACATTTCAGAGGAGGGACTTCGCCTTGACCGCTCGCGTCCGGATCCGGACGGAACGACGGCGGGGGCGGCCATCTCCTTATGGACTTCTCCCTGTTCATCGACGTAGCGCAGCTGCGGGGGCAGGGGGCGGCCCCGCAACATGGCGTCCACGGACGCAGCCACATCGTGGTGCACCGCCAAGCGCTCGCGATCCTGGATTTCCACGAGGATCTCGAAGGTGGGCGGCGCGCGGCGTTCGAGAACGGTTTTTTGGGTTCCCCGCCGGCGGGCTTCCTCATCCGAGAGGGTGACGGATTCGATCCCGCCGACCAGATCGGCCAGGGTCGGATTGAGAAGAATATTATCGATGGTATTTCCGTGCGCGGTGCCGATGAGCTGAACACCGCGCTCGGCGATTGTCCGCGCCGCGGCCGCCTCGAGCTCCCGCCCGATCTCGTCGATGACGATCACTTCCGGATTGTGGTTTTCCACCGCTTCGATCATCACTTCGTGCTGGAGGGAGGGGGTGCGGACCTGCATGCGCCGAGCCCGGCCGACCGCCGGATGCGGGACGTCGCCGTCACCGCCGATTTCATTCGAGGTGTCGACGATCACCACCCGTTTGCTCTCCGCCAGAATGCGGGCGGCTTCGCGCAGCATGGTTGTCTTCCCGACGCCGGGCCGGCCGAGCAGCAGGATGCTTTTTCCGGAGACGATGAGGTCTTCGATAATGTCGATCGTACCGTACACCGCGCGCCCGACACGGCAGGTCAACCCGACGATGTGGCCGCGGCGGTTACGGATGGCGGAGATGCGATGCAGCGTGCGTTCCAAGCCGGCACGGTTGTCGGCGTCGAATTCGCCGATTCGACTGACCACGAAATCGATGATCTCGCACGACACTTCCTTTTCGTCGAGCACCGTCTCGTTGTCCAGATAGCGCGCGGTCGGAACCCGCCCGAGATCGAGAATGATCTCCTGGAGGACGTCCCACCGGCCGTCTTTGCGCAGCGCCGAGCTGATCCCTTCGGGAAGGACGCTCAGCATGATGTCGAGGTTATCGGTGATTCGTCGTTGCGGAGTCATAGGCGGTGGGAGCGACTGACGAAGTATAAGTGGTGGCTTGGGGAACGGGTTTTTCCACGGCGGAAAGCGGCACGCCCTCCAGCAGCGGGACCGGGACGACGACGCGGCGGACAAACACAGCCCGGCGGCTGAAAAGGGAGAAACCAAAATCCTGAAGGATGGGTCCGACCCAGTCTTGGTAGGAACGCACGCAGACGTAAACGGGTTCCTGCGGACGGGCGCTTAAAGCATCCAGCCAGCTGGTGATCCATTCCGGCGCATGCCGCGCTCCGGGATGAAAGAAGGGTTCCATCCACAATCCGCGCGAACCTGTGCGGATGTGGAAAAATCCAACCAACTCGCCTTCCTCGAAAATCATCCATCCCTTTGGGCGGCGCGGGAATCCTTCCACTTGATGGACGAGCGCCGGAACTATGGAACAGTATAGCGCATGTGCGGAAGCCGCGTCGGCGATAAGAAGCGGGCGAAGGACTCCCGTCGGTCTCCCAAAGTTTTGCGGGAACGGATTCATGCCCTTCCAAATATCTTCCCGGGCATACACCAAGAATCCCTCGCGCCGGAGGAAACCGCATTCTTCTGTCTTCTCCTCCGCATCCGCGAGAATGTGCTGCGCTTTCCGCCGTCCGGCCACGCGCAGCAGCGCCTCGATTAATTCGGCGCCCGCCGGATCCGGGAAAATTTCCCGGGGAGAGAGGAACCGCAGATGGGAGAAGGCGTCTCCGCGGCGGTGGCTGAGTTGTGCGAAGCCCAGGGTGTGCCCCTGACGGTCCAGGATCAGCGTCTCCGGCAGCAGCTCCGGCAAGACCTGAGCCAGAACCGCGTTCCGAAGCAGGTGCAGATCCTGGGTCAGGCATGTCGGCGCGTCGAGGCTTATTCCGCGGACGATAAGCTTTTGAAGGGAAAGCGAATCGCGGATATCAAAGGAGTGGATCATGGTTATCCCGCGGCCCCCACCATATCCAGGAAAAGGCGATGCATCCGGTCATCCTCGGAAAGTTCGGGGTGGAAACAAGTTGCCAGCCAGTGGTTTTGACGGGCGGCCACGATCGTGCCGTCCGGAAGGCGGGCCAACACTTCGACTCCCCGACCTACTTCCTGAATGACGGGTGCCCGGATAAAGACGGCATGAAATGAACGCGGTGTTTTATGGTTGCCGGAGGAAAGCACAGGGATATCCAAATCGATTTCAAAGGAATCCAATTGGCGGCCGAAGGAATTCCGCGCCACGACGATATCCATTAATCCGAGGACGGACGGCTCGCGATCGATCTTGCCCGCCATGACGATCGCCCCGGCGCAGGTACCCCAAACAGCGTGCCGTTTTCCGAATTCCCGCAAGGGTTCGATCATCCCGTACGATTGCGCCAAATTCCGAAAGGTGGTCGTTTCGCCGCCCGGGATGATCAGGCCGGAAAGACCCTCGAGATCCGCCGGAAGCCGGACTTCGACGGCCGCGGTCTTGATGCCGCTGAGCTTAGAAATGTGCTCTTCGAAATCGCCCTGCAGGGCGAGAACGCCGATAGTCATGGATTAGAAATCAAACCGCAATTCTGATGTTGTTTTAAAACCCATCGATTGGTAAAGCGGGCGGCCGGCTTCACTGGCATGGAGAAAGACCGAGCCGAATCCCTGCCCACGGCACCAATCGACCATGGCCTGCACCAGGGATCGGGCGATCCCCTGGCGGCGAAAACCGGGTTCGGTGAAAACGTTGAGGAGGAACGCCCGCTGTTGTTTGCGGTCCTTCGGATTGGCCGGCCAGGGTACGATCATGATCGCACCCCCGGCCACGATTTCACCCGTTTCGGTTTCGGCAAGCCACGAACGGAACATGCCCGAGGACATCTCCTGCGAAACGAATTCCCTGAACTCGGACGCATATGCTTCATACTCGGACGGATCGCCGATTTCCATCTCGGAAAACATTCCCAGGCGGTGATGGATGATCGCGTGAATATCGGCGGGTGTTCCCCGGCGGATGTGAACGGAGGGGGCCACTACCAACCCCGGCCGGCGATGAGTTCCTCTTTGGGAATGGCGGAGATCTGCCGTCCGACCATCGGTTCGCCGAGATCGCGGCTGACTTCGGCGATGATCTTCGCATCGCGGAAATGCGTGACCGCCTTGACGATCGCCGCGGCGCGTTTGGCCGGATCACCGGATTTAAAAATTCCGGACCCCACGAACACACCGTCCATGCCCAGCTGCATCATCAGCGCGGCGTCCGCGGGAGTGGCCACGCCGCCCGCCGCGAAATTCACGACCGGCAATCGGCCAAGCTCCTTGGTTTCCTTCACCAGCTCGTACGGAGCGCCGATGGATTTGGCGAACGCCATCAGCTCTTCTTCCGGAAGGTTCTGCAGATGGCGGATCTCACCCCACACGGCGCGGGCATGACGGACCGCCTCGACGATATCGCCGGTTCCGGCTTCGCCCTTGGTCCGGATCATCGCCGCGCCTTCCCCGATGCGACGCAAGGCTTCCCCCAGATTCCGGCAGCCGCAGACAAACGGAATTTTAAAATCGTGCTTGTAAATGTGATGCTCCTCGTCCGCCGGGGTGAGCACTTCGGACTCGTCGATGTAATCGACGCCGATCGCTTCCAGCACCTGCGCTTCCACGAAGTGACCGATCCGGCACTTGGCCATGACCGGGATCGAAACCGATTCCATGATTTGCTGTATCAATCCCGGATCGCTCATCCGGGCGACGCCGCCGTTGGCACGGATATCCGCAGGAACCCGTTCCAGCGCCATGACCGAGCAGGCGCCGGCGGCTTCGGCGATTTTGGCATGCTCGGGAGTGACCACATCCATGATCACACCGCCTTTCAGCATTTGGGCCAATCCCTTCTTGACAGTGAAGGATCCTGTGATTTTTTGGTTATCCATGTTGCACCTCCAACACAAAACTGCGTTAATATTCTACCATGCAGGCCTGCATCAATCCGTCAGGGGTGTGGTTATAATGAAAGCATGCTTGCCGATCTATCCTTGGGCGATGTCGTACAATTGCGAAAACCGCATCCCTGCGGGAGCAAGGAGTGGGAGGTCGTCCGCCTGGGCGCGGATATCGGCATTCAATGCCAGGGATGCGGGCACCGGATTCTCTTGGAACGCCGCGATCTCGCGAAACGGATTAAGACCATCCTGCATCGAGGATTGAATGACACTCCACCCCCTGGTTAAGAAACCTAGGATCCTCGTCCTCTTCTCTGATACCGGTGGCGGGCACCGGAGCGCCGCCCAGGCGGTGATCGAGGTATTGGAGGAAAAGCATTCCGGGGAATTCGTTTTGGATATGGTCGACGTGTTCAAGGCCTATGCCCCGTATCCCCTGAGCAAGGCACCGGAACTGTATCCGACGATGGTGAAGGTCCCGAACCTGTGGGGGCTGGGGTACCGCATGGTGGACGGCCGGCGCCGGGCCGTCTTCATGATGGATTCACTCTGGCCGTGGATCCGGCCTGCCGCCAAGCAGCTGGTCCGAGAGCATCCGATGGATCTGGTGTTCTGCGTGCATCCGCTGTTCAACGCCCCCGTCTTGCGCGCTCTCGGCAAACACCGTCCCCCGTTTATCACGGCGGTGACCGATTTGATCACGGCGCCGAATTATTGGTTCCACCGACGGGTGGATGTGTGCGTCGTTCCTACGGAAGAAGTGCGCCGGAGAGCGATTCTCAACGGTCTGAAACCCGAACAAATAAAACTTTTCGGGCTGCCGATCAGCAAGAAATTCATCAACGAAAGCGAAAAGACAGAAATACGGACCAAACTGGGTTGGCCACTCGATCGTCCGATTGTCCTGATGGTCGGCGGGGCAGAGGGCATGGGGCCGCTGTTCGATACGGCGCGCAATATCATGTACACCGCCCCGGAATGCGCTTTGGTTGTGATCACCGGGCGGAATGAGAAGTTGAAGCAGCGGATGGAAAAGGCGGAATGGACCGTCCCGACCTTCATTTTCGGCTTTGTGAATAATATGCCCGATTTCATGAACGCCGCGGATATCCTGGTCACCAAAGCCGGGCCCGGAACGATCAGCGAAGCGCTTGTCTGCGGATTGCCCATCGTCATGAACAGCCGGATCCCGGGTCAGGAGGATGGGAATGTCCGTTATGTCGTGGAAGAGGGAGCCGGCCGCTGGGCTCCCGGCACGGAACGCACGGCAAGGGCGGTCCGGCGGTGGATTGCAAATCCAAAGCTTCGGGAAAGCGCGGCGGTCGCCTGCAAGCGGATTGCCCGGCCACGGGCGGCGGAGGATATCGCCGATCTGATTTGGAAATGGCTGCCCTATAAAGACAGTGGCTCTTTAAAGTCGTAAATACCGTTCCGTACCAAAAAACGCTTTTGGCACTTCAGACAATTCAGGGATGACCCGGACGGATGCTTTTCCTCCCGGAGGTCCGAATTCCCGCATTCCGGACATTGGAAAAAACCGGTCGGCGCTGCCGGTCCGGTCGAATCCGCCTGCGCAAGGACAAACACGCTGGGAGAAAGCTGCCAAAGGTTGCCCGTGTAACCGAGGAGGAAATCCAGGTAGGAAAGCAGCCGGGCGGGGATGATTCTCTTCAGAAGGGCAATTCGAAAATGGGATACGGTCGCCTGGGTGATGATCCCGAATCCGCTTTTCTCAAGCCATCCTCGGACCGATGCCGGATGAAAATCAAAATTCAAAGGCAGGTATTCCACGGAGTCGGAGGAGAACGGACTCCAGGCTTGGCGGCGCAGGAAAAACCGGAGGATGGCCTTAAGGTTTTGCTTGTTGGCATATTCCAGAAGGAAGGTGGAGGCCGGTTGCAGCACGCGGCGGACTTCGAGAAGCGCCGCGGGCGGATCGGATAGATGATGAAGGGTCCGGATCATGGTGGCGGCGTCGAACAAACCGGATACGAGGGGGATATTGTAAATATCGGCCGCCACGAAGAGGAAACGCCCGGAATCGCCAAGCCTTTCCCGCGCCTGCTGAAGCTGGGTCCGGGAGTAATCCAGGAGAACGATCCTGTCAAAGCCGGAATACCGGAGTGTATTGCGGCCCGCCCCGGCGCCCAGTTCCAGAAGCAAACGCCCCCGCCTGGGCATCAGCCGGGAAAGAGCCCGCGCTTCACACAGATCCTCGTACCTGCGGGTTCCGGCATCCCAGAAGGTTTTTTGATAGTCGGAATTTTCGTAATCGCAGATCGGACGTTGGTTCATGACCTTTTCTCGAAAGCCGGACGCAATGGAAAACGCGGAGAGGATTTTACCTTATTCCTTATTCATGCAGATGAGGCAGATCCACCCTTGGAGGTTCCTGACCCCCGGTTGTTTCACGTGGAACATGGGAGTAAAGAGACGCGGGAACAGAACGGCTGGATCCCGGGCTTTCCTGCTTTCGGGCGGGATGCAGATTAGAGCGTGCTTGTGGGGGGGTTAAAGTAGTTGTAGACAGCCTTCGAAACGTCCGAGATGGTCTTGGAACCGATATCCCACAGCAGCCAGTCAGCCTGCCAGAGGAAAATGGACAGAACATAATTCCCCCCGGGAGTGTAGACGATGGCCGCGTCGCCGTAGGTATGGAAAATGCCGGGATCCCAGCCGTGTTTGTGGATCACTTTGGTCCCTTCGGGAACGCCCCCCTGGATGAACACCCCGATCGTATCCTGCGACAGCAAATCCAGCATGACGGTGCATTCCTCGGGGGTGATCTGATCCTTGAATTTCAGGAGCAGAGTCCCGCCGCCCAGGGAACATTGATAGATGTCCTGCATCAGAAGACCCAAATCCACGGGGGTTGTCTGATTGTAGGGGTCCAGATCCGTCTGGATGTCCTTCCGTTGGTTTGCAGGTGTCTGGATCTGCTTGATCAATTTGGAACCCGGCTTGAAATACCCCGCGATAAAGGTGTTCACAAGACCCAAGTCGGCCATGGATTGAGTCACCACCAGGGGGCCTTGCGCCGGATCCAGGCTTTGCATAAGCCAGTCGGCGGGATCGTTCCCGGACTGAATCCCAAGCATATCCTTCAGCCATTTCTCCGTTTCCGCGTCAAGCGGCAGATTCCGATGGACGAAGGTGGCCAGCAGGATCGGGATTTTAATCGTGCTGACTGCGGTAAAGGCCACATCGGGATCCGTAGGGTAGTCTTCCCCGTTGGCGTGGATGAGGTGTAAATCCTGCCCGGTCTGGAGATTGACCATATATACGTCCAGCAGCCCGTAATAATTGTCGACGGCGGCCAGCTGCTTGATCAAAGTGTCCAGCGACTCGATGGACGGGAGGCTCCGCTGGTTGGAGATGATCGGCAGATTGACGCTGCGGTGGTTCGGTGAGAAAAGCGCCTTGACGATGAGTTCGGCCGCGTGTTCCTGGTCCAGCACAGTCCCCGGCGTACCGGCTTTGAAGAACGGCTTGCCAGGCTCCGGCTGCGGAGGAACGGGGGGCAGGTCATAGCGCGCGGCGATATCCGCCATCATGGTTTGCAGCTGTGTCCGGGAGTATTCCGCCTTAATGGGAATCGAATGCTCCTCGACCGGGGAATTCCAAAGGAAGGACCAAAAACCTTCCCAGGAAGGCAGCTGGGTCTGGTAGGCATCCACCGCCGCCAGCATGCTGGCGGTATCGAGGGTGAATCCGAATTGGGAGGGCAGCAGGTAAAAGATACTTTCGTTGTAATGCACTTCGACCGGCTGGCTGTAGACCTGCAGCAGCATCTGCATGGCCTCCTGGGAGGTCATTCCGCCGAGCGATAATCCCGCGATCGTTATCCCGCGGGGGATACGCGTCTGAGCCCGGCTGTAACTGACCAACTCGAAGAGGACCAATGCGGCGGTTGCCAGTATGGTCGCTATCGAAAACCACCGGAACAGCATACCTGATGACCGCAATGCCACCTCCCACGGAAGCGTATGGAGTATACCAAAGCCCTTGGGCGAAAAGCGGATGCGGACCGTTTCCCGAGGTTTTTTTGCGGAAGAATGCTTTGAATCCCGTGCTTTGACTTTGCCATCCCGGCGTGCTATTATCTAGGTATCATTTTCCATTTATTGCAGTTGGCCTTATCGCGCATTTTTCGAACTTAGCCGGCTTGATTTTCCCTGGTATGGTTCTTTCAGGGAAATGTTGTTTGCTAGGCGAAAGCGGCCATCTGCTTTCGCCTTTTCTTTTTCAGGGCATTCGATGAGCATAGAATTTTTCTTACGCATATTCGGAATGATGATCCTTATCGTCGTCGGCGGATTCCTGGGAATTCGGCTGGCCGATCTCGCCGACGTGCCCCGCGAGCAATGGGCGTCGCTGTTTGCCTCCCTGGGCGCCCTGACCGGACTGATCCTCACTCCCTATGTGACCACCCGGCCGCTGCGGGCGTTGCGGCGAAGCCTTTCCCTGATGCCGTCCACGACGCTTTCGGCCGCCATGATCGGCCTGGTCGTCGGGTTGATCGTCGGCGCCCTGGCCTCGCTTCCCCTTTCGCTGTTGCCCGCGCCGTTCGGGAATTTCCTTCCCTTCATAGGCGCGATTTTTTTCTGCTATTTGGGTGTGACATTGTTCGTGATGCGCCGGGACGATTTGTTCTCGGTCTTCGGCGCCAGGCTTGCCGGGGCTCCTCCGGCTCCGGTCCCCGAAGAACGGACCATCCTGCTGGACACCAGCGTTATCATCGACGGGCGGATTGCGGACGTGGCGGCGACCGGTTTCCTGCAATCCACCATGTTGGTACCGCGCTTCGTCCTGAACGAGCTTCAATACATCGCTGATTCTTCCGAGCCGATCCGGCATCAACGCGGTCGGCGGGGGTTGGAGGTTCTCAACCGTCTGCGGAAAGATACCCGGACCCCGCTTCGGATTACGGATCTGGACGTGGAAGAGGTCCACAACACCGACGAAAAATTAATTGTTTTGGCCAAGCAGCTTCATTGCCCGATTCTGACCAACGACTATAATTTGAACCGCGTAGCCGAACTGCAAGGCGTGATCGTTCTCAACTTGAACGATCTCGCCAATTCGATCCGGGTGATCTTCCTCCCCGGGGAATCCCTTCCGGTATATTTGATACAGGAAGGCAAGGAACCGGGGCAGGGGGTGGGGTATCTGGAGGACGGGACAATGGTGGTGGTGGATGAGGGCCGGAAATATATTGACCGGACGGTATCGGTGATCGTAACCAAAGTGCTTCAAACCTCCGCGGGGCGCATGATCTTCGCCCGGATCGACAGCGGGGCGAATCCCGTGCAGGGCAATTCGCATTGACGTTTCCCCTATAGGATAAAACCATGACCTTGGTCGTGTACAACAGCCTGGTTCGCAAACTCGAACCCTTCCACCCCGTCACCGAAGGCCGGGTCCATATTTATGTCTGCGGGCCGACGGTGTACGCCAGCACGCACATCGGTCATGCCAAGACCTACGTCGCGTTCGATGTGATCGTCCGATACCTTCGCTACGCAGGATATCAAGTCCGCTACGTGCAGAACATCACCGACGTGGGGCATCTGCTCGACAGCGGAGAAGACCGGATCCTCAAAGGCGCCGCGCGCGAACGCGTGGAGCCGATGGAACTCGTCGAGCGCTATACCCGGGAATATTTCGAGGGCATGGACGCCCTGGGAGTGCTTCGGCCGGATATTTCCCCCCGCGCATCCGCGCACATTCCGGAACAGATCGAATGGATCAAACGGCTTCTGGAAATGGGGCATGCATACGAACACGACGGATCGGTGTATTTCGACGTCCGGTCATTTCCGGGGTATGGAAAATTATCCGGCCGCCGGCTGGAGGAACAGGAAGAGGGCGCGCGCGTGGAAGTCCGCGAAGAGAAGAAGAATCCAGAGGACTTCGCGCTGTGGAAAAAGGCGGAGCCGGAGCATATCCTGCGCTGGCTTTCCCCCTGGGGCTGGGGCTTTCCGGGCTGGCACCTCGAATGCTCCGCGATGAGCACGAAATACCTCGGCGAAACATTCGACATCCACGGCGGGGGTGTGGACAATATCTTCCCCCACAACGAATGCGAAATCGCCCAGGCGGAAGCCGCGACCGGAAAACCCTTCGCGCGCTACTGGCTGCTCACCGGATCGTTGACCGTCGGGGGCGTGAAGATGAGCAAGAGCCTGAATAATTTCGTATCGCTGCGCGACGCGCTGGCGAAGTATCGGGCGGAAGCGATCCGCTTCTTCATTCTCTCCGGCAATTACCGCAGCCCGGTGGATTATTCGGAGGAGGCGATGCAAGGGGCGATCCGCGGATGGGAACGCCTGGTCGGTCCCTATCCGGTTTTGCTCCAGCGGCTGGCGGTGCCGGAAGCGCAAGGCTCCCCGCAAAGCTCAGCGGCATCCGATTTAACGGGGGACATCCGCCGCCGGTTCACCCGGGCGATGGAAGAGGATTTCAACGCGCCGGCGGCCATCGCGGCGCTGTTCGATTTCACCCGCGAGGTCAACACCGGCCTGGGGTCGGAAAAAGGGCCGGGGCACAAGGATTTGGAAATCTTCGCCGCGTTGTACCGCGAGTTGGCCGGGGACGTCCTCGGGCTGCTGCCGAAAGGCGATGCCGGATCCCGTGCTCGGGAATCCTCCCTGATCCAATTGCTGGTGACGCTCCGCAACGAGGCCCGCACACGCAAGGACTGGCCGCTGTCCGATGCGATCCGCGACCGGCTGGCTGCCATCGGCGTAATCTTGGAGGACGGGAAGGAAGGGACGACCTGGAAAATCCAATAGGATATTCATGATTACGGTTTCCACGTTGGTCTTCTATTTAATTAATGCACAGGGGGATGATCACCGTCTGTTTATAAAGGAAATAATTCATATGGATCCGGTCCTTCCAGTGGAGCAGCCGTGATTCGGGAATGGATCTACGGCCGCCAGGCTGTGCGGGAAGTGTTGCGGGCCGGACGGAGAACCGCGTTCCTCGTGCATCTCGCGGAAAGCGCCCATGAGCAGGGTGCATTGGCCGAGATTCTCGGGCTGGCGCGGAAAAGGAATCTCCGTATCGAAAAGGTCCTGCCGGAAACATTGGACCGCCTGGGGGGAAATCACCAGGGCGTGGCCATTCAGACGGGCGAGTATCCCCTCGTTCCGCTCGAGGAGATTCTCTCGCGGTGCGAACAGGCGGGTCCACAGGTATTGCTGTTGATCCTGGATCAGATCCAGGACCCTCAGAATCTGGCGTCGCTGCTGCGCACGGCGGAGGCGGCCGGTGTGCACGGCGTGATCCTGCCGCTGCGGCGGGCGGCCGGAGTGACGCCGGCGGTGGTCAATGCCTCGGCGGGAGCCGTGGAACACCTGCGGATTGCCCAATCGAATCTCGCCCAGGCGATCGATGAGATCAAACAACGGGGGATCTGGGTGGCGGGTTTGGATGCCGATCCCGCGGCGGAATCCATACTCGACTCGGATCTGGACGGCCCGCTTGCGCTGGTCGTCGGCAGCGAAGGGGAGGGGCTTCGTCCGCTGGTGCGGAAATCATGCGATAGGCTTCTCCGTCTTCCGATGCAGGGGAAGATCCAATCCCTGAACGCCGCCGCGGCCGGATCGATCGCGTTGTACCTTGTCTTACGGCAGAGAGTGAAACGGATCTCTGCGTAGGATGCCACGATCCGCCCGGAGGAACGAGTGACCCGATGCGGTGAAATCCTTCCGATATAACCTTTCGTGAGGATTGAAAAAATATGTGGATCCTGGGGATTGCGCTGGGGTTGTTGATATTCTCCCTCATCCTTTGGGGGATTTCCGGCTGGCAGCGGAGAAGGCTCGAGTTACCCTCCGGCCGCGTGATCCACATCGATACCGCGCGTCTGCGGAAGCCGGAAGGGACACTTTATTCGGCGAATTATTCCCTGGTGGGGCGGCCGGATTATCTGGTCAACCAGGGTGGAAGAATCATCCCGATTGAGGTGAAATCGGGCGCTGCGCCCGTCGTGCCCTACCCATCGCAGCTCTATCAATTGGCCGCCTATGCGCTCCTGATTCGGGAGCATTTCGGTCAAACTCCACCCTACGGCATTCTAAAATACCGGGATCGGACCGTGGAAATTCCTTTCGCACCGCATCTCCTGGACGAGGTGGCCGCGATGCTGGAAGAGATGCGAAGCGATTCGTCCGCAGCGACCGTCGACCGATCCCACACGGAACCGAATCGCTGCCGGGCCTGCGGGTTTCGAACTGTGTGCGACCAGCGCCTGCCGTGAATGGCTTTCGTTTCACCTGCTATAATCACCTTATCTATGACCGACCAACTTGCCCGCCCCGTTCCAAAGCGGATCGCGCTGGTTTTTAATCAGACGATCTCCGACGCGGAATCCATCACCCGGGAAATGGAGGGTTTGGTTACATCCCGCCTTCCTGCAAGCACCATCCGAAGCTGTTCTCAAAAGGAATTTCCTGCTGTTGTGAAAGTGGAGACCTTCGATATGGTGGTGGCCCTGGGGGGAGACGGCACCATGCTGAGGGTCAGCCACGCCTGTGCGAAAAAAGAGATCCCCGTGCTGGGGGTCAATCTGGGCCGGTTGGGATTCCTGGCGGAATTGCAGCGCGGCAGCTGGGTACCCGGATTGGATCAGGTGCTGGCGGGACGCTACTGGATCGAGAGCCGGATGATGTTGCATGTGAAACAGGAACGCTCCGGCCGGTCCCTCGGCGAGTGGGATGTGATCAATGAATGCGCGGTCACGCGCGCGGGTGGGATGAAGATGGTCCACCTGGAAACCGCGGTGGACGGCCAGCCATTGACCACATACGCCGCGGACGGATTGATCACCGCCACGCCGACCGGTTCGACCGCTTATGCCCTCGCGGCCGGAGGCCCGATTCTGCCTCCTGAGCTGCGCAACATTCTATTGATCCCGGTGGCTCCGCATTTGTCGGTGGAACGCGCCATCGTGCTGCCGGACGGCGCGGAAGTGACCATCCGGGTGCACTCCGAAGCGCCGGCGGTGCTTTCCTGCGACGGACAGCATCACGAAGAGGTGCTCGACCATGATCGCGTCATCATCCGGGCGTCCGATTTATCGGCGCGGTTGATCCGCGCCCAGGGACGCGGTTATTTTTACCGCAACATCGCCGCCCGGTTGAATCGGAATCCGCAATCCGGGGAGTGAAACCGGATCCCTTTACGATGAACGATCCACAAATCTTCTGCACGTACCACCCGAATCGCCCGACTTCGCTGCGCTGCAACCGCTGCGGCCAGCCGATCTGTTCGCAGTGCGCCGTCCGGACTCCGGTGGGGTACCGGTGTAAAACCTGCGTTCGCCAGCAGCAGAAGGTGTTCGAGACCGCCTATTGGTACGATTTCATCATCGCCTTCGTTGTGGCGGGAGTGGTTTGCGGAGCGGGTTCCCTTCTGACCTCGGTGATCGGCTTTTTCATTTTGTTCGTAGCGGCATTCGTGGGATCGATCGCAGCCCGGGCCGTGCAGTTTGCGGTCCGCCACCGCCGGAGCAGGTATCTCTGGCTGACGGCCGCGGCGGGCGGAGTGGCCGGCTGCCTTCCGGTCATGATCCCGACTGTTATCTTTATGCTTCTTTTTCCCGGACAGGCAGGCGTTCAGGGCTTGCTGGCGGTGGGAATGTCGTTATTGTGGCCGGTCGGATACATGCTTGTTGCGGTGAGTTTCCTGGTGGCGAATATGAGGGGACTTCATCTCTGAGAAGCAATCGAAAAGACAGGAGGCAGAAATATGGGACCCAATCTATTAATAATCGGCGTGGTGATTGTCGTTTTCGGTGTCAGCTTGTTCTTTCCGGCGCGAAACGCACGCAAGCACGATCAGATCCGGGAAGCCTGGCCGACCGCCAAGGGAACCGTAACGTCGACCGAAGTCGTGCCGCAACCGCCGATGGTAACCAAGTTGGGCAAGGAAATCCACCAATATGACGTATCCGTCAAATATCAGTTTCGATCGGGCGGGCAATTGCATTTCGGTTCCACGGTTTCTTATCCGCGCTATCTGTATGATAAACCCGTAGCCGACCAGATTGCCGCGCGTTATCCGGCCGGCGCAACCGTGACCGTCCACCATAATCCGGAAGACACGCGGGAATGCTACCTGGAGATCGAGAAAACCGCGAAAAATTACCGGACGAGCATTTTTATGATGGCCGCCGGTGCGATAATCGCGCTGCTTGGGCTCCTTTCGGGAACGGGATAATTCCTTTTAATAAGGAAAAGGACCGGGCTTTCCCATGCTACGGGAACTTCGCATCCGCAATTTCGCGATCATCGAGGAACTCATCCTGCGTTTCGAACCGGGCTTGTTCGTGCTTACCGGGGAAACCGGCGCGGGGAAATCTATCATTGTGGATGCGATCGAGCTGCTTCTCGGCGGGCGCGGTGATTCCAACGTGATCCGCTCCGGAGAGGAGACCGCCTCCGTGGAGGGGGACTTCACACTGGAAAATGGGACCCTCACGGAGATCCGCGGAATCCTCGAAGCGGAAGGGCTGTGGGAGGGCGAGAACACCATCACGCTCGGCCGCGAAGTCCGGCGCGAGGGCCGCAATATCGTCCGTGTGAACGGACGGGCGGTCAACCTCGCGATCCTGCGCGATGTGGGCCAATTGCTGATCGACGTTCACGGTCAATCCGAACATCTTTCCCTGCTGCGGACCCGCGAACATTTACGGCTGCTCGACCGGTTCGCGGGTTTGGAGGAACGGCGCAAGGAATTTTCCCTGCAGGTGGAAGTATTGCGGGCTGTGCGCGAGGAACTCGAGCAGATCCGGGCCGGGGAACGCGACGCGGCCCGAAAAACCGATATGCTGACCTATCAGATCGGCGAGATTGAGGCCGCCCGGATCCAATCCGGGGAGGAAACCGCGCTTCTCGAAGAACGCACCCGCCTGGCCAACGCCGAACAACTGGCGACGCTTTCCGACCAGGCCGTCGAGGCGCTGGATTCCGAAGAGGAGGAGGTGCATCCGGCCTCCGATTCACTCGGCCAGGCGGCGCGGACGCTGGCGGCGCTGGCCAAGATCGACCCGGCGCTGAAAGGGACGAGTGAAAACGCACAGGCTGTTCTGGATCAGGCCGCTGAGCTTTCCAAGGAGCTGCGCGCCTACCGGGAATCGATCGAATTCAACCCGAAGCGCTTGGAGCAGGTGGAAGAACGGGTGGAACTGCTTCGGAACCTCAAACGCAAGTACGGCGACACCCTCGAAGCGGTGCAGGCCCATGCTGAAAACGCCCGGCGGGAGCTGGAGGGAATCACCCATGCGGATGAACGCCGGGCGCAGTTGGAAGCCCGGGAGAAGGACTTGCTTGTGGAGATCGGCCGGCAGGGCGGGGAGCTCTCCGCGCTGCGCGCGGAGGCGGCGGATACGCTGGCCCGCGGCATAGAAACCGAGCTGTCCGAGCTGCGGATGGAGGGGGCAAAGTTTTCCGTTGACCGCCGCTGGGAGGAGAGCCCGGACGGCGCGATCGTCGGCGAGAAGCGGATTGCATTCGATTCCACCGGACTCGACCGGGTCGAATTCCTCGTCGCACCGAATCCCGGCGAGGGTTTGAAACCGCTTACCAAGGTGGCATCCGGAGGTGAAACGTCGCGATTGATGCTGGCTTTAAAAAGCGTCCTGGCCAGGGCGGACCGCACTCCGACACTGATCTTCGATGAGATCGACCAGGGGATCGGCGGACGGGTGGGGATGGTCGTCGGGCGCAAGCTCTGGCGCCTCACCCCGCGCCACCAGGTGTTCTGCGTCACGCATCTGCCGCAGCTTGCCGCCTACGGCGATAAGCATTTGCGGGTGGAGAAATCGGTTCAGGGGAAACGCACCCAAACCCAGGTTAAACTGCTGCATGCCAGGGAACGGGTCGCTGAGCTGGCCGTCATGCTGGGAAATCTATCGGAAACCACGCGTGAATCAGCCGAGGAGATTCTTCAACTCGTAGAGCAGGAAAAACAGGTCGCCGCGCAAGCCTAAAAGCGGCGGACGTTTTTTTCCCCGAACTGAGGAATTTTCGGGCACGACGATTGCATACGAAATGCACGTCCGCGCCGGAGAGAACGGCTAAAAAAGGAGAGTGCCGCGATGTGGGATATTTTTATCGCCTTCATCATGATCGGAGCGGGAGCCATCCTGGCTTTCTACGAACTTCAGCGGTGGTTCGCCACCAAGCGGTGGATTCATCTCATCGCCATCCTCGCATCGGTGGTCAGCATGATCGCACTTACCCAGGGGTTCACCGAAGCGCTGATCGTTCTTGTCTTCGCCGTCATTCTGGCCTTTGTGGCGGATAGCCGGAAGGGCGCCGGAATTTCTTAACCGCTTCCATCCAAGATGCGGATGAAACATTTATCCCGCTTTCGCGGGATTAGAATACCCCGCAGCTTGCTGCGCAGTTCTTGGGGGTTGCGCTCTGTGATACCGCGCGGCTTGCCGCGCGGTCGTTCATTCTTGGGTAATCAGGGTTAACCGTGTTATAATCAAAATTAATTCCATATCCTTCGGGGCCGGGTGAGGGCCGCAATATGACCCAATTCCCGATCGGCGGTAAGCCGGATGCAGTTCCAAACGGAGTTGCATCGCCGGCAAGCCCGCGAGCCAAAGCGGAATTTCCGCGGAGGCATGATCCGGTGCGAAACCGGAGCCGACCGTATAGTCGGGAGGAAAGAAGGAGAGTAGTCATTTGTGTGATTCCGGCGCCCCGAGACGATTTTAGTCCGGGGTTTTTTTGTTCCATGAAGGGCACGAAGCCCGACCTGGACCACACAGGCAGGCCAGGGAAAAACCTGAAGGACACAAAGAGAAAGAAAACTGCTTGCTCCCCGTGTCCTCTAGAGAATCAGTGTCGGATTGCATTCATGGCGAATCGTAATAATTCCAAACCCCCAACGCCTCGTGGGAAAAGGCCAGCCGTCGGCCGGTTAATCCCGGTTATTACGGCGATCGCAGCCTGCGGAATCATCTGGCAGGCGGTTTATGCTTTCGCCGGATTGCCCGCCTTCATCCTGCCCGGTCCACTGGTGGTAATCGAGCGTCTGGGTAAAGTCGCGGCCGATGGAAGTCTACTGCGGCATTTCCTTTTCACGCTCAGCGAAGTGCTGGCGGGAATGGGCTTCGGAGTGGGCGCCGCCGCACTCCTGGGTTACCTGTTGAGCAAATCGCGGTTGGCGGAGCAGATTCTCGCGCCGTACATCGTCGCCACCCAGGCGATCCCGGTGGTGGCGATCGCCCCGCTGCTCTTTATCTGGCTCGGAAGCGGTGTCCCTTCGAAGGTATTGATCTGCGCACTGATCGTTTTTTTCCCGGTGCTGGTGAATACCATCATCGGGTTGCGCTCGGTCTCGGCGAATCTGCGCGAGCTAATGCGCTCGCTGGGGGCCACGCGCTGGCAAAACTTCCGTCATCTCGAACTGCCGGCGGCGCTGCCGGTCCTGCTCGGGGGCTTGAAGGTGGGCGCGACCCTCTCGGTGATCGGCGCAGTAGTGGGGGAGTTCATCGCGCCCGATAGGGGATTGGGGTTTCTGATCAGCGTGGCGCGCGGGCAATACGATACCGCGCTGGTTTTTGTGGGAATCTTTTCGCTCGTGGCCATGGCACTCTCGCTGTACGGCCTGGTCGCCTGGGCGGAGAGCAGATTCTTGGCGTGGAGAGAGTAACTTGCCTCCCTCACCCATTCACCCCTCTCCATCCTCTCTCCTCGCTTCGCTCGAGGATAGGCCTTAAGGGAGGAGGGAGAGGGGTCGGGGGAGAGGAAGGAAGGTCAGATTTCAAAGGACTTTTTCAAGGAGAAGAGAGATCATGAAACGCGTATTCTTTTTTATCATCGGCATCGCCCTCCTGGCGGGGTGCGCGCCATCCTCCGGAAATAACGCCACGAAGGCTTTGCAATCCATCCGTCTGCCGATGGGATATATCCCCAATGTGCAGTTTGCGCCGTTCTACGTTGCGGCGGAGAAGGGCTATTTTAAGGAAGAGGGCATCGCGATTGAGTTTGATTACAAATTCGAAACCGACGGCGTGGCGCTGGTCGGCGCCGGAGAATTACCCTTTGCAATGGTTTCCGGCGAGCAGGTGCCGCTTGCCCGGGCCCAGGGGCTTCCCGTGGTCTATGCAATGGCCTGGTGGCATGGTTATCCGGTCGCCGTCGCCGCGCTGGAAGAATCCGGGATACAGACCGTGCAGGATTTGAAAGGGAAGAAGGTGGGCATTCCTGTTTTGGCGGGAGCTTCCTACGTCGGCTTCCGGGCACTCTTGAATTCCGCGGGAGTGGCGGAAGAGGAGGTCACACTTGATGTAGTTGGCTACAATCAGGTCGAGGTGCTGGTAAGCGGTCAGGTGGATGCTGCGGTAGTCTACGCAAATAACGAACCGGTCCAACTTTCTGGGCGCGGATACAAAGTGATCGTAATCCGGGTGGCGGATTTCGTCGACTTGGCGTCCAACGGCCTGCTGACAAACGAGAAGACGATCGCCGACGATCCGGGATTGGTACGCGGGATGATCCGCGCAATCCTGCGCGCGGTGGAAGATGTGATTTCGGATCCCGATGCGGCGTATCAAATCTGCCGCAAATACGTCGAGGGATTGGCCGAAGAGGATCCGATCCAGAAGCAGGTGCTGCTGGAGACGCTTGCATTCTGGAAGACCGACCGGCCCGGCGAGAGCGATCTTGCCGCCTGGCAGAATATGGAAGCCACACTGCGGTCCATGGATCTGTTGACCGAGCCGCTCGATATCACCAGGGCGTTCACCAACGATCTCCTGCCGCAGTGAAGTGCGACCATCGACTGTAGACCATGGACCATCGATATTTGATCACTGCCGATGACCGCTTCTCCACGGTCTATTGATACAGGCTTAATAGAATGAAGGAAACCCTTCTTGAGGCGATAAACCTGACGGCGGCATTCACCGGCGCGGAGACGGAACTGCGCGCGCTCGGGGAGGTGTCCTTTTCCATCGCGCGCGAGGAATTCGTGTGCATTGTCGGGCCGTCGGGATGCGGCAAGAGCACCCTGCTCCGGCTGCTGGGCGGATTGCTGCGGCCGACGGCCGGGCGGATGTTGTTCGAGGGCAAAGAACTGGAAGGTCCTTCCCCCCGGATCGGTTTCGTTTTTCAGCGGGCGAACCTGATGCCGTGGCGCAGCGTGGAAAAAAACATCCTCCTGCCGCTCGAGCTCGACGGCACACCCGCCTTGGAAGCGGATGCCGCGGTGAAGGAACTGGTGGAACTGGTCGGCCTGGCGGGATTCGAACGCAGCCTTCCGCGGGAACTCTCCGGCGGGATGGCGCAGCGTGTGGCGCTGGCCCGGGCGCTGGCGCACGATCCGGAGGTGCTGCTTCTGGATGAACCCTTCGGCGCGCTGGATGCGATGACCCGCGACCGGATGGGGGTGGAGTTGATGCGCATCGCGCAGGCGCGGCGCAAAACGGTGATCATGGTGACGCACTCGATTCCCGAAGCGATTCTGCTCGCCGACCGGGTGCTGGTGCTCACCTCGCGCCCCGGAAAATTACGGATGGAGCTTGCGGTCGATCTTCCGCGGCCGCGCAGGGAAGAGATGACCTACACGCGCAAGTTCGGTGCGATGGCCGAGCGGGTCCGGGCCGCCATCGGAGAGGCGGTATAATTTGAAGACCTCGGCGCCCCAGTAGCTCAACGGACAGAGCAGAGCACTCCTAAGGCTAAGGCTGGGGGTTCAATTCCCTCCTGGGGCACTCGGAAATGCCGGTTTCATCGCCGGCATTTTTTATTTCGTGCACACTCCGGAGAAGAGGTCTGTGCTATACTCTCGGCGGCGGTGGATCGGAGGAACGTATGAAGTTGCTGGAAGAACGCATCCTGAAAAACGGCCGCAACCTGGGAAACGACATCCTCAAGGTCGACGGATTTATCAACCACCAGGTGGACCCGATCCTGATGGATGAGTGCGGAAAGGAATTTGCGGCGCGCTTTAAAAACGTCGGCGCGACGAAGGTGCTCACGGCGGAAATTTCCGGGATCGCGCCCGCGCTGCTCACGGCGCTCGAACTCGGCCTGCCTGTCGTCTACGCCCGTAAAACCAAACCGATTACCATGCCGGACCAGGTGTTCCTCACCCTCACCCCCTCTCACACCAAAGGGCGGACGATCGAATTGATCGTCTCCCCGGAATTTTTAATGGAGGGGGATAAAGTGTTGATCATCGACGACTTCCTGGCCACCGGGCAGACTATCCTCGGACTGGTGCGGTTGGCGCAGGCGGCCGGGGCGCAAGTGGTCGGGATCGGCGCGCTGATCGAAAAGACTTTCGACGGCGGCCGGGAGCTGCTCGGCTCCGTCGGCGTGCCGATCGAAGCCCTGGCGGTGATCACCGATATGCAGGACGGAAAGATCGTCTTTGCGCCGTCGGATCGGTGAAGGAATTTTTCATAACCAACACCCCCTTTCCGTCCCCCCATTTTTAATGAGACATGGGGGGACAGTGGTTTCAGGGGGGGATGGATGGTGAAACCTCGGCGGGGTTGATGCGGTCAGTTGGAGAAGCGCGGATGGACTCGATTGCCATTCTTGATTTTGGATCGCAATATTCGCAGCTGATCGCCCGCCGGATCCGTGAAGCGCAGGTTTACTGCGAGCTGTTCCCCTTCGACGCTCCGGAAGAGCGGGTGATGGCGCTGCACCCGAAAGCATTCATCCTCTCCGGAGGCCCCAACAGCGTGTACGACCCGGGAGCCCCCGGGCTGCCTGCGTACATCCTGCAATCCGGATTGCCCGTCCTCGGCATCTGCTACGGCATGCATCTGATGGCCCGCTCCCTCGGCGGCCGCGTGGCGGCTTCCCCGCAGCGGGAGTATGGCCGAGCCGAAGTCCGGCCGGATTCCCAATCCGCACTGCTTCCGAAAGAAACCTTTCAAGCCTGGATGAGTCACGGCGACCGGGTGGACCGGATACCGGATGGATTCCGGCCGACCGCGGTCTCCGATAATTGTCCGGTGGCGGCAATGGAAGATCCGGCGCGCAATCTCTTCGCGCTTCAGTTCCATCCGGAGGTCAACCACACGGAACGCGGCAAGGAAATCCTGGCCGCCTTCCTGCGCGCCGCAGGGGTGAAATCCGAGTGGACTCCCGGCTCGGTGGTGGAGGATTGCGTCGCGGGCATCCGCCGCCAGGTCGGAGATGCGGCCGTGGTGGCGGGAGTCAGCGGAGGTGTGGATTCGACCGTAGCGGCGGCGCTGGTCCACCGGGCGGTGGGCGACCGGCTGACATGCATCTTTGTCGACACCGGCATGCTGCGCGCCGGCGAACCGGAGGCGGTGACAGCCGCCTTCCGCAGAACGCTGGGCGCGAAACTGATCGCGGTGAACGCCGCGGAGGATTTTCTGGACGGCCTGGCCGGCGTGATCGATCCGGAACAAAAGCGAAAGATCATCGGCGAAAAATTCATCCGCGTGTTCGAACGCGAGGCTCTTCGCACGGCAGGCAAAGCCGGTCCGGTGCGTTTCCTCGTCCAGGGGACGATCTATCCGGACGTCGTGGAGAGCCGCGCCGCGGAGCGCGGGTCGGCGGATAAAATTAAAACCCATCACAACGTCGGCGGCCTGCCGAAGGATCTCGGATTCGAGTTGGTGGAACCGTTGCGATATCTGTTCAAAGATGAAGTCCGCAAAGTCGGCGTCGAACTCGGCCTGCCGGAATCGCTCGTCTGGCGCCAGCCGTTCCCCGGACCGGGCCTGGCCGTACGCTGCCTGGGCGAGGTTACCTGGGCAAGGTTGGATATCCTGCGTGCCGCGGATAAAATCCTATTCGACGAGCTTGCCGCGGCCGACATGCTGCGCAGCGAAACCTCTCAGGCGTTCGTGGTCCTGCTTCCCGTCCGATCGGTGGGCGTGATGGGCGACGGGCGGACGTACCAGGAAGTGTGCGCCATCCGCGCCGTAACCACCGAAGACTTCATGACCGCGGATTGGGCCCGTCTGCCCCACGACCTGCTGGCGCGGATCTCCAGCCGCATCGTCAACGAGGTCAAAGGGGTCAATCGAGTGGTTTATGACATCACCAGCAAACCCCCGGCCACAATCGAATGGGAATGAGGCGTGGCAATCCAGCCAACGGGATAACGCGATGAATCCGTATGCAATCCTCCGCGACAGCTTCCGCATCACCTATCGCACCGGTGCGCTGTGGGCGCTTGCCTTCCTTCTATATTTGGTGATGATACCGGCCCTGGTCTTTGCCGGCGGGCTGGGAGCCGTCACGTCCTATCTCATGTTGCCAGCGCAGGAAAATCTGTTGACCGATTTCAAGTTTCCATTTCAGAACCTTTCCACGCTGGAATGGGTGTTGTTCTTCGCCGTCTCCTTGTGCCTGCTGATCGTGACGTCATTCCTCGCCTGGGGAGTGCAGGCCGCCATGATCCGCGGCGCGGATGCGGCCGCGGACGGGAAGCCGGTCTCCGTCATGGGTTCCCTCCGGTTGGGAAGGCAACGCTGGGGAAGTCTGTTGAAGCTTGCCTTCACCTTCGGCCTGGTGATCCAGGCCCTGGGCATTCTGCCGGCGCTGCTTGCGCTGATCCTGCGCGAGAACACCGCCTGGGGATCCGCCGTGATCCCGCTCCTGCAGACCATCCTTTCCCCGTTCAACACCATACTCGGGATTCTGGTTTTCCTCTTGATGATGTCGGTGGCCCTCGAAGATGTGCGCCCCAAAATGGCTTTCCGGCGGATTTGGACACTCATCCGGTCGGGTTGGTGGGGATTTCTGATCGCCTATATGTTGCAGGTATTCCTTGCCCTGGCGATTGCGTTCCTTTTTGCGTTCATCCTGGCGGTCGTCGTATTCATCGTGCTGTTGGCATGGACCAGTCAATCAACCGTCGAGGCGGTGATTGCCGGCGCAATCTGCCTGCTATCCACGCCGGTCGGATTGGCGTTGCTTACGTTCGTCCTGGTTTTCAGCACGGTGTATTTCACCCTCACCTACCGGGCGGCGGCTTTCGCGGCCGCCGGGGAAAAACGCACCCCGGAAGGGGAAAACCCGTATATTGAATAAACACTAGGAGGCGGATATGAGTCTTGATTATTCTTCATTGCTGACCAAGGCGTGGAATATTGCATGGAAAAACAAAATCCTCTGGTTTTTCGGTTTCCTGGCGGCGTTGGGAGGCGCGGGCTGGGGAGGATCGGGAGGCGGGACTCCCAATGTCAGTTTTAACATCAACTCGAGTATAAGCGACTACCGACGCGGTGATTACCCGCCGGCGATGCAGACTACCATTAATAAAATAAACAGCATCGACGTCAGTACCATCCTCGCCATCGTGTTCGGCGTGGTGTGCATCCTTCTCATCATCGCGTTGGTGTTGTGGCTGCTGTCGATCGTCGGGCGCGGCGGATTGATCGGCGGCATCCTTAAGGCTGAAACGGGCGAGAAGGTCGACTTCCGGGAAACCTGGAATACGGGTGTGCGCTATTTCCCGCCTTTATTGCTGATCCGGCTTCTGGGGATTGCCATCGGAATTCTCCTCGCCATCGTCGTGGGCGTTTTCATGCTCTTCGTGGGAGTTCTCACCTGCGGAATCGGATTAATCCCGATGATATGCGTGAACATCGCGATCGGAATTGCGATCAGCGTTTGGTTCGCGTTCATGGATTACGCGGTTGTGGTTGAAAAACTGGGCGTCGGGACGGCCATCGGCCGGGCCTGGTCGGTGATGCGGGATCACATCGGGCCGGTGTTCATCCTCTGGCTCATCTTGTTTGCGATTTCGCTGGGCGTAGGCCTGGGATTGCTGATCCTTTTCGCTCCATCCGGCATCCTGCTGTTCCTGAGTTTACTTCCTCTGATCAGCGGGACGGGCAGCCTCGATATGGTGCTGCTGGTCATCGGGATCGTGTTGCTGGTGTTGTTCATTCTGGCATCCTACCTGGTCCAGGCCGTCCTGACGGCCTGGGAGACGGGCGTCATGGTGCTGGCATATAAAAAACTCAGCAGCGAGACACCTCTCCTTGCGATTCCGGCGCAAAGTCCGCC
Source organism: uncultured Anaerolineales bacterium (assembly GCA_964521085.1). Taxonomy (GTDB): domain Bacteria; phylum Chloroflexota; class Anaerolineae; order Anaerolineales; family RBG-16-64-43; genus JAFGKK01. The sequence goes on along the minus strand of CAZFPL010000009.1, from coordinate 26,283 downwards.
GCCGGTATCCAGCTGATCTTCAACCAAGTTCTTCCAATTAACGCGGTCCCTCCAGAGTCATTTGGAGGGACCTTTTTTCTGCGGAAAATTTCGATCCGTTTTATGATCGAGTGTGCGGCACCCAGATTCTTCTGAAACGCCGTTTTCCATTCGATCCCTCCAAACAGACGCTTTTGGGGGATGCGGTTTTTAAATCCTTCTCCTCCGTGGGATCCATATTCACACGACCTTGTTGGATGACCGGGGACAAAGCCCCCCTGCTTGTCAAAGAAAAGAATGATGCTACAATCATTTGCAGCAAGGTGAAGAAACCAAGATTTCCGCTGTAACAACCCAGAATCGGTCTAGAAAGGATCTGACATGGGCCTCTTTGATTCAATTCTCGAAAAACTCGGAATAAAAAAAACCGCTGCGGCAAAACCTGCTGCAGTCCCCTCGCCCGGATCCCCGCGGGTGGTGGGTAATCAACCTGCTTACACACCTTCGGCTTCCTCCAGCGCGCCAAAAGCCGCCGCGGCGGCTGCGATCCCGGTGGTCGACGTGGTGGGTAAGCTCGAGGGCATGGCTAAAAAGTACCCCATGAAGCTGAACTGGAAGGAATCGATTGTGGATTTGCTAGTCCTTCTGGATCTTCCACACGGCGCGAACGATCTGAAGGAGCTGGCCGTCGAGCTTAAGTGCCCGGATAACATCGTCAACGATTCCTTCAAGCGGAACATGTGGCTGCACAAAGCCGTTTTGAAGGCCATTGCCGACAACGGCGGCAACATCCCGAAGAATTTGCTCGATTAATACGCCGCTTCGTCTTTACACTCTAGCGGTTGCAAAAAATAAAGAGCTCCTGGAAGAGTGATGATCAACATCGCTCTCCAAAGGGAGCTCTTTATTTTTTCTATCCGGATTCGTGGCATATTCATCAAGGATCCAGCCGTTGTGTTTTTTAACAACAGTTTTACGGTATTAAAAATGACGGATCGGAACGAAGGATATAAACCTGTCTTCATGAAAGCTTATCGAAAAAGAAAATCCCTCTGGAATAATCAAGAGGAATTTTCTTTTTCAGAGACAGCGTCAACCTTTTTCACAAAAGATGAGAGCGCGGTACGATTCCAACTGCCCGGCGTTGAATTTCCGGCAAGGTCCTGTGGACGGGTAGGATCTGATCCGCGCGCGGAAAAGCGACTCGAGGGATATAATCCGGCTGCTCGGGGGAGATTCCACCCCTCTTGAAAACAGGCACATCCGGCAACAATTCCATTTCAGGGAGACGAAGATGAAGATCGATTACGGCAGCGTTCTTACCCGCGCATGGAATCTCACCTGGAAGAATAGAATTTTGTGGTTTTTTGGTTTTTTGATAGCGTTGGTCAGCGAGTTTGGCGCCAATGGAAGTAATGCCTTGAATCTTCAAAACCGGCTGTCGACCGAGGATTTCACCGGCGGTTCGGAGTATCTGCCTCCGGAATTGAAGAATATTTTCGATTGGGTTGATCATATCGATTGGAATACCGCGTGGGCGTATATCTGGATTGCAGTGGGCTGTTGTTTGATTGTTTGGATAGCCCTTTCCGTCCTGTCCATCATCGGGTTGGGAGGATTGATCAAGAGCATCCTCAAAGCGGATTCGGGTGAGCCGGTCATCCTCGGCGACGCATGGGCGCTGGGGCGGCGATATTTCGGACGGCTGCTGGCGGTCAGTGTTGTGGATTTCCTCGTCCGGTTGGCTGTGGCGACGTCCTTTTTCCTGATTTTCATGCTGGTTTTCCTCTTGCCGCTCTCCGGCGGCCATGAAATTTTCCAATCGGTTTTCCTGATTCCCTTATTCTTATGCCCGATGTTTTGCGGGTTGTATGTCATAATCCTCCTCGTCTCGTTCTATTTGTATTTCGTGAAATTGGCCGTTTTGGTCGAGGATATGGGAGTCGGTGCTTCGTTTCGGCGGGCGGCGCGCCTGTTGCGAGGCTCCATCGTGCCGATCCTCCTCATCGGATTGATCATTTTCGCGCTTTCGCTGGGGGTGAATTTTCTTGGAACGATGGTGGCCGCGCCTGCGCTGGGATTATTCCTGGCGGCTTTATGGCCGATGATGACCGAGACGGGTGCGATCAGCATGCCGCTTCTTTATGGTGCTGGATTCCTTTTCCTGATTACGATACCGATCGGGTGGCTGATTTCGAGCATATGGGTGACTTGGCAAAATTCAATCTATACCCTGGTTTATAAACAACTCATTTCAACACCGGAAAATCCGGCATTGCATGCCTGACCGTCCGATCCGTCCAACCAAGATTAAACATCCCGGTGGATCGAATAGGGCGCGCAGGATTGCCGGCCTCGCAGGCGATCCAGGCGGGAATATCCCCCTGCTTATGATTTTCTAACTTAACGTTCGTACTATATAATGGGCTTGCGACCCCGTTCCCGGGAAAAACAAGTTCCTCGAGGAGATCCATTCCATGATGCGATTTGACCGGTTTACCGAGCGCGCCCAGGATGCCGCCCAGCGCGCGGCGGAGATCATCCAGCGCTACGGCCACAACCAAATTGACACCGAACACCTCCTGCTGGCGCTGCTCGAACAGCCGGACGGTGTGATTCCCCAGATTCTGGAGAAGCTGAGCGTCAACGTCGATTTGCTTTCCCAACGGTTGGATTCGATCCTGCGGGGAAGCCCGAAAGCCAGCATCTACGGCCAAGGGACCGGGCAGATCTTCATCACGCCGCGCGTCAAGCGGGTGATCGACCTGGCCAACGAAGAAGCCAACCGCCTGAAGGACGAATACATCTCCACCGAGCACGTGTTCCTCGCGATCATCACAGCCGAGCACAATACGAACGCGGGCCGGATCCTGGCCGAAAGCGGCATCACCAAGGAACGGGTGATGGACATCATCCGGGAGATCCGCGGCGGCCAGCGGGTGACCGATCCGCAGGCGGAAAGCCGCTACCGGACGCTTGAGAAATATTCCCGTGACCTCACCCAAATGGCCAAGGAGGGCAAACTCGACCCGGTCATCGGACGCGACGAGGAGATCCTGCGCGTGGTCCAGATCCTCTCGCGGCGGACGAAGAACAACCCGGTGCTGATCGGGGAGGCGGGCGTGGGGAAAACCGCCATCGTGGAAGGGCTTGCTCAAAAGATCGCCACCGGCGACGTGCCGGAAATCCTGATCGGCAAGCGCGTGGTGGCGCTTGACCTGAGCGGCATGATCGCCGGATCGCGGTTCCGCGGCGAATTCGAAGAGCGATTAAAGGCGGCGATCGAGGAAATCCAGCGGGCGGCCGGGGAAGTAATCCTCTTCATCGACGAACTGCATACGGTGGTGGGCGCGGGCGCGGCCCAGGGCGCGATGGACGCCTCGAATATGCTCAAACCGGCCCTGGCGCGCGGCGAACTGCAATGCGTCGGCGCGACCACCCTGGATGAATATCACAAGCACATCGAGAAGGATGCGGCGCTCGAGCGACGGTTCGCCCCGGTGTATGTGGACGAGCCGAGCGAGGAGGAGACCGCCGATATGCTGCGTGGCCTGCGCGACCGCTACGAGGCGCATCACAAGGTGCGCTTCTCCGATGCCGCCCTGGTGGCGGCGGTCAAACTTTCACACCGCTATGTGACCGACCGGCGGCTCCCGGATAAAGCGATCGACCTGATGGACGAAGCGGCCGCCAAGGTGCGCGTCGCACTCTACTCCCTGCCTCCCGATTTGAAGAAACTCAAAGCCGAGCTCTCCCGCCTGCAAGCCGAGGAGGAACAAGCCGGACTGTCACGCGATTACGAGCACGCCGCCCAAAAGAAGGCCGAGCGGCTGCGGACGGAAGAGGAGTTCAACACCAAACGCAACCAGTGGGAATCCGAACACCGGTTGGACGAGGTGGTGGACGAGAACGACATCGCCGAAGTCGTGGCGCAATGGACCGGGATTCCGATGACACAGATGCTGGAGGCCGAATCGGAGAAGCTCCTGCACATGGAGGAGCGGCTGCAGGAACGGATCATCGGGCAGGACGACGCGATCCACGCCATGGCGGACGCCATCCGCCGGGCGCGTTCCGGCCTGAAGGACCCGCGCCGGCCGATCGGCTCCTTCATTTTCCTCGGCTCCTCCGGGGTCGGAAAAACCGAGCTGGCCAAAGCCTTGGCGCAATTCATGTTCGACGACGAAGACGCGTTGGTGCGGGTGGACATGTCCGAGTACCACGAACAGCACACGGTCAGCCGGCTGTTCGGCGCTCCGCCCGGCTACGTGGGATTCGAGGAGGGAGGGCAACTCACCGAATCGGTCCGGCGCCGCCCGTACCGGGTGGTCCTCTTCGATGAAATCGAAAAAGCTCATCCGGATGTGTGGAACGCGCTGCTGCAGATCCTCGACGACGGGCGGATGACCGACGGCCAGGGCCGGGTGGTGGATTTCCGCAACACCGTCCTGATCATGACCAGCAACCTCGGAACGGAATTCGTGAAGAAATCCGGTTCGCTCGGTTTCCGGCGAGCCGGGGAAAACAGCGAGGTGGAGGAATCCAACGAGAAAATCGAGAAGGCGTTGAAAACCACCTTCCGGCCGGAATTCCTGAACCGGATCGACGAGATCATCATCTTCTCGCCGCTGAAGCTGGAGGACATGGAAAAGATCGTGGAACTTCAGTTCAAGCAGATCCAGCTGCGGCTTTCCGAACAGGGATTGACCGTGACTTTAAGCGAAGGCGCCCGCAAGTGGCTGGCCAAAGAGGGATACGACCCGGCCTTCGGGGCGCGCCCGCTGCACCGTGCCTTGCAGAAACACATCGAGAGTCCCATCTCGGTCAAACTGCTGCGGGGGGATATCAAGAGCGGCGATACCGTGATGGCGGAATACCAAGAAGAAAAGGGCATCCAATTCCGCAAAACAAAATAATCCGCGGGGACGGCGCATACGGCCTCACGCAATGCATCCCGCAGCCATACAGGAACGCTGGAAAGGAAGTATTCGATGATTTTTTCCATGCGGCGTAAAAGGCTTCGGATGATCCGGAAGCGTGTTGCGCCGCCGGGCATCGCCGGCGGCGCACTGCTCCTGCTGGCACTCCTCGCGCCGATTCCGGCGCGCGCCGCCCCCGCGGCCGCTTTCGATGTGGAGAGCAACGCCGCCGTTCTGGATTTTCCGAACGCCGTCACGTTTCGATTGACGATCAGCGCTCCGGTTGAAATCGAACGGATCGTGCTCGAGTACGGCGTGGACCAGTTGACGTGCGGGGAAGTGGTGGCCAAAGCCTTTCCGGATTTTGAGCCGGCGACGCGGGTGCAGGCGGAATGGACTTGGAACATGCGTCAATCCGGCTCCGAACCCCCCGGCGCGCGGATCTGGTGGCAGTGGCGCGTGACAGATTCAGACGGCCATGAACAACTTGTCCAGAAATCGGAGACTCTCTGGCTGGATTCGTTGCATCCCTGGAAAAAATCCACGGCAAGCTCGATCACCGTTCATTGGTACGAAGGCGGATCGGCGTTTGGGGAGGACATGCTGGCTTCGGCGGTTGGATCGATCCAACACATCGACGAGCTGATCGATTTGAAGCCGGACGGGATGATCGACCTCTACCTTTACGCCAGCTACGAAGATATGCGGGATGCCATCCTGTTTGAACCGGGATGGACCGGGGGACAATCCTACGGCGAGCACAACATCATCATTCTGGGCGTGCCGGAGGGATATGAGGATTGGGCGAAAGCCGCCATCGCCCACGAGTTGATGCACAACGTGGTCGACCGGTTTACCTTCTCCTGCCTGGTGCGCATTCCCACCTGGGTGCACGAGGGGCTGGCCATGGTCAGCGAGGGCGGACCGGGGGAGGAGGGGATGGCGAAACTGCAGGATGCCATCGAGAACGATGAGATCTTCCCGCTGCGCAGCCTGGGAGGCGGATTTCCGGAAGACGAGGACGAAGCGGAACTGGCCTATAACCAATCCTACAGCGTCGTCGACTTTCTGATCCGCAGGGGGGATGCTTCGCGGATGCGGTCGCTGCTGAGACTCCTCGGCGACGGGACAACGATCGATGACGCTCTGCAGGAGCTATACGGATTTAATGTCGACGGCCTGGATGCGGCGTGGCGGGAATCCGTCGGGGCGGAACCGCTGACGCAGGACGATCTGGCTCCGACCCCGACCTCGACCGTCGTTCCGACCTACCGCCCCTTGTCGTTCAATCAGGCCGCCGCCCCGACCACCGGTCCCGGCACGCCCACCATCACGCCGCTGCCGGGAGTCGTTGCCTCCGGCTCCGCCGGAGGATCCTCGTGGGGGCTTTCGGAAATCCTTATTGGAGTATGTATCTGCGGATTGTGCCTTCTCCTGCTCCTGGGGATCGGCGCGGTTGTTGTCCTCGGGATTACAAGGAGGAGGCGATGAACACGAATCGCGGTTGGATTTCGGTTTCGGTCGCCGTTGCCGCCCTGACGGTCGCGTTCGGGTGGGCTCCGGGACCCACGGCGAAGGCCTATCCCCGGGAGGAGACGCTTTACCTCAGCGGGGGGGAGAGCACGGATCCGCGGGATTACGATCCCGCGACCGCCCGCGGTTCAGGGGATAAGATGGCATACAGCGGGCTGTTTTCCTTTTCCCCGCAATTGGAATTGGTGAATGATTTGGTGGAATCCTATTCGGTGAAGGACGGCACGGTATTCACCTTCACGTTGCGGGGGAATGCGCGTTTTCACGACGGGCGCGCGGTCACCACGCAGGATGTGATTTATTCATGGCAACGGGCGGCCGATCCCGCAACCGAATCCAACACGGTGCTGACGTATCTCGGGGATATCGTTGGCGTGAAAGAGATGAAGGCCGGCCAGACAGATCACATCTCGGGCCTTCGCGCCATCGACGACCGGACGCTGGAAGTGGCGATTGACCAGCCCAAACCCTATTTCCTCGCCAAATTGACCTTTCCGACGGCGTTCGTAGTGGATCGGGCGAATGTGGAATCCGGAGAGGATTGGTACCGCCGGCCGAACGGCACCGGACCGTACAAACTGATCAGCTGGGAAAGCATGAAGGAGATGGTGTACGAACGCAACGACGCGTTCTATTTGGGCGCGCCCGCAATCCGCAACGTCGTCATCCGGCTCTACTCCGGAATTCCGATCCGGCTGTATGAATCCGACGAAATCGATATCGGCACGGTGTATTACTACGACGTTCCCCGGGTAAGCGATCCGGAGAATCCCCTGAATGATGAACTGAGGAGCGGGGTGGATTTGTGCACCCTCTTTGCCGTGTTCGACAACACGCGCCCGCCGTTCGACGATGTCAAGGTGCGCCAGGCATTCAGCCTGGCTTTCGACCGGCAGCAATTCGTGAACATCGTCTACGACGGGGTGATGCTGCCGGCCACGGGACTCTACCCGCCGGGGATGCCCGGAAGGCGGGAGGGCCGTGAGAGTCTGCGGTTCGATCCGGAGGCCGCCAGGGCGCTGCTCGCGGAATCCAAATACGCCGCCGATTTTCCCGTCGTGGTGATGACGGATACCGGATATGGAAGCAGCATCGGCAACGACGTCGCCGCGATGGCCGCGATGTGGCAGAAAAACCTGGGCGTGACCATTCGCGTGGAAAACCTGCAGCCGGAGAAGTTCTGGGATGAGATCGGGGCCGGCCACCGCGGCCAGATGTGGAGCAGCGGCTGGTGCGCGGATTACCCGGACCCGGAGAACTTCGCGGATATCCTATTCCACACCGAAGGGAACGTCAACGAGGGGGGGTATTCGAACGCGGAGCTCGATGAGATCCTGGAAGCCGCGCGCATCGAAACGGACGTGGTTAAACGAATCGGGATGTATCAGCAGGCGGAAGACATCATCCTCCGCGACGTTCCCGTCCTGTTCACCATTCACTACGTCTCATACACTCTGGTCAAGCCGTACGTTCAGGGCTTCGTCTACACGCCGATTGCCATCCCCATCGAACGCTATCTGTCGATTGATGCGTCGAAATTATAGATGCCGGAAGGGTCCCGGCAGGTCTTCCGTCCGAGCGGGACGGATGAAGGGAGAACCTGAATCGCAACCCCGGCGCGTCCGGCGGGACGGTTTCTCCGTTTGATACGCTGATTCGACCGGAGGAAGGAACGGTGGAGAAATCGAAAACCAAAAACAGCAAAATCTTGAATAAAGAAATTATTTCCTTGTGGATGTCGTTATTGTTATCGATCGTAGTCACATCCGCAGTCAGTTTGGCGGCGATGATGATTATCACGTACGCCATTGGTTATCGCGCGCGGGAATTGGTTTTTGCAGCAATCGTTGTCTTCCTTGTGATTATCGGCATGGTTGCCGTCGTGTGGATTAAATACTGGGATATGACAAAGTACATCTATCGCCCGGGAGCGGAAATAATTTCAGCCGGGGAGAGTGGCGCCGTGGTGCCATCGGAAATCGTCGATCCTGCATCGGCCATCGTCCGAAGCCTGGCGGTCGTCTGGGTAATCATGATAATTTCGATTGCGGCGGTCCTGGTATTGAATATGCTTGTCAGGGACTATTTCATTTTATAAAGAGATCGGGGTATTGAGCGATTCATCACCGGGGGAATGACCCGACAAACTATGCGGCCAATTGCGCCACGAGCGATTCCATCGCCGTATCCAATTCGATCCGGCCGCTTTTCACCTCTTCATCGATATCCCGCAAGCGGCGGTACACATTCTCCAGTGCGGACAGATTGAAATTGCGCGCCTGCCCGACGAGCTTCTGCGCCACGAAGGGGTGCACATCCAGGGCCGAGGCCAAATGGGCGGGAGGGGTTCCGGAATCAAGCGCCTCGCGCGCCAGAAGCAGCAACCGGAACTGACGGACGATCATCGCAAATACCCCGCCGACGTTCCCCTGTTCCGCCGTTTTCCGGAGCAGCCGTAGGGCGCGCGTGCCGTCGCGGTTGCCGATGGCATCCACCATGTCGAAGATGTTCGTATACACGCTTTCGGGGGTCAGGGCGGTGATGTCATCCGGCGTGACTGCCCGGGCGAATCCGGCGTGGGTCAGTAGTTTAACAATCTCTTGGGCCAGCAGGCGCGGATCGTCGCCGACAACCGAGGCCAGCATTTGCGCGGCCTGCGGGGTGAATTCCCCGCCCTCGGCTTGGGCGCGATGGAGAATCCAGGCGGGAAGCGCGGATCCCTTCGGGGGGACGAACGAACGGACGTAGGATTGCGCCGGATGCTCCCCCGCCCATTTCAGCGCCGGGTGGGTCGGGGAGAGAAGTTTTTTTTCCACCAGCACCAGCGCCGTGGAAATCGGAATCTCCGGAAGGAAATCAAGGAACTCTCGAAGGATCTCTTTTGAAGAGGAAGAGGAACCGGGGGAATCTTCCGTATCGGCCGGCTCGTCATCCAAAGGTTTTCCTTTTCGCGCAGAGAGTCCCGAAAGGAATCCCTCCAGCAAAACCAACCGCCGCCTTGACAGAAAAGGCGCGGTCAGGCAGGCGGCGCGGAGGGCGGCCGGGGAGAGCTCCTTCGATTCGAGACGGGTGGTGTTCATCTCGGCCATGGACGGGTCGCCGAGTTTCGCGATCAATTGGGAGATGAAGACTCCGATGGCCTGATCGTCATCCCCGTGCAGGATATAAACAACCGGCGGAGCATTGGAAGGCATATCTGGAATTATAAAAGAGAACCGGAGCGGGAGGAAAAATCCCCGCCCCGGTTTGAAAACGGAAGTCCGGCCTATTTTTTCCCGAGGATAGTCAGGAGCTTATCCAAAGCCGGGCCGGTGGGTGTTCCTTCCTTCGGCCAAAACCGTTTCAGAAAGGCTTTGTAGAAGTCTGGAAATCCGATGCGGCCCTTGGCAATTTCCCGGGCCTGGGCGAGCCCCCAGCCGTCACCCTTGAAAGCTCCCAGGACGATAACACCCAGCCCCACAACGATTCCCCCCCAGATTAAAACCCAGGTCAATGGAACGGGCTGAACCTTGAGTGTGAATACATCCAATTGTTCCTGCCATGTGAAGAAGCTGATCACGATGCAGACAACGGCAATGACGATCCCCAGCGCGAGGTAGGGATAGAAGATGCGCAGGGCGCCTTTGCGTACGTCCTTGGTTATTTGCAGATAATCCTGATAAATAGGTTCGATTTCCTTTGTGTTCGGTGGAGCCGGCCGAGCGGAACGCACTGCCTTCGCGGCCTTGGCGGCCGGTTGCTTGCGTTCGGGGGTTTTCGCCGCCCGCTTGATAACCGCAGCGGACGTTTTCGGGGAAGGCGGGGGCGAATCCGTCTGCGCAATCAGGCCGTTGCAGCTCGGGCAGGTTCCATCCGGCCTGGGGATGATGCGCATCTGGCAGTGCGGGCATGTGGTAATCGTCATGGATTACACCGTCTCCAAAGGGGTGTAGGAATTCTGCATTGTGCGATGATGCTTGCCGAACAGATCAGAGGATTTCTTTCAGGGCTTTTACGGGAGCAGCCTTCACCACGCGCCGCTCAGGCTTGGCCGGCACCATTTGCATCTGCTTGGTGAAGGGGTTGAGCCTTTCGCGCTCGGGAGTGGCTTTCCGGATCGACACACGGACTTTAATCAAACCCGGGATGGTCACCTCACCGTGGGACTTCAACTCCTCGGTGACGATTTTCCCCACAGCCTCAAGGTAGGCAGCCGCTTCCTTCTTGCTTAGGTTCGTGGCCTCGGCCAGTTTCCCTATGAACTCCGCCTTGCTCAATCCTTTAGCCATCGGTGGAACTCCTTTCTGAAATGCAAATGATATGGTTGCCCGGGGGGATTCCCCTCTCTCGAGGTCAAATGTACGCGATTTTTTCGAATCCCGCAAGTGGGAAGAAAGCGGGAGCGGATGCGGATGGTATACTCCCCGGCATGCCGTGGGACCTTGTCGGTCACGAGTGGGCGGTCACCCTCCTGCGGAGGGACATCACCTCCAACCGTCTGGCGCATGCCTACCTTTTTACCGGAGCGGACGGGATCGGGAAACGGACGCTCGCGCTGCAACTGGCGCGAGCCATAAATTGCGAAGCACCGCCGGAGCCCGGCGATCTTTGCGGAGTGTGCCGGCCGTGCCGGCTGATCGGGGCGGAGAAGCATCCGGATCTGTTTCTGCTGCGGCCGGAGGGGACGGGCGCGCGGATCCTGGTGGATGCGGCGCGCGAGCTCGTGCATGCGGTGATGCTCAAGCCGACCGAGGCCGCGCGGCGCATCGCCCTGCTGACAGATTTCCACCGCGCACTCCCCAACGCAGCCAACGCCCTGCTTAAAACCATCGAAGAACCGCCCCCCTCGGCGATCCTCCTGCTTACGGCAAACAGTGCCGACGAACTTTTACCGACAATCACGTCGCGCTGCCGGGTGTTGGCCCTGCGGCCGCTGCGGGAGGAAATAGTCGCGCAAGCCCTGCGCGAACGGTGGCATATCGCCCCCGAGCGGGCGCTAACGCTGGCCAGCCTTTCGGGCGGGCGGTTGGGATGGGCGGTCGACCAGGCTCCCTGGGAAGACATGGCAGCCGAGCGCGAACTGCTGTTCCGCGAGTGGATCGGGGTCATTCAGGGCACCCGGGCCGCGCGGTTTGCGGCTGCTGAAAAGACGGCTGCGGACCGCGACCGGCTTCATTTCACGCTGCAAAGCTGGGAATCCTTCGGGCATGACCTGTTGCTGCGCACCCTCTCGAAAGACACCGGTGTCACCAATATCGATTTTCTCCCCCAGATGAATGCCCTTGCCGAGCGCATTCCTCCGCGGCAGGCGCGGGATTGGCTGGCCGCCCTGCGCCGGGCGGAGGATCAGATCGACCGGAACGCCAATGTGCGTCTGGCTTTGGAAGCTGCGTTCCTCGACGCACCGAAGGGTTAAACACACCGAGGCGGTCCGGAAGACCGCCTCGGTTGGATTAACGGGGTTCGACAACCAGACGCAGTGCGGTTCTCTCCTTCCCATCAATGACCACCTCGACAAAGGAAGGAATGCACACGACGTTCAATCCATCCCCCTCGAGGTAGGTGCGCGCGATGGCGCACGCCTTCACGGCCTGATTTACCGCGCCGGCTCCGATCGCCTGAACTTCCGCGTGTTTGAATTCCCGCATCACTCCGGCGATCGCGCCGGCCACCGCGCTGGTTTTGGATTCGGCGGAAACCTTGATGACCTCCATGGCGGCTCCCTTCCCGGGGGATATACACCCCGATCGGCAGCGATCTTCCGCGCAGCCTCGATTGTATAGGAGGGAGGGGGAACGGCGCAACTGACTGGACGGGAAGGGGGAGGGCAAGGGATCTATTGAGTACATAGCCGCAAGAGGCACAAAGGGCACAAAAACGATTTTTTTCTTTGTGCCTTCTGTGGCTTAGCTAAACGGTCATTAAGGGGAGATAGCGCGCATTTCACGTATTTCGCTTGCCCCCCTATCGATAGAACATTATACTGATACACCGGAATTCGATTTTCCAAGCGGAGAAGGTCACTATGAATCGAAGAATGATTTTCATCCCCGTCTGCCTGCTCTTTACGGCCGCCTGCCTGACTACCACGACCCCCGGCTCGAATGCCGTGGGCACTGAGGTGGCGAAAAAATTGACCTCGATCGCCGCCCTCACCCAATCCGGAGGCACGCCGCTCGGCCCGGCGCAGGATACCGGCTCCTCCCCGGGGGAACTCCCGACGGTCACTCCGACCGGATCTCCCCTGCCTTCTCCCACCTCCACGGCAACACCCACCATCACGCAGACTCCCTCGTTCACGCCGCCGGCGGATGACCCGCGGCTGACGCTGGGAAGCCCAAACTACCGGACGGATTTTCCCGACGCCACTAATTGGTATTTATATGATGATGAAAACGTCCGGTTCGAAGTTGTCGACCATAAATTTATCATGACCGCCAAGAATGCCAACTCCTACGACAGCTGGACTCTAACCGCATGGAAACTGACCAATTACTACCTTGAGATGACCGCCACACCGGATACCTGCTCCGGCCGTGACCGATATGGCCTGGTAGTGGGAACCCCCGGGCCGGGGGAGAATCCCAGCTATCTGCTGAAGGTTTCCTGTGATGGATATTACGCCTTCGGCTTTTTCAACTTCAATATCGATAATAAATTCCACTACTTGAAGGACTGGACCAAGAGCACATCCATCCTTGCCGGTGCAGGCCAGACCAACCGGGTGGGATTCATGGCGGAAGGCACGCACCTTTCGCTGTATGCCAACGGGCATTTCCTGACCGACCTGAACGAGCCGGCTTTCGGCGAGGGGCGGTTCGGCCTGTTCGTCGGCTCCGTGAATACGGTTAATTTCGTTGTCCGCGTGAGCGAAGTCGCGTATTGGATTCTTCCGTGACCTTGCGCCGGTTCACAGCCGGATCGGACAAACGGATGATTACGCTTCCAAGCTTCCCCACTCCGAAAACACGGATTGGATCCGGACGGGACACCGGGGCGGCGAAATCGGCGCCGCGTGTTTCCATTCGCTTGCGCGGAGCGGCGGGTCTGACGGCCATGCTGGCAGTGGGCATGCTTTCCGCGTGCACCATCGAAATGATCACCCCGACCGTACAGCCCACGAACACCGCGACCTTCACCCCGGAACTCGTACTATCCTCCCTGCTGCCCACCATCGCCGAGGTCCCGACGAAAACGGCGACGATCACTCCCACCATCACGCCGGACGTGCTAAGACCCGCGGAGGCCGGGCAGCGGATTTTCTTCGATCCGCTGGAAGATGCTATCGCCGGCTGGAATTTGACGAAAAACGATTTCGGCACCGTGAATTTTTCTGGCGGGATGCTGGTCTTCACTGTTAATTCACCCTACACACCCCTGGTTTCGGAACTGCCGCGGGATTTTCCGGACGATTTGTATATCGAGACAACGGTCCAAACCCTGTTATGCGGGGAGGGTCAGGATACATTCGGGATCATCTTCCGCAACGGGAAGGATTACAGCTATCGCTTTGCCGTCACCTGCTACGGCCAGCTGCGCTTCGAGCGGTTCAAGGGCTTCGAGATGGAAGGCGCAAGCGTTTGGAAGGATACGCTCGGCCTGCTCCAGGGCGCGCCGGCGACCAATCGCATCGGAGTTCTCGTTCAAGGGCGCGTCTTCCGGTTCTTCGTCGGAGGGGTGGAAGTGTTTTCCGGTCAAGACCCGATGAGCGACTCGGGAGGGGTGGGGCTGTTCATCCGGACCGAGAAGAGCAACGTGCTTTCCGTCGGGTTTGAAGACCTGTCCGTGTACATGCTGAACGAATCCCTTTAATCGGATGTAAAATCCTCCATGAAATCCATCCTCCAACCCCTCCCCGACCGGCGGAGGGGTTTTTGCTACTTGACAATACCGCAAATAGCGTTATATTAACAATAAGTTTGCAATACAAATCATTCTGTGATAGGGAGAAGCCATAACAGATCTACAGAAAATCCGGTTCATTACGGCAAATTACTCGACATTACAAGGATTGAAGTACGTACCAGTCGGCTTATTCGTCCTCTATTCCTTCGCGTTTGACAATGCCCAGATAGGGAGGGAGACAAGAGATTTCACTGTTCCCTGTCTCCTAATCCCCGTATTTTTCGCCTTATTTGTGCTGATTCACTTGTACTATCAAAAAACTTTCGGGCGGGTGGAATCAACGGCGCAGTTCCGGGGGAAGGAAATCCTTATCACCTTGGGCGCACTGGTGGTCGCTTGGGCGGCGTTTGTGTTGGATTCTTTGGGGTGGATACCGGTGTCTTTCTTTGCGGTCTACTTGGCGCTGATAATGTTTTTGGGCCAAGTGGGGATGGTCCGACAGGCAGGCGGAAAGAACCCGGCCATATTTCCGGCCGGGCTGGTATGCATCGCCTTGGTCTTCCTTACAGCGTTTCTGCCGATCTTGGGGGAGAAAGTTACAGGGCTGTTCGGTTTCCAGTCTGGAATTTCACTTGCAGGCACAGCGGTTGGAATCCTGTACGCGGTCTATGGGGTGCTGGAGCATTTCTTCCTAGTTCGGTCGATGGCACCCGCAGTGGAATCTGACCATGGAGAATCCGTTTGAAAAGATGGATGGGCCGGTCCACGGGTCGTTAAACCCGGCTCTCCCATCCGGAGGAAAGGAGCCAGGTTTTTTCACAGGAGGAAGAATGGCAAACCTTGAGAAAATCCGGTTCATAGCGACAAATTTTTCCGTACTTTATGGGCTTAAGGCCGTACCGATCGGCTTGCTTGTCTCCTATACCTGTATCAAGGGGGTAACAAGAGACCTCACTCTCGACTGTCTCCTAATCCCCTTGCTGATCGTTTTCTATGTGTGGGTTCACTTGTATTATCAAAGGACTTTCGGACGGGTGGAAGCCACGGAGAAGTTCAGAGTGAAGTATTACCTTCTCTCCATTGCGGTTATGGCGGTTGGGATAGGAGGGTTCGTAGTGGATTTATGGAATCCAATACCGGTATCCATATTTGCATTCGCTTTTGCGCTGATCATGTTGTGGTCTCAAGCTTGGATGGTTCGGCAGGCAGGCGGAAAGACCCCGGCCATCTTTCCGGCCGGACTGGTATGCATCGTCTTGGTTTTCCTCTCGGCGTTCCTGCCGCTTCTGGGGGAAAAAGCATTTGGTACGTTCGGTTTCCATTCGGGAATCTACCCGGCGTTCCTGCCGCTTCTGGGGGATAAAGTTTTCAGTATGCTCGGTTTCCATTCGAGTATCTCCTTTGTATACGCAGTGGTTGGAATCTTGTATGCGCTTTACGGGGTGCTCGAGCATCTCTTCCTGGTCCGCTCTCTGTCACCTGCCGTTGAGGTTGACCCAAAGCAATCCGTTTGATAAATCCGGCGGATGGGAGCGGTGATACTCTCTACTCAACCGCGTGGAAATGGACGAATTACCGTAAGGAGGAAAAATGCCAAATCTGGAAAAAGTGCGTTTCATAACCGTAAATTATTCGCGCCTTCAAGGATTGAAAGCCGTCCCCCCGGGGATACTGCTCTTCCTTATCATTCTGTGGGCGAACACCCAAACGGGCGAGAACAGGGATCTCACTATGCCCCTGGTATGGTTTTTGGCAGGGATCATCCTCTACGCGCTGATCGATTGGTATTACCGCAGAACATACGGCCGGGTGGAACAAACCGGACGGACCTATTGGATGGATGTGATCTTTTCCACAGCCTTCTCGGTGCTCGCCATCGGTGTGTTTGTTGTCGATACGGGAGACTGGATACCAGTGTCGCTCTTTGCCCTCATGTTTGCGGCGGGTATGTTCCTGGATTACATCCGCATGCTTCGCTTGGCCGATGTCAAGAACTTGACCATCTTTCCGGTCGGACTGCTGTGCATCGCGGAGATCGCCCTCTCGGCGTTCCTGCCGCTTCTGGGAGAGAGGGCGCTGGCAGTGTTCGGGTTCCGCAATCCCATGTTCCTGGTTTACGCGGTCGATGGGATAATCACGGTTGTGTATGGAATAGCGGGACATCTCTATTTGGTCCGGTCGATGACGCCCGCCGGGGAGGCCAGCCATGGACAGCCTGTTTGAAGAAATGGCCGGATTGGATCGGTTGATCCACGAACCGGCGAGACTCGCGATCCTCACGGCGTTGGCGTCCTGTAAATCGGCGGATTTCCTTTTTCTGCAGCGGCTGACCGGTATGAGCGGGGGGAATCTCTCCAGCCATATCGCCAAACTGGAGGAGGCGGGGTTGGTGCATGTGGAAAAGCAGTTCATCGACAAACGGCCGAATACACGGATCGAAATCTCCGAGCAAGGCCGCAAAGCCGTGCGCGATCATTGGAAAAAATTGGATCAGTTGGGCGGACAGGCCAAGCTATGGAAGAAAGAGTAGAATCCGCTTTATCCATGGACTGACCTAAATCTCCTCTCTCCCCAAGCGCACATCCCCCCATTTGCCCCATCAAAACACAGGGAAATGTTTTATCAGGGGGATGGCAAATGGGGTGATAACAGGGGGAAGGGAGATTTGACGGGGATTTTTTTCAAACTTCCGGTACGCCGATTTTTACACCACCTTTCTGAGGCACTATGATGAATACGATCGAAACCAGAAATTTGAATCGCTCATTCAACGGCCGGCGCGCCGTCCAGGACGTTTCCTTCTCCGTCCAGGAAGGAGAGGTCTTCGGGCTGCTCGGGCCCAACGGCGCCGGGAAAACAACCACGATCCGGATGCTGACCGGGCAGCTCCGGCCGACCTCCGGGGAAGCCCGGGTGGCCGGGTGCGACGTGGTCCGCGATCGGCAAGCGCTCAAAGCCCAAATCGGTGTGGTGTTCGAGTATCAGAATTTATATGAACGGATGACGGGGGGTGAAAACCTGACCTTCGCCGCCCGGCTGTTCGGCTGCGACAGCCAACGGGTGAAGGAAATGATGGAGAAAGTGGGTCTGGCGGACCGGGCGAAGGATCTCATCCGCAATTATTCCAACGGAATGAAGCAAAGGCTGCTGATCGCCCGCGCGCTTCTGCACCGGCCGAGGATGCTCTTCCTGGATGAACCGACAAAGGGATTGGATCCGACTGCGTCGCACCAGATCCGCGATCTGGTGAAGGAGCTTGCCGATCAGGGGGTGACGATCCTGCTTACGACGCACTACATGGAAGAAGCCGACCAGCTTTGCCGCCGTCTGGCTTTCCTCAACGAAGGCCGGGTCGTGG
The DNA here is from genome assembly GCA_964521085.1 of uncultured Anaerolineales bacterium. Taxonomy (GTDB): domain Bacteria; phylum Chloroflexota; class Anaerolineae; order Anaerolineales; family RBG-16-64-43; genus JAFGKK01. Next base: position 8,670 of record CAZFPL010000009.1, on the reverse strand, counting down.
CGCTCGATACACCTCAAAACCTGAAGGTCACCCACGGGGAACGCCTGGTACGGATCCTCTTCAAGGACGGCTCCAGCCGGACGGTACGCCTGGATGATCCGGCCGATGGAAAAAACATCGGGGATTGGGCCGTACGCGGGGAGATTCTCACCCTCCATTCCGCGGAAGCGACCTTGGAGGAAATTTTCATCCAGCTGACCGGGAAAGGATTGAGCGAATGAACGCGCGCACCATCCTGGCGATCGCCCAGAAGGATATTCTGGACGCGATCAAGAATCGCTACCTGCTGATGAGTCTGATTCTGCCGATCGGGCTTTCGGTGATGTTCCAGCTGATTTTCGGCGAGATCTCCAATGTGGGGGTGTTCCGCGTGGCGGTGTACGATCCCAGCTCGTCGCGCTTGACCGAGCAACTTCGAGCCGTCTCCGATTTAAACCTTGTGGAAGTGGAATCGGAGGATCAGCTGAAGAAGGAGGTCGATGGGAATGCCATCGGGGGAATCGCAATTCCGGCGGATTTCGATAGGAATGTGGATCTGGGCAACCAGCCGGAATTGACCGTTTATCTGAACGGCCGCAAGGGAGGGGGCGAATTGGCGGTCTTCCGTGAAATCGTCATCGAACAGGTATGGGCGATGCGGGAAGATTCGACGCCCGTGACACTCGATTGGTCTCTGATTTCCGCGCAGACGGAGAATTCGTCGGAAGAAGGATTCCGGAAAGAAGGCTTCCGGATGGATACTTACCTGTTGGTGATGTTCCTGGTGATGTCGTTGACCATGACCGGCAGTTTTGTAGTTCCCCTCCTGATGGTGGAGGAAAAAGAAAAACACACCATGGAATTTCTGCTCGTCTCGCCGGTCACACCGGCGGAGATCGCAGCCGGAAAAGCCGTCACCGGCTTGGTGTATTCCATCCTCAGCGCGACGGTTCTGATCGCACTCAACCACGGCTGGTCCGGGAATTGGCCGGTGACCTTTCTGGTGGTGATCGTGGGCGCGCTTTTCCTGGTAATGACGGGCCTGTTGATGGGCACCGCATTGCACACCAGCATGCAGATCAACACTTGGTCGACCGTCGTGATGATGGTCCTGCTAGCGCCAAGCTGGTTGAGCGTTCTGCAGCTGCCTGCGTTTCTGGGCACCATCATCCGGATCATCCCGACGTATTATCTTGTGCAAATCCTGGGTCAATCGCTTGCCGGGCAGGTCACTCCGATGGATGCCGCATTGCACCTGGCATTTCTCTCGGCCTGCATGGCGGCGACATTCGGGATCGTGGTCTGGGTGATGCGACGGCAGGAAACGTAACGGGGGTATTTCGACAGGTCAATGCTTCCGTGTAAGAGCAGCCGCTTGCTCATCGGCGCGGTAGGAGGACCGCACCAAGGGGGATGACTCGACCCAGCGGAATGCCAGCTCTTCCAGGCCGATTCGTTTGAGTTCGGCGAATTCTTGCGGCGTGTAATAATTTTCGACCGGCAGATGGCGCCGCGAGGGTTGAAGGTACTGGCCGATCGTAAGAATATCCACACCCCATATGCGCAGGTCGCGCATCACGGCGACCGCCTCTTCGAACGTCTCGCCCAGCCCGACCATGATTCCGGATTTTGTTACTTGTTCCGGATTCAGCCGTTTGGCTCCCTGCAAAATGGCCTGCGACCATTCGTAACGGTCCTGCGGCTGAACTTTCCGGAACAGGCGCGGAACCGTCTCGACGTTATGGTTAAGGATATCCGGACGCTCCGCCAGCACGGTGCGCAGGGAGGATTCGTTCCCCTTGAAATCCGGAATCAGCACTTCGACCGTGCATTCCGGGAGCGCGCCGCGCACCCGGCGGATCGTCTCCGCGAAGATCGCCGCGCCGCCGTCGGATTGATCGTCGCGGTTGACCGAGGTGATCACCACGTGGCGCAGGTTCATCGATTGCACCGCGCGCGCCACCCGTTCCGGTTCGCCGGGGTCGAGCGGAGCGGGCTGGCCGTGCTTGACGTCGCAAAATCCGCATGAGCGGGTGCAAATCTCCCCCAGCAGGAGAAAGGTGGCGGTCCCGCGGCTCCAGCACTCTCCGACGTTGGGGCACATCGCCTCCTCGCACACGGTGTGCAGCGAGGAAGTGCGCATGAGCGATCGCAGTTCTTTCACCTGATCTTCGTTGGGTTTGGCCAGGCGGATCCATTCCGGCCGTCGTTTCGGGCGGGGAAGTTCATTCCCTTCGGATGATCGGATCCGGTCGCGGACGGGGGATGGCATGGCGGCGTGTTCCTCGCGGAGCAGTTTAATGCGCTTTCGATTGCTTGACAATCCAATTCTTCCGCGGAGAGCACGAAGGGCACGAAGTGGAAAAAAATCTTCGTGCTCTCCGCGGAAGTATAAAAAATCCCATACGGATTGGATTACAATACCCCAATGGCAACGCAAGACGAGTCTTCCCTCACCCTGCGTCCCGCCGTTCCGTACGATGCCGATGCCGCATCGGCGCTGATCTACGAGACCATGCCGACGCTGGGAGAATACCTTTTCGGACAGCCGGATGCAGAAGGAACCATCCGCGTGCTCCGGGTGCTCTTTCGCAAGCCCGGGCACCTCTTGTCGTATCAATTCTCGACTCTCGCGGAAGCCGGGGGCGAAATTGCCGGCATCGCGCAGTCGCTTCCCAGCGCGGATCTGGCGAAGGCAACCGTGCGGCTGGTGCGGGTTTGCGGAAAATGTTTCGGATTAAGATCCGCCCTCCGATTGGCATGGAGGGGTTTTCCATTGGCCTTGGAACCGGATGCGGAACCAGGCGAGTTGTATGTCAATACGCTGGCGGTGGCGTCTTCCCACCGCAAGCACGGCGTCGGCCGCGCGCTTTTGGAGAATGCCGAACGGCAGGCGCGGGAATTGGGCTTGCCGGTGTGTTCGCTTTCCGTGATGCTGCACAATTCGGGTGCGAAAAAGTTCTATGAGCAGGTCGGGTACCGCGCAGTCCGGAAGCACATCAGCCGTTTGCACGCCCCGGGCGTAAAATACACAGGGTTCTATCGGATGATTAAACCGCTCCCCAAGAACGCAATTCCGGCGAAAGGCATTGAACTGAAATGACACACATTCTGGTCACCAACGACGACGGAGTATATGCGGCGAGTCTGCCCGCGCTGGTGCAAGCCCTGCGCGCCGTCGGCGATGTGACCGTGTGCGTTCCGGAACATAACTGGTCGGCCGGCGGGCACGTGAAAACCCTGCACAAACCGCTCCGGGCATGGGCCGCGAAACTGACGGACGGTTCGCCGGCGATCGTCTCCAGCGGCGCGCCCTCGGATTGCGTCGCCATGGCGATGCTTGGATTGGTTCCCATCAGTGTTGACATCGTCGTCTCCGGTATCAACGCCGGGCCCAATCTGGGCTACGACCTCACCTATTCGGGGACCGTAACGGCGGCGATGGAGGCGGTGATCAACGGCGCGCCGGGGATCGCCGTCTCGCTTTGCGTCCAGGAATCCGCGGCGGAAAGCGCCTATCAGCCGGCGGCGAATTTCGCCGCGCGAGCCGTCCAATCGGTCCTGCGGAAAAAGCTGCCGGAGGGAATCCTGTTGAACATCAACGTCCCGAACCTGCCGGAGGAAAAAATCCGCGGAGTGCGGATCACCAAACAGGGATTACGTGTGTATCGCGACGAGCTTGTCGCCCGGATGGACCCGCGCGGAAAGCCGTACTACTGGATCGGCGGCGGACCGCCGGAGGGAGCCCTGGAGCAGGAAACGGATTTCTGGGCGGTGGCCCAGGGCTATATTTCGATTACACCGGTTCAGCTGGATCTCACGGCGTACGATATGATGAATTCCATGCGCGAATGGACTTGGGGGGAATCGAAAGAGGGAGGAGGAAACGATGCTTAAGAATTCGAAAGTGGCGTTCATCGGCGCGGGCGTGATGGCGGAAGGGATCATCCGGGGCGTGCTGGCGAAAAAGCTTGTCGATCCTTCGCACATCACCGCCTCCGATATCCGCCCGGACCGCCTGCAGGAACTCCGGGAACGGTACGCCATCCATTGCACGGCCGATAATCGCGCGGCGATGGAAGGCGCGGACGTGATCGTGCTGTCTGTGAAACCGCAGACTGCTCCGAAGGTGCTGCTGGGATTAACGGGATGCGTGCCGAAGCAGGCGCTTGTCCTGTCGATCATGGCCGGAGTGAAGATTTCGACCGTCTCCGAAGGCCTTGCTCATCCGGTCGTGGTGCGTTCCATGCCGAACACGCCGGCACAAATCGGCCAGGGAATGACGGTCTGGACCGCTTCCCCCGGCGTGACCGAAACCCAGCGATCGCAGGCCAAGGAACTTCTCGGCGCGCTGGGGGCCGAGATCTATATGGACGAGGAAACCTACCTCGACGCGGCCACCGCGCTTATCGGATCCGGACCGGCGTATGTGTTCCTGTTCATGGAGGCGCTGGCGGACGCGGGTGTGAAGCTTGGGTTTTCGCAGGCGGTTTCCAAACAGCTTGTCCTTCAAACCGTTAAGGGATCCGTTGAGTACGCGATGAGCTCGCCCAAGGATCTGGCGGATTTGCGTGAGCAGGTCACGTCGCCGGGCGGAACCACCGCGGCGGCTTTGCATTCGTTCGAGCGGCACGGATTTCGGACGGCGATCATGCGGGCCGTCGAAGCAGCCCGTCGGCGATCGATCGAGTTGGGGAAGGGGCAGCTGCCCGGCGAATCCCGAAAAGGATGATGCGTTAGCAAGAAAACTCAGCCCATGCCCACCCGCAAACGCACCGGAGCATTCGGTTACCGCGATATTCTCCTGGCCCTCCGCCGGATCGGCCTGGAAGGCGAATCGCGAATCGTAGTGATCGGTCCGGCCCTGGTGCCGGAGAGCATCCGCGGCGGAGTGGCCGCGCTCGCGGCGGCGTTGGCCGCCTCCTGCAAGACGGTAATCGCCCCGGCGTTCACGTACCAAACGATGGTGTATCCGGCGGAGGGGCCTGTGGATAACGCTGTGGACTACCCCGAGGCAAGCGCCGCAAGCGTCGAAGCGGATTTTTTCAGGCCGTCGATCCGAGTGTCACCGCTTCTCGGCCCGCTGCCCGAAAGCCTTCGGCGAATGGAGGGCGCCTCGCGTTCGAGCCATCCGATCCTATCCTTCGCCGGCCTGGGGGCTGCTGAAATTCTGGAGACTCAGACAATTGCGGAGCCGTTTGCCCCGATCGACTCGTTGGCGAAAGCGGGCGGCGACGTGGTTATCATGGGATCCGATCCTCCGGCGAATGTGGCTCTGCATCTGGCGGAACAACGCGCCGGGAGAAAGCAGTTCATCCGCTGGGCGCTGACCCCCCAGGGGGTGGTGGAATGTCCGGGCTTCCCCGGTTGCTCGCGGGGATTCGGCGCGATCGATGTAAAACTGGCGGGCGTGATCCAGTCCGGGAAGATTGGATCGTTTCCCGTTACCCGAATTCCGCTGCGGGACCTGTTGAATACCGCCTCCGCATGGATTCGGGAGGACCCGCAGGCTCTGCTTTGCGGCAATCCGAAATGTCCGTTTTGCGAAGCAGTGCGAAAATTTAATCAGAAGACGGAATAACCATCCGCCGCACCGTCCATCGGGATTATGATCGAGGGATGGATCTCCTTCCTTCTCCCCATGTGGGAAGCGGACAGGGGATGAAGGCTTGCCCTTGAATAAGGCGTACCGTTGATCCTTTGAGTAATGATTAATCGAGAGGTAATAGGTCAAGGGAGGCGTCATGTCGTCGATAGTTCTCCTTCTCACGGTCGCGGGAAGTGTTTTCGGTGCCGTCATCCTCTTGGCGCTGATCGTATGGAGTGTTCGTATCCGGCGCGACGAGGGTAATTTCGAACCCGCTCCGGATTGGATGAAAATGGGGAAAAGAGAGATCCTCGATTCCCCCGCTCCGGTCGAAGAATCCCCGTCCATCATCGAGGCGGAATCCCCGCTCAGGAGTTTTTTGCGGAATGCGGTCCCGGAATTGTCGAGTGCGATCGACTTGGGGAAGATCGTCCAGATGGCCGAAGACGCGGGGGAAAAGCTGGGATCCACCGAAGAACGAAAAGCGGTTATTTACAAAGCCGTGAACGAATTGCTGGAACAACAGCCGGAGAATGAATTTCTCCGCCAAGTGCTCGATTCACTCCAAATCGGCGATTATCAATCCGAAGAAACTGCTTCCGAGGACCGCGTTAAAGTACTCCGGATACCCGGAAGAAACCTGATCCACGTGGATGGTGTGGAATATTATTCCGTGGCGGATATTCCCGACCCGGAAATGCGCGAAGAGGCCCGCCGCATCCTCGCATCACTCAACGATAAGAGTCAGTCTTAATCTGCCGAGAGTGCCATCCCTCCCATAGTCCCGCCGTTTGCCTCGACCCTGAATAAAATCACTCTCCTGAATTCTCGAGCGGCAAATCGGGGACGTGCAATGAGGGGGACGGAAGAAAATGGGAGGGACATCCGTGGTATTGAATCCCACCTGACGTTTTCCATACGATTACCCCATTATTGCAGGAATCCCTATTCCCGGTGGAAGCGGGTGTGATAAAACGTCTTCGCCGCTTTTTGGATGCACGGAAAAGCCCGCATTGTGAAAGGGACAACGTCTTCGCGTTCGGACGGTATAATCGCAAACGTTCGGAGGAAACGGACGGATCCATTCCTTGAAGATTCGAAAAGCACTCACCCTGGCATTAATTGCCATCGTCCTGATCGAGACGGCGCTGCTGATCTATCAGATCCCGGCTGTCAACGAACGGCTGGCCTGGCGGATCGACGAAGTCCGGGCGCAGCTCAGGGATTATTTCTTCCCGCATCCGGATACGATCGCAACCGCTGACCCGTCGCGCATGGCCATGATGCAGGGAACCCTCACCGCGGTGAAATTCAGCGGGGATGGAACAGCCGCATCCCCATCGCCGACGTACGGTGCGACCGAGGCGGAACTGCCGACCGTCACTCCGACCGCATCGCGGCCGCCGATTCCGGCCGCCGTGACGCTGCCCTTCATGAAGCACGAATACCAGGGGTGGAACAACTGCGGACCGGCCAGCCTTTCGATGATGCTCAACTTCTGGGGCTGGGAGGGAAACCAAACAAAAATCGCCAACGCGCTCAAACCCAACAAGGAAGACAAGAACGTCATGCCGTATGAACTCGAGCGGTACGTGCTGGAAAACACCGCCTACGGCGTGTTCAACCGCACCGCCGGGACCCTTGATGATCTGCGCCAATTGATCGCGGCCGGCTTTCCGGTGCTCATCGAGAAGGGGTTGGTCGTGCCCGGCCGCGAGGACCTGGGATGGATGGGGCACTATACCTTCGTGGTGGGCTACGATGATGCGCAGCGCATCCTCCTGACCCAGGATTCCTACCACGGCCCCGATTACCCCGTCGACTACGATTCCCTTACGTACGATTGGCGGGTCTTCAATTACATCTACCTCGTCGTGTATCCGCGGGACAGGGAAACCGAGGTGAAGGGGATCCTGGGACCGAACGCGGATATCGATCTCAATAATCTCGCCGCGCTGGAGCTGGCCCGTCGCGAGGCGGCAAGCCTGCAAAACGAATCCCTGGCCTTTGCCTACTTCAACCTTGGATCGGTGCACGTCGCCCGCAAAGAATACGTCGATGCGGCTTTCGCGTACGACATGGCACGAAAAACCGGATTGCCGTGGCGGATGCTGTGGTATCAGACCGGGCCTTACTTCGCCTATTATTATTCCGGCCGCTACCAGGATGTGATCGACCTGGCGAATTTCACTCTCTACGTCCAGGAGAATCTCGAAGAATCCTGGTACTGGAGGGGCATGGCCCGGTATGCGCTGGGAGACCGCCAGGGGGCAATCGACGACTGGCGCGAAGCGCTCGTCCGGCACCCGGGTTTCGCCCCCGCGCTCGAACAACTCACGTTGCTTGGAGAGGTCACTTGAAATCACGCCTTGTGCGATCGTTCCTGCTCGTCGGATTTCTCTTCGCCGCCGATAAAATCGTCGCGCTCGTGCGGCAGATTCTGATCGGACAGACCTTCGGGGTCGGCATGCAGCTGGATGCCTTCAACGCCGCGAACAACCTTCCGGACATGATCTTTGCGCTCATCTCCGGAGGCGCGATGGCCGTGGCGGTGATCCCCGTGCTGACCGAGACGCTCGACCGCGAGGGGAGGGAGGCGACATGGGCGCTATTCTCGCGCCTCGCGAACTGGGCCTTCCTGATCACCGCGGCGCTGGCGGTGGGGCTCGGAGTGTTTGCCGATGAATTCATCGCGCACGTGGTGGTGCCGAACTTCGACGCCGAGCACCAGGCGCTCACCGCAAGCCTGATGCGGCTTGATCTTTTCGCGCTGCTGATTTTTTCGATCAGCGGACTGGTGATGGGAAGCCTGCAGGCATACAAGCATTTCCTGCTGCCCGGTATGGCGCCGATTCTCTACAACGTCGGATTGATCTTCGGCGCGCTCGTGCTTGTGCCGGTGTACGGGATTTACGGTTTGGCGTACGGGACGATCCTGGGGGCGATGATGCATCTGGCCATCCAGGTTCCGGCGCTTTTACACTACAAGTTCCGCTGGACACCATCGCTCGACCTGCGTTTCCCCGGCGTGATCAAAGCCGCCACATTAATGGGGCCGCGGATCCTGACCGTGGCCGCGATCCAGACGATCTTCGTCACCACCG
>CAZFPL010000008.1:0-97241 GCA_964521085.1 uncultured Anaerolineales bacterium | reverse complement strand
CCGAATTCTCCGGAGGGTGGCACAAGGCCACCCCAGACAGAGGGATAAAAAAAAACCGCGAGGCCGTTTGGCCTCGCGGTATGTGTTGGGTAAGTTACTAAGATCGGACCCTTCTCAACGCGAAGCGACGGCTGCCGTAGGGGCGCCGTAAAAATACGCGTAAAAGAAGAAGGACCGGTTCGATTTCATAGTGGGCGGCATATTAGCACGGGCAGGCACATCCGTCAAGGCCGGGTTTTCCGGACCCGGTTGTTGTTGACGAGTCGCATGGACAATCTACAAGGAGCCCCGAGATGGGTTGTTGTAATCTTCTATCTTCCTTCTCTATGATCGACTTGTTGGTTTGCAGAGGCCAATTTGCATATAAGAATTACGACTTGTATAATCCAATTAATAGGATAACTATCTACAATAATTTGAAAATATCATATGCGGATGGTTATTCGATGGAATGCTTTTTATCTGACCCTCCAATGGAACGGTTCCGGTGGAATATAGAAAGCTTACAGGATTTATCAGCTGATTCTATTCCGGTTGAAGTCCGGTTCGGTGTTTTTTAATATAAGCAATTATGGGAGATGGAAAGATGAATAGCATGGCGATTCATAATCCAACATACGATAAGGTTGTTGAAAAGGCCATTACTTATTTGGTTAATTCGATTGTTGGATCAGGCCATAATCCAAAACCTGTTATTCTACATAGTATACGCACAGGCTTATACCTTTATCATCAAAATTACAGCCGGGATGTTGTTGTGGCGGCAATACTACACGACTTGATAGAAGATACTGATGAAACGATTGAGAATATTGAAAAGGAATTTGGATCAGCGGTAGCAAAACTCGTAGCAGCCAACTCCTTTTGTACGGCGATTATTAATCGGGATGAACGCGATACGGATATGCTAAATCGATGCAAAGAGGAAGGGAAATGGGCTCTACTAATCAAAGCGGCAGATATTTTGGACAATAGCGATTATTTTCGATTTTGTGCAGACGAAGAACAATCTCATTGGTTATTGAAAAAGATGAAATATTTTCTGGATATATCGTCACATGAGTTAGCCGGAGAGTCGGTATGGCATTGTCTACACACCCGACAGAAAGAATTAGTTCAGTCTTCCGGGATAGATCGATAGCACCGCTCAGTATGCTTGTGAAGCCGATTTGGCCTTTGTCTTTTTAGTAGTTTATGGTTTTTATTTCGGTAATGTATCGAGTAAAATGATCCAAGTCTTGCCCAGCCGACTCCCCGTCCCATTCCCTATCTTCTCTCGGTACAGATCCGCTGTCGCGGGTAAACGCCTGAAGCACTGTCCGTAAGGCAGACTAATGCGACCGCCGAGTTTTATCGATGTAAGAATTATTTGTTTCCTGGATGAACCAGGATGTCGTGTGGGTAATAAATCACGCTTCGGTTTATTGTGTTTGATTGTTTCTTCTTCATTGACGATTAAGGTAAAATAATTTGTATTCTGCACCTTCTGCCATGCGGCCCCGGCCCGCACGGCGGAGCCGGGGCGGTGTAAGTTGCCAGTCGTTCCCCTCGAAAAGGATTGGCTGCATTTGAACCTATATCGTGCACAGGTTAAGGATGCGCCTAAACTCGCCCAAGTGCATGTTGATTCTTGGCAGGTTGCATATAAAGGTATCGTTCCGGATACATTTCTTCAGGGATTCACTTATCAAAAACGGGAAGAGGCTTTCCGAAATTCTCTGGCGGCAGGGTTGGAAGAAACATACCTTTGGGAAATCAATGGTGTTGCCGCCGGTATCCTCACCATCGGCGCGAGTCGTGACGCCGATCTGGATCCAAGTATTACTGGAGAAATTTGGGCATCTACATTGCCCCTAAATACTGGCGGCATGGAATTGGGCGCACGTTGCCGCAGGGGGACGCAGAATAAATCCAGTGTCATTCCCCTCGGCTTTATGAATCCAAAATGGAAAGGACGCCATCATGAATTCTCTCGCCGGTAAAGTTGCTCTCGTGACGGGGGCAAGCCGTGGAATTGGCAAGGGCGTTGCGCTGGGTCTGGGCGAAGCCGGCGCCACCGTCTACGTCACAGGCCGGACGGTGGAAGAAGGCAAAGCCGCAGTAGCCCTTCCCGGCACAATTCATCAAACCACCGACGAGGTCACGCGATTGGGCGGGAAAGGCGTTGCCGTCCGGTGCGATCACCGGAATGATCCGGAAGTCGAATCGGTGTTTGCGCGTATCCGCGCCGAGCAAAACCGTCTGGATATTCTGGTCAATAACGTCTGGGGCGGCTATGAGCACTTTAATAACGGGACCGAGTTTTGGAAGGAAAAGGGGTTCTGGACGGTTCCGATTTCGCGTTGGGATTCGATGTTTCAGGCGGGAGTCCGCGCCCATTACGTTGCCAGCGTTCTCGCCGCGCCCATCATGATTGCGCAACACGCCGGTTTGATCGTCAATATCTCGTTCTTTGCGGCCCAACGGGATGACAAGGGGGTTGCCTATGGGGTCGCTAAAGCGGCTTCGGATCGTATGGCGGCCTGTATGGCGCACGAATTGCGCGAGCATAATGTGGCGGTCGTATCCCTGTACCCGGGTTTGGTGCGAACGGAGGCCATAATGAAAGCGGCCGAGTATTGGGACCTCTCCAATTCGGAGTCTCCCCAATTCATCGGACGCGCCGTGGCGGCGCTCGCCGGCGATCCGGATATCATGCTTAAGTCCGGCAAAATCCATGTGGCGGCGGCGCTGGCCGGGGAATATGGATATACCGATGTGGATGGTAAGCAACCCAGGCCATTGAAGCTGGAAGAAACCTGACGGACTATCAAGCCCAAAGGCGCAGGCCAACCGAAAGACAAAGCGGGTCTGCTGGGCTTGCCCACCAAGGATGAAGTATGGAGAAGAAACTCGCCGTATGACGAGATTTCTTTCTATCCATTGCGAGTTTGTCTGCACACGCTCTTCAAGTGGCTTGCGATGTTGACTTTGAGTTTATGCCTTGCCAAGGAAAAGAAGGCGCCGGCCGGCCCGATCATGGAAGCCCCGTCCGATGGTTTCTTTCTTCAGCGCGTTTTCCCCGACTTGGATACAATGGTAGATGGTTCGAACCCGGATACGAGACCAGGAGGAGACGGTATGAATAAGCATAACGGCAAACAAAGGCTCTTTCCTGTCTTGACCGCTTGCATCCTCGCCGCGCTGGCATGCAAGTTTCCCGGCGGCACGGAGACCATAACTGCCTTTACCGCAACATCGACACCCCTCTCCGCGACAACCACGCCGATTGAGGCCGAGCCCGTTGAGACGGCCTCGCCGACCGAAGCTGAGCCGACGTACACGGCCACTTCATCACCTATCCCTCCGTCGCCCACGGCAACGCCCCTTCCTGCAACCGATACTCTGGACCTTTCCGGATGGTTTGCAGTAATCGGAACGTGGTCCGGATGCGTGGACGATCTGGAACCGGGGGTGCCGTATCTCGCCACCCCCTGCACCGCTCCTCCTCCGTCGAGCAATTTTGTGACGCTGTGGATAAAACCGACCTGCACTATCGGCGAGTATTGCGGGAACTACGTCAAAGGCAGATTTGAAAGCGAATACATCCGGCTGAAATTGACGCTGCTCGGCATCCAGGGACCCACCGTCTGGATGCATGGAGAGGCTGACGCAATGTTCCCAGAGGCCAGCACGGATGTGGCGATCGTACGCGAGGGAGGGAACAGGGTGCGCATCACCGAGAAGGCGGCGTATAAATATATCTACGTCCTCCTGCGCGGATGCGATTCTGTCATCGTGGAATACACCGGGATCGGTTGCTTCGAATACCTGTTATAGGAATCTTCGCGTCTTCTTTTCCATCGGCCGTAAGCGCCCCCGTTCCCGGCCCGCACGGCGCCTGCCCTCGCGAAGCAGGGGAAGCCGGGGCGGGCTGAACCGCCGTACTTTGGGCCGAACTTATGACCCGGTGCTCTGATAATGCTTCACCGCCACACTCCAGATTGCCAGTGACAATCCTAAAAAGAAGAATCCCACCAGCGGCGCAAGCAGGCCGTACAGCAGGTATTCCTCACTGCGCAGCATGAAGGCCGCCGGATAAAAGCTGACCATGGCATAGGGCAGCACCCAGGTGAAGAAAAAGCGCAGCGGCAGGGAAAAGATGGTGGCCGGATACTGCCCGAACTGGGACATCCAGGCCATCGTTGTCAGAAGCGATACGGAATTGGTGAACCAGAAGCACAGGCAGGCGGCGATCAGCTGCACGCTGAACATGATCAGAACGCCGTTGAGAATGGTCAGCGGGAGATAGAATACGCTCCACCATGGCAGACGTAGCATCGGCAGCACGCTGAGGATGGCGATCACCCCGACCAGCACCCGGCCCAGAAACGGCAGATTGATGCCGCTTTCACCGGCAATTTGGAATAAAACACCGAGAGGTCGCACCAGCAGTCGGTCCATTAAGCCTATCCGGATGTACCAGTAGATCCTATGCGGCGCGTCGAGAATGCCGTTTGCCAGAAAACGAGTGATCAGCGAGAGGCCCCATATCAACACCATCTCGGGAAACGTCCAACCCTCCAGCTGCCGTATGTTGGCAAAGACCACCGATAAAAAAAGCAATGTCGAACCGTCCAGGATGATAGAGGATATCGTCGAGATGATGAAGTCGGCTCGATATTGCGACCAGGCCTTAACCTCAAACTTCAGGTAGGTAAAGTAAAGATCCGCATAATAGGCCATCGCTATCCTCCCTGGATCTCGATCCGGCGCCTGGCTTTAATCCAGACAAGCCTGGTGAGCAGCACCAATCCGATCCCCCAGCCAAATTGGATCAGAATGCTCGTCCAAATGGCGCTGCCCGAAATCTGGCCGACGTATATCGCCAGCGGCGTGTAGGCCATATCCTTGAACGGCAGGAGCATGGCGATGCGCCGCAGCCATTCCGGGAACAGCGTCAGCGGAATGATCGTCCCCGCCAGGATGTCGAGGATCGCGATCTTGGCGTAGCCCAATCCCCAAACGTTGAAGGTCCAAAAGGCCATCAGGCCGATGAAAAAATCAAGCGATAAGACCAGGAAGAGCGAGCCGATCAGGCTGAGTATGAATCCGGCCGCCGCTTCCGGCGTTACCGGCGCTGCAATCCGGAAGAGGAAGACGGCCAGCAGATATGAAGGCAGCGAGACCGTGATGGTTTCCATCAGATAGGCGCCGATCGTATCGGAGAAAATAAGCATTTGATAATCGGTGGGTCGGACCAAATCTAAAAGCACGTCGCCGCTGCGGATGCCCTGGCTGATGCGCATCATGATCCGCCGTTGGCCCGGGCGGGCGAAGCTGAACGCCTGCCCCAGGCAAACGTAGGTGATCAGCGCCGGGTACGACATCTCGATCGACGTGGAGCTGCGAAAAATGGAGGCCCACAGGAAATACATCAGCGACATCGTCAGCAGAGAACCCAGGATGGCCATGAAGAAATCGAACCGGTAAGCCATCTGTATTTTCATCGCCGCCGCGACGACGCCCAGCTGCCGGTTGATCCCTTCGTGGAAGGAAGGCGTCGGCTTATACGTCATTAGTGTTCCCCCGGTTGTAGATCTCGCGGATGATGGCCTCCAGGTCCGCCTCTTCGACGGCCAGATCGCTTACCGGGTAGCTGTTGACGATATGCCGGGTGACCGTCGATGCGGGCACCTGCTGCGGATCGAAACTGACCACGATCCGGCCGTCGTCCTGCGTTTGGCTGCTCAAGCCGCCGCCCAGCGCATTCAAAGAACCATCCAGGCCTTCCATCTTCGCCCCCTCGGCCACGGAAAATACCATCCGCCGCAGCCGGCCGTAGCGCCGCCGGATTTCCGCCAGAGTCCCGTCATAAATGATCCGTCCCTTGTCGATGATGATCACGCGCTGGCAAAGCCGCTCGATGTCCGTGATGTCGTGCGTAGTCAGGATGATGGTCGTCCCGCGTTCCTGGTTCAGGTGCAGGATAAACTCGCGGATGCGTTCCTTGGCGACGACGTCCATGCCGATGGTCGGTTCGTCCAGGTAGACGATCTTCGGATCGTGCAGCAGCGAGGCCACCAGTTCGCAGCGCATCCGCTGGCCCAGTGAAAGCTGCCGCACGGCGCGCTCCTTGAATTCATCCAGGCCCAAAATCCGAATGAACTCCTTCAGGTTGGAATCATAGGTTGCCTTGGGGATGGCGTACATCTTGCGCATCAACTCGTACGTGTCCATGGGAGAGATATCCCACATCAGTTGGCCGCGCTGGCCGAAGATCACGCCGATCTTCCTGCTGTTGCGCACGCGCTCCTTCTGCGGCACCAGGCCGTCGACGATGATTTCGCCGCCGGTGGGGTGCAGGATGCCGGTGAGCATCTTGATCGTGGTCGATTTTCCGGCGCCGTTCGGGCCGATGTAACCCACCAGCTCGCCGGGCGCGAGCTCGAAAGAGATCTTGTCGACGGCTTTGACCTCTTCGTAATCGTTCGAAAATAGGTTTCGCACCGCCCCGACGAGACCCGGTTTCCGCTTCAGGACGCGGAAGGTCTTGCTGAGGCCGACGGCCCGGATGATCGGCGCAGTCTGTGATGACTCATTCAACCCTTGGTTCATGATTTGTTACTCCCGTTCAGAAAACCCGAGGATCGGGGGACACTCGAAATGCGCCCATAGGAACTTGATAACCCGGCAGGTTTGCCGATTAAGAAAAGAACCGGATGTAGTGAGCGATATTGGATTTGTTATTGTCACAAATTAGAAATGGGAAAACCAAATGGCCTTCCCATTGTTGCTTCTTCGTAATTTTAAGAATCCCTCCGAATAGTGTGTTGCCTCTCCTGTCACCAAGATCCCTGGGTCAGGTTTGTGAATTAGATTCCACCTCCGGGTTTTCCGAATAATTCAGACGGAGGGCATCCATTCCAAGGCGGATTTCCATCTCGGGCGCGCCCAGCGCGCACGTGCAATAAGGATTGTCATAGTGTTTGAAACCGTCCAGAGGCTGTTCCTTGTCGTTCACGAATAAGGGAGACTGCCAGCCCAAACTTAAATGATCGCCGCGCAGGTTGGTTATCTCGACCTGAGCGCCATCGAATTGAACCGGGAGGGCGAGGACTTTCTCGATGAATTCACGGAAACTTCCGTCCTGGGCGGCGCGCCCCATCTGGCACAGCCAGACGTTGGGCGTACCGGGCGAGCGCAGCTCACGGTAGGCGTTGTCGCCGCGCGTTTGGAAATCCATCCCGCGGGCTGCTGTCAAAGCAATGTAGCCGTCACCGACCTTGCCGAAAGCCCATCCATTCCGGATTTCGTGCTCGTCCATGCCATGGACGGGGAAATACGCGTGCGTCAATCCCATCCAATCATCGTCGGCGAAATTATAGATGGCGATCAGCATATCTTTCCATTGGGCCGCAAGCGGCAGGGTGGCATTGCCGTGCCAATAATTGGGCCGGCGCGCATTTCCCTCGGATACGCAGGCCGGGTGGGAGGTGAAAATGGTCGCCGCCGGGCTGAGTGTCGCCTGCCAGATGTGCTCCTGGCAGCCCGGCTTGCCGGGTCTCCAGTTTTGGGCCGAGCAGAGCATGAAATCGGGAGTCTTGTAGGTGACTTTGTTCACGGCCATGCTGTCCCCTGCCCCGCCGACATGCTGTTCCTTACTCCATAGGGCTTCGGGCTGATCGGCGGCGATGGCCGAGAGGATGGGCGGCAGCTCGTAGGAAGAACAGGCCAGGCTGACCGATCCGAATATGTGCTCATTGTAGATGCCCATCCCCCACAGCAGTCGGGTAATGCCGGAGGTCGCCTCACGGTAGCCTGTCTTGACTTGGGACGCATACGTCCGCCCATGAGTCGAACCAAACACACCCTTGAACGAGTTGACGGCAATGGTGAAGAGCATTTTGTCCATCACCAGCGCGGCCATTTCCAATATCTGAGTATTATCCGCCAGGCTGGTGAGGGTGGAAAGAGCCAGGACATCCTCTTCAAAGCCGGTATTGGAATCCCATTCCTCAAACCCGTCCTTGGCCCGTTTTTCCAGCCATTCCAGCGCAAGCCGCTCTCCTTTTTCCTGGTGCCACTCCCCGGTCTGGTTGGCATTTGTAAAAATGCGCTTTGGGTAACGCTGCCCGGCCAGTATCTCGCAGGTGTGGAAGAGAATGCTGTGACTCTCACTGCGGTAATCCATGGAATCACCGCCCGGCTCATCCTCCCAATACTTGAAGCCCAGAACACACTCTTCCATGGGAGCGCGCAGGGCTGCCGGGAAATTATCGCCGTCGCTATAGCGATATCCCATACCCAGCAATCCGCAAATCGAAATATCCGAACCGGCGGCGCGCTTCCTGATATCCTCGATTGCCTTGAGGACTGCCTTGTCATCCAAATCCTTCCACCAGCCGCCTTCCATTTTTGCGATCTCGCTGAAGAGGTTGTTTTTTCGAAGCGCGGCATCCTTCAGACACTCGATCCGCCGCTCCGGGTAAGTGTCATAGGGTTGGGTGGAATAGACATTCGTGGAAGCGTAGAAGTCGCGTATGCGGGTGATGCGGACATTCTTCTCATAGAACTCCCGGGGAGGGGGCATGAAACGCAATTGGTAACCGTCCTCCGGGGACTGGAAGGGAAAACCCATCGGTTGCTGAGGCTCCGTGCGCCGGCCGTCACGAGCCGCCTCGGCAAAAATGGAACCGCCGGGGTTTTGCATCCGGATGTTGAAAGGCGTGGTCACGGCCGGCCCCTCCGGCAGATAGACCATAATCTGTTCATTGCGCTCGTATACGTCCTGGCGTATGTGACAATCTTCGAACAGTGACTCCAGTTTCAGCCGGTACCCCGGGGCGGGAGCACATGTGGGAATCCGGACAACCTTGCCTTCGGCTCCTGCCCCGGCTTGAAAGCCGACGAGCTGCAGAGCCATACTGTAAGTGCATTCGCGCGCCGCCGCTTCTTCGAACCGCACCATCAACCTATTTTTGCCTTCCTTCAACCGAGCTTGAAAACGAACCGGCTTCGGGATTGGATGTTGAAAATGCTCCTGGCGGTGCGCGTGCTGATCGTTGATCCACAGGTCTGCCGGCCCGTTCGTAGTGAGTATGAACGTCACTTCCTGTTCCACCGCATTCTCCATCTCGGTGTAGGCCCAGGCGCGAAGATAGCAGGCGGTTGGCTGAAAGGTGGAGAGATCGACCAGGTGGTCGTAGCGTGTGCGCACATACCGCCACTTTTCCTTGGATTCGCCGATCCGATATTCCCCATATTCAATCGGATCGCCTTCAATTCCCATTTCAGTCTGGTGGTAATTCCGTGCGATTTGCAGTTTTTCGGACGGACTGCCAAATCGATGTGCCTCCTCCACCGGCATAATCTGTGGTCCGGCGACCAGCCATTGATGGATGTATCCATCTGCCAGGGGGTAACCGAGAGTCTCTTTCGTCATGAAGTTCTCTCCTAAAATTGATGGGGGCTGCTTATTCCATCCAATTCGCAAATTCCCACCCAGCGGCTAACCGGCTGACGTTCAAGGCAGAAAAGCCGGCTTTAAGACCCATTTCGCTTCCCCGCCGCCCAACCTGCATGGATGGGATTGTGGCATATCAGAGATCGCGGAGATGTATCGATTTTTTTCCCTGCGATCTCCAGGTCTTAATCGGTCCGTTTTAAACGCGATAGGTACATTTATTTCAATAAGGCAAATTTGAACTTTATTTTAATTCCTTTGTGTCTCTTACCGGAGATCTAGCATTTAACCACCGGGCAAGGAAAAGCATTCCCACCCCGACCAATCCTTCCGCCGCCATCAGCAGGATGCCAAGCGGATCACCTGGTAAAAAACCGTACAGGGTTAAAATAGCCTGCGCCAATGCGATGATAAGAAGTTCCGTCCCGATGCTCAGCATCGCACCCATAAGCAGCATGCCCTTCTGGGCGCTCCGTTTGAGATACTCCATGCTGAGGAGAAAAACCATCACTATCAACAACCCCACGGTGCAGTAATACAGGATGTGGATCAATGGCACAATGTATTGCCCCCCCCGCAGGGTATTGACGATAAAAACCATCAAAACCTCGTGTCCGAGGAATAAGATAATCCACGCCAGCACAAATCCTAGCAGCCACACAAGAAAAACCTTCAAATTCGCAAGCCAACGCGCGATCATGACCGTTCAACCTACTGATGCGCCGGGCTGCTCAAGGATAATCATCACGGATTGTCCCGGTGAAAACTCTCAGGCGGGCCCAAATAACTTGGTTTTACGCCGCCCGTATCGACGATGAGTTTTTGCAGCACCACACCCGGATCCACCATCCAGAATTTCAAAACATGCGCGCCAAGTTTTTCAAGTTCATGTTCGGAAATTGCCACTTTAATGTTGTCGCTCACCGCTTGCCTCCAGGCCAAGTCGGAGCTGTCCTCCCAAAAATTGACGGTTTGGGGCGGCTCATCGTCGAACGATATAGCA
The DNA here is from genome assembly GCA_964521085.1 of uncultured Anaerolineales bacterium. GTDB lineage: Bacteria > Chloroflexota > Anaerolineae > Anaerolineales > RBG-16-64-43 > JAFGKK01. The sequence continues at coordinate 86,793 of CAZFPL010000008.1, read as the reverse complement.
TAGCGCAACCCCTGTGCGCTGCGGAAAGCGAGAGTCGGTGAAAGGTAGACCCGGACCAATACCCGCCCGCTGCTGAAGAGATGCATGCGGTATTCCAGACGAGGGCTTTCTCCGCCCGGCGCCTGTGACGGAGCAGTCACCGGAAAAGGCGTCATGGCCGAGAGTGTCCGGCCCAGCTCCGGAATGCGCTGCCACTTAATCCCTTTCGTCTCCACGGCCCGGCTGTAATGCACTGCTTCCATCGACACATGGCCATTGCCCTCGACAAACCCCTGCACCTGATCCTTTTTTGGCGATATGGGATTGTGGATGACCGTTTGAACAACAACCCGGCTGCCGCTTGGGCCGGATATGGTGATCGGTGCGCGTTGTATTCCGGATGGCGCCTTCTGCCAGTCGATACGGACTGACAGGCTGCATTCCTTTTCGACTGTACCCTGCGCGGGAGTGACAATCAGCCAGGGCACTCCTGCCCCGGCCTGATAATCGAAGGGCGCCCTGCCCCGATTGAAGATCTCGATTGTATATGTCTGCTCCTGGTAAGCATCGAACTCGGGCAGCACCGGCTCGTTCTTTGCCAGCGGCCACCAATCTTCCGAGCCTTCGATCGACACACCCATCTCTGCGTCATTCGGTATGTTGATTTCCTTCACCTCGGGCATGGCGTTTTCTTTTGGTTGCTGCCAGGTCGTATACCCGATGTGGGTCTGATCCATCATGTGGTTCCATTTTCCCCCGGCCAGCGTCTCGTTGTAATAGCGGGAATAATCGGCATCCCTTTCATATAGATAGTTAGCTCTTTCGGCCAGGTCATTCGTGGCAGCCCGTCCCTGCCCTGCATACAGTTGGTTCCTGCCGACGGTGACGTATAGCTCGTTCAAGTTGGCGCAGGCCCTCACCGGGTGCAGCACCAGTTGGTAATAAGCATCTCGATATTCCGCGGGAAGGGAATCGGCGATGCGCTCGGCTTCCCCGGCCAATTTGTTATAGTCATCGACAATCGTCCCGGCCTCATGGTAGTGCACCAGGCTGTAGGTATCCGGGGCCAGCAGCTCGGGCTTCCGGCGGCCGTTGTATCGAGTGTACTCGGAAAGAATTCTGGCGATGTCGGCCGCGTTCTCGGCGCCGAATTGCTGCTCTGCCCAACAGCGGGTGTATTCGGGCAGCCGCTCCGCCGGCCACTCCTGGGGATTCCATGCATAATCCAGAAAGAACTGAGTCGGCAATTCCATGGGCTTGATGTCGCCCACGTTGACGATCCAGATCCGATCCACCCCATAGCGGTATGCCAGGTGCATCTGTTCCCACGTCCGGGGTATCGGGCTGGAGTTAATCCACTTGTAGTTCCTGGGATCGCCCACGTAGTCAAAATGGTAGTAAATGCCATATCCGCCGGGCCGCGGGGCGGCTTCAGGTTTTGGCAACCGGCGGATATTGCCCCAGTTATCGTCGGAAAATAACAAGCTTACATCACCGGGCACTTGCATACCCTGGTCGTAGTATGCTTGCACTTCTTTGTATAATGCCCATTGTTGAGGGATCGTGGCCGGATCTTTCCCGGTGACCTGCGCGAGGATCTGCCGCTGATCCCGGATGATCCTTTCCAGCAGGGCGATGTTCGTTTCCGCGGTCATCGGCATGTCGCCGTCTCCCCGCATCCCAAGGGTGACGATGCATTCCCGCGAGCCTATGCCGCGAATACCTTGTTCCCAGAATTCTCGCAGGACCGCCTCGTTGGCCTGGTAATTCCACGGCCCGGTGCCGTAGCGGCCCCATTCCGCGTGAGCCCGCATCATCGGCTCGTGGTGCGACGTACCGATCACGATCCCATATTCATCAGCCAGGTACGGATTGACGGGATCATCGTCATGGAACGCATTTCCCCACATGGCCGGCCACAAGAAGTTGCCCCTCAGCCGCAATATCAGCTCGAACACATTCTCATAGAACCGGTGATTGAACCCGCCGAATTTTTCCAGGGACCATTTCGAGAGCGCCGGCGCTTCGTCGTTAATGAAAATTCCCCGATAGGTCACCGCCGGCTCGCCCATGGTGTGGGGTCCCGGCAACACGAAAAGACCGTGATGCTTCCGCGCCGGCACATCGGCCCACCAATACCAGGGCGACACGCCGATGCGGGTGGAGAGATCGAGCATCCCGTACAGCGTTCCCCGTTTGTCGCTGCCGGCTATGACCAGCGCGTGTTCCACACCGGGGATTGGATTTCGGATTCCCTGGAGAACGAATTTTTCCCGTTTTCCGGCGAGCTCCGTCGCGTCAAATTTTTTCTCTTGCACCAACCGATCGATGATTGGGCTGCGGCCCAGCGTTCCGATTAAGACCATTTCCTTCGCGGGAGGGACTTCATCCATGTGAAGCTCAGGCATGGCGTCCGTCACACGGCCTATATCGGCCTGGAGCAGCCGCGCCACCCGGATTACCCCCGCATAATCCTTGCTGCTGACGCACAAGGGAGGTATCCGGCCTGAGGCAGCAAGGGGAAAGCATCCTGCTCTATTTTCGGTAGAGATGTATGTTCTGCTGTCGTTAGCGATTGGAGTCTGTAAGTGGGTCGGCATATCCTGGCCTCATGGATCGTAACACAAGTGGGAATTCTCGATCTGTCCCATAAAAAAAGCCAGGGGCTTTCCGTCCGGTAATCCTGGCCTTTTCGAAAGCTGGATGAGAGACCCTGCGGGTTAATTTCTTTCAGGCGGATGGTTTGTAAAGGACACAGCGCACCGTATGGCCCGGATCCACTTCCACAAGCGGAGGCTCGTCCTTGTCGCATAAGTTCGGAATGCGCTTGGCGCATCGCGGATGGAAGGGACAACCCTTGGGAAGGTTATACGGGTCGGGCACCGAACCGCTGATGGAGGCCAGACGCTGATTGCGGCCCTTTTTGGCTCCCAATCGCGGGATGGATTGCAGCAATGCCTGGGTGTACGGATGCAGGGGTTTGTAGAAAAGCTCTTCCACGCTTGCGTCTTCCACCACCTTGCCCAGGTACATTACAGCCACCCGGTCCGCCATCTGGGCGATCACCCCCAGATTATGGGTGATGAACATGATCGACATGCCCAGTTCTTCCTGCAGCCGTCGCATCAGGGTAAGGATCTGCGCCTCGGTGGTGACGTCCAACGCGGTGGTGGGTTCGTCGGCAATAAGCAGGCTGGGATGGCAGGATAGTGCCATGGCGATCATGGCCCGCTGGCGCATGCCGCCGGAAAGCTCGTGCGGGTAACGGTCGATGGTGCGCTGGGGAAGGGGCATACCTACATGGTCAAGCATATCGATGGCCTTCTCGCGCGCATGTTTTGGATTAAGCTTCTGGTGCAGGGAAATCACCTCGCCGATCTGGTTGCCGATGGTGTGGACCGGGCTGAGGGAGGTCATGGGTTCTTGAAAGACCATCGAGATTTCGGCGCCGCGGATGGAGCGGATCTTATCGCTCTGCGGATCGAGCGTGGCAAGGTCGATGACCTCCTCCGCCTTGCTCAAGCGTCTGTCTGTGCCGGGATCGCACAATTGGTGGTGGAAAATAATTTCCCCGTTGACGATCTTGCCGCCTTTGGCAACGATCTGCATGATCGACCGGGCGGCGACGCTTTTTCCGCAGCCGCTTTCCCCCACCACGCCCAGCGTGCTGCACATTTTAACTTCCAGGTCAGCCCCATCCACGGCCTTGACGGTTCCCTCGTCCAGGAAGAAGTAGGTTTTCAGGTCTTTCATCTTAAGCAGCAGATCGTTACCGTTCACGGCTTCCTCCTACCGAGTGTAGGGGTCGGCGGCGTCGCGCAAGCCGTCGCCCAGGAAGTTGAAAGCCAGCACCGTCGAAATGACCGCCACGGCCGGACAGAAAACCCACGGGGTAAGTGCAATCGATCGCACATTTTGGGCTTCCGCAAGCAGCACACCCCAGCTGACGGCCGGAGCGCGCAACCCAAGCCCGATGAAACTCAAACTGGTCTCGCTCAGGATCATGTACGGAACGGCCAGGGTCAGGATCGCGATGATGTAGCTGAGGAAGGAGGGCACCATGTGCACCAGGATGATGCGTCCTTCGCTCGACCCCGTCAGGCGGGCCGACAGGATAAAATCCTCCTCGCGCATGGCCAGGAAGCGGCCGCGCACCGTGCGGGCCATGCTTGTCCAGCCGACCAGCGAGAGGATGAGGGATATGGCAAAGTAGACCTTCAACACCGGCCACTCCAGGGGCAGCGCCGCGCTGAGCGCCATCCACAAAGGAATGTGCGGGATGGAACGGATGAATTCGATGATCCGCTGGATGAGATTGTCGATCGCTCCGCCGTAGTATCCCGATATCCCCCCGATCACGATCCCGACGCTCAGGCTGATGAACACCCCGATCAGGCCGATCGAGAGCGAGATCCGCGCGCCGTAGATGGTCATGGTTAACACGTCGCGCCCGACCCGGTCGGCTCCGAACAGCATCAGGCGCTCCTCGTCGGATGGAATGCCCAATCCGAACAGGTGGATGTCGGTCTCCCACAGCCCCCAGAATTTGTACGTCGGTCCCCGGGTGAAGAATTTGACGGGGTGCCGGATCCCGGTGTTCTCGGTGTAGATGGCGCGAAGGGTCTCCGGATCCCGCGAGACATCGGAATGATAAATGAACGGGGCCTGCAGTTTGCCCGACGCATCGACGAGGCGGATGACCGACGGCGGCGCCGTCTTGTAGCGGGCGAGGGTCTCGTCCGGCATGTACGGCGAGACGAATTCGCAGAAAATCGCCATGAGATACATGATGATGAGGAAAACGCAGCTAATCACCGCCATCCTGTGTTTGCGGAATTTCCACCACATCATCGTCAGCGGCGTGGCGACGGCGATCTTCTCTTCGATCTTGGCTTCTTCGTCCAAAGGAACTTTGGGCTGATCCGTCATAAACCCTCGCGTCGGGAAGGAAGTGAACAGAGGCGCAGGCCTCCGGGTCAAGTCATGCGAATGCGTGGATCCACCCACGCCAAGAGAATATCGGACACCAACGTTCCGATGACCGTTATGACGCTGAGCAGGAAAAGGAAGCTGCCCGCCAGGTACATGTCCTGCGCGGTCAGCGCATTCAGCAGCATCGGGCCTTCTGTCTCCAGGTTGAGCACGATCGAGAGCAGGGTGGCGCCGCCGATCAGGTTCGCCAGCTCCCATCCCACGGTGCTGAAGAAGGGGTTAAGCGCCACCCGCACCGGGTACTTCCAGATGACGTATCCTTCTTTCAGCCCCTTGGAGCGGGCGGTTTCCACATACGGCTTGTTTAGTTCATCCAGCAGGTTGGCGCGCGTGGTGCGCAACCCGCCGGCGGTGCCGTTAAATGCCAAAATGGAAACAGGGATCCAAATGTGCTTGGCCAGGTCGACGACCTTATCCCACGACCATGGAGCCAGGATGTATTGACTCGAAAACAGCCCGCCGACCGGCAGGCCGAGGGAATTCATGGCAATATACATCACGACCAGCCCCAGCAGAAAGCTGGGCGTGCCGATCCCCATGAAACTGATGAAGGTCACGATGTAATCGATGATCGAGTATTGATGCGTGGCGGAATATACTCCGAGCGGGATCGCGATGAACCAGCCGACGATCAGGGATACCACCGACAGCACCATCGAGAGCGCCATCCGCTGCCAGATCAGGTCCTTGACGGGCACCTGCATCGACATGGATTGCCCCCAGTCGTTGCGGGTGACGATCCCCCAGATCCACTTGGCGTACTGCACGTACACGGGCTGGTTCAACCCGTACCGCTCGCGCATGACTTCAATTTCCGCCTCGTCGATCGACTCGCCCTGGGCCCGCAGGCTGGCGGCGTAGGAGGTCAGGAAATCCCCGGGGGGCAGCTGGATAATCACGAAGGTGATGATGGAGATGACGAACAGCGTGGGGATCATGATCGCGAGGCGGCGCAGGATGTATCCCAGCATGGAATCCCTCCGGGTAAAAAATACACCGCCCGTGCCCGCGGCGACGTTCTCCCCACGGAAACGCGTGACGCACGGTGAGGGCATTCCCCCCTCCCGCAACGGGAGGGGGGAATGCCGGGTTCCTGCCGGAGCGGATTACGCTTCGGCCATATGCTGCGAGGGGTCCTCCCAGAAGAGCGTTTCGGGATTGCGGACGTACTCGTCGCAGGTCGTATCGTCGTTCGGGCTGGAGGCGAAGTTCATCAGCCCGTTCTTGACGATCGTCAGCGCGGGCAGTTCACCCACCACGCCGAGCATGGGCAGCTCCTCGGCCCAGATGTCGAGCATCTGCCGGAAGAGTTCGTTCTGCTGGTCCGGATCCCCCGTCCTGAGGATTTGCTCCCACAGATCGTGAAGCTTGCGGACGTAATGATCCGCGGGCGGCTCGATCGCAATCGGGTTTTCCGGATCGTCCAGGAATTTGTTGTAGGCGTCGACAAACGGCCGGTCGCTCGCCACGCCGCGGAAGATGAGGCCTTCGGCGGCCAGCGGGACGACGGTCCGGTCGGCGTACCACCAGGCGGCGTCCATGTCGTTGGAGGTGTAGTGCTGGTTGTACAGCGTCGTCTCCACGAACTTGTACTCGCACTTTACGCCGACGGCCTTGAACATCTTGACCACCTGCTGACCGGCGTCCTCATCCGGCGTGCCGGCCCCGAATTGCCCTTCCAGGACGAAGAAGATCGTTTCGGCATCCTCGGCGTCCGAGTACTTGCGGAAGCCTTCCGCGTCCTTGGCGGTGAATCCGGCGGCGTCGAGCATCTGTTTGGCCTTGGCAGGATAGTAATCGAGGTAGGCGTTGGTCAGCTTCTCGTAGTACTGGGGCGACATGGAGAGCGGGCTGTACTGGCGCGGGGTGCCCAGGCCGAGATAGTTCAACTCGTTGATGCCGGGCCGGTTGATCGCCAGAGAAAGAGCGATGCGCACATCGCGGTTCATGAAGAACTGGCGGAGCTTTTCGTTCTTGCTGGCCTGGTTGAGGACGACCACCATGTGCCGGGCGGACGGGCACACGACGACCTGGTAGTCGCCGGAGGCTTCGTTCTCTTTGAAATAGGTGTAGTCACCCACCTGCACGCGGCGGGCCTGGAAGTCGATCTCGCCGTTGGCGATCCACAGGTTGAAGACCTGGGTATCCGAGAACTTTCGGCTTTGGACCCCGTCCAGATAGGGCAGCTGCATGCCGTCGGAGTCAACCCCGAAGAAGTAGGGATTGCGTTCGATGACCCACTTCTCCGCGTTCAGGTCGTTGATGGCGTTCCACGGGCCCAGGTGCGGCAGTTCGGTGTTCCACATGTAGAACTGCCGGTTGTCGATCCAGTATTTATCCCAGGATTCGAACCCCGCCGCCGCGACCTTGGCCTTGAGCCCCTCCGGATCGCTGGTGGTGTCCAAGATCCATTCTTTCATGTAGTGCTCGGGCAATCCGATTCCCTCCCGGCCGATGATGTAGATCAAGAGCGGTTTGGGATCCTGATACTTGAAGACGAAGGTGTAATCATCCGGCGTTTCCACCGTCATCAGCTTTTTATCCGCCGACGTGCCGGTCCACCATTTCCCGTCCGGCTGGGGGAACAGGGTCTTGTTCAGCTTGACTTTCTCGTACCAGAAGCGTACGTCGCTGGATTTGAATTCCACGCCGTCCGACCACTTGGTGCCCTTGCGAATGTGGAAGGTGTATTGCGAGCCGTCTTCGTTGACCTCCCAGGATTCGCACTGGCGCGGGCGCATGACCAGGTCCAGGTCGAACCACACCATGCCGCGGTCGCACAGTTTCGACATGCCCCACTTATCGCCCGGGCCGGTATATCCGCGGCGGATGATGCCGCCGGAGACGCCGTTTTTATCCAGGACCGGGGCGACCCACGGAGTCGCCGGCAGGCGCTCCGCAACCGGCGGCAGCTTGCCTTTCGCAACGAGGTCTACCAGCATGGTCGGTTCTTTATAGGAAGGACCGGCCGCAGTAGCTACCGGGGCTGTCGTTTTGACCGGTGCCGTGGTAGGGGATGGTGTGGCCGTGGCGCAGGAAGCCAGAGCAGTTCCGCCGGCGGCCATCGCGGCGGCCTGCAAAAACACACGTCGGGTGATCTTTCGTTTGTTACTCATGTTTTCTTTCCTCCTTGGCTAAGCTTAGGACGTATATCGACAGGATAGGGAGATTCGTGACTCTCCTTGTGATGTTCCCTCCTTTCCATGAGTGGTGAAATTCTCTTCATCTTAATCACGTCATGATCCCTGTGGCAGTCTACAAAGCTGATGCCCCTACGGCGATTTCCAAAACGCCGGATAACGTGAGTTCCTCGGCCCGGTGGCAGCTGACGTAGTGTTCCGGCGCAAGCTCGCGCAGATGCGGTTCCTCGGTCTTGCACCGCTCGATGGCATAACGGCAGCGCGGGTGGAAATAGCATCCGCTGGGCGGATGTGCCGGGTCGGCGACGTCGCCCTGCAGGACAATCGGCGTGGTGCGTTTGCGCGGATCGGGCTTGGGGACAGCCGAGAGCAATGCCTCGGTATACGGATGCTTGGGATTGTAGAAAAGCTTCTCCGTGCGCGCATGCTCCACCAGCTTGCCGACGTACATCACCACCACGCGGTCGCTGATATGTTCCACAACGCTTAGGTCGTGTGAAATGAAAAGGTAGGTTAGATTAAAGTCTTTTTGAAGATCCTGCAGCAGGTTGAGAGTCTGGGCTTGGACGGATACGTCTAAAGCACTGACCGGCTCATCGCAAACCACCAGCTGCGGGTTGAGGGCCAGGGCACGCGCCACACCGATGCGCTGGCGCTGTCCGCCGGAAAAGGCATGCGGGTAACGCGCCATATACTCGGAACGCAGGCCCACCACGCGCAGGAGCTTCGCCACCCGATCCTGCAGTTCGCCGCCTTTCGCGACCCCGTTGACCAGCAGGGGCTCACCGACGATCTGCAGCAACGTCATTCGCGGATTGAGCGATGAATATGGATCCTGGAAAATCATCTGCATATTCATGCGGATCTGGCGGATCTGCCGGTGGTCCAGCATGGCCACATTAACCCGCCCAAGCTTGCAATCATCGAACCAGATTTCGCCGCCGGTCGGGTCATAAGCGCGCAGAATCAGCCGGCCGGTTGTGGTTTTACCGCAACCGCTTTCGCCCACCAGCCCCAACGTTTCTCCGGGGCGGATAAAGAAGCTGACATCGTCGACCGCTTTAACATGGCCGATCACTCTCGAAACGAGGAACCCTTTCTGGATGGGGAAATGTTTCTTGAGATTCTTTACCTCAAGCAGGTAGGGGGAGGCCGGGTTGGACTCAGGTCTCATCGCATACCTCGTTTTGGAGATATTCTGACATCCAACAAGCAATATCGGGTTGCCGGTATGCAAGCCGACCCGTCTGGCACGAAGAAGCTTCCTCCGGAAACGACTGATGTTCCCTTGGTTTTGTTCTGTCTAGGACGGGCCGTCGGATGAAGGGAATCGGCTGTCCGGGATTCCGTTTGCTTGTGAGGGGATAAAGTTGACCGCCAACAGTTTTAAAGAAAATGGGTACCGGCAAAATTCTTACCCAACGCGATCGGGGGTGCGCCTTTTTGGGGAAAGGTGTCCGGTAAGCGTACCTGAAAATTACTGCCATCGGGACCTACACCCAGGGTGACCGCGCGACATAAGGCTCCTTCCGTTGAACCTTCATCGTCCCATTTCCCGGAATGGCAAAATGCCGTCCATAAAGGGGGTGCAAAAATTTTTGATTGAGGTTTTTCAGGCTGAGACCAGCATCAATGTGATGGATGATCTCCCCAATGCAACCGGTGCCAAATTCTGGACCGAGAATGCCGGTGTTGTTCATTATTCCTCCGGCTGGGGAGCACGCTTTTGAGGTCAATTTCTTCCTTACACCCATGTAAACGCTTCCACGTTCCGATATTTTTTATGTCCCTCATCTCGATAAACAACCCGATTGGAGTTTCGTTCGCTATCGAAAGGAGTGTTTTTAGCGAAAAGAATGTTACAGTATTCCGATTATGTTTGGCATAATTGCCACAGGGACAAGCAAGCGCCAAATGAATTTGGAAGCGTTTACAAGAAGAAATGATAGCATCAACATTAAGGGGAGTCAAGCTAGGAGCGCAAAATTTTAACAAATCAAGACATTTTTCTACAACGAAAAACTCTCTTCGCAAGCACTTGGGGTGAACAATTTGGGTAAAGAATTGACTAGGAACAATGAGTAGGGTTTTTTGACCTGTCGGGTACTCGGCCTTGTACTGGGTACCAGGTCGTTTTCCATCAATCTCGTATCCCCAGTGCGCGAGCCGCTGTATTACCCCTTTATTTTTCCGATCTGAAGGGATGATTTATTCCGGACTGACAGCCCCATTTCTCCTGCCAGCCCGATTTTCTCGAAGTCCTGTCCAATGAAAGCGAATCCGCTTGCGTTTTATCCACCCCCCGGCCCGGTTATTCCATCGACCTTCACTGGAAGGCTGCTGTCGAGATTCGTGTGATCTCCCAACTGTCCGCTTTTATTGAAACCCCAGCAGTACACGGTGCCATCGCCCATCAATGCGCAAGTGTGACCCCCGCCTCCGTCCACGGCAATGGTCTTCCCGGTCAACCCCTTTACACTCACAGGTTGAAGCCGGCTGACAATGGAATCGTCGCCCAATTGTCCGTAGTAGTTCCACCCCCAACAATTTAATACCCCGCCTGCCAATACCCCACAGCTCTGGTTCCATCCCGCTGCAATTATCGAGACGGCACCATCCAGACCGGTCACTTTTACAGGCGTGAATTGATCCTTCGCGGTGCCATCACCCAGCTGCCCATACTTATTCTGGCCCCAGCATTGGATTCCGCCGGATCCGTTAATGATGCAAGAATGTCCGCCTTTGGCGGCCAAGGCGGTAATTCCGTCGGTAAGGCCGGAAACAACATCCGGAGTACCCCTGGAAGGTGCATCCGAGCCGTCGCCCAATTGGCCCAGTTCGTTGTTCCCCCAGCACATCACTTCTCCGCGGATCGTTCCTGCGCAGGTGTGCGCCGCCCCGGCTGCAATACTCGTTACGCCACCGCTGAGTCGCGGAATATCGACGGGGACGTTCCGCGTTTCGGTTGTTCCGTCTCCCAGCTGGCCGAAATTGTTGTATCCCCAGCACTTCACGCCTCCCTGGGCGTTCACCGCGCACGTGTGATCGTCTCCCGCCGCGATGGCAACCACCCCGGATGCCAGGCCGGAAACATCCACCGGTTCGCTGCTGCGCTGGTTCGTCCCGTCGCCGAGTTCGCCGTATTTGTTCCGGCCCCAGCATTTCACGCCGCCTTCCTCGGTCAGGATGCAGGTATGCCCCCATCCCGCGGTGACGGCCACCGCAGGAACCGTTAAATTTTTAACGCTTACCGGCCGGGTGCGTTCCGTCCGCGAACCGTCTCCCAGTTGGCCGTTATCATTACTCCCCCAGCACATCACCCCGCCCTTGCTGGTAATCACGCACGTGTGATTCCATCCCGTCGCAAGGGGGATAAAAGCCGCTTCCTGTGCGGACGGAGGAGTGGGGGTGATGGAGACTTCCGGAGACGCGGTGAAGGTGACCGACGCGGTAAGAGTTTGTGTGAACGCCGGCGGCAGCTCCCAGAGAGTTGGGGAGGCTGTATCCTGTGATCCGTTGGACGGTCCTGCAGTGGAACCCTGGCCGCAAGAGGCTAGGATGGCAATGGATACTATTCCCAATCCGGTCAGTCCCCGTCGGAATGCCCGTTGCATACACCCTCCAAAGGTTCCTTCCACAGGCGTCGATCCAGCTCAATTTTAACCCTGCTTTCGTTTTAATAAAAATTAACGCTTTCCAGGGATTTCGGAAGGGTCATGGAAGCGTGGGCGGATTTCTCCGATCGCGCGTTGGGTACCTGGTGAAGGTCGCACAAAGGACGTTGACCGGAGAACACGGCCGAGCCCGCGCCGGATATGTGCCGCCCGTGCTACAATCGGGACATGTCCGAGAGTAATCCCTTCTACCATCGGGGTCCGGTTTCCGACCCGGGTTTTTTCTTCGGCCGCAAACGGGAAGTCTCCTTCCTGTTCGACTTGTTGCGCAAAGGGCAGAGTGTGGCGGTTTCAGGCCCGCGGCGGATCGGCAAAACTTCCCTCTTGATGCACCTGATGAACTCGGCCGTCGCCTCCGCGAATTCCTGCCCGCCGGAGCAGATGGAATTTCTCCTCCTCGACGGCGGAACCCTCGACGGCCTCGGGGAGGAAGATTTTTACGGCGCCATCGACCGTTCTCTCGGCGGGGAATCCGCCGCCGTTCCATATTCGGATTTTCTGGAGCACATCCGCGGTGAATTTTCCGGGGACCGGCGAAGTCTGGTCATCCTCCTGGACGAATTTGAACTGGTTGCGTCGAATCCGCGCTTTGGATCCGCGCTGTTTAACCGGTTGCGCGGGCTGGCCGCCCAGTACCCGGTCCGTTTTGTCACCGCCTCGAAGAACCCGCTTTGGAAACTCGGCCGGATCAATCCGGAAACACTTTCATCGCCGTTCTTTAATTTTTTCGCTCCCGTAAACCTCGGGCTTTTAGAAGAGGTGGAGGCGCGCGAGCTGTTGACCCGGCTCTCCGCCAAAGCCGGAAAGCCGTTTGCGGAACGCGCCCTGGAACCGATCCTCTCGCTTTCCGGGCCGCACCCGCTGTTCCTTCAGGTTGCTGGATACCGGGCATTCGAAACGGCAGATAATGACGGGGAGATTTCCACCGATGCGCTTCCGGAAATCCGCCGCCAGATGCTGGCCGACCTGGAACCCCACCTGCAATATTATTGGAACGAACTCGACGAGGAGGACCGGTACAATCTTGCGGCGCTGCCGATGATCGGAGGAGAAAGCGCCAGCCTGGCGGAAGCCGGTTTGGCGCGCGGGGGTCAATATATCGGGACGGTTCTGGAGCAGTTCGTCCGCCGCCAGAAGGTTCCGGGATTGCTGCAAGGCGGCCCCTTCCTGATCGATTTGCGGCGCAGCCAAGCGACCGTTTCCGGGCAGCCCGTTCATCTGACCCCCACCGAGTTTTCCCTTTTAAAGGTGTTCCTGGAAAAACCCGGTCGTGTGCTGACTCCGCAGGATATCGAAACCGCCTTGTGGCCCGATGAGAGAACCCTGGATCCCGAAAGAGCCCGGGGTGTCGTCAAGAAACTGCGCAACGCGCTGGGGGATGCGGGCGGATTACTGGTAAACCGGCGCGGCCAGGGATACCTGCTTGCGCTCGATTAACTTGCCTGTCATCCCCTCATGATCCCAGCAGGAACATCCCCCCAGCATGGGGTGGATGCCGGCTAAGTACACGCCGGCATGACGATCATTTACACGTCACCCCGGCGTGTACTTAGCCGGGGCCCGCAATCGACCCGTAATCGGCACACAACACCCCCTTCGCCTACCTACCGAAGAATTCAATCCCCGACTATGCTGGAGGCAGTATGAATATCTCATCTTTTCGCCGGAGATTGGAATTCCTCAATCCGGGTTCGCGGACGGCCAACCGCCGCCTTTTCCTCGCCCGGATTGTCTGGGTCGTCCTGGCGATTGCGCTTTTCGCGATGGTGATCTATTCCGTCGCCACCCATTCGGCGTGGATTAATCCCGACCTGCCGGCGGAGGAAATGCAGGTTCTTACCCAGGCGGGAATTCCCCCCCGCGCCTACATGGTATTCCTGTCTTCCATGGAACTGATCGTGGCGCTCGCCTTCGGCCTGGCTTCGGTCGTGATCTTCTGGTCGAAGCGCGATGATGGAATGGCACTGCTCGTCTCCTTCGCGCTAATCACCTTCGGCGTCACCGTCTTCCCCTTCAGTACAAGCGCCAATCTGCAGTGGGTGGTGCGTCCGGTGCAGATCTTCGGCATCGCCGCCGCGGCTTTGACCATCTTTCTTTTCCCCAATGCGCGCTTCTCGCCTGCCTGGATGCGGCCACTGGCGTTCGGCCTCGGCATTTGGCTGACTGCGCTGCTGGTGTTCCCGGAGGTCACCTCCGCCATCAGCACCGTCAGTTGGTTGGCCCCGCTCCAAACGGGCACCCGATTCATCGCCTGGTTCTTCGGCACCGACATCTCCGCCGATTTCTTCGAACAAGTTGTGGAGGTGCTGCGCACGCTTGGTCTGCTTTCGATGTTGATCGGCGGCTTCGGCGCCGGGGCGGCGTCGCAGGTATACCGCTATCTGCACTCCTCCAACCGGCAGGAAAAGCAGCAAACCAAACTGGTGGTATTCAGCCTGGCCATCGCGGTGATCGCTTCCCTGTTCTATTATCTCCTCCCGACCTTTGCACCCTCACTCAGCGAACCCGGCCCCACGCGGCTGATATTCCAGGTTATCAGTCAATCCGTGTATTCCATCGCCCTGGTCCTGATCCCGGTCTTCCTGATGATCGCCGTTCTCCGCTACCGGCTTTGGGAAGTGGACCTCTTGATCAACCGGACGCTTGTCTACACGCTCTTAACCGGATTGCTCGGCGCGTTATACCTCCTCAGCATCTACATCTTCCAGGCGATTGTCCGCGGCATCACCGGCCAGAATTCGGAACTCGTCATCGTCGCCTCAACACTCGCGATCGCCGCACTCGTCCGCCCGCTCCGCGACCGGCTGCAGGATTTTATCGACCGGCGCTTCTACCGTGAGAAAGTGGATTTTCGCATGGCGTTCACCGAATTCGGGCGCGAATTGCGCACGCTGCTCGACCTCCCTGAACTGCAGCGGACCCTGGTCCTGCGGGTAACCGAGTTGCTGCACATCCAGTATGGCGCGGTTTTTCTCTGCAATCCCGGCGGTGCCTTCGAGTTGGCGTATGCGCACCAGTTTCCGGACGGGCTGACGCCAAGTCTCCCGTCGCGGGCGGATATCTTCGAGCGGTTGGAAGGCGGGGGGATTGCCTCCAAATCCTCGGCCGTCCCCTTCCCCCTGCTCGTCCCGCTGATCGCCCCGCGGACGGGACACAAAGACCTGGTCGGGATTCTCGCTCTCGGCCCGCGCCTTTCCGGCGAAGATTACACCCGCGAAGATCAATCCCTTCTCCTCGGCCTGGCCGACCAGGCGGGAACCGCCATCCGCGTGGCGCAGCTGATCGAGGAGAAACAAACCGAGACCCGCCAGCGGGCGGAGATGGAACGCCAGTTGGCCGAGCACTGGAACTCGCCGCTGGGGCGCGCGGAAGCGACGGCCGAGCGGATTCTGCTTCATCCGGATCAAGCCTTGGTGGAATTCCACCGCCTGACCCAGGATGCCCGTGATAATCCGGATTCCGCGGCACTGGTTGCCAACCTTCCAAACACTCTGGAGAACGCCAAGGCAGGCGATCTGGCCCGCTTGGCGGAAGGATACAGCTATCTCCTGGAGAGTCACACCTCTCCCGAGATGCTCCCAGTCGCACTGCGGACGATCACCACCCAATTGCAGCAGCTCAAGGATTCCGGTAAAGCTCCGCTCGGCACCGCCGAAGGACTGGCGGCCTATTCCGCCTGCCTGGATGCGACCGCCGCGCGGTCGGTCTCCGAGATTGCAGGCTGGAAGGCGGCGGTCGATTTACCGCAGCCCGAAGTGGATTTCCTCTCCGGATTGAACGCGATGCTGTCCGAGCTGCATGCCGCATCGGATTCCCTGCAGGCGTTCGAGCGCGTCGATACCGCCCAGGACAAACTCGCCTATCTCGCGGGCGCCATCGAGCGGCTGGGGAGATTGCATCACTCCGCCCACACCGCCCTCGGAGCGGCCGACAGCCCCATCATCCGCCGCATCGCCGAACACTGGATGGCGGTGGTGACCGGCGCCATGGGCGAATTGCAATCCCGGGCGCAGATCGTCTGCGAACTGCTGACCCGCCACACCTGGCAGGAGGACGTCGTCGTCCTCGCGCTTTCCCTGCGCAACACCGGCCGCGGCGCGGCGATCCGCCTCGAGGTGTGCCTGCTTCCCTCGCCCGAATACAAACCCATCGACGAGACGGCGGTCCTCGAACACCTCGGGCCCGGCGAAGAAGCACAGGTCGAAATCCGAGTCTGTCCGCAACTCGCACCGGGAGTCCGCCGCTTCCGCGCGCTGTTCGAAATCCGCTACACCGACCCGCGCGGGCCGAACCAATGCGAAAGCTTCGCGGATGCCGTGCAGCTTCTGGAGACCACCGGCGAATTTCATACCATACCGAACCCGTACGTGGTCGGCACTCCCTTGCGCGCGGGATCGCCGCTCTTCTTCGGCCGGGAAGATGTGATGACCTTCCTTCTCGAACATCTCACGGCCGCGCACCGCAACAACCTGGTGCTGATCGGGCAGCGCCGAACGGGCAAATCCTCGCTCCTTAAACAATTGCCGCTTCGGTTGGGGGAGGGATTCTTGCCGGTGTATCTGGACGGGCAGGCGCTTGGATTGGATCCCGGAATGCCGGCCTTCCTGCACTCGATCGCCTCGGAGATCGCGTATGCCATGGAAGATCGGGGATTGGGGATCACCCCGCCCGACCTTGATGAATATGCGGAGAACCCGACCTCCTTCTTCGAGCGGGGTTTTCTTACGGAAGTGCGGCGGGTTCTCGGTGCGCGCCCCTTGCTCCTGCTGCTCGACGAGTTCGAAGAATTGGAATCGTCGGTGCGGCGTGGAACGCTCGATGCGGCGGTATTTCCGTTCCTGCGGCACCTGATCCAGCATTCGGAGAATCTAAGCGTAATTTTTTGCGGAACGCACCGTCTGGAGGAACTGGCTTCGGATTATTGGAATGTGCTGTTCAACATCAGCCTGTACCGCCATATCGGATTCCTGACCCGCGACGAAGCCATGCGGCTGATTCAGGAACCCGTCGCGGGCGGCGGCATGCAATACGACGATCTGGCGCTGGAGAAGATCTGGCGCGTCACGGCCGGCCACCCGTACTTTTTACAGTTGATCTGCCACAACCTGGTCAATCTCCACAACCGGCTGAGCCGCAATTACGTCACGGTGGGCGACGTGAACACTTCGCTGGAGGAAATTCTCACCGTGGGGGAAGCGCACTTCGTCTACCTTTGGACGGAATCCACTCCGGCGCAGAAACTGGCCCTTTTTGCGATGAGTCATCTGGGCGGCGCGGGGTTTCTCACCCCGGTCCAGGCCGCGGACGACCTGGCCCGGCGCGGGGCTCCGGTGGAGCGGCCGGAGTTCATCGGCGCCTTCCAGAGGTTGGCGGCGCGGGATATCTTCTCCGTCGTGCAGCGGCCGGACCTCTCGTTCGGCGAAGCCTACGGATGGAAACTCGGCCTTTTGGGAATGTGGGTGGAGAAAAGCAAATCGCTCCGGCAGATCATCGACGAGGAGAAAAACCGGGTGTAAGGAAACCGGAAAATTCAAACGGTATCTTTTGAAAGGAGATAACCATGAATATTAAAAATCGTACTCTCGCAATTCGTGTTCTTCTGGCGTTCTCGATGGTCCTTATGCTGGCAGCCGCCAGCGTGCAGACCGCCCGCGCCATGGAAATCGACCAAGACGGTAACGTCGGCGCCGATGAGGTCGTCAATGACGATCTCATTCTCACCGAGGACATCGTCGAAATGGCCGGGACGGTGAACGGAAATCTACTCGCCTTCGGGTCGACCGTCACCATCAGCGGAACGGTCAACGGCGACGTCATCGCCGGCGCATCCACGGTGAATATCACCGGCACGGTGAACGGCAACGTGTTCGCCATGGGCGGGGAAATCCTTGTCGACGGCAGGGTGGAGGACAGCCTCTTCTTCGGCGGCAACTCACTTACGCTGGGACCGAAAGCTAGCGTGGGAAGCAACCTGTACGCCGCCGGGTTCAGCATCAACCTGCAATCCGGATCCACCGTGACCCGCGATATCGCAACTGCCGGATACCAGGTGATCCTGGCCGGGGAAATCGGCCGCGACGTCCGCGCCGGTGTGGGAGCCTTCGAGCTGACCGGGAAAATCGGCCGCAACGTCATCGTGGATGTGGGAGAACCGTCCGAGGACGATACCGGAGCCGCGTACACGTATATGAGTTCCATGCCTTTCGGCCACGTCTCCAGAATCATCCCCGTCGGGCTGCATATTTCCTCCGAAGCCGTCATCGGCGGGAAACTGGAGTACACCAGCGCGGTCGAACAAACCGCGGGGATCCAAGCCACTCCCGCAGGCGGCGTGGTCTACCACTACGTGCCGCGCGAGAATGGTTCAGATCGGTCGGATATTAAAAACATTCACGTAATCGACTTCGGCAGCATGGTCATGAGCTACGTGTTTGGAGTGATCCGCGAATTCCTCACGCTGGTCCTGCTCGGCGCGCTCGCGGTGTGGTTGATCCCATCGCTCCTGGCCCGCGCCACCGGAATGCTGCGCGCCAAACCGCTCCCCTCGTTGGGATGGGGTTTAGTCGTGCTCATCGCCGGTTTAATCGCGCTCGTAGTGGCCAGCATTCTGATCCTCATGCTTGGCCTGGCGATCGGCGTGGTGACCTTGTTCGGGCTGATGTCCGCAGTGTTCGGGATCGGATTCTCCGCGATCGGTCTCTCGGGTGCGTTGTTCCTGGCGATCGCCCAGTATGGAAGCAAACTGGTGGTTGCGTTGCTGATCGGCGACCTGATTCTCCGCCTGGTCCGCAAGGACTACTCCGCCAGCAACTTCTGGCCCCTGCTCCTCGGCATCCTCCTGATGGTCTTCGTGGATGCATTGCCGATCCTGGGGACGCTGGTGAGTTTCTTCGTGATCCTCTTCGGCCTGGGAGCGATCTGGATGATCTTCCGCGACTGGTGGCAAACCCGCAGCGTGAAGGCCTAGCGTCGGTTGGATGCAAACCGGCCCCTGGGGATTAGCCCGGGGGCCGGTTTTTCCTTCCATTCCACTTCCGGGAGAAAATGCATCCCTTTTTTACAACCCGGGCGGATAGGATACTCTTATAATTGCGGTAGTCTCAGCAATGGGTGCCTGCCATGTCTGATCCGTCCAATCCATATCTTTCCAGAGGGCCGGTCCGGTCGCAAGAGATGTTTTTTGGACGGAACCACGAACTCCGGGAGATCGCCAATTTCCTCAAAGGCAACCAGTCCGTTTCCATCGTCGGCCCGCGCAAGATCGGGAAGACCTCGCTGCTGTTCCACCTGATGCGGCCGCGCGTTTCCGAAGAACTGGGTATCGCGGGCGGAACTCTGGTTTGCTACCTGGATTGCGAGGTCCTCGGGAACGAATCCGCCACGGAGGTATTTCAGCAGTTTGCCGCGGAACTCCGCGCCGAGGTCGAATCGCGCGGATTGCCGGAAGAACCCGCATTGGAATCCGCCTGCCTTTCCCCCTCGCGGCTGGCGTTCGAAAGCGCGATCCGCGCCCTCAACCGGCGGGGATTGCAGGTGGTGCTGATCCTCGACGAGTTCGAACGGCTGAGCGCCAATCCCCAGCTCGACGTGAATTTCTTTAACGCGCTGCGTTCCATCGCCGGCCGGTTCCAGCTGGTCTTCCTGACCGCGTCGGCCAGCCCGCTGATCGAACTGACCTATTCCGGCCGATCTCAGGACATCCTCTCCAGCCCGTTCTTCAACATCTTTGCGCCGATCTTCCTCGGACTGCTTCCGGAGTCGGATGCGCGCGACTTGATTTTCAAACCCTCGGAGCGGGCGGGGAAACCGTTTCCGCTCGAAGTGCAGAATTTCCTGTACGAATATTCCGGTGGGAATCCGCTGATCCTGCAAATTGCCTGCTTTCACGCCTTCACGCTCTCAGTCTACCGGGATGAAATCGAACGGCGCACCACCCAGGAGATGCAGGCGCATTTTGAATATTCCTGGCGGAACCTATCCGAGGAACAGAAACGGATTCTGCTCGAGATCCCTAAGGCGGCGGAGCGTCTGCCCGCCACCACATCCGGAAATGCGATCCTGCGTGAATTGGAATCCAAATGCCTGATTAATCAGGTACAGGGCAAGTTCGTCTATACCTCGAAGGCCTGGGCGGATTTTCTGGCGCAGCAATCCTCTCCCATCGCGGCGGCCTCGCCGGGAAAAAGCCTCATCGGGTGCACGCTGGGGCAGTATGAAGTGCTCGAACCGATCGGGAAAGGCGGGATGGCGGAGATTTATAAAGCCCGCCATATCCGGCTCGACCGGCCGGTGGCGATCAAAATACTTCCCGCCCGGCTCGCCGAGGAAGGCGATTTTCGCGAGCGGTTTGAGCGCGAGGCGCGGGCCATCGCCCTGCTTAAGCATCCCAACATCGTGCAGGTTTATGATTTCGGCGACTGCGACGGAATGTATTACATGGCGATGGAATACATCCCCGGGCGGGATCTTGCATACCGGATGAACCAGGCCCGGAAACTTCCCCTGGCGCAGGTTTGGTGGGTTGCGAGCGACCTGGCCGCGGCGCTGGATTACGCCCACGGGCGCGGAATCGTGCACCGGGACGTGAAGCCGTCGAATGTGCTGCTCGAACCGATCGCCAAGGTGGACCGGCCGTCCTCCAAGTCGGGGGCACGTTTGCAGCGCGCCATCCTGACCGATTTCGGAATCGCCAAGATTCTGGAAGGCGGGGACCGGTCGACGCGCGGGGGAATGTTCGGCACGGTGGAATACATGTCGCCGGAGCAAATCCGCGCCGAAGAGGAGATCGACGGCCGGGCCGACATCTACGCGATGGGGGTCATGCTATTCGAAATGCTTACCGGGAGGCTGCCGTTCCCGACGGAAAATCCCAGCGCGATGGTCATCGCCCACCTGGACACCCCCCCGCCCGATCCGCGGGAATTCTCACCGGAGTTGCCGGAAAAGGTCGCCCTGGCAATCCTGCGCGCGATGGCAAAACCGCGCAACGAACGTTTCTCCACGGCGAAGGAATTCATCCGCGCGATGCGGTGAAAAAAAGGCGGCATATCCGGAGATCACCGGATATGCCGTGAGGAGTGATGGATTACCAGTTATAAGAATGGGGGGTTCTACGCTTTTACTTTGTCTCCCGCATATTTTCGTATAATCTCCATGATCGTCCCATCCTCTTCCCAGCACAGGTACTGGTATTTCTTTCCGCCCCGGGTCCTGAATTCCAATTTTTTATTCTTCACCGATACCGTTTCCAGATCCTCGTAGGAAAAGGCTTTTTCGGTGTATTGGACGATTTTTTGGGGATCGCCCGCGGCCAGCAATTTCTTTCCCTCCGCGATCAACTGCGGCCGGTTGAGCATCACGTTCATATAGTTGAACGACGTAGCCCCCAGGATGTTGTTTCCTCCCGCCAGCGGAACCTGGATGAAGACCATGCAGCGGTTGGTCAGCACGATTGCATTCTCCGCATCGGATGTCTTTCCCACGCCCATGACGGCGTTGCCGGTCTGCTTCAAGTTCATCAATCCGAAAGAAGCGCCTTCCACCTGTTCACCCGGCTGGAATTCCTTCTCCGCGGATGCCGGCGATGCCGCAGCCAACGGGGTCATTTGGATCTGTTGGATTCGGTAGACCTCGATCACCGAAACGACGAACAGGAGTAGGGGAACCCCGCCGAAAATCGCGACGATCCAGGCCGGCAATCCCAGGAACCACAGAACACAAGCCAAGGCTATTGCGATAGGGAGAAATTCCAGGGCCGGTACGGATTTCCGGATGACCAATATCTGCTGATAGACTTTTCCGACTTCCAAATCCATTCCGATTCGTCCGGCTGCGATTAAATAGGCCGCATGAAGCACCAGTTTCCCGAGGACGTATAAGACAGGGAGGATCATCAAAGACAGGAACGGGATGCTTATCTCCGGAACCTCTGCATTCACAATCTGCAGGGAAAGCGTCAGGACCAGTTGCTTCCCGAGCAAGGCGACTCCCAGGAAAGCCAGCGCGTTGATTCCCGTATTGATCGCGGCCGCTGCAACAAGGTATTTTTCGTTAAGGAGGAACGTCGTTCGGAGGACATTTCCGTCGGCGGCAGGTTCGAGGTTGGCGACCGCGCGCAACCTCAGCACAGTGATCCCCCCTCCACCACGGTATTGAGGGCAAGAATCCCGAAGAAAACCGCAACGGCGGCGCCCGGGAGGTGGAAATAGAAAACGGCGACCAGGCCGGCGACCAGGCATACGATCAAATTCCTCGCCACCTCGGCAAATCGAATACCGCCCCTGAGGATCAACCCCTTGACCGCTAGATCAGGCAGAACTGACCGATCCCCGGACCCCTCAAATTGGTTCATCAGTTGTTGCATCATGCCTCCTATCCCTCAATTGTGGAGATGCGGGTGAGCTCCCGCAGCAGGTAATTACTTTCATTTGCGTAATTCAAAGGTGGGAGTTGCCTGGCTGGAAAGGTCGCAAGCGGTCATAGCCGACCCCCGTTCTAAACAGTGGGGGTAGGCATGGCGACGCTTCCCGACCCAACCGGGGTGGTCTTGGCGCCCTTGCGCATCTGTGTTTTGGTATTTAACCCTTATTTGGAGGTAAGGATACTTTTCAGAGCGGGCCAGTCTCCGGTTGCCAAATGCGATTCGTAGATCGCCTCGAGCGCCGCAAACAAGGGGTCCGGATTGGTTGCCATGAACACGGCGTTCGCCGCGCGAGCCTGGAACATGGCCGCCTTTGCGCTTAGCGTATCGGTTTTCCCGGTCTTATCCCGGTCGCGGATATCGGTGCCGATGTGGAAGGCATCCAGCGCCGCAACCAGCTTCCCCAATTCCGCAAGCTCGGCCTGACTCAGCGGCTTTTTCTCGGTCATGGCCTTCAGCGCCGCGAGAATCGCCGGATACTTCAACTTGCTTTTCTCCACGGCGTAACGGCAGGCCGCCAGAGCCATCTGGTGCAATGTATCGTCCGACTCGCGGAGCAGGCGGGAATAGAAATCATTGTCGAGCGAGGATAACCGCGCGTTTGCCATATGCTTACCTTTACTTGAATCGTATAAATAGTATATATAAAAACCGTAAAAAAGGGGGTTCCTCTTTCCCGCTGCGGCGGGAACGCTTCTACCCCAGCCTCCCGGTGACGTAATCCTCGGTCTGCTTGTTCTCGGGGCGGGTGAAGATTTTCTTGGTATCGTCGAATTCGACCAACTTACCCAGCCAAAAAAGGCCTGTTTTATTTGAAACCCTGGCTGCCTGCTGCATGTTGTGGGTCACGATCACGATTGTGAAATCGGACGCCAATTCGTGCATGAGTTCCTCGATCCGCATGGTGGCGATCGGATCCAGCGCCGAACAGGGTTCGTCCATCAGGATGACTTCCGGTTCCACGGCCAGGACCCGGGCGATGCACAGCCGCTGCTGCTGGCCAAGCGAGAGGCCCAGTGCGGATTCCCGCAGCTGGTCCTTCACATCCTCCCACAAGGCCGCCCGCCGCAGCGACTGTTCCACCCGTTCGGAAAGGTTGGTGGAATGATCGAGCCCCAGCACCCGGGGGCCGAAGGCCACATTATCGAAGATCGATTGGGGGAACGGATTGGGTTTCTGGAACACCATTCCCACCCGGCGGCGCAAAACCGCCACATCCAGATCGGGAGAATAGATGTCCTCGCCATCCAGGAGGACTTTACCTTCCACCCTGGATTCCGGGATGGTATCGTTCATGCGGTTCAGGCAGCGCAGGAAGGTGCTTTTCCCGCAACCGGAGGGGCCGATGAGCGCGGTGATTTCCCGTTCGGCGATCTCCATCGAGATGTTTTCGAGAGCCCTAAACGCACCGTAGTAAAAATCCAAATCGTCGATTCGGAATTTAAGATCAGCCTGAGGCATAACTCAATTCTACCCTAGTTTTCAGTCGTTCCTGGCCGTGTCTTCTGTTACAATTGGGGTATGCGACGGGTGGTTAAGTGGGTTCCGGTGATCCTCTGCCTTGCGATTTCCGCCTGTTCTCCGTCCAACTCCTCCGGGAATTCTACCAACAAAGTAATCGTAAACCGCGGATCCGACACCATGGTCAACTTGGCCTTGGCCTGGGCGGAAGCGTACGCCGATGTGGATCCATCGGTCTCGATTTCCGTCTCCGGCGGCGGCAGCGGTGTAGGGATCACGGCCCTGACCGATAAGACGATCCAGATCGCCAATGCGTCGCGCGCCATGAAGGCGGCGGAAATTGAAACTGCAAATAAAAACGGCGTCCATCCGAAGGAAATTATCGTCGCCCGGGATGCCATCGCCGTCATCGTGAATCCCGGTAATCCCGTCGAACACCTCACCCTGCAGCAGGTTTCCAACATTTTCTCGGGGAAAATCACCAATTGGAAGGAGCTGGGCGGGGAGGACCGGCCGATCGTTAGAGTCTCGCGCGAAGTCAATTCCGGAACCCACGTTTTTTTCCTCGAATCCGTCATCCGGCTGGGAAATTCTAAGGATAAGACCATCTTTGCCGCCGATACGCTGCTGCTCCCTTCCTCGGAGGGAATCACGTCCGAGGTGAGTCAGAATCGCAACGCCATCGGATACGACGGACTCGGGTACATCACATCAGCCGTGAAGATGATCCGGCTGGCGAAAGATCCCGCCGGCCCGTTTGTCGAACCGAGCAAAGAAACGGCCCTGGACGGGACCTATCCCATCTCGCGGGATCTCTACATGTACACCGACGGAGAACCAACCGGCTGGGTGAAGGAGTATATAGATTGGATCCTGAGCGCAGAGGGGCAGAAAATTGTAGCGGACCTAGGCTTCGTTCCGTTAGCCTGATCCTGTAACGGCGGAATCCATGGCGAAATACCGAAGATCATTCGAAGCTGTCATCCAATTCCTGATCCGGGTTTGCGGCTATTCGGCCGTGTTGTTCGTCGCCGCGATCTTCATATTCCTGCTTCAGGCGGGGCTGCCGGCGCTGTTCAACGCGTCTCCGGCATCTCTGATCGGGCCGCGCTGGTACCCGATCGAGGGCATGTACAGCCTTCTGCCGCTGCTGTTCGGATCGCTTATGGTCACCGTCGGTGCGGCGGTCATCTCCATCCCCTTTGGAATCGCAACTGCCGTGTTCATCGCCGAGGTGGCTCCCCGCTGGATGCGCGAACTGCTCAAGCCGTTCGTGGAAATCCTCGCCGGCCTGCCCTCGGTGGTTCTGGGTTTCCTCGGATTCCTGGTGCTGGCGCCGCTGATCCGCACAACACTCAACCTTCCTACCGGATTAACCGCACTTACCGGATCGATCCTGCTGGCGGCGATGGCGCTGCCGACAATCGTCTCGGTCGCGGAAGATGCGTTCGACTGCGTCCCGAAAAGCTACCGCGACGGAGCTCTCGCCCTCGGCGCGACCAAATGGCAGACGGTCTGGCGCGTCACGCTTCCCGCCGCACGGTCCGGCGTGCTGACCGCGGTCATGCTCGGACTCGGGCGGGCGATCGGGGAGACCATGGCGGTGATGATGGTCACCGGGAACGCACCCCAGATCCGCTTGGACGGGCTCTTCTTCCCGGTCCGCACGATGACCGCCACCATCGCGGCGGAAATGGGAGAAGTGGCCAGCGGCAGCACCCATTACCAGGTTCTGTTCCTGATCGCCATCATCCTGTTCCTTATCTCCTTCCTGGTGAACGTCATCGCCTCGAGCATGCTCTTCCGCGCAAAGAAGCGCGCCGAACGGATGCTGTCCTGATGCGACTCTCCCGGATCGTCACCCAGCGGATCGCTTTCGCCTTTTTAACCGCTATTATGGCGGTCACGGTCCTGGCGATTCTTGCGATCATCGCCTACATCTTCTGGAACGGATTCCCCGCGCTCTCCTGGGAATTCTTATTCTCGATGCCCAGTAGCGGGATGCGCGAAGGCGGCATCTGGCCCGCCATCGTCGGGACACTGTACCTTACCCTCGGCACCGCCGTGATTGCTGTTCCGATCGGCTTGCTGGCGGCGATCTACCTTTCGGAGTACGCGCCGGATTCAGCCTTCACCCGTACCATCCGGATCGCGATCGTCAACCTGGCGGGGATCCCGTCGGTGGTTTACGGATTGTTCGGCCTGGCGCTGTTCGTCCTTTTCCTGGGCCTCGGGTCCTCAATCCTCGCCTCCTGCCTGACGCTTGCGATCATGACCGTGCCGGTGATCATTTCCACCGCGGAGGAAGCACTGCGGGCGGTGCCGCAATCGTTTCGGGTGGTGAGCATCAGCATGGGCGGCACGCGCTGGCAAACCATCCAACGGGTCGTCCTCCCGCAGGCCCTGCCGGGCATCCTGACCGGGGTCATCCTCGGCCTGGAGCGCGCGGCGGGCGAGACCGCGCCGATCCTTTTCACCGGTGCTTCCTTCTTCCTGCCGCATCTGCCGCAATCGATTTTCGACGAGACGATGGCCCTGCCCTATCATTTATTCGTTATCTCGACTCAGGTGCCGGGGATGCCGGTGCAGATTCAATACGGCACCGCGCTGGTGCTGCTGATCTTCGTCCTGGCCATGAACCTGGTTGCCACACTCATCCGCAGTTACTTCCGGCGGAGGCGGCAATGGTAAGCCCGGTTCAGAATCCAAAGTTCTTCGTCGAAAAATTATCGGTGCAATATCCGGATGGGACCGAATCCCTGCGCAACATTTGCCTGCAAATCCCGCGCAACGCCATCACAGTGCTTTTCGGACCCGCCGGGGGCGGGAAGAGTACGTTGCTGCGGACCTTCAACCGGTTGAACGATCTGGTGGAAGGAACTCGGTATTCGGGAAAAGTCCTCCTGGAAGGGGAAGATATCCTCTCTCCTACTGTGGATCTTGTGGCGCTTCGCCGGCGCGTAGGGATGGTATTCGCGCAGCCGGTGCCTCTGCCGATGACCATCCGTGAAAATATGACCTACGGGCTGGAACTGGCGGGTGAACGGCGCCGCCGGAACCTCGACCGGGCGGTCGAGGAGGGCTTGCAGGCGGCCGCGTTGTGGGAGGAGATGAAGGACCGGCTGGATGAACCGGCTTATGCAATCTCGGGAGGCCAACAGCAACGGTTGTGCCTGGCCCGAGTGCTCGCCCAGCAGCCGGAAGTTATCCTGATGGACGAACCGACATCCGGCTTGGATCCGATTTCGACGGCCAAGGTGGAAGATTCGCTTCAATCGATCAAGAAAAAATATACGATTATCATCGTCCCGCATAGCGTCCAGCAGGCGGCTCGTCTGGCCGATTGGGCTGGCTTTTTTTATCAAGGTGAGTTGGTCGAATGGGGTGAAGGGAAAAACTTGTTTATCGCGCCGAAGGTAAAGCGAACCGAGGATTACGTCACCGGCCGGTTCGGATAAGCCGTTTCCTGTGAATATAAAAATTTTATTCCTCGTCTAAAATACTCCTTGCGCAAATTATCAAATAATATAACCCACAAAGACACCAAGCCACGAAGTAATTCTTCCGGATTTCTTCGAGTCTGGGTGTCTTTGTGGTTTTACTTCTTGGATTTGCCTCTCGAACGGATTATTTTCATAGCGTCGACGCTCTAGAACAACCGCATTTGTGTATTGATTTTCCTTCCGTTGACCAGCATAAAATCCGACGCCCGCCGGGTGTTCACCCCCAGGCATTTTAAATCTTCGACCGAGCGGATCCGGGAGCCCTTCCGTCGGGCATCGAGGATCCGCCTTACGGTCTGCGGCCCGACACCGGGAATCCGCAGCAACTGATGCCTTTCCGCCTGATTCACTTCGATCGGCGCTTCCTTTAAATGTACCCGCGCATATTCCAGTTTCGGGTCGATGTTTAATGGCAGACGGTCTCTGCCCTCCAGCAACTCCTCGGCGCCGAAGCCGTAATCCCGGATGAGAAAATCCGCCTGATAGAGGCGGAAACTGCGGATCGGATTTTCCGGCGGTGCATCCTCGAGCGGCGTCCCCTCGGCGGGATCGAAGGTGGAATAGTGGATGCGGGCCAATCCCGCCTCGCGGCGCAGGCGTTCCGCCATGCGCAGCAGATCGCGGTCCGTTTCTCCCGCCGCACCCACCACGAATTGCGTACTCGAAGAAGGCCAGCGGCCGTTCCACGTATCCTGTGGTTCCTTGGATTTCCGGATTTCCTCGATCCAGCGCAGAGGTTCAAACAGGACATCCGAATTTTTCTTCGGCGCGATTGCCGCCAGGCACTCGGCCGTGGGTGCCTCCAGGTTGATCGATACCCTGCTTGCCAGGCGCATCGCCTGTTCAACCTGGTCCCGTTCCACGCCGGGCATGATTTTCAGATGCAGGTAGCCTTGATACCCCCTGCCGCGGATGATCTCGGCCGCGGCGATGAGTTTATCCTGGGTGCGAATCCCGCCGCCGGAGATTCCCGAACTGAGAAACAAACCCTCGCACGCACCGATCCGGTGGAGCTGTAAAAATAAGTCGGCCATTTCATCCGGAGTGAAGGTCACCCGCCGCGAGTCCTTCGCCCAGCGGATGCCGCAATACGCACAATTATTCTCGCAAACGGAGGTGATTAGGGATTTGAGGAGCCGGATGTGTTTTCCGCCGGAGACGACGGCGTTGTAGATGGGAAGGTTATCGCACGTGAGAGGGCCGGGTTCTCGCCTGCTTTCCTCGGGATCTTCCACGCGCGCCGCCTGGGAAACCGCCTTCAGCTTCTCAAGGGAATCCACAATTTATATTATAGCACAAATGTTCGTTTTTTACTCGAATTTGACAAGAAATCACGTTTTTATTGGCGTTTTTCCCCTCACAAAAAAGCATCCTCCAGGATTCCTATCTTTGTGGATCCCGAAGGATGCTGTCTCGGAACCGGCAAAACCCGAATTACCTGTATCTTCAATTAATTAATGACGGATCCCGGCTATTATCGATTATTCGCTCTACGGGTTATACGGTCCCGGCTCAAGCGCAATAATTGTCAAACGCGTTATTTCCTTTCCATATACATCTACAAATGCCTTGACGCCCGAATAACCGACATGGACCGGTATTAGCACCTTGGTCTGCAGGATCTTGGCCGCCTCGAGGACATCGGCATTCCGATACCACGGATAAATTGTCACATCGCTTTCGATCTGGGCCATTTCGGGGAACACGCGCGTTCCGCCTGCGAAATAGATTCGCTCCCCGTCGACACTGACGACAAAGCCCATTCCTTTGCCGTTTCGAAAGTGTATTTGATCATCGTAGGCGGGAACCGCCTTGATCTTGATACCATCGACTTCCGTCGTCTCACCCTCGTCCAAAATAACCGCCGGGACACCGATTTCATCCTTATGGGATTCGTAGAAGCCAGCGACATTCGGGCTGATGATCAAGACGGTCTTCGATGTAAGAACTTGCTTAAGGCTGTCCAGATCCGCGTGGTCGGAGTGGGCATGGCTGATCAGGATGATGTCGGCGGGCGGCAGATTCCCCGTCAGCATGACCGGATCGAAATAAATATTTTTCGAGCCATGGTAGAGGATCGACGAGATGCCGAACCAGTGCAATTTCCCCACGACCTCCGGCAGATCGGTTGCCGGAGCAATGGATTCCTGGGTTGCGGTGGCCGGGATCGGCGACGGAGATGACTCAACGGCGGCCGGCGTGGCGCAACCGGAAGCCAGCAGGACTGCCGCCGCCACTAGCAGAATGACGGATATGTTTTTTTCCATTGTCTTCTCCTTTTTGAAAGGTTTTTACATTTTTCTGTCATATTTTTCCCGTAGGTTGTCTTCCCTTCTCTATAACTCGTCAAAGACCTTTTATAGGTTATAATGGAAAGCTGTGAACAGCCTGTGATTCTTCCATATTGGAAGGAAGCCCATGAAATTTGATAGCCTTTTTTTTGCCGGCGGCCTTTATGGCGTGGATTTCTGCAACACCTTCGACCATCGTCACGATCCGCCGGAATATGATTTTTTCCCGGATCGGGATGCGCTTCTCGAGTGGGGACGCGCGCAAGGAACGCTTCCGAAGCGTATTCGGACCACTCCGCCCTCTGCCGGGACATCCATGTCGCGCGTCCGCACAGTGCGTTTGCTGATCTTTCATTTGCTGCTGCCATTCGCCCGTTCCAGCACCCCATCGAAATCGGATGTTTCCGCCTTCAACGAACTCTATCAAGAGACGTTTAAAAAAATAAGATTGGCGTCCACGGGTGTTGGGTATGTCCTGGCGTGCCAGACGGTCGATCCGGTGGATTGGATCCTATGCGAGGCGGTCCGGTCTGTCGCAGATCTCCTGCTTTCGAACCGGCAGAATCGGATTCGCGAATGCGAGGGGTGCGGCTGGCTTTTCTTCGACTCCACCCGCAACCACTCCCGCCGCTGGTGCACGATGAAAATTTGCGGCAATCGCGCGAAAGCCCATCGTCATTACCAAAGGATCCGGCGGGCGGAAATAACCCCCGCTGAACGAGAACGCCCGGCTCGAAGGTAGTCCTTCTCCCCCGGCGGCCTATGATTGATAACGTTTTCCAGCAAAGGGTTCTCCGTCCACTTTCTCAGCAAATTCACAACTACGGGAAAACTATTTCCACCTACAATCGGATGGGAGGATGAAAATCAGGATTGCTCTGTCCGGGAATGGTCACCCTCCGTGCGCACTGGTGGGCAGGAATGCGGATCGGTTAAAATACCTTCCGGCCCATCCGGGTGGTTCTTTTTTCGAAGAAGGTGGATTAACGGCAACGACCCGGCTTTTCGTGAGAACGCCGGTCGCCTTGGAGAAGAATGATGAATAATCCAAAAACGATCGGCGTTTTTCTCTTGGCAGCTTGCATCCTCGCTGGAGTAACGGGTGGTTGCGGAATCCTGAAATCTCCGACCGGAACCCCGACTTTCACGCCCCTGCCCTCTTCGACGTTCACCCCCAAGCCGCTCACGTGGGATGATCTGGCGCTCACGCCGCCGATGGGCTGGAACAGCTACAACCGGTTCAACTGCAACATCAGCGAGGCTCTGATCAAGGAGATCGCCGATGCCATGGTCAGCAGCGGGATGCAGGCTGTTGGATATCAATACGTGAACATCGACGATTGCTGGATGGCCTCCGAGCGCAACGCAGACGGATCCCTTCCAGCCGATCCGAAAAAGTTCCCCCATGGGATCAAATCCGTCGCGGATTATGTCCATGCCAAAGGGCTGAAATTAGGGATCTACCTGAATCGCGGAACGGAAACCTGCGGCCACTTCCCCGGCAGCTACGGCTACGAGGTTCAGGATGCCAACATGATCGCATCCTGGGGGATCGATTACCTGAAATACGACAATTGCAGTCCGGCGCCGGGCAGCAGCCTGGTCAAAGATTTTACGAAGATGAGCAACGCGTTGAAAGCGACGGGCCGTCCGATCGTGTTCAGCATGTGCAGTTGGGGATTTCCGGGATACTGGGTGGCGGGCAGCAAAATAGCCCATCTGTGGCGCACGTCAAGCGACATCCAAGACACATGGGACCGCATCATGGCGATCATGGACGCCAACAGCGCCTCGGCCGCCTTTGCGGGGCCGGGGCACTGGAACGATCCTGATATGCTCGAAGTCGGAAACGGCGGAATGACCGATCTCGAATACCGGTCGCATTTCACGATGTGGGCCTTGATGGCCGCGCCGCTGATCGCAGGGAACGATTTGAGAAACATGTCCCAGGCGACCATCGACATCTTGACCGCCCCGGAAGTCATTGCGATAAACCAGGACCCGCTTGGAAATCAGGGAGTTCTGGTGGGCAATATCGAAGGGACAAAGAAACCGGAGGTTTGGGCCAAGATTCTGTCCGGGAACAATGTTCGCGCGGTCGCGCTTTTGAATCGTTCCGACGAAACAGCCGACATTACCGTGGCATGGGCTGATCTCGGCCTGCCTCCCGGTGCGGCAACGGTGCGCGACCTGTGGCAGCGGATCGACTTGGGATCGTTTATGAACAGCTACACGGCCACGGTCCCATCGCATGGAGTGGTGCTGATCCGAGTCGCATCTGCAGTAGGCGATGTTCCCACGGTGACCCTGACTCCGGAATGATCAGTTCCAATAAGTAATGGGAGCTGTTTCGGCTTCCTCCGTTCCGGTTCCCGGATTGGGCTTCCATCCACCGGCTGTTGTCGCGGGATACGACATAGAAATAGGATCCGTTTATGTTCATTTTCCCGGTTGGTCATGGGAAGTAAAACAGAGTCGCCTTACTGAATATTCCCGGGGTCCAAACTCCGGTTTTCTTCTCTGAGGACGGACAATTCCGTGTCATGGGCAGTGGCGGCACTTCGCGGGTTACAGGCATCCGCGTTCGGATGCCCGTTGCTGGGAGGTTTCGATTTATGGATAGCACTAAAAACAGATGGAATATTTTTAAGAGGTTATTGGGGCCGCACAGGCAATTGACCATGCGGCAGAGGGAAGGGCTGGTCGGATTTATATTCCTCTCCCCCTGGATTTTGGGATTCTTGCTTCTGAAAGCAATGCCCATTCTTGCCGCGCTGGGTTTTTCGTTTACGAATTTTAAAATGCTGGAACCCGAGAAGACGAAATTTATCGGCTTGACGAACTATATCGATTTCTTCAAGGATACAGGAGCCGGAAGCAGCCTCTTCGGATCTATCGCCTATTTTGTACAGGCGGTGCCGATCGAGATGCTGGTGGCTCTGGGTCTGGCGTTATTTTTTTCCAGCAAGCGCATGCGAAGCAAAACCATCCTGCGCACCCTCTTCTTCATGCCCAGCATCATCCCGGCCATCGCCATCTTCTTCATTGTCAGCGGCCTCGCCACCCCGGGAAGCGGATGGATCGACCGCCTGATCCTCGATCCGCTCGGTCTACCGCCGCTGGCCGGTCTGTATGCTGTTTTTCCCATTCTACTGGCGGTCTGGACCATCGGACCGGGATTTCTGATCATGCTGGGCGCGATGCAAAGTGTCCCGCCGGAGATCTACGAAGCGGCACGCGTCGACGGGGCGGGGCCGATCAACCGCTTCTTTTCCATCACCATACCGATGATCTCCCCGGCTATTTTCTTCAGCCTGGTGATCAATATGATCAGCGCCTTTGGCGGCGTGGCGCTGCTCGATCGCGGCCTTCCCTTCAGCGCGAGTCTTTCGCCGATGGAATCCTATATTAATCGACAGATGTTTTCCTACTCGAATCTGGGGTATGCCAGCGCGCTGGCCTGGGTCATGTTTATCGTCGTGATGATCATCACGCTGGCCATCTTCCGTTCGGCGCGTCACTGGGTTCATTTCCCCGAGGAGGAAGACAATGTCGAATTCTAGATTCCAAAACCTCCGCCGCCTTTTCAACGTTTCCACGCTGACCTTTCGGATGTGGAATTTCACGGGGACGGCTCTCGTTAACCTTTTCATTTGGATTGCCATCTTCGCGTATCTTTCCCCGCTCACCTACATGGTCGCCACGTCTCTGAAAACGAGCGCGCAACTGAGCGACGGTTCCGCACCCCTCTACCCGGCGGTGGCCTTTACGTTCAATTACCAGGGAACCGAGTATCCCGTGTATGAGGTCTCGACCGCGGACGGGGTCAAGCAATGGGCGTTGGTTAATTCTTTCCGAAAGTACAGCGAGTTTGTGGACCCGGCCAATCCAGCAGCGGGTCTCATCCACTGGGATGGTTCCTGGCGCAGTCTGCGCAAAGCCTATTCGCCGTCCATTACGTTCCGCAATTTTGTATCGCTTTGGGAATCGATCGACTACCTGAACCTCTTCCGGAATTCCATGGTCGTGGTCATTCTGGGGGAGATCGGTGTTCTGTGTTCTTCGATCGCGGTGGCGTACGGATTCTCCCGCTTCCGCATTCCGGGCGGCCGGTTCCTGTTCTTCCTGTGCATCGCGACCATCATGATCCCGGACAGCATCACCTTGGTCCCGACGTTCGTGATCTATACGCGCGTCCTGAATTGGAACGGCAGTCTCCTTCCGCTCATCGTCCCGCAATTCTTCGGCAGCGCCATTTACATCTTCCTGCTGCGGCAGAATTTTAAAACCATCCCCCGCGACATGGATGAAGCCGCCATGTTGGATGGCGCCGGTCCTTTGCGCACGCTGGTCTCCATTATTCTGCCGCAATCGCTGCCCGTGGTCATCACGGTGGGGCTGCTGCAATTTTTCAATACCTGGAACGAGATGCGCATGGCCAGCCTGTATCTGGGCACCCGGTTGGACCTGCGCACGATGGCTTTCAGCGCCCAGGCGTTTATCACCTACGGCTTCACCCCCGAGATGCTGCAGACCAGCGCCATCGTCCTGATGATCGTCCCGATTGTCATCCTCTTCTTTGCCCAGCGTTTCTTCATGCAGGATATGGTCGTCACCGGCATAGAAAAGTGAGCCCGACATGAACAAGATCGCCTTCCGCAACATCGTCCTCATCTGGCTGGCCTGGGCGCTCCTCGTGATCGGCTATCAGGCCCTGGCGACGGCCCGGTTTCAGCCGCAGTGGCCCGACCGCTCCCAAAAATGGACCGAGATGTACACCGACCCGAAAACGTATCAGGTAAACCGTCCGTACCTGCTGGAACCGTTTTTAAACGACCAAGTGTGCTGGGATTCGGAATACTACATCGGCATCGCCGTCGGCGGGTACGACGACCCGAAAATTCCGCACCTCACGCCCTTCAGCACGACCACGTTCGACTATCACATGCTGTTGCAGGGAACTATATACTACGGCGAGTCCACCTCGCTGGCGTACGCCTTCTTTCCCTTCTACCCTTGGATGATCTGGCTGTTTTCTTTGCCGCTGAGCATCTTCGGGTTGAATGCGGTTGCGACGGCGACTCTGGCGGGGGTTGTCGTTTCGGCGCTGGGAGCTTTGGGGGGGATGCTTGCCCTCTATGACATGACAAGCGATTCGCTCGGCGAGGAGGGATCGATGCGCGCCGTCTTCTATCTGCTCATCTTCCCGACCGGTTTCTTCATGGTCCAGGTCTATACCGAGGGCCTGTTCGTCGGGCTCGCTTTCGGCTGTCTGGCGTTTCTCCGCCGCCGGGGATGGTATTTGATCCCCGCCGCCCTGCTCGGCGCCGCCGCCACCCTGACGCGGGGGGTGGGCGTGGCGCTGATCATCCCGATGGCGATCACCTGGTTTCGCACCGGCGACTGGCTCGACATCGACATGGAATGGAAGCAGATTTTTTACTTCATCAAGTCGCCGAACCGCAAAGTGCTCATTTCCTTCGGGAAAATGATCCTGGCGTTCGCCCCCCTGATCACCTTCCTGATCTGGAAATTCTCCTGGCTGGGAATTAATTTCGATTTCGTCGAGGCGCGGGTTTTCGACCGCGGATTCCTGGATTTCGGCACTGCGTTCTATCTCTGGTCGGACGCGTTCAAGAATCTTACCGCCGGGAATCCCGCCAGCACGGCGTATTTCCTGACCGAGTTCATCGGACTGGCGGTCGGCGCGGTCACCTGCATCGCCTGCCTCAAACACAAACCCGAGATCGCCTGGTTCAGTCTGGCTGTTCTGGTCATCTCCTGGGGCAGCGGGCCGGTGCAGGGGATCCAGCGTTACATCCTCGCCGCCCCGGCGGTTTTCTACATGCTGGCCTACTGGGGCAGGAACAAGGCTTTCGACAAAGCCTGGACGATCTTCAGCGCCCTGCTGATGGGGTTTGAGGCGATGCTGTTCGCGTTCAACATGTGGGTGGCATAGGCATCATAAAAACTGATTTTGCGAGGTGAGATGATGAAAAATAAATTTTTTCTTCTTCCTCTCTTTGGGATAACAGTACTTTCGCTTTCGGCGTGCCAAGCCGATGCCGTTCCACCGACGGCGACCCCGGAGCCGACCGCCGCTCCGACGGAGAATCCTGAACCATGGACGCTCCTGCTCTCCGTGCAGGCGCCGCCTTTGATTCAATTGACCGGTTTCTACGATTCCAAATTCGGGATAACCATCGCCGACGACAGCCGGGTACAATACACCGAGGACGGAGGCGCAAGCTGGCAAGCCTCCAAAATTTCCGCAATCCAGCTCTTTGGTTTGGATATCGTGGACCGCAACACGGCCTGGGCCTGCGGCAACGGAGCCGTGCGCGTCACTTCGGACGGCGCCAAAACCTGGCATGAAGGAATGAACCTCGGTGCCGCGATTCCGGATCATTGCCGCTTCCTGAGTTTCCTGGATACCCGGACCGGTTGGGCGGCGACCTCCGCCAAGCTGGTGACGACTTCCGATGGCGCCGCCACCTGGAATGATGTAATGCTTCCGGAAGGCGCGGACCGTATCGGGGCCATCTCCCTGTTTAAAGCCGGTCATGGATTTCTGCTGACCCAATCCGGCCTGCTCTTTTCCACGGCGGACGACGGTAAAATCTGGAAGCCGGCCGGCTCCCCGCCCCTGGCCGCTCTTACGATCGCCGACATGAATCCTCCCGTTGCGGCGATGCGTTTCACGGATGCCATGCACGGGGTGATTATCATCCCGTCGGTGGGCGGCGGGAGCAGCCAAGTCGTTTCTTTTCATACTTCCGACGGCGGCGCAAGCTGGATCCAAGAGACCGTGTCCGATGTTTTCGGCTTTCCGGTGATCTCCCACGACGGCCGAATTCTGACCCTCTATTCGATGCCCTCGCAGATTCTTGTCTTTCAATACACCAGAGGTTGATCCTGTTGCATTGTCCATATCAATAATAATAAAAACTTCCCGCCAGAGATGGCGGGGAGTTTTTTCATACGATCTATCACGAATTTTCTACGAACCGGTTCCGGTATAATTGTTTACACCCAGCGTCCAGACCTTATACGTCAACGCGAACAGGCCGATCCCGATGACGGGAGTCAGGTAGAACAGCGGGGAGATTTCCGCCGGGCGCAGGAAAAACTGCGCCGGATAGAAAGCGATGAAGCCGATCGGCAGGATGAAGGTGAAGGCGAACCGGAAGATGCCGTCGAAAATGGTTATCGGATACGGGGCAAACTCGCGCACTTTCCAGGCCAGCGCCAGCACCGGGTAAGAATTGATCAACCAGAAGGCGGAAGAACCCGCCATGACCGCGATGGAAATCAGCACCAGCGAGGCGCTGAATACCGCGATCAGTAGAACCAGCACCTTCCCGACGGACCACGCCAACCCCAATTGGACCGAGGAGTACACCAGCAGGATGATCCCCGCCGCCAGCTGGGTCAGCCCTTTGATATCGAACCGTTCGGACATGAAATAAAACATCATGTTCATGGGCCGGAAATAATACTTCACGAACTCCCCCGATTGCACCTTGTATCGGATCCACCAAATGGCATCGAACAGGATCTGCATCGGGGAGATGGCGATCATATAGAAGGCGTAGATGAACACCATCTCCATCAGGCTCCAGCCTGCGAGGTTGGGGATCGAGTTGAACAGCACCACGAAGACGCTGAGCGTCGCCAGGCTGCTGAAGAACATCCCGATCGAGCTGATCAGGAAATCCGCCCGGTATTGCATCTGGCCTTTGATGTACTGCGCCTCGATCGTGAAATATAACCGGATGTATTCGCCGAGGGTTAGCACGCCCTACCCTCCCGCCACGCGCAGCACTTTAACCGCCTGGTCGTAGAGCAGCCGGCTGGCGACATACATGACCGCCGCCCACAGGGCCTGTACGGCCAGCATCCGCAGGAACACCCCCGCGTCCTGATCCGGTTTGGTCACCATCATCAGCGGTGTAAAAAACATGGCCTGGAAAGGAAGGACCATCAGGACCTGCTGGATCGCCCCCGGAAAGAATTGCAGGGGCAGGAGCGCCCCCGAAAGCACGGATACGGTGATCTCCTTGGTGGTGCTGATGCCCCAGATGGATTCGGTGTAAAACGCGCTCAGGCCGACGGCGTAGTCCATGTTGAAATTGATGATGAACGCCAGCAGCAGGCTGATCGGGAAGAACAGGTATCCCGCGCCGAGGGCGAAGTGGATCCGGAACACGAAGAGCAGCATGATCACGGTCGGAAGCGTGACGGTGACGACGCTCGTCGACGCGAATCCGATGGTGGTGAAAAGGTTGTAGAGCTGGTAATCGATCGGCTTGGTGAGGTAGACGGAGATCGTCCCGTCGCGGATCTCTCCCGCCATGCCCCAATCCGTGTAGGTTTTAAGCAGGATGAAGGTCGTGCTGCCGAGCGCAACGTACAGCAGCGCCTGGTCGAAGGTCAGCCCGTTGAGGGTTTCCCGGCCGGCGTAAATGCTGCGCCAGAGAAAGTACGCGATGATCATATAGATGATGTTGCCCAGGATCGTGAACAGGAATCCCAGGCGGTAAACCACCCCCACCATAATCGCGCCGCGCATAAATGCAAGATACCCTCTCATTGCAGCGCTCCGTCGTAGACTTTACGGACCACATTCTCCATCGTGATCTCGACGATCCTGACGTCCGTCACCGGGAAATTCGACATGACAAACGCCAGTACGTCGGCCAGAGCGGTCCGCGCCTGGTCGATGGTAACGTCGGTCCAGAAATCCTCGGTCTGACAAATAGTGGTGCCATTCTCTGCTCCAAATCGGCCGGTGAGGCGCTCCTGCAAGGTGGTCAGCATGGCGTCGGAATAATCCTTGATCTGCAGCTTAAGCGTCCGATACGCCCCGAACAGCGCAGTGACCTTCTTGATTTCGCCGTCGTAGAGGTTTTTGCCCTTGTCGATAATGATGATCCGCCGGCACAACGCTTCGACGTCGCCCAAGTCATGGGTGGTAAGGATGATGGTGGTATTGCGGGTGCGGTTCAACTCCAGGATCAGCGAACGGATCTTGGCTTTGATCGAAACGTCGAGGCCGATGGTCGGTTCGTCGAGGAACACGACCTGCGGATTATGCAGGAAGGAAGCGGTGATGTCGCACAGCATCCGCTGCCCGAGGGAAAGAGTCCGCGCCTGCTGGGAATACAGCGCCTTCAACCCGACCAGTTCGTTGAACATCCCCAGGTGTTCATCGAACATTTTCTGATCCACTTTGTAGATCTCTTTCAGGATTTTAAAGGATTCGATCACCGGCAGGTCCCACCACAGCTGCGTCCGCTGCCCGAACACCACGCCCATGATCATCGCCTGGCGCATGCGGTTGTCGTACGGGACGAGTCCGTTGACCAACAGCGTTCCGCCGCTGGGTTTGAGGATGCCGGTCATCATCTTGATCGTGGTCGATTTTCCCGCGCCGTTCGGGCCGATGTAGCCGACGATTTCGCCCGGGTCGATGTTGAAGGAGATTCCATCCACCGCCTTTACGGTTCGATAGTCGCCGGAGAACAAATCGCGCACGGCGCCCTTCAACCCCTCGTGGCGGTTGAGGATTTTAAAATGCTTGGCCAGATCCTTGAGTTCAATGAGAGTCATGGTTCAATCCGTTTGTAAAATGGGTCGCATATCTTATCACGGTACTTCATCCTTTTGTACCTCACGGGAGGGTGATTTTTCGTCCGATTTCTTCTCTTCAGTTATTTTTTTTTTAGGGATCAGTAGTAAAATAACCGGGCAGGGAATTAATTACTGTCCTTTATCTTTTCAGAGGCGTGGAATCACTTTTTCCGTGATGATATTCTTGTCGACCTCCCGATTCATCCCCTATGACCGTTGATAAATCCCCGGTCTTCTGCGGATCGGATGCCTGGCTATTGTTCTCGATCGCCATCGGAGAAATCCGTCAAGGCGCGTCACTGCGGGATATCATCGCAACCGGCGACTACATCAACCATGCCGTCCTGAACGGACCGCAAATCCGGCGCGGGATCGCAAAGCTTATGCACT
Organism: uncultured Anaerolineales bacterium; assembly: GCA_964521085.1. Taxonomy (GTDB): domain Bacteria; phylum Chloroflexota; class Anaerolineae; order Anaerolineales; family RBG-16-64-43; genus JAFGKK01. Next base: position 47,310 of record CAZFPL010000008.1, on the reverse strand, counting down.
CCGGATATGTACGTGAAAGGAACGGCGCCTTCCTTGTGACCGGATAAGCAAAGACATTCTGGAATCAGCTTCGCCAATTCCGGAAACCAGTGCTGCGGCAATTAGAGGAATGGGAGAAGTTTATTGGCGTGGCTCCTCCTCCCGAACCGGATCCAAGCCTGGAAGAAGCAGAGTGGCCGCATCCGGCCATTTCCGATGAAATGGTCAAACAAGCGTATGATGAATATGTCGCGAGTTTCTGATAAAGCCGAAAGAATCCGTATGAAGAAACACGTTTCTGCCGTAGACGGATTCCGGGAGTTGCTGGGATGATCGCGAAAATGCAATTCGGAAAAACCGGGCACGAGAGCACGCGGTTGCTTTTTGGAGCGGCGGCGCTTGCCGGGGTGACACAGCCTGTGGCCGATCAAGCCCTGCAGGTCCTGCTGCAATACGGCGTCAATCACATCGACGTCGCCGCTTCCTACGGCGACGCCGAACGGCGGGTCGGCCCATGGATGAAACGCCACCGGGAGGATTTCTTCCTGGCAACCAAGACCGAGGAACGCAGCCGGGAAAAAGCGCGGGATCAAATCCGCCGGTCCCTGGAGCGTCTGAAAACCGATCATGTGGACCTCCTCCAACTGCATGCGGTTCAAACGATGGAAGCACTGGATGCCGCACTCGGAACGGGCTGCGCCCTGGAAGCCGCGCAGGAATCCAAGGAGGAAGGCTTGGTCCGGTTTATCGGCATTACCAGCCACGGCCTTCTCGCGCCGGCGGTCCTTCTGCGCGCGCTGGAACGGTTCGACTTCACTTCGGTGCTGCTTCCGTATAACTATCCGATGATGCAGAATCCCCGGTACGCCGAAGGATTCCGCCGTTTGGCGGAGGTATGCGGGCAGCGCGGAGTCGCTTTACAGACCATTAAGTCGATCTGCCGGCGTCCGTGGCCGGAGGGCGCTGAGCGAAAAACCACAACTTGGTACGAAACCCTGACCGAGCCCGAGGATATAGATTTGGCCGTGCGCTTTGTGCTTGCCCGGCCGCAGCTGTTCCTGAACACAGCCTCCGACGTCACGCTGCTTCCGCTTGTATTGGCGTCGGCAAGCCGGTTCGCCGAGGCGCCGGCGGCTGCGGATATGCGCAAACTGCTCGCCACCCGGGAGATGCTTCCACTCTGGCCGGATTGAAATTGTCGATTACATCACGAATGGGATGATGGATTTATTTGGATTCTCCATGCAATTTTTCTGCGCGATATCGCCGTATTTTAAGAAATAATTTTCGAGGATTTATTTTCTGGAGGTGCTGTGAAGATGAACCGCTTATTCCATTTCACTCTGCCTTCTTTTCAGATGCCATCCATTGCCATTTTATCCCTTGCCTTCCTGGCAACCAGCTGCCGGAGCATGGAGACCCGGCGATCCCCGGCGGCGGATACGCCGATCGCACAATCCCCCTCGCCTTCCAATGGCTGCGCAGCCGGCAGCCGGCTTGAAGACCTCAATTCCGGCGGCCAGATGCGCAAGTACCGCATCCACGTCCCCGCGGGGTACCGGGCGGATCAGCCTGCCGCCCTCGTACTCGGTTTCCACGGCAACGGATCAACCGCCGATACCTTCGAAGGATACAGCGGTTTTTCGGCCGTTGCAGACCGGGAGGGTTTCATCGCCGTCTATCCCCAAGGCGCAGGTGAGATACCAACCTGGGAGATCGACGCGGTGACCAACAATCACGATGTGCAGTTTGTGCGTGATCTGATCGCCCTACTTGAAACGCGCTGCAGCATCGACCCGGCCCGCATCTATGCCACCGGACACTCCCGCGGCGGCGGAATGGCCAACCGGCTGGCGTGCGACCTTTCGGACCGGATCTCCGCAATCGGGCCGGTATCCGGTTTTTATCCTCCGGAAGGAGGATGCGATCCGGCGCGCGGGGTGGCGATCATAGCCTTCCACGGGGATTCCGATCCGGTGGTTCCTTACAACGGAATCGGAAATCAGAATGCCCCTCCGGCGGCATACTTCTCCTTCGGAATCCCCATCCCACAGTGGGCCTCCGCCTGGGGTGCGCGCAATGGTTGCGCCTCCGGTCCCTCCTCGATCCTCGACGAAACGTACCTCACCGGGCAGGCGTGGAGCGGTTGCCGCGATGGAGCGGATGTTGTTTTATATACCATTCCAGGTGGTGGGCATGGCTGGCCGGGTGGATTTACCGCATCCGCCGGAGTTCTCAGCGCAACGCAGATGATTTGGGATTTCTTCGAAGCCCATCCGGAAGGGTGAGATCCTACAGATTAATTTTCGGATCGCTTATCGGTTTTGTAGACGGATGTCATTCCCGCGCCTGCCCTCGCGGAACCTTTCAGCTCGCGTGGATTCTAGGAGCTGAAAGGTTTGTGAAGCGAGGGTGTTGTTAGCGGGAATCCAGAACAAGCGCCACAGGAAACACTCAATCTGTTCCTGGATACCCGCTTGGATCATGCGGGTATGACGAACAACCCTGAATCCCCATTGCCTATAACCAATCTTCGGACAACCATCGGTAGTAGGCCGGGAGATTCTTCACCCAATAGGGGTAGGAATGGTCACCTTCGCTGAAGATTCCTTCGTGGGGGATCTGATGCTCATCCAGGATGGAGATGAGAACTTTCGCGCGTTCCAGCATATACGTGTCCGCGAATCCGACCTTGATAAAAACGCGCGGTTTGTTCGCCGTACTCATGGCCGCCAACCAGACGCGGATCTTTTCCTCTTCACCGGCAGTCGCCCCATTGCCGAAGATCCCGGCGCTGGCGAATCGATCCGGATCACGGAAGACAATCCGATATGTGGCCGCACCGCCGAGCGACGCGCCTGCGACGGCATGATACCGCCGTTCTTTTTTGACCCGGTAGGATTGTTCGATGTAGGGAACCAAATCGTTGTAAATGACCTCCGCCTGGGGATCATTATCCGTATCACCCGTGGATACGATAATCAGCGGTGGAATTTCCCCGGCGTGGATCATTTCATCCGCGGTCTGAGCGGCTCCGGCGGCGTTCCAGGCTTGAAAGCCGCTCCCCCTCCCCGGAATTAAATAAAGGACAGGATATTCCAGTTCCGTTTCGGTTTCGTAACATGGCGGCAGGTATAGCTCGCACTCATAATCGTATCCTTGCACTAAAGAATCCAGGACCATCCTTTGGGTTGTCCCAGGTTCGTCGCAAACGGGGATCGGGGCGGAGAGTGTTGGCGTTGAGACGGATGCATCCCCCGGTGCTGCCGGACGGCTGAGACATCCGGCGCTTAATAGAAATACCGGCAGCAAGAAAATATTTTTTTTCATAAGCGTCATTCCCAATCTACGGATAGCCAACGGAAATAAGCCGGGAAATTGCTGACCCAATAATCGCCGGAGTGCTTTCCCGGGCTGAAAATATCCAGATGCTGTATTCCGGCCTCGTCCAGCATCGGAATAAGCACTTTGGCTCGTTCGAGCATGTACGTATCGCTTTCACCGACGTTGATGAAAACGCGCGGCCGCTGTTCCGCCGGGATGGCGGCCAGCCATGCGCGAATCGACTCCTCCTCGCCCACCGCCGCCCCGTTGCCGAAGATCCCCGCGCTGCTGACGAGATCGTACCGCTTGAAGGCAAGATGATAGGCGACCGCGCCGCCGAACGATCCGCCCGCCGCGGCATGGTACCGGCGATCCGCACGGATCCGGAACCGGGCTTCCATGAAAGGAAGAATTTTTTCAGTGAAAATCCGGGCGTCCAAATCGGGAAAGGGATCATCCATGCCAGCGATTAAAAACGGCGGGATTTCCCCACTCAGGATTAATTCATCCGCAATCCGATTTGTGCCTGGCCCGAAAAAATCGGAATTCGATCCGCCGTATCCCGGGAAAAGGTAAAGCACCGGGTAGGAACGGGACGAATCGGTGTCGTAGCAAGGTGGAAGGTAAACAAAGATGTGCGTTTGGGAATCTACATCCATCGCCTGCACGGCGCCGTTTTCGGCGCAGGCGAATTCCGTTGGGGTCGGACTGGGAGCGGCGACGCCCGTAAGGGAGGAACAACCGGTGGCAACCATGATTATGATTAATGCCGGGAATATTACGTTTTTCATATCAGGAATTTTAAGTTAATCATTCCGCCTTGGATATTCTTTATCAGCATTCTCTCAGGATTGAGTTCCAGGTATGCGGATCGAGAGGATTTTCAGGATTTCGAGTAAAAGAATGTGAAAAATCGGAGGAAAATTCAAACCATCCGCGAAATCTGCGTGCATGTATAATGATTCTTAGCCCATCTCTCGAATCTCTCGCGTTTTCGATTGGATCAGGCTACGCCGAATACGTGGAGGAGGTCACCTTCCCGCCGTGCCCCGTCCAATCGGTGTGAAAGAATTCCCCGCGCGGCCGGTCGACCCGCTCATATGTATGGGCGCCGAAATAATCCCGCTGAGCCTGCACCAGGTTGGCGGGAAGCCATCCGCAGCGATAGCTGTCGAAAAATGTGAGTGCGCTCGACATGGCGGGCATCGGGATGCCCTGCTGGGCTGCGGCGGCAACCACCCGCCTCCAGGCGGACTGGGCGGTTTCGACCTGGACTTCGAAATATGGATCCAGGAGGAGGTTGGTTAAATCCGGCTTCCGATTAAAGGCGGAATTTATTTTTTGCAGGAAGCTTGAGCGGATGATGCATCCGCCGCGCCACATCATGGCGATCCCGCCGTAATGGAGGTCCCAGTGATATTCCCGCGCGGCGGCGCGCATCAGCATAAAACCCTGGGTGTAGGAGATGATTTTGGATGCGAAGACCGCCTCCCCCAAATCCGCCACAAAGTATTTGGTCGGGTTGGGAAGGCGTGGATTCGGCCCGTGGAGCAGTTTGGCCGCCGCCAGGCGCTCTTCCTTGAGCATCGAGAGTGATCGGGCGGAGACCGCTTCCGTGATCATCGTCAGCGGGATGCCCAATTCGAGAGCGGAGATACCCGCCCATCGGCCGGTCCCTTTTTGTCCGGCCACATCCAAGACTTTATCCGCAAGCGGCTGGCCGTCTTCGTCCTTGAAGGCCAGGATATCCCGCGTGATCTCGATCAGGTAGGAATTTAATTTGCCCTTGTTCCATCCCGCGAACACCTCGCCCATCGCCTCGGTCGAGAGCCCCAGCCCTTCTTTCATCAGGTGATACGCTTCGCTGACCAGCTGCATATCTCCGTATTCGATCCCGTTGTGCACCATCTTTACGTAGTGGCCGGCGCCGTTCTCCCCCACCCAGTCGCAGCAGGGGTCCTCCCCTTCCCCCAGCCGCGGAACCTTGGCGGCGATGGCTTGGAAGATCGGCTTGACGGCGGCCCAGGCTGCGGGCGATCCGCCGGGCATGATCGATGGGCCGTAGCGCGCCCCATCCTCGCCGCCTGAAATACCCACCCCGAGGAACCACAGTCCTTTCGATTCCACGTAGGCGGTGCGGCGGATGGTGTCGGCGAAGTTCGAGTTGCCGCCGTCGATGAGGATATCGCCCTTTTCCATCAGCGGAAGCAGGCGTTCGATGAGGTCGTCGACCGGCGCGCCGGCTTTCACCATCATCATCACCCGGCGCGGTTTTTGAAGCGCGCTGACCAATTCCTCAAGTGAGTGGGTGCCGACGACACGCGTTTCCTTGGCGCCTTCCCGCAGGAACTCATCCACCTTCGACGTGGTGCGGTTGTAAACGGCCACTGTGAATCCGTGGTCGTTCATGTTAAGCACCAAGTTTTGGCCCATCACGGCCAATCCGATTAATCCGATATCCGCCTGACTCATACCGATGCCTTTCTATCATCCGCCTGTTTCCGCAATCCGTTCCGTGGCGGGAAAATTCCGGGGTTTTTACCTCAACCGATACGATCGATTCCCATGAACGCTAATCTCTTCCTTCCTTCGGAATAGCGGACAGAATGTCGTCGACGATTTCCGTCACCGGCCGGGCGATATCCGCGGTCAATGCCCCCGCGGGTTCCTCCAGCGCGTCGAACTGGCTGCGCAGCATGCCGGGTTTCATGTAATGATCCGTTCGATCGTGCATGCGCGATAGGATGAGGTCGTAGTCGCCCCGTAGATGCACCACCCGGATCCCGTCGTTGCCGTCGAGGAGTGTTTTTCGATAGCACTCCTTGAGGGCGGAACAAGCCAGAACCGGATGGCGGCCTTCGCGAAGCGTCCGGGCCATTAGGTCATGCAGTGCGGCAAGCCAGGGCGCGCGGTCTTCGTCGTCAAGCGGGATCCCCGCCGCCATCTTGGCCACATTCGCCGGCGGATGAAATCCATCGGCATCGAAAAAATCCCAGCCGAGTCGTTCCGCCAGCGCTTTTCCAACGGTGGTTTTCCCGCAGCCCGCAACGCCCATAACGATCAAACCGGTGGTTTTCATCCCGTTTCCCCCGCCTCGGCTTCCCGCGAACCCTTCAGCCGATAGAGAATCTCCCCCGCTTTCGGTACAGAGAGGACGCCCTCCTCCTCACGATCCTTCCACTCTTCCGGATGAACGGCATCCGGATTCATGTACCCCAAATTCAACCGCGCGCAATCCTCCGCAGGGATCCGGCTGGCCAGGGTGACCCGCACGCTGGGTTTTTCCACCCCGTTCTCCATTCGCCCGGATCCGCGGACGTGTGAGCTGTGCGCCAGCACGGCCAGCGGCTGATCCCGCAACCGGTCCCAGTTCTCGAGGATATACGGCAGGATATGATACCCGACTTCGTAGATGAACCTCCCGTGCGTGCGGCTGATGGTGTCGAGGTGCGGCGCGTAGATCACGACTTCTCCGCCTGCGGCGACGACGGGTTCCAGTTTATACATCGCCTTGGCGGCCGTCCACAACTCGTCATACATCGGCAATGGGCAGGAAAGCACCCGCCGGAAGGGCTTCTCGCACCAGTGGATATGCCGCTGAGCCGAAAGGTCGGCCGCGGCGCTCCAGGCGGAGGTTGCATCCCCGATAAAGATCCCGGCCAGGTCGTGATCCTCGGTGACCATCCCCAGCAGCGTGACGGGCGTCGGGAGTTTGGATGCCGCGGCATGCACCATTTTCCGCGCCGGTGTGTCCTTCACGCCGATGGTTTCCACCACTCCGGAAAGCGCCCCCAGCCAATGCGTGGTGTTGATCATCTGCGGGCCCGAAACTCCCGGGATGATGTACTTCGCCCCTCCGGAGAAACCGACCACCTCGTGTGGAGTAGTCGGGCCGGCAATCAGGATGTGGTCGTATTCCAGCAATTTCCGGTTGACATGCACCTCTGTATCGCCGCCGAGCGAAGGATGCCAGCACTTCCCTGCAAATTGCCGAATGAGTCCTTGCGAGATCCATCCCAGGGAAGTCAGCGCGGAAGGATCGCTCCAGGCATGGTGGAACAGGCCTACCCGCCGGTACACGGTGCGCCGTTGGGCCGCAGTGATGCCGACCAAGCGCCACAGGCCTTCCTCGCTCGGCACCGGATGCGTTCCGAGGGCGACGAGGAAATCCAGCGTATGTGCGCCGCGCAGGATCTCCACCAATGTACGGAAGAGGAATGGAAGCGGCAAGGATCGCGTATGATCGGGGATCAGAATCAGGACTTTCCGGCCGCGAAACCGCCCTCCCAGGGCGCGGTTCAGCGTCTGCCGGATTGTATCTTCGGTTAGGGTTTGGCCGGGGGCGGCCGTTGCCTGCTCTTGGATCATGTTGATTTTCTCGATCTTATACGCCGCCCAACCCCGAATACCCGTTCTCCATCGGCACGTTTCTTCCGGTGGCGACGGCCGTCCGGCCGGAAAAACCTTCGGCGGAAGGCAGGGCGGACCGGTTCATGGATTACCGGATTCCATTCGAAGCGAACGGTTTCAAGTGCCGGAGGAAGTGCCCCTCCAAATTGCCGGCATACAGATCTGAATTCATGGACAATAATTCTCTCAGATGTTCATAAAAACGCAAACCGCCGGACGGCGCGGTCGCCGTGAGCACGGAACCGAAGGTCACGTGCAGTATCTCCCGCGCGTCGAACTGATTCAACAACCCGGGAACGTCGGTGACGGCCGCGGGAAACGGCGCACGCCCCAGCTGCGCCGATACGTGATAGCTGGCCCGGTCGACCTCATACCGCTCGCGCGCGAAAGCGTAGATCTCGAGAAAGAAAATTGGTTCGATCGAAGCGACGGTCCGCAATGCCTCGAGGTAACTGGTGCCGGCCGTCTTCAGGTGCACCAATCCCCGCGTTTGGCGCATCGCGGCCGGGTAAATGCTGAATTTATCCGAGCCGGAGTGCAAGCTGAGTTTGTACGGTCCGAACTGCCGGGCGATGGCGGCATGCACCGCCAAGTCCGCTTCGAATGCCGCGAGATCGCCGATGTAATCCACCCCCTTTTCAAACCGGCCGATGAAGCGCGGAGCCAGGCTTACCCACTCCACCCCCAGCCGGCGCAGCTCGCTGGCGATGTAAACGTGTTCCACCGCCGACGTCGGCTGTTCGGTTTCATCCACCGACACTTCCAGCTCGCACACTCGCCCCGCCGCGGCGCGTGCCAGGTGGCGGCTCATGGTTGCGACATGCTCCACCGCCCGGCCGTATTTCACCACCGCCTTGAGCAGGGCCGGTTCGTCGAAGTGCAGGGTTCTGCCTTCGATGTCGATGGATCTACCGAGCAGGCCCGTCGCGCGCGGCTGGGCGTCGGGCGGCTGGCTTCCCACCCGCTCGCGCAACTGACCCAGGTCGGCCGTTTCGGCGGCGCGGTCGACGAATTCGCCGGGATCGATTGTGAAGAAGGTGAAACCCGCCGCGACACTGCCATCTATATCCGCGGTGGTTTTCAAATGGTCCGCGTCCGCGCCCACCCCTTCGCGCCAGCCTTCCTGGAAGACGCCCCAGGTTGCATCGTCCATCACCTGCTGCGGCGAACGCCCGGTGCGCAGCATTTCCCGAATGGATTGCTGGGCGAAGATCGGTCCGATCGATCCGCCCGCCGCGCGCATCGCGCGCACATGCCCGGGTGTGGCCAGTCCCAGGCGGTCACCCAACCCGGCGGAAGTGCGCATTCCCCAAAGGCGCGGCCGCAACCATGCCAGTTGAGCACGAAGCGCGGCGGCGTTCTGCGGGCTTATCGGTCCAAGCAATAGAGTCCGATCTTGATGCTCCGAGCATTCACCTTCAAAGGTTTTCAAAACGCCCGAGCCCGAGTCGGCAAGCACCGCAAGTCTTTTTTTGCTTCCGGTTTCGTATAGACCGTATTCTGCATCCGGCGTACTTACCAAAGAACGCGGATCCATTCGCAGATCGAGAGCCTGGAACGCCGTCGTCATAGGCTGCTGCTCCCTTCCGAGATCCTACGGCCTTTCACCGCGTCAACCAACCGCCATCCACCGGAATGATCGCGCCATGCAGGTAATCGGAGGCGGAGGATGCGAGAAAGACAGCCGCCCCTTTCAGGTCGTCGGGGGTTCCCCAGCGCCCGACCGGGATTCGGTCGAGGATGGACGCCGATCGCTTGGCGTCCGCGCGGAGGGCGGCAGTGTTGTCGGTGGCCATGTATCCGGGCGCAATGGCGTTGACGTTGATCCCGCGTGCGGCCCACTCGTTGGCCAGCGCGCGCGTAATCCCGGCCACGCCGCTCTTGGAGGCGGTGTAGGACGGGATGAGAATCCCGCCCTGAAACGAAAGCATGGAGGCGATGTTGATGATCTTCCCGCCGCCGCGGGCCAACATGATCCGCGCCGCGGCCTGGGATAGAAAGAACACCGCTTTGAGATTGACCTGCAGCACGTCATCCCAATCGGCCTCGCTGAAATCCACCGCCGGCGTGCGGCGGATGATCCCGGCGTTGTTGACCAGAATATCGAGGCGGCCGAGTTCGGCGGCCACCCGTTCCACCACCCGCTGGAGATCCGCCGGCGCGGATTCCCGCAAGTCACATGGGATGGGAAGGAATCGCCGCTTCAACCCGGCAACCCTGGCGTCGGTTTCCGTCACATCGCCCTTATCCAGCGCGGCGATATCCGCGCCCGCTTCCGCAAGCGCCAGCGCGAGCGCCTGCCCCAATCCCTGTCGCGCGCCGGTTACCAGCGCGACTTTTCCATCCAATCGAAACGCATCAAGAATCATGGGATTTCTCCAATGGTCGGTCGTTCCTAGTGTCCAAGCGCCTTGAGCATCGGCACGGTGCGGCCGACCCACGCCAAGGCGGGATCGTCGGCGGTGGCCTGGGTGCGGTGATTGCCCGCCAGCGCCCATAAATAATACGTGGTGTATCCCGGCGCGCTGACAACGGTGTGAAATCCGTTGGGCGCCATGAGGATGGTGTTATCGCGCACCACGTAGCCGGTGTCCACCTCGCCATTGTAGTAGCGCGTCAATCCGAATCCGTCGCCCGGACTGACCTTGAAGAAGTACAGCTCCTCGTGGAAGGCTTCACGCGGAAGATCATCCTTTTCATGTTTGTGCGGCGGGAACGTGCTCCAGTTGCCTGAAGGCGTATACGTCTCGCCGACAATGAGTCGCTGCGCGGGGAGATCCGGCTGCCCGGCCAGGGTGAGAATCTGATGGAAGTTGCGGCTGAAATTGGCCGCTCCCCAGACTCCGGTGGTGATTTTTTCAGGCCCGATTACATACGAATCAGTTTTAAGTTCACTCGGCGCACTGACCAACACCGCTTCCAACCGTCCCGCGGCGGTGACGGTGTAATCCGTCCCGCAGGGAAGATACACCGAATGCGGCTTCCCGGAAAAAGGATTGGGCCGTCCGCCGATGCCGGTGAAGGTTTTTAAACCTGCGGCGACGGTCGCTATACCGCCGAGGATCACCATCAGCACTTCGCGGCTGCCGGTTGCGGCTGAATGCTTCCCGCCATCGGGAAGGATCAGCAATTGCAGGTCGAGCAGCTTGAACGGATTGCCCGGGACGCGGTTCAGGGCATCTTTCGTGGGAACAGCTTCAAAATACGACATCGCTTCCGCCTTTCTTTTATCCCGCTTCGCGGGATGTGTAATTTCCCGTTGCGTGCGTCGTGAAAAAATGGGAGTTGCATTCCTTGATAGCGCGCGGCTGGCCGCGCGGTAGTTCATTTTTTCGGAGTCCACAACAGGTGCACGAGATTTCCATCCGGATCGGCGGTCTCGAGGTAGGCGGATTTGGATTCCGGCTTAAGGACGGGATCCTTGATTCCAATCCCCTTCGCCTTCAGGGCGGCCACGGCTTCCTCGAAGTTCGAGACGCGAATTGCAATGTGCATCGGAGCATCCTTGGAAGCCTTCATCACTTCCATGCGGCCCGGCCCGGCGGCGGAGAGGAAGAAGGAACTGCCGCCTTCCTTGCTCTCCCATCCGAACGTCTTGGCATACCAATCGTTGAGAGTCTTTGCATCCGTCCGGTGCGGATACAAACCGATATGCTCGATCCCCAGGAAGGCCGGCGCTCCACGGGCTTTTTGGATCCAGCCGATGCATTCTGCGGTCTTCGCGGCTAATCCGTCGAAATCGTGCGCTGAAACCAGCGCTGCGGTGACCAGCTTGCTGCCCATGCCCAGCGCCGCCGCTCCGGCTTTGATCCACTCGGTGACGTTCGGTTCGGTGGCGTCGACTCCGCCCGTCGGAAGCAGCCGGTGCCACGGGCAGGGAGCCATGACCGCGCTGATGAATTTCGGCCCGCCGGCGGCATCCCCCGGAAATATTTTGCAGATTTCGGCGCCCAGTTCCTCCGCGGTGGCAATCTCGGTTTCGGTGGCGCACCCCGGGAGGTAGAGGATTTTCCGCCGGTTGCACAGGCGCGAGATCTCGGGATTCAGGCTGGGTCCGACGATAAAGTTCGCCCCGGCGGCCAGGTACAGCGCGGCCGTGGGCGCATCCATCACCGATCCGACTCCCAGGATGATGGAAGGATCCGCCTTCGCGAAATGCCGCACCAATTCGCCGAACACGGAATACGCGGCCTCGCCGCGGTTGGTGAATTCCACGGCCCGAGCGCCGCCCCGGGCGCAGGCCGCAACCGACTCGATGGCGGTGTTCAGATCGCCGTTATAGAACAGCGGCAGCAAACCGGTTTCGAGAATGCTGCCCGTCACTTCCAAACGTTGAAATCGCGCCATAGGATCATCCTTTCCGCGCTTGCGGCCGTTCCTCCGGAGAAACCGTCTCCTCCGCGATGATGGGATTGGCCAACTCGCCGATGCTCTCGATCGTAATCCGGACCATGTCCCCCGGTTGCAGGAATTCGGGCGCTCCCGGCGGCGCCGGTGTGCGCGCCGGGGTTCCGGTGGCGATCACATCCCCCGGATCCAGTGTCATGACCGCGCTGAGATATGCGATCAGGAACGGGATGGTAAAGATCATCCGGCGGGTGTTGGTTTTCTGCCGCTGAACTCCATTCAGGTTCAGAGTCAAGTCCAGGCGGTGCGGATCGGGTATTTCATCCGCCGTCACCAGCACGGGCCCCATCGGGCCGAACGTGTCGAACGACTTTCCGATCATCCATTGGCTGGTGCGCTTCTGATAATCCCGGGCGCTTATGTCGTTGAAGATGGTGTATCCCGCAACGGATGCCCGGGCTTCCCGTTCCGATATCCGGCGCGTTCGCCGCCCGATTACCACCGCCAACTCGGCCTCGAAATCCGCCTGTTTGGTTGCGGGCGGGATCACGATCGGAGATCCCGGCCCGATGACCGTATTGCCGGTTTTGCAAAAGAAGGTCGGAAATTCCGGCGGCTGGCTGCGGCCTTTGCCCATGTGATCGTGGTAATTGTGCCCGAGACAAATAAGCTTGCCCGGATTCGGAACAGGCGCCAGAAGCCGCACATCCTCCTCGGGTAGAAGATCCTTCTCTTTGGCCTCCTTCATCGCCCGCCGGGCGATTGCCTGCGCCGGCTCGCCGGCAGCCAAAAACGCGTTCATCTTTTCCGGCAATGCAGGCTGCACCCGGTTCAGATCCAGTATGAAATTCCGGCCGGAGCGCGTCAATTGCACTCCGATTCGCACCTGATCGTTCCGCGAAAACGTCACCAATCGCATTTCGATTACCGGGATACCCGTCCGGAGGTGTCGCCTTCCATCAGTTGCTCGACTTCCGCAGCCGTGACAACGTTGGCATCGCCCGGGACGCTGTGTTTCAGGCAGGATGCGGCGACCGCGAAACGCAAAGCCTTCTGCGGATCGCCCGGGTAAGCCCGCAGCCCGTGGATCAAACCGCCGTTGAATGCGTCACCGGCCCCTACTCGGTCCACCACCGGGATGATGTCGTACACGGGAGCGGTGTGAAAGCCGTTCTTTGTCCACAGCACGCCCGACCAGGTGTTATGACTGGCTGACAGCGATCCGCGCAGGGTGATGGCGATCGTTTGCAGGCCGGGGAAACGTTTGGCCAATGCCTCGCAGACAAACCGGTATTTCTCCGCTTCCACTTTGCCCGCGGCGACATTGGATTCCGGAGCCCGGATACCGAAGACCTTGTCGGCATCCTCCTCGTTTCCAACAGCCATATCGCACTGCGAGACCAACTCCGCCATCACTTCGCCCGCCTGTTTTCCCCACTTCCAAAGTTTCGCGCGGTAGTTCAGATCGCACGATACGGTTTTTCCCAGACGCTTGGCGGCTTTCACCGCTTCCAGGCATGTCTCCGCCGCGGACTGCGAGACCGCGGGGGTGATCCCGGTCCAATGGAACCAATCGGCATCCGCAAGCACCGCCGGCCAATCGACCATTCCGGGCTGGATGCCGGCGAAGCTGGAGCCGGCCCGGTCATAGATGACCTTGCTGCCGCGCTGCGCCGCACCGTTTTCAAGGAAATAGATTCCAAGCCTGTCGCCGCCCCGCACCACATGCTGGGTCAACACGCCGCGGGCGCGCAACGCGGCCAGGCATGCTTCGCCTAAATCGTTTTGCGGAAGGCGGGTGACGAACTCGGCCGTATCGCCGAAATCCGCGAGGGAGACCGCCACATTGGATTCGCCGCCTCCATAAACAACCTCGAAGGAACGCGCCTGCCGGAAGCGTTGGAATCCCGGCGGTGAAAGCCGCAGCATGATTTCACCGAAGGTTACGATTTTCATATTCCCACTCCAAAGAATTTTCTACAACCAGCGCGCCAACCAGGACCGGCTTGCCTCGTTTTGGTACATGTGCCCGCCGGGATGGACTTCCAGCTTGCAGGCTTCCCCCGCGCCGTGCCGTGCGTACGCCTGCCGGACCGTCTCGAACTCACGGACGGCTCCGTCAATCGGAAAAATCGGATCCAGTTCACCGTTCACGGCGCAGAAAGGCCGGGGCGCCAGCAATGCCGCAAGCCCGCCCATCTCCGCCAAATTTAGAATACCCGGAATGTAGTTGCATTCGCAATGGTCGATCGAAAGGATCGAATCCCGGAACGAACAGAAATATCCGGAAACCACCGTCGCGCGGATCCGCTCGTCCAGTACCGCGAGCCACAGCGCCGTCGCCCCTCCGCCCGAGTGACCGGTGCATCCAAACCCGCCCGGAATCACATCCGATCGGGATAGCAGGTAGGTGGCGGCGCACATTCCATCCCAGCAGCGTTCGCCCATCAGGGTCCGGCCCATCAGCATGTAGGCAAACGAGAGTTCTCTGCAGGATCGTTGCGTTTCCTCCTCCGTCGCCGGACCCGTCCGGCGTTCTCCCAACCCGCGCTGTTCAACGGCAGCGACCAAATACCCGCAACCGGCCAGGAATTCCGCATAGTTGTCATTCGCTGCCCGGTGGGTCCGAGCCGTCTCCGGATCGGCGTAGTTTCCGATGCATTCCTGGATCCCGGGCTCATGGCCCGGGAAGACCAGCACTGGTTTGAAGGACGGCCGCGCCTTGGGTACCAAGACGTAGACCGGGATGGAAACACCTTCTCCGGCAGTCAGCCGGATTTTTTCTTCGACATGCGTCTCCCGGACGACGGAGTGCAAAACTTCCGCCGTCACCGGCGGGAGTTCCCTCCCCGCCAATCCCAGACATCTCCGGAATTCTTCGCGCATGGTTTCCTGCGCGCCGGGAATCGATCGCCTCCTGCAGTCATCATACAGAGAATCCAGATGATGCTGCAATCCAAACGGCGGGAGTGTCATTTTCCTCCGTGGGGATCCGGTTCGACCGAGCCGGGCGGCACATCATCCGCCAGATCCAGCGCTTTGCGCGCCAGATTCAAATCGTTTCCGGCCAGTGTGATTCTTCCGGTTTGCGGACCCCCCAAGTGCAGGAACACCCCCGTCCCCGGGGTCGTACGGCAGGAATTCACCAGGGCATTGGATACGTTGTTCAGATCCATCACCGGAGCCTGCGGATCCGGCGTGGGCGTTCCGCAGGCGCTGATCGTTCCTCCTTCGATATCGACAAGCCGGAACGCCGGCCCCGTCTGGCCGCTGATTTCCACATGCTCAAGCGCCAGGCCCCGCACATTGCGTATGAAGAATCCAGCCTGTTTCATCCGCTCCAGCCCGTCGGCCATTTCCGGATACCCGGCTTCCGTGTCCGCCGCCAAACTGACCGAAATATCGCTGAGCGAGATTTCTTCCGCCGGCATTTCGGGCAATCCGTAAAAAAAGCCGGCGGCGTATTTCACCCCGCGGGCGGTGATGTGGCTCAGATGGATGCGCCGGATGCGCGGGGTTCCTTCATCCAGCGGCTGCGGTCCCTTGTCGGAGACGACCGGATCGCCCCAGGCCCCGCATCCGTAATACAGGTTCATCGTGAACGGGCAAAGCACATCCGTCATAATCAGGTTGCTGGCGCGGATATCCTCGACGATCCCCCCGCGCCCGCGCCGCGATTTCAGCCGGATACCGCGGTCGGTGCCGGTGAAGATGCAATTCGAAATGACCACGTTCTGCACCCCGCCGTTCATTTCACTCCCGATCACCACCCCGCCGTGTCCGTGGGCCAGGGTGCAATTGACGATGGTGATATCGCGGCAGGGAGCCCGCCGGTCCGGGTGTTCGTCTTCGCTGCCCGCCTTCAGCGTGATGCAATCGTCGCCCGCACTCACGTAGCAGTCCGAGATGCGTACATGCTGGCAGGAATCCGGGTTGATCCCGTCGGTGTTCGGTGAATCGGAGGGATTATCGATCGTCACCCCGCGTACCGTCAGGTTGGAACAGCGGACCGGATTGATCGTCCAACTGGGCGAATTGACCAGCGTCACGCCTTCGATGAGGACATTCTCGCAATCCGCAAAGGAAATCAACCGCGGCCGCGGATATTTCAGCGATTTATCCTTATGCCGCCGCCACCAAACGCCGCCCTGCCCGTCGATCCGCCCGCGGCCGGAGACTGTAATATTTTTTAAATGCTGGCCTGTGAGAAGCGGTGCATACGTCGCCTGTTCCGCGCCTTCCCAACGGTGATCGAGGATCGGATAATCCTCCGGATTTTCGCTGCCCAGCAGAACGGCCCCCGCGTCGAGATGCAGGTGAACATCATTGTGCAGGAAGAGTGATCCGGTCAGGTATTTTCCGGCCGGGAAAAACACCATCCCGCCGCCCCGGCTCTGGCAGGCATCGATGGCCGCCTGCAATGCCGCGGTTTCCAAAGTCCGGCCGTCGCCCACAGCGCCGTACTCGCGGACGTTGAAATGGATGTTTTGCGGCTTCATTTCGGGCGCAGACGGCATCCGGCTACTCCTGCGGAAGTTTCTCGTTTCCCGCAGCCTCCAACTCCAAAGCCGCCAGGATGAAGGGTCCCATACCCTTCGGATCGTTCGCCACGGCCTTTTCCTCGACATAATATTCATAGGATCCATCCCGGTACGGCTCTCCTCCCAACCCGGCGACCGCGCAAATTCCTTCCAGCGAAAATAATCCTTCCGGATCACGCTTAACCCGGTGATCCACAAGCCCGCGGAAAGCCCGCCTTGCGTTCGCCAAATATTCCGAGGGCAGAATTTTTTTACGCACTCCCTTCGCGAACGCGTAGGCGAACATCGCGGAGGCGGAAGATTCCCGGTAATTTCCCGGGCTCCCGGCTCGATCGAGAACTTGATACCAAAGGCCGGTCGCATTCTCTTGCACGCTTGCGATCGCCCGGGCGGCACGTTCCAGAATGGCGCCCAGGACAGCCCGCCCCGCATGATCCCTGGGGAAAAAATCCAGAACGTCGACGACCGCCATGGCGAACCATCCCATCCCCCGCCCCCAGAAATGGGGAGAACCACCAGTCTCGGGGTTGGCCCAGCGCTGCTTCCGGCTTTCATCCCAGCCGTGATACAGCAGTCCGGTTTTCGGATCCCGAGTCTGGCTTTCGATCAAAGCGATCTGGGATGCGATATCTTCGAATGCGGCGGGCTCATCGAACGCGGATGCATACTCCGCATAAAACGGATCGGCCATATAGATGCCGTCCAGCCACATCTGGTGCGGGTAGATTTGCTTGTGCCAGAATCCTCCGCCCTTCGTGCGCGGCTGACGGCGCAGCTGTTCCCGCAGGAGTTCGATCGCTGTGCGGTACCGCTCCTGTCCTGTCTGCCGGTGAATGGAGAACAGAAGCCGGCCGGGAAAGATTTGATCGAGATTGAATTCCTCGAGCCGGTACGTGCGAATGCTTCCGTCGGGGGCCACCCACAAATCCACCCATTCCCGCACAAACCGGCCATACCGTGGATCACCCGCGGCGGCGGCGGTCTCGGCGATGGCTTTCATCACCAGGCCTTCTTCATAATGCCACCACGTCTTGTCCGCGGAATAGCGCCGCATAACGGAATCCGCCATCCGGGTGGACCAGTTTGGTTCGGGAGCGTTCGTCTTCTTCTCCATGATCCTTATCGTCATTTTCCGAGATGCGGGAAATCCGAATTCCCGCATCCAATCAGACGGCCGCGCCGCCGAGTTTCCAACCGGGAAGAAAAACGCGGTTGAGCGCAATCATCCGCCGGAACATTTCCCAGGCCGCATCCACATCCAGGATGTTGGTCGGATCTCCGTACACGGCCTGGAACGCCAACTCCGGTTTTTTGGTCAGCGCGGCATCGACGACCATTTCCTGATCGGCACAGTGCCGGGCGATCAGCGTCGCCAATCCCGGCGGCAGCGAACCGGCGTCCAACGGGCGGACTTCGTCACGCCCGAAATGTGCATTCGTTTCCACAACGGCACCCAAGGGCAGATTGGCAATCTGTCCCCGATTCGACAGGTTGACGTTGGAGTTCAACTCCCCCAATCCCACAATCGCCTTGATCTGTTCTACGCCTTCTTCCCCGCTCCCTTTCAGTTCCAGGGGTGTGCGGCCGTCCATCAGGTCGCGCGTTTTTTGCGGTGCGGAGCGCCAGCGCTCGATCCGGTAGGAAACCGGAGTACGGATGACGCCCCAGCGGAAAAGCCCCTCGATCGAACGGGTGAAACCCGGCAGGAATTCCACCAGATGACGGTCACCGGCGGCCGCCAAAAGGCCGAAGCGCGGCAGGAGCGCGAACTTAACCTGGTCCGCACTGTGGAACCAATCGTTCCAACTCTCCACTTCGGCTTGGGTATACGATCGAACCGTTCCGGGTTGGGTGATGTGATGCTTTACCAGTTCCAGTACATCCCGTCCCTGGTACTCACAACGGTCGATCCAGGTAAAGTGGTTTATTCCAACCACATTGCATTGCATTTCGCGGCGGCCCGGCTCGGGGGAAACGCCCCAGTACCGGCCGACCAGCCCCGCGAGCATTCTCTGCGTGCTGAACACCTCATGACAGCAGCCGAACACTTTCAGCGACGGTGCGACTTTCGCAAGGGTGCGGGTGCAGATGGCCATCGGATTGGTGTAGTTGATGATCCACGCCCGCGGGCAGATCCTCGCGATCGCATCGGCGAATCCCGCATAGATCACGGCCGACCGCAGTCCGCGGATCAACCCCGGGGCGCCGCTGGTGTCTCCGACCGGGAAGAACATTCCGTATTCGTCGGCGATGGCGATCTCCTGCGCCATGAGTTCCAGCGGGCCGGGCTGGATGGAGATGACGATAAAATCCGCGCCCCGGAGTGCTTCATCCAGGGTGGAGGCCGTTTCGTATCGCCAGTGGGAAACGACGCCCGGCCGAGCTTGCAGCCAGTTACCGAACGTCTCATTCAACCGTGCGGCTTCAGAGTCGATATCGTAGAGTGCCATCCGGCCGCGGAGATCCGGGCATCGCGCAAGGTCGAACATCAGCTTGCGCGCCCAATCGCGGCTCCCTCCCCCGATGTAGGTGATCTTCAGTTCCGTGGCGGCCATGCGGTCCGGTGCTCCATCTCCATCTGTACGTTGGGCGGCACAAGGCCGCCCAACGTACGAGATGAGGAAATGCGTGCCGTCTTGTTGTTACTTAAGATATCCGGCGGCAGTCAGTATGTCTCGGGCAGCTACTTCCCAGTCCTTCGCGCCCATACTATTCAGATCAGCGAGGAAAGCATCCCAGGCTTCCTGGGTGATCTCATTATCGACATCCAGGACGAACGCTTGGATACCCTCGTTGTATCTTGTCTGGAGATCGCCCCAGTTTTCGGGCGGATTGATAATCCCGGAGGCGGTGCACTCCGTCCAGTTCTGCGCGGTGAAACCGGCCAGGAAGTCAAGCGGTTTGATCGTCCGGCCGTTCGCAGTTTGATGTTCGGGATACCGGGCGCGCAGCTCCACTTCGGTGAAGATGTAGACCATATTCGCCAGCTGGGTGTAGGGCTGCATTTCCTTGGCGGTCCAGGCTTTCGCCGGGTCGATGCCTTCGAGGGTGATGAAGCCGTTGGCATCCAGGTTGTAGTTCTCGCCCTTTACGCCGAAGCCCAGCAGGTAGTAACCTTCATCTTGGGCGGTCCATTCGAGGAACCGGGCGATGGCCTCACCCTTGCCCTCGTCGATCGCCTTCTGCGAGACGGCGTAGATGCGCGCCGATTGATTGGAGAGGCCTTCCGAGCTCAGCCCGGCCGGTCCGGTGGGCGGAGGCAGGACAACCCATTCGCCCGTGGGATTATTCGCATCAAAGTCTTTATAGTTGGCCTTGGTGGAGAGGGCGGCGAAGTTCTCCCTCATGATTCCCCACTGGCCCTGCTTCCATTTGGCGCGGAAATCGTCTTTCTTCAGGGTCGGCCAGTCCGGGGTGATCAAACCCTCGACATTGATCTGGCGCACGACCTTCAGCGCTTCGAGGAAGGAGGGATTGTAGACGTTCAGACCGAAGGCATCTTGGGTGACATTCCACATTCCAGCAACGCCGAAAGCTCCCATCATGTAGTCGAACCGTCGGCCGAGCCCGTTTTCCGGAACACCGGCCATTTCAGGATACGCGCCGAATCCGTAGGTGTCGTTCTTGCCGTTGCCGTCCGGATCCTGCGTGGTGAAAGCGCGCGCCACCGCGATCAGTTCGTCCAGGGTCTTGGGCATCGCTAGGCCAAGCTTATCCAGCCAGTCCTTGCGGATCACCAGACCGTCGGTGGTCGGGATCTGTCCCGGGTCCGGCAGACCGTACATTTTGCCGTCGATCGTCACGAGCCGGTTGCGGTTCGGGTCGCTGTAGTGGGTTGCGGTGCGGGTCGGCATCAGCGGCAGCAGGTCATCGACCTGCGCAATCAGACCCTGCCCCACAAGGGCGTACCAGGCATCGCGGTTCACGAAGAAGAGATCCGGAAGATCATTTGCGGCGGCCGCAGTGTTGATCTTCTGGTTCATATCGTCGTTGCCGCCCTTCATCACCACAAGGTCCAGCGTGATCTTCAGCTTCTCCTTGAGGATGTCGTAGACGACCCAGTCCGCCGGCGGATCATCCGCCTCGGAAACCCGTCCGGCCGCCCACAAAGAAATTGTCGCGGGCTGGATTTCGGTCGGCTCGGGAGTCGGCGGGATCTCCGACGGGGCGAGCGTGTTCTGGGCAACCGTCGGGGCGACGGCGGTCGCTGTGGCGCAAGCGCTCAGGAACAGCGCCATAAGCACGACTGCCAGGAACAAATGCTTATATGTGTTTCTCATTCCATTCCTCCTTGTAGAATGTTGTGATTCACGGCTTGGAAATTCACAAGCGCTGGTGCGGACCTACTTGGATGATTTCTATCGATTCACCTCCTCCTCACTGCTTCACGCTACCCGTCAGCGTACTCTTGGTGAAGTAACGCTGAATGAACGGGTAGACGGCTACCATGGGCAGCATGGTGATGAATACACTCGCGGCTTTGAGAGATTGAATTGGAGCGGCGCTAAATGCGTCGTATTCCACATATTCGTTCAGGCTGGATGCCATGAGGATGTTGCGCAGCAGCACCGGCAGCGGCATCAGATCGTTATTGTTTAGATACAGGATCGGATAGAAGAACTCGTTCCAATAGAAGACTCCGTAGAACAAACCGATGGTCAACAGGATCGGTTTCGAAAGCGGCAGGATGACCTGGATCAGCACCTGCAATTCGCTGGCGCCGTCGAGTCGGGCCGCCTCCTCCAGTTCGACGGGCAGGCCCTCGAAAAATCCTTTCATCAGAAGAACGTTGTAGACCCCGATCGCCACCGGAACAAACACAGCGGTCAGGTGGTCGGTCAGCCCCAGGTCGTGCACCACCAGGTAGGTCGGCACCATTCCGGCGCTGAACAGATAGGTAAGCAGTATGAAATTAATAAGGATATTCCGGCCTGGAAGGGTCCTGATCGAGAGGACATACGCCAGCGGTACGGTGAGGAATAGGCTGAGCGAAGTTCCGAGTACGGTGATCTGTGTGCTGTTCCAGACCGCATTGATGAAATTCGGATGAGTCATCAGCTGCTTGTACGCTTCGATGCTCCATCTCCAGGGAGGGATGAGCATGCCGAAGCTGGTATCCTCTGCGGCATATCCCAGCGGGGTGAGCGACATCATCACAACCCGCCACAACGGGACCAGGATGATAAGCAGTACAAGAATCAGGAAGCCGTTGACCAATATTTGAAAGACGATTTCTTCTCTCGATTTGACTGGCATGGAGATCTCTCCTGATCAGTAAAGGCTGGTACGAGCCCAGCGCTTTGCCAACTCGTTCGAAACGACGAGCAGGGTGAGCCCGATCACGCCCTTGAACAAACCCACTGCGGTGGCCAGGCTGTATTTGAATTCCAAAATGCCCGCCCGATAGACCCACGTGTCAATGATGTCCGCGACGCTGTACACGGGCACCGAATAGAGCACGAAGATCTCGTTGAATCCCGCATCCAGGATGTGCCCCAGGCGGAGGAGTGTCACGATCATGATCACCGGCAGGATCCCCGGGAGGGATATGTGCCAGATGCGCTGCAAGCGCGAAGCTCCGTCCACCGACGCCGCTTCGAAGAGAGATGTCTCGATCGCCATCAGCGCCGCATAATAGAGAATCGTGCTCCATCCGGTCTCCTTCCAGATGTCGGAAAAGATCACCACCCAGCGGAAATATTTTGGCGAGGTGAGAAATGAGATCGATTTCCCTCCGGACGCCTTGATGATTTCATTAACCAGCCCATCGCTGGGAGAAAGCATCGTCAGCAGCACGCCGAACATGATGACCCACGAGAGGAAGTGCGGGATGTAGGCGCCGGTCTGGACGATGGACCGGAAGAAATTAAAGCGCGTTTCATACAGCGCATTGGCGAGGATGATCGCCGTCGGCATTCCCAGGATAAGCTTCACGACGCTGAAGAACAGCGTGTTCCCGATAAGCCGTGAAAAATAATAGGAATTGAAGAAGGCCTCTAAGTGCTTGAAGCCGACCCACGGGCTGGCTACCACGCCCAACGCCGGCTTGAAATCCTTGAATGCAATCTGCGCGTTAAACAAAGGCCAGTATTTGAACACGACAAAAAAGAGCAGGGAGGGTAATACGATGATGTAAAGCCAGCGGTGCCGCCACATGGCGCGCCCTAAGCGCCGGAGCCTCTCCCGCCATGGGATCTCAATCTCACTGACCGGTACAGCCGCAGATTGGATTGCCGTTTTTTCTGTCACTTTGGAATCCTGCCGTGCGGAAGAAGAACGATTGGTTTCGCTTGGATTCATTATAAAAACCTCCTTTTGGATTCTGGCGCGCTTTGCATGGAAAAAAGCGGCTCGTTCCGGGGGGCGGGCTGTGATTCGGCTGCCGGGGTAAGCCTGTCGCGAAGGGAGGGAACATGCCTCTCACCTTCCTTCCATTTAATAAGCGAGGAATAGCAATGGTATTTGCTTATAAATCTACCACTTTCCCGGATGTCGGTGATCCATTTTCACAGGCCCGGATGCCCGTAGGAAAAGCGGAATTCAGAGGAAGTGCGATTTGAATCAAGCAGGTGGAAGGGAGCGATTCTTGCCTGAAAACCGGGACTTTCGCCGTTATTGTTCCCGGTAGGCCGTAAGAATCCGAACGAGCGGTCTCTCATCTGTTGGAAGAGCTTACATCAGGACGTTTATCCTTCGGGATTGTCGCGATAATTTTGCGGGGATTGCCCGGTAAACTTGTGAAATACACGGCTGAAATAGGATTGGTCGCGGAAGCCCACCTGGTGGGCGATTATCCGCATGCTGTTCGACGTATTCTGCAGCAGCGTCTTGGCTTGCAGGATGCGGTAGCGGTTTAAATAATCCCAAGGTGAAAGACCGAGTTCCCGGTTGAATACCCGGCTTAAGTAGTCTTCGCTGATCCCGAGTGCTTTCGCCAACTCCCAGCGGGAAAGCGGCCGGGAATAATTTTGATGCAGGAATGCAACCGTCCGTTTTACCAGCGCGGAAGTGTGCTGGGGCAGAGTGTCGGTTCCAAACAATGCCCGGTTCAACGCGGCGATCGTCTCTCCCTCGGTCAGGATCCCTTTGCTTTGGAAGGTTACCCGCGCGTATCGTTCCAGCCGCTTGACATCCTCCAAATTCAACAATTTGCTGGAGAGGATGATCACCGGCACCGTGCGCAGCCTCGGATCGGCCCGCATCCATTCCAGGACTTCCTCACCGCCTATTCCGGGCATGATTAAATCCAGAATGACCAGGCTGGGGATTTCCGCGCGCATGGCGTCCTGGGCGGCTTTGCCGTCGGCTGCGGTGCGGACAGGGAAACCCGGCAATCCCTTGAGAACAACCTCCTGGTGCGACGCGCGTACTTTCGGATCGTCGTCGACGATCAGAACCGGACCGGCGGTCGAAGCGGGTCTCACGGTGTGGAACGTTTCCATCAGCGCCTGAATTCCGGCGGATTTGTCCAGGAAACTTGTTAACCCCAACGTCAACCCCGCTTCGTTCCCCTGCTCTTTTTTCGCTTGCCCATACAGGATGACCGGTGCCTGACTTAAAAGTGGATGGGTGCGAAACCGGCGCACCATCGTCCAATCGCTCGATTGTATGCCGCCCAGATCCCAGGCCAAGGCCACAGGCCGAACGCCTGTCAGTTCCTTCTCCCAGTCTCCTCCAGCGCGCAGCCGGCGGATTTCTAATCCCTGGCGGCGGCTTAATTCGACTATTTCTTCGGCCGGCGGATCGAAAGCGGAAAGCAGCAGCAGGACCGGTTGGGCAGTTTCAAACGCCGGGGAGGCCGGACCGTCAATTCGCGGCAGCGGCAGAAAGACGTGGAACGTGCTGCCTTTTCCAGGACGGCTGTCTACTTTGATCGAACCGTTGTGCAGCGCCACCAAGTGCCGCGTGATGGAGAGCCCCAGCCCGATCCCGGGCGGCGTCTCGCCGGTATGTTCCCCGGTTCCGAACGGTTCGAAGATATGTTCCTGTTGATCCTCGGGAATTCCTATCCCGGAATCTTCGACCCATAGGTGCAGAAAAGGCGGGGCAACCTCCGCCCCCAATGTAATCGTTCCCTTTTCGGTGTATTTCCTGGCATTGCTTAATAGATTCAGAAGGATTTGGCGGAGCCGTACGGGATCGGCCTGGATGAGCGGAAGCTGGTCGGGAATCCGTAAATTCCATTTCACCGCCGTGGAAATATCCGCCCGTCCGGACATACTCTGGTAGACCTCCACCAGGAGCGGCAGAGGTTCCAGGAGTTCCGGATGCAGATCCAACTCGTCGATCTCCGCCCGGGAGAGATCGAGCAGGTCGTTGATCACGCGGAGTTGATGCTCGGCGCTACTTTGAATGTGTTGAAGATCGTCCGATAAACCGGGGGCCGAATCGGGCTTTCCGGATTGGTCCATGGCATTCCGGGTATGGCCCAGGATGATATTCAGGGGGGTGCGCAATTCGTGGCTGACATTCGCCAGCAGACGGGTCTTGATTTGGTCGGCCTTTTCGGCCGCCAGGCGCGCCTGTTGGGCGTCCTGGAACAGGAGGGCGCCTTTGAGTGCGCTGCTGATATGGCCGCGGAGGATTTCGTAAACGGATCCGTCGTGCGGCCCGATTTCAAACAACGCAAATCCGATCTGGGTATCCTGGAAATAAAGCGGTTCCACGACCAGGCTTAATCGCCGGTCGGAAGGCAGCATTCCTTCCGGCAGCAACCGGCGGGAGAGAAACCGCCGTCCGCCGATTTCCAGAGGTGCGCGCCCGTGTTCGTTATAGGCCAGGATCAGATGGGAATATTCCAGGGACAAGGCCGGCTGTTCATACAGCGCAAGGTATCCGCTGGCGATCCCAAGCCGGGGCAGGCTTTCGGCAAGCACGTCCGCAAGCTTGGCGATGTCGAAGGTGGTGATCAGCGCCTGCCCGATTTCCTGCAGCAGTGCGGTTTGCCGTTCCGCCTGCCATTGCAGATAGATCTGCATCCGCTGGGTGGTTTCGCTGACCACAACCCGCGCCTGGCCGAAGAGATCCTCCGCGAAAGCTCGCGCCGGGGGAGCGAGATACGGCAGCGCCCGCCGCCGGAGAGCCGAGATCAATCCCTGCCAGGCGGATGGATCCGAGCCGGACGCCACCGCCTGACCGAGGACCTTTTCCAAAGTCGGAATGAAACAACCGGCGGGCGCGGCTTGCAGTTCGGCCTGGAACGCATCCAACAGATTTTTCGCCCAAACAGAAATCTGTTCCCCCGCATCCGGCAAAGCCGTTGCCATGTCTGCCAGCGCCCGTTCCCGGAAAGCCGCCATTGCCATCGGAAAATCCAAACCTTCCACGGCCGCCGACCTGGCCGCCGCCAGCACCACGGCGGCCGAGGGGCAGCCGCAGGATTGGCGGATGACCAGCCGGGAGGGAAGCAGCACCTTCTCCGGAACGGATTCGCCGCCGAGTTGAGCCAACACCATCTCCACCGCCCGCGCCCCCTGCTCCGCAAACGGCAGCGAAACGGAGGTGAGCGGCGGAGTGGACAGGCGGCTCTCCGTGGAATCGTTGAATCCCGAAAGCGCCACCTCGCTCGGCACCTGAATCCCCCGGTTTTGCAAAGCCTTCAAAGCTTCGAGCGCCAGCAGGTCGCTCACCGCCAGGACCGCCTGGAAGTCGATCCGCGGCCGCAACTGGTTTTCATCCAAGAGCAGGCGGATCGCCTCGGCGCCGGATTCCCATTGCATGGGGGGCGTGACAAGCGCGGCATTGTAGGGGATCCCGTACGCCTGAAGCGTTTCGGTGTACGCCCGAAAACGCTCCTGCGCATAGAAGTGGCGTTCCGGGCCGCGGATGAAAGCCAGGCGGCGGTATCCGTGAACTTCAATCAGATGAATCAAAACGGCGCGCATGCCGTTATAACTGTCGACCAGCACCGTCGGCACGTCCGCCATGAGCTGCGCCAGGCTGACCAATGGCAGGGGTTTGAACCGGCTGTGGAAATCCGCCACCACGGACGGCTCGAGCACCCCGCCCAGGGTGGACGACCAACTGATCAGGCCGTCCACGCTCCCGGGATTCACCAGATCGTAAATGGCATTGCGTTGCGCTTCGAATCCGCCCGAGGCGCGGAGGCCGCCGCCCGGAAAACAAATGAGGTTGGCATTATGGCGTTCCGCCGCGCGGACGATGGCCGGCCAGAGGGAACGGCCGGTTCCAATATGAATATTCGCCGAGAGAAAACCCAGGGTTGGACGCCGCCGGGCGTTCGTGGATTCCCCCTTAAGTTCATCTTGCTGCGTCACCGGATTATCCATCCTGCGCTCGATCCTCGTTGGATCCGTTGCGCCGGCCGCAACGTGGAATGATTATCGATTTTTCATTATACTCAAGACGCATCCTGGCATAAGGGAAAAGGATCCGCCGCCCGGCGGTTTCCTGATCCCCATCGACAATAATCTTCGATCGCGCAGATCGCATCATGATCGAAATGCTGACGGCTTCCGATACCGGATGGGATGAGATCGGGTTTCCAAGTTCCGGTGTTTCAGATCACCCATATCCGCGCCGCTTGGCTTCTTCCAGAATGGATTCGGTCGCGGTCGCACCGATCCGCGCGGCGCCCAGCGCGCGGAAACGCAGCATCTCATCCAAAGTCCGTATCCCGCCCGCCGCTTTGAGTAGAACGCAAGGTTCCGTGTGCTCACGCATTAATTTTACAATGTCCTCTGTCGCCCCCCGGTAGGCATAGAATCCATTCGGCTGTTTGACAAATCCGTATCCGGTGGAAGTTTTCACAAATGCCACCTGTAATTGCGAGCAGATCTCACACAACCGGATGACCTGGCCGTCCAAAAGGAAATCCGTCTCGAAGATGACTTTCAAGATGGCATTCCCAGCCGTACACGCATCGTTCACCACCTGGATTTCCCGGGACACATATTCCCAATCACCCCCGACTGCCTTCCCGATGTTTATCACCATGTCGATTTCGGCCGCGCCGTCCTGGATGGCTTGAATCGTTTCGGCGATCTTGATCGCGGTCGTGCTGTTGCCGTGCGGGAATCCGATCACCGCGCAGACGCCCACTCCGGATCCGGCCAGCGCGTCGCGCGTCATGGGAACGGCATACGGTTTGACGCATACCGTTGCCGTCCGGTATTTTTTCGCCAGATCGCACCCGGCGAGGATGTCCTTATCGGTCATGGTCGGGTGCAGCAGCGAGTGATCGATCATTTTCGCCAAACTCAGCACAGAAACAGATTCCATATCCGCCATTGTCCATCCTCCAGGATCGTATCGCTAAGCGGATTGTACTCCCGGATATCGTATCCAATGATCCGCAGTGAAAATATAAAAAACCCCGGAAAAACATCATCCGGGGGGAAAAGAGACTGTTCCTCGAACGGGCTATATTTCCTGCCCCGCCGGTCTCCATCCCGGCTTCGGTTGCGCGACGCTGTTTGGACCATACAGCGACACGGCCAGTGCAATTCCCGCCAGCGTAATTAATTCCGGTGAAAAGGTGTAATAGACATTAAGCGCATTCCATTCCCAGCCGTCGGACACGATCCAATAGATCAGATACCCAATGTGGGCCACCACGAGGATTCCAACCGCAACGGTCAATCCGACGGTCCCGGCGCGTTTCTGACCGGCATCGGTGGCGGAGCGTACGATCCAAACCGGGGCGAGCAGGGAAACAAGAACACGATAGACAAACACAATAACGCTGGCGGAAATCAACAGGTACGGCATGCTGTCATCGTATCCGAACCGTCCCAGGACGACGGTTGGAATAAGGTATCCCAGGGGGAGCAGAAGCGCCATCCGTCCGTGGCGCTGTGCCAGCAAAGCGCCGATTAAGATCAGAAGAAAAAAGCCGAAATAAAGGGTAAAGTAATCATACGCGATGCCCAATTCCACTCCGATGATGCTTCTGAAATCCGTCGAATAGATCAGTTTATCGAGAGGCCATTTATTGTCCACCCAATAACTGAGAAAACCGGAAAGCATTTGAAGCAGAGTCAGGAAGAGAACCGCGCCCGTCCAGGCGCGGGCTGCGCGCGGATACCCTTGGCGGCGGATGATCAGCAGGATCATCACGGTCGCGCACCCCAGCAGGACGAGGGTAATGAAGATTTGAATGTCCTTTGAATGGGCTTTCAGAAAATACTGTACATCACCCAGAATCTTCATTATCGGCGGATACACGTTATGCAATTTCGCAGCCAGTGTGTTGGGTGATTCGAATATCCTCGTGATATTTTCCGACAGCAAGGATGGGATGCGGTACCCGACTTCGAATAGGGTACGGTAAAACATGCCGAGCGGGATCAACCCCCAGATCGGGAATTTGCGTTTAACGAACCAGACCAGCAGAACGGGAACGATCAGGAAATACGCCGCGCGGCGAACGAGCAGGAAGAACCAATCCTCCCCCGCCAGCTGGCCGATCTGCCCGACCATGAACACAACCCCGGGAATGAGGACCAGGGCGACGCCCTTCCAGGGCAGCGGCTTGTTCGGAACCGCCTCGAGCAGCCCCAGCGACGCGCGCGATGGTACAAGATGCTCGCGGAGGAGACTCACGAACAAATCCGAAATCGTTCGCAACCAAAGAGATACCATTCCACGCGTTCCGTTTTCTCGCATCACGGAACGGCATTGGTCGGTGAAGAGCTGCAACATGGACTGACCGAATTCGTCGCGGAATTCCCGCGGGTAAAGCTTCAATAATCCGGCGTAGAAACGGCGCGATAGGTCAATCGTGGGATTGGGTTTCATCGATAAACTCCGTTTTTATGAGCAAACCATGATATGTTTCTGACGGGCGATTTTCAGGACTTGCGACAGGCGTTCCGTTTCCGCAACCGCCACTTTCCGTCCAACGGCGGTCAGACGATAATAGCGCCGCCGTTCGTCGTCCAACTCCGGATCCGGACGCTCTTCGGTTTCTTCGATCAGCCCCGCCGCCAGCATGCGTTTGATCGAACCGTACATCGTGCCGGGGCCCATTTTTATCTGCCCTCGGGTCTGCGTCTCCACATTCTTCATGATACCGTACCCGTGTTTTTCCCCGTCCGCCAGAGATATTAGGATGTGGAAAACCGCCGGGGTCAATGGCGGATACGAACTCGACTTGTCTGCCATAGCCTCTTCTCCTTTTTTAAGAATATATCCCTAACAGATATATCCGTCTTGGATATATTAGCGGATTATCAACCCCTTGTCAAGCGATTGAAAGAAAGGGGAAAAAAGGCTGAAATAACAGGGGTTTTCTTTCCGACTCCAGTCGTCAAGTGTTTTGTCAGATTTATTGCCGGATTGCGTTTACTATAGTGACAATGCTTGCCTGTCAAAGGAGCCGTTTTGGCAGATCGATTCCGAAACCTCTTCCATTCATCGAAACCCGAAATCACCGATGCTCAATTTTCCACGTCGTCCGGATTCAGCATTTTGTTTGAACACGCTCACTTGTCGGTTTTTCGATACCTCTACGGATTGACCGGCGGTCCGGCCGCCGAAGTGGAAGATCTGACCGCTGAGACCTTTTCACGCGCCTGGAAAACACGTCGCATTTTCCACGGGGATGAGCGAGCCGCAACCGGTTGGCTGCTCACGATCGCCCGCCGGCTGGTGATCGACCGGTACCGCCGGCGAAAAACGCATCCCGCAAGGGAAGAAAATCCACCTGCGGAACTTGCCAATCAGGATCCCGGTCCGGAAGAGATTGTATCGTCCGGGGAGGAGCAATCCGAATTGCTCCGGATGCTGCAATCGCTTCCCGACGGTCCACGAGAGATGCTTGTCTTGCGCTATATGCTTGGTTGGCATGTCCATCAAATAGCGGATCATCTCGGCATTCCCGATAATACCGTGTCCGTGACTATCCGGCGGACACTCGACCGGTTGCACAGGGACTGGCCGCGGTCTCAGGAGAAATAGCATGTCCTTGAAAACCATTGAAGAACGAATGCATGATTTTCAACCGACGCCGTCGCAGTCTTTTTACCGCCGAATGGATCGCGCGCAGTGGACCCCCTCTGCAGCGGTTCACCGCCGGATGTACGCAGGCGCGGGAATCGCGATCGTGGTTTTCGTATTCCTGCTGGTGTTCACCCCCCAGGGCCGGGCGCTCGCTCAACAGATCATCGGATTCTTTGCAACCACAACCGAAAAATATTTTCCTCCTTCTTTCGAACCCACCCGCACACCGGTACCCACCCATTCCATTCCCATCAGTCTGGTGATCGTGGAACCCATTCCCGCCGTCAATATGGATTTATGCGGCGAGATGATCGCCCCCCTGTCTTCGACCTTCCCGTGCCAGCTGATCAATGCCGAGGCCGAAGCCGGCTTCGAGATCCGATCCTTCCCGGCGGACCGTTTGAAGGTGATATTCGACTTCCTGTATGTAGACCGCAATTTGCCCGAGGTCCTCCTATCATTCCACGCGGACGGAGTCTTTTATCAGATCAACCAGGGCCTCGGAGAGTTTCCATCCTCATGTCCGGAGCCCTGGTGCGGGGTCGCGGAGGATGCCGTTCAAGCGGTTAAGGTGGGTCCGTATCCGGCCGAATATGCCGCCGGGCACTGGGTCTCACAGCCGAATTCTCCGAATGCAGGGAAATGGTGGTACTCAGAGGATCCGTATTACCGTTTGCGCTGGAAGGAAGGCAGCCGGTGGTTTGAGATTTCCGTCGAGCAAGCCCCCAAGGAGGGGATGAAAGAAAAACTGATCGACTTTGCGGAGAACCTGGTCTCCATTTCAAATGGCATCGATACCCTAGCCGGTTTCGATACGCCCCCCGTCGAACAACAGGCCGGATACAACATTCTCGAACCCGGACTCCTCCCGAAGGAATTCCAATTTTGCGGCGCAAGCTATCATCATGATGATCAAGCCCTGTCTCAAGGATATACGCCTTATCTTGCGGATTTTGTGACGGTTAGATATTGCCTGATCAAAGACCGGCGGTCGGTTGCAGATCTTTATATTTATGAGATGCCAATATCCATTCCGGCCGAACTTGAGTGGATGTTTTACGCTTTGACCTCGCGGCATCAGGAACCGACGACGGCCGAGGAAGTCAGGATCGATGATCTGACGGGGAAAATCCTTTCCAACGAATTGGCGCAAGCGCTGATCTGGACAAAGGAAGGCTTGAAACTGATGATGACTTTCACCAGGTCATCCGCGTTTGGCGGAAGGCTGGATCACACCGATCTGACCGCCATCGCTGAAAGCATGAAATAAGACACGCCATTATCGAAAGGATATAAAAACCTCCCAAGATAAAAGGAGGTTTTTTCTTTTTCCGTTTAATTTTTTCTATTTGGGCAATTGTGTAAGTGCAGAAAAATTAATCCGCCGTATCCCGCGTTCCACAAAAGTCTGCCGGACCGAATCCATGGTCAGGATCCGCACCTCGCGTTCTCGCGGCTTGCTGTAGGCCGAGCCATTCAGGAGCGCCTCGTCCGCATACCCGGGATGGCACATCATCTCGGAGACACCGGTTTCCATTTGGTCCAGGATCCGGAAAAGCTGTTCGGACGTGGCTAGTTCATCATAGAAAGTGCCGATAAACCAATCCGGCTTGGACGGCGCATCCTGCTGTGTCAACCGCGGAACAAATTCCATCACCGCGTCGGAAAACTGCTGCGGCAGGCCGTCGCAATAGCCCGACTGGGTTGGAAACGGGATCCGAATCGCGCAACTGTATCGCCGCGCCAGATCCAGGAACTTCGAAAACAACTCCTCGGTAAAAAAGGTCACATGATGATGCGAATCCAGGTGATCCGGATTCCGTCCCGTGAGCTCGATGAACCGCTGAATTTGCGTATCCCATTCGGCGGCTGCCTGTTCCGGATCCACACCCGTTAATTTTTGCACCAAATCCTGCAATTTCGGAAAACTCTCATGTCCGCCGGTTATGGTTTCCACCAAATCGGGCGATCGCAACGGCGTTCCGCAAGTGAGCACCAGATGCACGCCCAATCCCAGATCCGGAGTTTCCCGCATCGCGATCCGCAAATCCTCTTCGATCCAAGGCATATTCATGAGTGCCGAGGTCGAGGTGACAATCCCATGCAAATGCGCTTCACGGATGCCTTGGGAGACACCCGGGGTGCGGCCATAATCATCCGCGTTGACAATCAGGTACTTCGTTTTTTCCATTTTCAGCCCTGGTCTGAAACAATCTCATTTACCACCAAGGCACAAAGACACAAAGATTTTTCCTTTTTGTCTTGGTGTCTTTGTGGTGAAGATTGTTCTATAGATCACACTTCTGGATATGCCACCTTGAGCGTAGCGAAGGATCTACAACGTGTGCATAGATGATTCGCTTAGCATGACGGCTTTTTTCACCGGTTTCTGTTTACGATAAAAAATTTTCTCCTCCATTCAATGCGTAAGGGTTACTTTGCGGATATGCCGCGGCCGGTCCGGGTCCAATCCGCGCGCCCGCGTAAGATGGATGGCTAAAAGCTGTCCGGGAATGATCGCCGCGATGGGCGTCAGCCATTCGGGTTCCCCGGGCGGAAGGGGAATCCAGGAATCCGCAGGCTGGAGGCCGGGAAGTTCGTCGGCGACGGGAAGGACGCGCGCGCCCTGCGACCGGACAAGATCCGCCAACTCGACCATTTCCTGCCGGAAAGTGGCGCCCACCGAAACGAGGATCACGGGCAGACCGCCTTCCGCCATCGCGATCGGTCCGTGTTTGAAATCCGCGGTGGAATACGGTTCGGCTTCCACGCCGGAAAGCTCCTTGATTTTCAGCGCGATTTCGTGCGCGGTGCACAAGTGATAACCGCGGCCCAAAACGACTGCGCGGTTGGAATCCGCAATTCGTTCGGCGGCGGCCTGCGCCTGTGGCTCCGCCTGCAAAGCGGATTCCATCCAGGACACGACCGGCGCAAGCGTTTCCTCCTTTAATTGATCCTCCATCGCCAGCGAAAGCATCGCCAGCACGGCGAGTTGCGAGGTGTACGTCTTGGTGGCCGCAACGCTTTGCTCGCGGCCGACCGCGAGGAGGAGGACGTGCTCGGCCGCCAGAGCCAGCGGCGAATTGCCGTCGTTGGTGATCGCAATAGTCGGCGCCCCCTGCCGGCGCGCCTCCTCCAGCACCTCAACAATATCCGGCGACTGCCCGGATTGCGAAATGCCGATGACCAGCGCATCCCCAAGTCGCGGAGGAGTCCGATAGGTGGTGAAGAGGGAAGGAGCCGTAAGCGCCACCGGCAGCCGGTTGATCCCGCCGAAGAGGTATTGTCCGTAGCGGGCGGCATTGTCGGAAGTCCCCCGAGCTGCGAGGTACACAAAGCGGCACGACTTTTCCCGAAGCTCGCGCCCCAATCGGAGAATTTGAGTATGTTCTTCCGTGATCAGTTTCCGGATGACTTCCGGTTGTTCGTGGATTTCTTTCCAAAGCACCGATTCCATAAGGTCGTTTTTCCTTTTATAGAGATGAAGAATGGCCCGCTGCGGACCGGTTACATATGCGCGATCGTTTCCCGGGCAAGCCGCTCTTTTGCCTTTGCCGAGACCGGGATGCCGGCCCGTTCCATCGCCAGGATTGCGGCTCCCACCACCGGCGGGCAGGCCAGGCGGATGTAGCGTGCATGCGGCGCCAGTGCAGCCACTTTTCGGCGCATCGCGTCCACCAGGGCCGGTCCGCCGTCGAACATGCTTCCGATCATCACTACATCGAATTCCAATTCCTGGAAATCCAATTGACGGACGACCGCATTCACCATTTCCCCCAATTCCGTTCCGGCCCACTCCACCAGTCCGGCGGCGACCGGGTCGCCCTTCGCGGCCGCTTGGAAGATCAGCGGCGCGGAGCAGGCGTTCATTTCGTAGCGGTTTTCCATCATTCCATCCAGCAGGTCGGTAAGATCCCGCGCGCCGGCACACGCCACAAACGCATCCGCCAGCACGGTGGCAGGCCCCCGTTTGGTCCAAGACCGGGCAACCGCCTTGACCGCCTCGGCGATCAGTTCCGTTGCGCCCGCTCCCTCCCCCATTTGTATCCCGCCGCCGGTCACCCGCCCGATGCGGGTGCGGTCCTTGGTCCATCCCCAGCAATTGCAGCCCGTCCCGGAAACCACCGCCACTCCCCAGCCTTCCGGAGCGCCGGCGACCAATCCCAGAATGGTGTCGTTCACCAGCCGCATTGGACACCGCAGACCGGTTTCCCCGATCGCCCGGCGGGTGTCGGCTTCCTGAGAATCCCAATCCAGCCCGCCAATCCCGAATCCGGCTGCCAGGATATCCGCCTCGGCCGCCCCGGCCTGCGCGCAGGCCATCTCAAGCGCAAATCGCACAGACGCCGTCAGGCCGGGATATCCCACCGTTTCATGGTTTCCGGGACCGGCCAGGCCGAAACCGAGAACCGCGCCGTTCTCGTCGGCCAGGAGCGCCCTTGTTTTGGTGGCGCCGATATCGACGCCCAGGAGGATTTTTTGTGATGTCATTACTGGAAAATCCAATCCCTTCGGAAGCGGTTTAAAATTTTCGAAATCCCGGATTCTGTGCTTCTATTTTTCCCAGAACAACGGCAGATGGTGCCGGTTCGTCTCCAGCATATCGTCAAGCACCGCGTCCACCCGATCCGGACCCGGACCCAGCGGATGGGCGAGTAGCGCTCCCCGGGCCGCCTTGCGATCTCCATGGATCGCCGCCTGGACGGTAAGCAGTTCGTATTCCTTGACCCGCGCGATCAGGTCGTAGCACATTTTTGGCAGCGGCGGCGCGGGGATCGGCTGCACGGATCCGCGCGTCACGTTGACCGGCATCTCGAGCACCCAATCCTTCGGCCAGCCTTCTACTGCGCCGTTGTGGGCAATGTTGACGACGTGGACTTCCCCTTTCCCCGCGTAGTGGGCGGCGATCAGTTGTGTCGCCGCGGTGGAATAGTATGCTCCGCCCCGTTTTTTCAAATCCTCGGGCGGCGCAGTGCGGTCCGGTTCGGCGTATTCCGCCAGCAGCCGCTTTTCAACCTCCATCACCTCCTCGGCGCGCGAAGGCGGCCACTTCTCCTGGGCGGCGAGTTTCTTTTCGGTGTGGTAGTAGTATTGCAGATAATAGTTCGGAAGCAGGCGGTTCTTCTCGATCCAATCCGGATCCCATTCCGGGTCCGGTTGCGCTCTCAGTTCTTTTACCGTTTCCGCGAGGATCTGCCCCCACAGGTCCTCTCCGTCCAGCGTGAATCCCCGATGCCAGGAGAGATGGTTCAATCCCAGCGTATTGAGCTGGGTCCGCGCAGGATCGATTTTGGCTCCGGTCATCTTTTCCAAACGCTTGATGATGCTCATCCGGGTGGTGATGGGTACGTTGCATACCCCGATCCCCTGTCCGTGCGGCAGCACGTCGGTCAGCGCCTGCGTAACCAGGCCGGCCGGATTTGTGAAATTGGCAAGCACCGCTCCGGGTGCGACTCGCCGCATCTCCGCGGCGATCCCGCGGATCACAGGGATCGTCCGCAGGGCTTTGGTCATCCCTCCGACGCCGGTTGTTTCCTGGCCGATCAGGCCGTGGCGCTTGCCGAGGTATTCGTCCTCCCGGCGGGCGGGCATCTTGCCGACGCGCAGCTGGGTCACCACATAGGAAGCGCCCGCGACGGCCTGCTTGTAATCGTCCGTCAGTTCGACCGAAAACGGGCTGCCGGCGGCGGCGACCATCCGCCGTATGAATCCACCCACGATCTCCAGCCGTTCTGCATCGATATCCACCAACCAAAGTTCGCGCACGGGCAGGACCACCGTGCGCTCGAGGAGACCGTTGACCAGCTCGGGTGAATAGGTGGATCCGCCGCCGATGACTGCGATTTTCATCCATGCCTCCTGTGTCGCTTGCGCTTTGGGCAGGCCCCCATCCTGCAATGGGTAGGTTACCAAAGAAATCCGCGCAAGTATAGGTGATAAGAACCCAACTCCCTCGTTCCTTATCGCCGGGTCTGACACCGGTTTCTGGCGGACCAGCCAAAACAATGGGTGACCGGCTTCATCCTGCGCTTTCTCTTCATAATAGATCGATTTCGATCTTTCCTGCCATGGAATGAAAGCCGGAGGATCGGCTGAAAAATCGGCTGCAACGCCCATAACCCAGGCTGGTTTTAGTTCGGCGGCACTAAGAGGTTTTGTGTAGGTTTTATGTAAGCCGACTTGTCTTTATTATGCTATTCTCAATCTAGTTACTTTCCTTTCTACTAATACGATAATTCTTATCCCATTATTCATTTCATATTATCCCGGCTAGCGGAGTTCCGCCTGCCGACTCCGCGCCGGTATGAAAAGCGGTCATTCCGTGAACAAGGCAGGAATCATAGGAGGAAAAATGATCAACAGGATTCGACCTCGGACTTTTCTCGGCAGGTTCCGCACAGTGGCGCTCGCAGGGATGGTCGTGTTCCTGGGTGCGTGCCGTCCGGTCTCAAAAGGAGGATTGCCGGCCTGTTCGCCGGACCATCTTGGAATAGCCGAAACCCTGACACCGGGAGGGCCGGAGGCGGATTGGGGCGTCCTTATCGATTCATTGTCACCGACCCTCGAGTGGTCTTTTTCCGATTCATCCTGCGACCCCGAGTATTTTCAGCTGCGCCTGTATACCAATTGGCCTGCGACATACATGCCCCCCGCCGTTGCAGATGTTCGAATTCCCGGATCCCTGAGATCATGGATCCCTCCCGATCCATTGGATACCGGAACGATGTATATTTGGTCGATCCAAGCCGGTGTTGGAGACGAGACCCCTGATGTCGATTGGGGTATCTTTCGCACCGGACCAGAGTGCGTGGTGATCAGTCCGGGGACAATGTCGGCTCCGGTTTTGCTTTACCCGCCGGACGGATCCGTTTGGGATATCCGGACTCCCTTGTTTGAATGGGACGATCCGACCACCTGCATCCCTCCCGGCGATTACAAGGTGCAAATATCCGAGACGCCGACCTTCACCGATCCGATTGAGGTCAGCAGCGTCCTCCCTTATCTGGGAGTCCAACCGCCTTGGACGACATCCGAGCTTTCGGACTGCACTCGTTACTATTGGAGAGTGAAAATCGACCTGCGCGACCGGGTTGACTCGGAAGACGGCCCCTGGTCGGAAACCTGGTCGTTCACCATCCGGACCAGCGCATGCACGACCCTCCCGGTGACCCATATCACCCCCATCCCGCCGTTCGATTTCCCGATCCCCGGCGGAGGTCCAGGCGGGGGCACCTCCAGCGAACCGTCCAGCTGGATCGACGGCCACGTGTGGCACGACCTATGTGCCGTTCCTTATGCAAGCACCGATATCGTTCCCCCGGGTTGCATCGCCGTGCCCGGAGGCGGATTTGAAGCCAATGGCATCTTCGAAGGAGGAGAACCCGGTCTGGAAGGCGTGACCGTCGACCTTGGCGCAGGCCCCTGCCCCTCCACGGGCCTGGCTACGACCACGACCGATTCGGGCGGGCATTATATGTTCGGCCCACTTGCCGCCGGCGCATATTGCGTCTCGATCAATCCCCTTTCCGAAGCGAACATCTCGGTCCTCATCCCCGGCAGCTTCACCTTTCCGGTGCGCGGCTGCGAAACGGGGGAGTATGAAATTACACTTGGTGACGCGGATATCCGCCGCGAGAACAACTTCGGATGGGACTTCCAATTCCTGCCCTCCCCGGGTTCCGGAACCCCCACCGCCAAACTCCTGCACAACGCCTACTGCCGCAGCGGACCAAGCATCGAGTACCGGTCGCTGACAACCCTGTTCCAGGGTCTGGAGGTGCCGATCGACGGCCGGAATGCGGATAACTCCTGGTGGTGGGTGCGGATACCGAACAGCCTGAACCATTGCTGGCTCGCCAAGGAAAACGTGGAGACGTCCGGTGATACCAGTAAAGTGCCGATCGTCGAAGCCGAGCCGCTAGGCTGCTGGGTGAAACAGCAGCAGGGTCCCGATAAGTGCGTGGCCCCGTGCCCGCAGGGAGCACAACCGGGCGGCGCATGCGAACCGTAAACCACGGATTGCACGGATAGATCCCAATTCAATAATTATCCCGGATCTATCCGTGCAATCCATATTAAATCCGTATCACCCGCGGCCCGGCGGAGGGTTTCCAAAGCCGGGTTGGGCCTGCAAGCAAATCCGGGCGTCTGTTATCGCCCGGAATGGAGAACAATTTGGAATGTGTCCAAAGGAGGATCCATGAAGAATGATTCGACGGGATTCCTTTCGACTACTTTACGGCGATGGCCTTGTGCAGCGTTGGTCATGCTGTTGGCCGTCGGCTGCAGGCCCGAATCGACTCCGTCGCCGATCGCCACGCCTTCCAGAATATGCACCGCCGAGGAGCTGGTGGCGATCGAGGATGCGGACCCGCGCAACATAATCATCGATACCCTCACGCCCACGCTGCATTGGACCTACCCGGATCCGGACTGCCGTCCGGAGAATTACGAAATCCGGATCTTCACCCGCTGGTATATCGAGTTCGATATCGAAGTTATAGGCTGGTCCAACGTGACGAGCTTCACCGTGCCGGCCGATCAGCCGCTTCAACCGGCGTCGCATTATTATTATGTGATTGTTCCCATAGCCGGACGGACCGAAGGTCCGGCCACGTTCAATCAATTTCAATTCGATACCGGCCCGCAATGCGAGGGCTCCGGCGGACTTCTCCCGCCCATCCTGCTCAACCCTCCCGACGCGTATCACCTTACCAGCGGCTTTTTTGCCGTTGAATGGGAAGATCCCAGCCCTTGCACTCCGGCAGGCGGATACACGGTTCAATTCTCCACCTCTCCTGCTTTCGATACAACGGTATACACGAAGAATATATCCGGAATCACAAACATGGCTTTTATCGGCATGACCTCTGATGACTTATTTCCGTATGAGGAATGCGCCGTCTACTACTGGAGAGTCCGGGTGAACCTGCCCGGGACGGACGACGACGGGCCGTGGTCGGCTCCGCGATACATGTGGACCGACATCCGACGCGAATGCCTGTGGCCTCCGATTCCCGGCCCGTCTCCCCACCTGGAACCGACGGCCACCGCGACTCCCGGCATCACCCCGACCGCTTCTCCGCCGACCGCCACGCTGCTGCAGAACGCCAATTGCCGCCGCGGGGCGGGCACCGATTACAGCGTCGTAACCAATCTGCCAAAGGGATTGATCGTGCCAATCGTCGGACGCAATCCAGAGAAAACCTGGTGGCAGGTGCAGGTTCCGGGAGGCCAGACCCAATGCTGGGTGGCAGGAGAAAATGTCGAGACGTCCGGCGACCTGAGCAAGGTACCGATCGTTGAAGCAGAGCCGCTCGGTTGTTGGGTGAAGCAGCAGCAGGGGCCCGATAAGTGCGTAGCCCCCTGCCCGGAAGGCGCCCAGCCGGGAGGAGCGTGCGAACCGTGAATTCCTTGGGCCGCTTTCTAGATGGCGATATGCAGGAGACGAGATGAACGTACAACCCGATCTATCGTCCGAGTTTTGAGTGCGGTCGATGGATACATGGAGGCAAGATGAAATCAAAACCTGAACTATCCAACCGGTTTTCACAGCTCCTTGCGGTATTCTCATTGTTGAGCATCCTGCTTGGTGCTTGCATCCCAACGCCGACGGACACCACGCCGCCGGAAATAAACGGCGTCGTGGCGCTCGAAGATGTGGTATTTTATCCCGCAGGCTGCGGCGAGAATCAATTGCACATCGGCGCGAGGATTCTCGATCCATCGGATACCGGCATGGACCCGGATCCATCCCGTATTTCGGAAACCCACGTCCGGTATCGCTACCAGGGCGAGGAAGGTTATGTCGGCGACTGGCATACCGTTTCCGGCACCTTTGAGGGCATGGGCAGCCAGTTTGGCTTCCTGATCAACGTGGGCAGCGAAGCCGGCACTGAACTCGGCACGCAAAACGGAAATATAGAATTTCAAGTCTTTGCGACCGACAATAGCGAAAACACTTCTGCCTACCCGGACGGTTATCTGCTCGGCCGGCCGGTCATATACTGCGCGACCCTTCTAACCTGCGGATTGGAAGACGACCTGGTGGCTCCCATCCCGTTCTGGCCCGGAGAATACGAGGTGGTGAGCAACCTTGCACCCACTCATGTATGGGATTATCCGGGTCGCTGCAAGCCCGATCACTTCCAAATACAGCTTTTAACATCCGAGTCGACTTCCCGGATACTTTTCGAAGAAAATATCGACGGTTCGCTGAGATCCTGGACTCCTCCGGATGCGCTCACGCCTGGAACATTCTATGAATGGCGCGTGAAAGCCTTCAGCGAGTATGCCCCCCCGGAGACGTCGGAGACGGCGGGGTACTTCATCGGCCCGATCTGTTCGGTCAGTACCAGTGACCCGACCTCCTTTCTTGCCCCGATCCCATTGTTCCCCGCAGACGGAGAAGTGGCCAGAATATGGATGGAAACCGACGGCAGGATCGCGGTTGGCCTGGGGTGGAACGATCCCACACCCTGTCTGGCGCCCGGGGGATATAAACTGGAGGTTTCCCGCAATCCGGATTTTTCGGCCGATGACACCCTTGTTGTCCTCACCCGTGAAATTAATTACTCACAATTTCAGGAAAGTGTAAACCTCCGACTGCCCGGGGAGACGGGAGAGCGCGAGTGCGAACGGTTCTATTGGAGGGTAAAGGCAGAACTGCCCGGAGACGCAGACGGACCTTACTCGGATGCCTATTCTTTCATCGTCAACCAGACCGGCGGAATCTGTCCAACCGACCTCGGTCCTTTGGTTACCGTGCCGCCGCCCGATGTCACCCCGACAGTGCCCACCGCCACCCTCCTGCAGAACGCCAACTGCCGTCGCGGACCGGACACTGGATACGACGTTGTGACTAATCTGCCGAAGGGATCGACCGTGCCAATTGTCGGACGAAACCCAGACCGCACCTGGTGGCAGGTGCAAGTCCCGGGAGGCCAGACCCAATGCTGGGTGGCAGGAGAAAATGTAGAGACGTCCGGCGATACTAGTAAAGTGCCGATCGTCGAAGCCGAACCACTCGGCTGCTGGGTGAAACAACAGCAAGGACCCGATAAGTGTGTGGCCCCCTGCCCGCAAGGCGCCCAGCCGGGAGGCGCATGCGAACCGTAAATCACGGATGACACGGATAAAGAGATATGGATTACACGGATAGACCCAATTCAGCAAAGGAATAAGCCCAAAGAGTTCCATCCGTGTAATCCGTGGTCTCAGCAATTACAGTCCGAAGCGGACAAGCAAACGCGCTTTGGGCAAGTGCCAAGGAGACGGGACGATGAAGACCAGACTCTTTCGAATCGCAATGCCCTTCATTATTCTCGGGATTGTGACCGGCATGTTGGCATCGCCCTCGCCCGTCCGCGCCGTCACCTACACGGTCAATTCCATTGACGATTCCGACAGTTACATCGACAGCCGCTGTACGGCGGCTCACTGTACGCTCCGGGCAGCCATCGAACTGGCCAACACCCACGACGGACCGGACGTCATCAATTTCAATATCCCCGGATCCGGTCCCTATACGATCCATCTGGCGGGGATGCTTCCCACGCTCCGCGACGGCGGCACCACGATTGCGGGGGATTCCCAGCCCGGATATGTCAACAATCTGGTTTACGGCTCGGGATTGAACGCCCGCGGAACGCCCGTCATCGTCTTGGACGGCGGTCCGGCGGAGTTGATCGTAGCGATCGCCATCAATTCCAATGGGAACATCATACGGGGATTGAGTTTGATAAATTTTACGGGAGGATATGCGGCCTGCGCGATCGACGTATACGGCGCGAACAACACCATCGAAAAGAATTTCATCGGCCTGGCTCCGGATGGAAGCGTCCAGGGCAACAGCGACGGCATCTGGCTTGACGGTGAAAGCCAATATGTCATCGACAACGTCATTTCCGGCAATGGAACTGGGATCCAGGTCCGCGAGGGTGTTAGGCACATGATTCTTGGAAATCTCATCGGGACCGACCCGACGGGCAGCCGGGCCGCGGAAGATTCCAGGGGATTCGGCATCATCGCTTACGGATCCGTGAACAGTCTGATCATCGGCGGCTCGTCGCCCGCGGAACGGAACGTCATTTCGGGCTTCAGTAATTATGGAGAGGGGATCGATGCCGATTTTGGCGCCGTTATTCAGAATAATTACATCGGCACCAACGCCGCGGGAGACGCCGTAATCCCCAATTACATCGGAATCAATCTGGCGGCGAACCGCTGTGACGCTTATCCCGACGGGATGTGCCGGGAATCACCGCGGGCGGTCGTCGAAGGCAACCTCATCTCCGGCAACGAATATGGGATCCGAGCCGATACCGACCGGTCCATCATCCGGGGCAACCGGATCGGGACCAACGCGGCCGGGAACAGGGCTTTGGGTAGACAGGGATACGGCATCTTCAGCGAGCACGGCCGTGAACTGTTAATCGGCGGCTACGGCCGGGACGAGGGGAACCTCATCTCCGGCAACGGGATCGGCATCTCGCTCGAGGACGAAGCCGGATCGGCCGATATTTTTGGGAACATCCTCGGCACCGATCTATCCGGTGCGACCGTCGTTCCAAACGAAATTGGATTAAAAATCCTGACGCCTCTGAACGACATCGGGAGTCCGGAAGCCGGCAACCTGATCTCGGGTAACGGCATCGGAATCTGGATCGAAGCGGAGAGTAATTCGATTCGAAACAACCGCATCGGCACCGACGCGGCCGGCACAGCGGGCATCCCCAACAATGTGGGGATCCGGGTGGTGGGTATTCAGCGGGAACTTCAGATTCATGACAACAACCCGATTGCCTTTAACACATCCTACGGCATCCATATGCAGGATTCCAGCAACATGCGCATCTTGCACAACACCGTTCACTCCAACGGCATGGACGGCATCTTTCTGGAGACGACGTCATCCGGGAGCTCCGTTCACAATTTGTTCATGGAAAACAGCATATACCACAACGGCGGGTTGGGGATTCAATTTCAGTCATCCGCAATCAATGACGGGATCGAGCCGCCGGTCATCACCGCCGTAACCGGCACAACCGTGGAAGGAACCTCCTGCCCGGGCTGCCACATCGAGATCTTCCTTTCCGACCGCGATCCCAGCGGTTTCGGGGAAGGCCAAACCTTCCTGACCTCAATCGACGCCTTTTCAAGCGGCGTCTTCCGGGCCGACCTCGGGCGGACGCTCGATCGGTGCGACACGCTTACGGCAACGGCGACCGGCGCTTATCTTAATACCTCCACGTTTTCCAGGTCGTTTTCCGCGGGGGTGTGCATTCGGCCTCCTACGCTTCTGGT
Source organism: uncultured Anaerolineales bacterium (assembly GCA_964521085.1). Classification (GTDB taxonomy): domain Bacteria; phylum Chloroflexota; class Anaerolineae; order Anaerolineales; family RBG-16-64-43; genus JAFGKK01. The sequence goes on along the minus strand of CAZFPL010000008.1, from coordinate 3,442 downwards.
TTGGATCTGGATCATCCTCTGGGCGGCGGGCGGGAGCGTACTTTCCCTCGTACTCGTTATTGCCCGCAGACCGGGTTCCCCTTCCGGTTTCTCCCTGCTTGTACCGGGACTCGCCGGCGGCCTTCTCGGCGCAATCATCGCCATCGGTCTGCTTGCTCTGCCCGTCGTCCAAATCGACTGGAACAGGGGGGAGCAAGCTCCCCCGGCCTCGCCGTCGTGCGGGCAGTTTATTGATGCGGCCACACTTTTCCCCGAGGAGGGAACAATATTCTCCCCGGGCACCGACGTGCTCTTTGAACTGTCGCCGCAACCTGATCCGCCCGGAATGCAAACGCGCTGGTTCCTCGATGTAACCGGACCCGGCAACCACATCATCAGCAAGGAACTGACCTCGAATTCCATCAGCCTTTCCGAGGTGGGATTTGATCCCAAACAGACCGGAGTTTATTTCTGGACCCTTAAGGGCGAACGTTCACAGAACGGATCTATGCTCTGGACGCCCCTCTGCACCGATACAATCCAACGCATGTTCCAAATCGCCTCGCCGCATCCTGTTCAACCCGCCGCAACGGAGACGGTCGCGCCAGACGCAACCGCAACCGCCACTCAGACTGTCACCCCGACTCTCTCCGCGCCGACCGCCACGCTGCGGCAGAACGGTATCTGCCGCCGCGGTCCGGGAACCGAATATGACGCGGTGACCACCATCCCCAACGGATCGAATGTGCCCATCGTCGGGCGAAATCAGAACAGCAGTTGGTGGCAGGTTCAGGTACCGGGCACTCAGACGCAGTGCTGGCTTGCCGATGAAAACGTGGAAACATCCGGAGACACAAACCAAGTACCAGTGGTCGAAGTGGAACCGTTCGCTTGCTGGGTGAAGCAGAACCAGGGACCCGACAAATGTGTCGCCCCCTGCCCGCAGGGCGCCCAGCCGGGAGGGTCGTGTACGCCGTGATGGCATGGCCTGAACGTCATCGGCGGAACAGTTGGGAGAAAGCCATGGTAAAAAATCATTTCCAAAAATTGTTCGCGTTTTTGGGGATCGGGATGCTCCTATGGTGGCTTTCTCCCCCCATCCATGCCCGCGCATCCACACTGGTCGTAAATACAACGGTCGACATCGACGATGGCTTGTGCGACACCCGGCATTGTTCTCTCCGTGAAGCGATCCAGGCGGCCAATGCCAATCCCGGGCCGGACGAGATCATCTTTCTCTTCGGAGAAGGAGGCGTTCACACCATATTCTTGGAGACCCCGTTACCTCCTCTTCTCGATAATGGGACCACCTTGGACGGCACCCGCTCCCCTTACTTCGGAGGAGTTCCTCTCGTCGTTCTCGATTTCCGCGCGCTGGAACGCGGCGCTGGATTGGTCCTTGCTACCGATGATAACGTCATCCGTGGGTTGAGCATCGTCGGAACCGAGACGGTCGACGGCATCTATGTGGATGGCAACCGAAATCGAATCGAGGGAAACTATATCGGGGTGGAACCAACAGGAAACGCCCGCGGAAATCAAGCCGGCATCAGATTCTATTCGACCGGTTCGGACAACATGGTCAGAGAAAATCTGATTTCGGGCAACGAAGTCGGGATACAAATATATAGCGATCATCAAACCATCCTTGGAAATTGGATCGGCCTTAATCTCGCCGGAACAGCCAAGCTCGGCGATCAAGTAATCGGCATCGAAATATTTTCCGATGGAAACCACATCGGAGGAGAAGGTCCGGAAAACCGCAATGTCATTTCGGGCCACTACACGGGCATCTATATTCATATGAATGCCGACAGCAATTCCATAATGAATAATTATATCGGCACCAATGCGGAAGGAACCGCCGCAGTGCCCAATTCGCTTCAGGGCATTCACGTGATCAGCAGCCATAACAATGCCATTGGGGGGGATGAGCCTGGTTCAGGGAACCTGATTTCAGGAAACGGAACGGGGATCTACTCTTGCAGCGATATGCTTATCATCCGCGGAAATAAAATCGGGACCGACGCGTCCGGTTCGCTTCCGATTCCGAATAACGTCGGAATTGATTTTTCATGCCGCGGCGAAGGTTCAATAATCGGAGGCGGCACCCTTCCGAGCGTCCAGAACCTGATCGCCTTCAACACCGCGGCCGGGATTAATATCGACCAGGCTCAAAACTTCTCCATCGAGAACAACGTCATCACCCGGAACGGAGGGGACGGCATCTCCATCTTCTCCGGGCCCGCATCGGACGAAGGAACCAAGATCACCATCACGCAGAACAGCATATTTTCCAACGGCGGATTGGGAATATCCTTCCTCTCGGACTACGTCAACCGGGGGATTGCCTCTCCCGTGATCACCGGCGCCGCCAGCCTCTATGCATCCGGCACGGCTTGCCCGGGTTGCCGGATTGAGCTCTTCCTGGCCGATCCCGATCCCAGCGGATACGGCGAAGGGAAGACGTATCTTACCTCCGCAAACGCGTTGAGCGACGGCACCTTCATGATCCGTTTTTCCGATATCGGAGCCTGCAAACAGCTTACAGCCACGGCCACCGACACATTCGGGAATACTTCGGAGTTCTCCCGCAATGCCGGCGCCGGTTTGTGCGCGAAGATTTCTGCGTGGACGACCTGGGCATGGATCCTCGGCGGCGCGGGCGCCGGGAGTGGATTGATGCTTGTCATCACATTCCTGTCGCGGCGGCGGCTGAGAGGATCACTCGCGCGGATCGGTTTGGTTTTCCTTGGCGGGCTGCTCGGCGCCGGGATCGCAACCGGTATCCTGGCCCTGCCCTTCGTACAGATGGAGCAGCCGCTGGAACAACAAGGCGGCCAGCATCCCGCACAATCCGCCTGTGGACAATTCCTCGATCCATCCCTGATCCAACCCGAAGACAGCAAGGTTTTCGAACCGGGTACCGAGGTTCTGTTTGAACTATCACCCCAACCTGATCCCCCCGGACATCAAACCCGCTGGTTCATCGAGGTCATCGGCCCCGACAAGACCATCGTCCGCAAAGGGATGGCTTCGAATGCCATCCGCCTTTCCGATTTGGGCTTCGATCTCAATCAGAAAGGATATTACTTCTGGAGGTTCTCCGGCGAGCGTTCACAGACCGGCCTTACCGTCTGGGAACCCCTCTGCCAGGACAGCACTCAACGCATGTTCATCATCGCAGATCCGGAGCCTGTGCGTTCCACTGCGACAGCGACGACGACGGCCACTCCCACCGCCACCGAGACTCAATCCATCCCAACCGCCACGCTGAGGCAGAATACCAACTGCCGGCGCGGGCCAAGCACTGATTACGACATCGTAACCAGTATGCCGCAGGGATTGAATGTCCCGATCGTCGGCCGGAATCAGAATCGGACCTGGTGGCAGGTGCAGGTCCCGGGGACTCAGACGCAGTGCTGGCTTGCCGATGAAAACGTGGAAACATCCGGAGACACAA
>CAZFPL010000007.1:37296-100356 GCA_964521085.1 uncultured Anaerolineales bacterium | reverse complement strand
GTGCGCATTGGTGTCGACGTCGAACAGGTCGTTGATCGCCACCACTTCGAGATCCTGGGAGGCGCGCTCGATCATCGCCTTGAGCACCTGCCGGCCGATGCGCCCAAATCCGTTGATACCGACCTTTGTAGCCATGGTATTCCTCCTGAGTAGGAAAGATAGTTGACGGTCTTGAAAAACCAGTATTCCTTCATGAATACTGGGAATTTCCAAACAGCGGCATGAAATCCCCGACCCTTGGAGGGACTGGGAGGTTGTTTATATATGAAAGAGCGTCGTCCGCCGTTCGAGGAGATCCATCAATGCGGCGGCGAGCTTCTGCGGATCATGATGCCCGGCCTGCCTGGCATCGGCGAGATCTTTTTCCACGACGACCACCCCGCCTTCGGGCATCGGCCCCCTCACCCATTCCATACCCTCGCGCGGGGAGGAGGGAACCGCGTTCACCAGCACTCCATGAAACGGCTTCAAGCCCATGTGCCGTTCGATCGCGTCCAGATGGTCCTTCACGGAGAAACCATCGGTTTCTCCAGGCTGGGTGGCGACGTTGCACACGTAAATCTTCAGCGCGCGGCTTGCGGTGATCGCCTCGCGGATTTCCCGGATCAGCAGGTTCGGCAGAATGCTGGTGAACAGGCTTCCCGGGCCTGCGACGATCAAATCCGCTGAGAGGATGGCTTGCACCGCTCCCGGATAAGCGCTCACCTCTTCCGGCTCCAGCCACACCCGCCACACTGCTCCCGGGACCGCTGCAATTTGGACCTCGCCGCTGACGCGGCGCACCTCGTCGGTGTGCGCACCGATCAACTCGCCTTCCAGCGTGACGTTGCTCAGCGTGGAAGGAACCACCTTGCCGCAGATTGAAAGCACCCGGCCGGATTCGATCAGGCCGCGCTCGAAACTCCCGGTCACCCCGGCCAGCGCGGTGACGAACAAATTACCGAATGCGTGGCCTTCGATCCCATCGCCTTCGGCGAACCGGTATTGGAACAGCTGCGTCAGCAGCGATTCATCTTCCGCCAACGCCGACAGGCAATTCCGCAAATCCCCCGGCGGTGGGATTCCCAGCGAGCGCCGCAGCCGGCCGGAGGATCCGCCGTCATCGGCGACTGTGACCACCGCCGTTAGGTTCGTGGTCCGCTGCTTCAATCCGCGCAGCATGGTTGAAAGCCCGTGGCCGCCGCCGATCGCGACGACCTGCGGGCCGCGTTCCCGCCGCCGGTAACTGGCCAGGATTTCCGGAACGTTTCTTCCGGATTTCGCAAACGGCGCCACCAGGGCGAAACTCAGCCGCCACAGCGAAAAAGCGATTAATCCGCCGCCGGCCAGCAAGAGCACTGCGATTCGGATGGGCCTGGGGATGAAACTGAGCGCCAGCGTGGAAAGGACCGCGGAATCCGGCCGGGAGCGGTACAGATCGAGCATGAAAACGGAAAACCCAAGCCCGACCAGCAGCGTACCGGTCACCAGACCGATCAACCATCTTTTCACCCCCATACCCGGCGTCAACCAGATTTTTCCCAAAGCCAACCAGGATTTCAGGCGGTCGGCCAGCCTTCCCGGTGATTTTTTCATGTGAAATTTTTCGCGAGGGGATGATAGCAGGAAAGTTTGGCACCGTCAATCCGTGTTGCATGATATTGATTCCCTATCGTCGCCCACAGGCCGGGTCCATATCCCAAACGCCGCCCGCGATGGAAGCGCGGGGAAGCGAGGGAAAACAAGGCCGAAGGAACCAACCTGGCGAAAAGGAATGCTTTAATTCTCAGCAAGATTACAGGTTGATAAAGCTATTTCATGATATAATTTTGTCACCATATAACCCGAAAGGAGATACATCATGCCTGGCGTTACTTTTGAGCACGTTACCAAACGGTTCGACCGTGTCGTTGCGCTCAACGACCTCAACCTCGAGGTGAAAGACAAGGAATTTCTCGTCCTGGTCGGCCCCTCGGGTTGCGGAAAGACCACCGCACTGCGCTGTTTGGCGGGGTTGGAAGAAGCCACGAACGGCATCATCAAGATCGGCACGCGCGTGGTGAACGACGTCGCCCCTAAAGACCGCGACATCGCGATGGTGTTCCAATCGTACGCCCTCTACCCGCACATGACCGTGTACGACAACATGGCCTTCGGCCTGAAACTGCGCCGCGTTCCCCGGCCGGAAATCGACCGGCGCGTGAAGGAAGCCGCCGAAGTCCTCGGCCTGACCGACATGCTCAAGCGCCAGCCGCGCCAGCTCTCCGGCGGTCAGCGCCAGCGTGTCGCACTCGGCCGCGCCATCGTCCGGGAGCCGCAGGTGTTTCTCCTCGACGAACCGCTCTCCAACCTGGATGCGAAACTGCGCGTCCAAACCCGCGCCGACATTTCCAAGCTTCACCAGCGGCTGCAGACAACCTTCGTTTACGTGACCCACGACCAGACCGAGGCCATGACCATGGCCACCCGCATCGCGGTCATGCGCGATGGAATCCTGCAGCAGCTCGATACGCCGCAGGTCCTTTACGATAAGCCGATCAACGTGTTCGTGGCCGGCTTCATCGGCTCGCCGTCGATGAACTTCTTCGACGCGAAAGTCACCCGCAGCGACTCGACCCTCTTCATCGACGCCGGTGCGTTCGCCGTCCCGGTTCCCTCCGACAAGGCGCAGCGCTTTGCCCCTCGTGTCGGCAAGGAAGTCATCTTCGGCATCCGCCCCGAGCACATTCACGACCCGCAATTCGCGCCGCCTGGAATCGCGGCCGCGCGCGTGGAAACCCGGGTGGACGTGACCGAGCCGATGGGCAACGAAGTCTTCCTGTACCTGGTCTCGGGCGAGCACACCTTCATCGCCCGCGTCGACCCGCGCACCCGCGCCCGCATGGGCGACCGGCTCGAAGTTTCCTTCGACATGAGCCAGATCCATGTCTTCGACCGGGATACGCAGGTCACGGTCCGCTGAATGAGGCTCCGTTTTGAATGTCCCTTCCCGCGCCGAAAATCCGGCGCGGGATTTTTTTGCCAATGGAGGTTGCTATGGCGGATTTGGATCTCATGCGGTCCCTCGCGCAAACTGCGCAGACGAAAATCGTCCTGTTGGTGATGGACGGCGTGGGCGGATTGCCCGTGGAAGCGGGCGGTCCGACCGAACTCGAAGCCGCCCAAAAACCGAATATGAACCGGCTGGCGGCGGAAGGCTGCCTCGGGCAGATGAATCCGGTCGGATACGGCATCACCCCCGGCTCCGGTCCGGGTCACCTCAGCCTGTTCGGATACGATCCGCTGCGCTTCGACATCGGCCGCGGTGTGCTGGAAGCGTTCGGAATCGGCGTCGACGTCGGCTCCGACGACGTGGCCGCGCGGGGTAATTTTTGCACGGTCGATTCCGGCGGAAAGATCACCGACCGGCGCGCCGGTCGGATCGCCACCGAAGCTTCGTCGAAACTGGTGGAGAAACTGGCGAAAATAAAAATTGCCGGCGTCGAAATGGAAACCCGTCCCGTCAAGGAGCACCGCTTCGTGGTCGTGATGCGCGGACCGGGACTTTCCTCCTGCCTGACCGAAACCGATCCGCAGAAAACGGGCGTTCCCCCGCTCCCGGTCAAACCAACCGACCCGAAAGCGCAGAAGACGGCGGACCTTTTCAACGAATGGATTGCGCAGGCCGGAAAAATTCTGGCCAACGACCATCCCGCCAACATGCTCACCCTGCGCGGTTTCTCCGGCGATCCGCGCCTTCCGCAATTCGCGGAAATCTTCAAAGTCCGTCCCGCCTGCGTCGCGGTGTATCCGATGTACCGCGGGGTGGCGAAACTCGTGGGAATGCAGGGGATTGCCTTTGAAGGGGATGCCCCGGAGGACGAATTCCGCGCCGTCGCCAAGGCTTGGAACGATTTCGATTTCTTCTTCGTCCACATCAAGGCCACGGATTCGCGCGGCGAGGATGGTGACTTTCCGGCCAAGGTTCAGGCCATCGAAAAGGTGGATGCGGCGCTGCCCACTCTCCTGGCATGCAAGCCGGACGTGTTGCTCATCACCGGCGACCATTCCACCCCCGCCAAACTCAAGAGCCATTCCTGGCATCCCGTTCCGGTGCTTCTGTGGGCGCCGGAAACCGTGCGCCCGGATGCGGAGACCGTCTTCGGGGAACGATTGTGCGCCCGTGGAGGGCTGGGCACGTTTCCGACGGCGGAGCTTATGCCGCTGGCTCTGGCGCACGCCGGCCGGTTGGCGAAATACGGGGCGTAAGCCTAGGTTTCTTTCCTTAAAGAGAAAAGCGTCCTCATCGGACGCTTTTCTTTTTCTTTTAAGACCAACGCAGTCAAAGGATCGTCATACCCGCGTGTACAAAGCGGGTATCCAGGAACAGGCTGCGTGATTCCTTTTACGTATGCCCTGGATCCCCGCTACGAGCACCCTCGCTTCGCGACCATTCCTACTCTTTAACCAGATTCGAGTGGGAATGCTTCGCGAGGGCAGGCGCGGGGATGACAACCTTTCGGTCATGCCGGCGCGCACTCAGCCGGCATCCACAGCCACATCAATAATTCGCATTCGGATCGAACGGATCCTGGCTACGAACACGCCGGGATGACGAACTCCATGAATGTAATGCCGGCGCGTACTCAGCCGGCATCTACAACAACATCGATAATTCGTTTTCAAATCGAATGGATCCCCATTGAGATAGCGCGGGGATGACGGCCATTACACCGCCCGCTACGTCTTCGCCCGACGGACTCGCTTCGCGGCGACGCTCTCCGGTTTGCTTCCGTGGAACGGCGGGGCGGTGATCCCGCAAATGGTGCACAGCCGTTTGTCGAGCAGCCGGGTGCGGATGCGCGCATCGATCTCCGCCAGATCGGCGGAGGTGGTGATGACCGTCGCGAGTTCCGCGTTGTAACGGTGATTTAAAAGCTGGAATAGTTTTTCCCGGGCCCAGGGGGTGGCATTCTGCGCGCCGAGGTCGTCGAGAACGAGCAGGTTCGCCGAACGGATCTCCTCGAACAGGCGGTCGTAGGAAACCGAACTGGAGGGATTGAACGTCGACCGGAGGTAATCGAGCAAATCCGGCACCACGACGAACAGCGAAGGAAATCCCATAGCCTCCTGGTGATTGGCAATCGCCGCCGCCAGATGCGTTTTCCCGCAGCCGAAGGATCCCATCAGCACCAGCCACCCGACCGGAGAATCCGCCATCTTGCGCGAGTGCTCGAGCGCCACCTTTAAGCTTTTTGTTTCTTCCGGCGTCAGGCGCTCGCCTTCGCGCAGGGAGAACGACGCAAACGTCTGCCGCGAATGCAGGTAAAGCGTGGAGAGTTCGGTGGAACCGTATTCTTTCATCGGTTGGCGGTAATCCGGCGCTAGAATCCGCACCCGGCTTACGTGTTCGCTGTCCGCCAGCCGCGACCGGATCCGGCCTTCGATTTCCTCCAGGCGGATGTTGGTGGTGATCACTGTCGGGCTTTCGTTTACATAGCGGTAATCCAGCAACTGGAATAATTTTTCCTGAGCCCAGGGGGTGGCATTTTGCGTTCCGAAATCGTCGAGGATCAGGAGCGGCACCTGGCGGATTTCCTCGAAGCGTTCCGAAAACCGTTCGTTGGTGCCTTCGAAGGAAGCCCGCAGCCAATCAAGCAGGTCCGGCGCGGTAAGGAACATGGTGGGGATTCCGTGTTCCGCGGAAAAATTGGCGATGGCCGCCGAAAGGTGCGTTTTCCCGCAGCCGAAACCGCCTTCGAGCAGCAGCCAGCCGCTGCGGGTCTGGGCGAAGGAATAAGCGAGGTTGTAAGCTTGCTCGAGCGATTTTTGCGCGATCAGGCTGAGGGCCACCCTGCCGTGCGGCGAGAAGGAATCGAACGTCATGTGCTTCAGCCGGTCCAGGTTGCTGAATCGGTATAAACGCTCGCTGGCCTGCGATTGCAGAATCCCCTGCATGCAGACGCACGGTGTGATCCGTCCGAAGTTCGGATTGCCCACCGGAACGTCCTGCCGCAGGTAGCCCACTCCCCCGCAGATCGGGCAGCCCGGTTTCCCCGCGCCGAGGGCCTGCCCTTCGGGGAGCTCAGTGTTCGATAAAGTCCGCATACTCTCCTTCGACATACCGCTTCCGGTCTTCCTCCGCGGAGGTTTTCTTCGCGCCCCGGCCTTCCTTCTTCCAGCGCTCCAGAACCGCGGCGACGTATTTCCAGGAACGGGCGTTGTGCTCCACGGCGATGCGCATCGCTTCCTCGATCCATCCCACGGGGTATTCCTTCTCCGCATCGCGAAGGATCTCGGCCATCATCGGGGTGAGCATTCCGATATTCTGTTCGTACAACGTGAAAAGATTCGGGCGCTCCACCCATCGCGCGGCGGAGTCGACATTTTCCGGTTTCCACTCCCCGCGCGAAAGTCCTTCGGCGGCGGCTTTTCCCCGCGGGCTGTTGAGGAAATAGTAAATCTCCTCCGGCTGCGCGGTGCGGACAGCAACCAGTGTCCCCCGGGAAACGGCGCGCTCGAGCCCGTCGGAAAGCGCCTGCGGTCCGGGCTGGTTGGAAGATTCAAGTCCTGCAAGCAGGTCGGCGTTCTCCCGGAGCTCGCTTAAGGCCAGGAATCGGAAAGGGCCTTCCTGCCGGGAAAACATCCATAAGGCGAACAGGGTGACTTTCAATTCCCCCAGATGGTCGATTTGCGGCAGCAGGTCGGTAAAGAACGGCGCCGGCATCGGAGTCATCCGCACCGGTCCTTCGGGGAAGCCCGCAAATCCTTTCATTCAGACCGCTCCGGCGGCGGAGCATCCCGGACCTGCTTTGGCAGCGCGGCATTCTCGAAGCGGGTCCGTGATGGAAAGAATATCAATTCGACGCTCCCGGTCGGCCCGTGGCGGTGTTTGGCGACGATGATTTCGGTGACAACCGCCTCCGCGCGCGGATTCGGCGCCCGGCGCCAGGAACCGGAAGACACGGGCTCCATTTCGCCCGAACCGGGATCGTCCGGACGATGGATGAACATCACGATGTCGGCATCCTGTTCCAGCGATCCGGACTCGCGCAAATCCGAAAGCTGGGGGCGCTTGCTCGTGCGTTGTTCCACCGCGCGCGAGAGTTGCGCGGCGGCCACGACCGGCACATTGAGTTCGCGCGCCAGGGCCTTCACGTAGCGCGAGATGTAGGATACCTCCTGGACCCGGTTTTCGGTGCGGAAGTCGCTTCCCATGAGTTGAAGGTAGTCGACCAGGACCAGGTCAAGGTTGTATTCCAGGTGCAGCCTGCGGCATTTGCTGCGCAATTGCAGGGGAGTCAGCGCCGGGGTGTCGTCGAGGAAAATTTTCACTTCGCTCAGGGTGGAAGCGGCGTGCGTAAAGCGCGCCCACTCGTCTTCGCTGACGGTCCCCTGGCGGAATTTATGCGAGTCGATCTTCGTTTCCTGCGAAAGCAGCCGCTGGATAAGCTGCTCGTTCGACATTTCCATGGAGAAGATGGCCACGTGCTTTTTATGCGATTGGGCCACGTTCTTGGCGATGCTCAGGAGCATCGCGCTTTTCCCGAGGCCCGGCCGTCCGGCGACGATCAGCAAATCGGAGCGCTGCATTCCGCCGAGGAGCTGGTCCAATTGGTCGAATCCCGTCGGGATGCCGAGGGATTCCTCGGGATGCCGGGTAAGGTATTCCAAGCGGTCGAAATAATCGCTGATCACCCGGTCGATCGGCTGGACATCGCGGTTCAGCCGGCGCTGGCTTACTTCGAAGACCGCTTTTTCCGCCTCGCCCACCATATCGATGACGGTTGTGCGGGCGTCGTGGGCGCGTGCGGCAATCTCGCCGGCGGCGGTGAGCAGCCTGCGCCGCACGGATTGCTCCTCCACCATCCTGCCGTAGGCTTCCGCGTGCAGCGAGGTGGGAACGTTGTTCATCAGGGCAGCGAGGTAAGCCGCCCCGCCTGCTTCCTCCAGCCTGCCATGGCGCTCCAATTCCTCGGCCACTGTCAGCGCATCGATCGGTGCTTGACGGTCGACCAGCTTTTGAAACGCTTCCCAGATCCATCCGTTGCGGTGAATGTAGAAATCCGAAGGGGTAAGGAAGGAGGCAACTTCGTAAAAAGCCTCCGGGTTGATCATCACCGCGCCGAGCAGCGCTTCTTCGGCTTCCCGGTTATGCGGTTCGATCGGGATGCCGGAAGGGGTGGAGGTGGCGGGTAAATCCGCGCTGGGAGGAGAGTAATCGGTCATGGAGTTGGATGTTGGAATGGTTTTTCCCGGCCGTTACCGGGAATGAGATGCATTTTTGTGCTTGACCGTCCGGAGGATTGGAATCCGGGCAGCCGCGGAGGTTCAGCTTTTTGGTTTTGCGTCCGGCGGCTCGTCGTCGCGGTCCAACCGCTGGATGAAATCTTTGAACACATCCAGCCGCGTGTCGGAGGATCCTTCCTCCGGCGCCGAGGCCTCGCCGCCTTTCTCGCGGATGTCGGTTTCCGGCGTGGCGCCGGCCCGCTGCATAACCTCATCGGCGACGAAGATCGCGGCGTGCGCGCGGATGGCCAGCGCAATTCCGTCCGAAGGCCGGGAATCAATTTCGATCTCTTGGTTGCCGCTGCGGATGATCAGGCGGGCATAAAACACATTGTCCTGCAGATCGTGGATTTCGAGTCGCTCCAGGGTGGCGCCCAATCCACCCAGCACGCTTTTCAATAAATCGTGAGTCATCGGCCGCTCCGCTTCCACTTCCTGAAGAAACATCGCGATGGCTTCGGCTTCAAACTGCCCGATCCAGATCGGCAGGAAGCGGTTCCCTTCCGTCTCGCGAAGGATCACCACCCGGTTTTGGTTAACAAGGTTTACCTGGATCCTATCCACGGTCACTTCGATCATCAACCCTCCGGGTTCGGGCAGGCGGCCTGCTCTCTGCGGATCTTATTTTAACACAGTGTCCGGGTATATAATCCGAGGATGGCCTTTTCCCGACGTCTTTCCCCCCGCACCGCGGGAACGATTCTGACGATCCTTCTCATTGCCGGGTGCGCCACGCCGGTGTTCTCCACCCGCACCGCTTCTTCCGCGTCCGGAACCGTTTTCCGCACCCCGACCTGCCAGGGGATTCTCTGCACTCCGGAAACCGGCGAGCTTTGCAGTTGCGAACCCTGCGACGGGACCGGAACCCTCACGCCCTCCGCCACCAGTCTTTCTCCGACGCCGACAACCCGCGCGGGACTGGAATTCACCCCGCCTTCGCTGCTTGCACAGCAGGGAACGCTGGCCTTGACCCTCCGTAGCAAGGAATATTCCCACGTCTGGTTGTGGCCGATGGGGCTGCCCAATCCGATCCAGCTTACCAGCGGGAAATTCAACGATCGCGATCCGTCTTTCCGTCCCGACGGCGCGGCTCTGGCATTCTCCTCCCAGCGGGGCGGCGGTTGGGACATCTACATAATGGATATGACATCCGGAGCGACGCAGCGCCTGACCGATTCCCCCGAATACGAAACAAACCCCTCCTGGTCGCCGGATTCCCGGCAGTTGGTCTATGAACGCTACCTCAACGGACACTTCCGCATCAGCATCCGTCGGGTCGAAGATCGGGCGTTGATGTGGCCCGGTCTGGACGGCATGGATTCGTTCGAACCGAGTTGGTCCCCCGAGGCGCGGACGATTGCTTTCACCGGACGCACGAAGGGGCGCACCGATATATACCTGTTGAACCTGGACACGCAACAGATCCTCAATTTGACCAATACTCCGAATCTGGATGAACGGTTCCCCACGTTCTCGCCGGACGGAATCACCATCGCTTATGCGGTGAAGCAGAACGGATACTCGTGGATCTACCGGGTTCCCGCATCGGGTCCATCGAACAAAGCACAGCTGGTCGGACAGGGCGAACGCCCGGTATGGAGCCCCGACGGCAAATGGCTGGCGGGTGTTTTCTACCCGGACCTCCTGCAATCGTATCTGCTCTTTTCTCCTTCCGATCAGCAGGTGCTGTCCCCCTCCGCTCTGTGGCTGTCGGGGCGGATCGAGAAGGTGGCATGGTCTGCGACTGCACTGCCGGATCCGCTGCCGGGGTGGATCGCCGCCCTTGCCGGAGACAGACCCGAACCCACATTCACAAAACCCGCCGCCGGGACTCCGCTCTCGGCGCAGCTGGTCGACCTGGATGTGAATGCCCCCGATCCGCGCCTGAGTTCGGCGGTCATACAACGATTTCAAGCGCTGCGTTCGGCCGTGAGAGAACAAGCCGGCTGGGATTTTCTCGGCACGCTTGACAGCGCCGTGATCGATATCGACACGCCCATGCCGCCGAAGGAGCAGCTCTCCTGGCTGCGAACGGGAAGAGCCTTCGCCATCTCGCGCGCGGCCATCTCCAAAGGGTGGCTGGTCGTGGTGCCTGATCCCACAGGTTCCTCCGATTATTGGCGTCTCTATATCCGCACCGCCCTGCAGAACGGCACCCAGGGTGAGCCGCTTCGCGAACTGCCTTGGGATTTCGACGCGCGGACATCCGGCACCCCATCCGCATTAGACAGCGGCGGCCAATTGTTTACGGAGATCCCGAGGGGATATTACATCGATTTTTCCCAATTGGCTGCTGAATTTGGTTTTCAACGCCTTCCGTCCGATCCGGATTGGAGAACCTACTACTTCGGGATTCACTTTTGGGAATTCGTTTGCAACGATGGATTGGATTGGTTCGCCGCCATGGGTGAACTTTATTCGCCGTATTCATACCTCACCCCTACACCCTCGGACACGCTTACCAATACGCCGACCTATCGCTGGGGACCTGCCCAAACCAATACCCGTACACCTACCCCAACCCCCACCCCAAATAAGACGCCCTGAATGGCATGAGTGTTGCAACCCCATTACACAAGTAATGAAAGCGTGATTCTCATCAAAAAGCTTGTATGATGTACTTGGGCAGAGGAATTTCCCAAGTATACGATCCATATTGGCACCGGTGAAAAATGTCGCAGGATATCTCGACAGAGAAGGCATTGGCATGACTTCAACAAAATCCGGAAAAGGCTGCTTAATTCCCGGGCTGGCTGCCCTCTTCCTGATTGTCTTTCTCGTCCCGGTTTTCCCGGTTCTGGCCGGAAAGCAGGTTTTTTCCTCCCTGGCCGCAACGGCCGACTTGAATTTTGAAATGGGCGCCACTCCTCCGGCGCTGGAACCCACATCGTTGTTGGAGTATCCGCCCATCTCCAAAGACCGACCGGCCTGCTATAAAGCGCCGCTGCAACTCCGCGCCGAAGATCACTACTGGTTCGATCGGCCGATCCCGTCCACCTATATCAATTGGATCGACCCCGAATATCGCTACGGCAGCGATTACTACAATGAGTTCGAACCCCACAACGGCGTGGATATTCCCGCTAAAGCCAAAACACCGGTCATTGCATCCGCCGACGGCGTTGTGAATTGGACCGGCTATGGGCTTTTCGGCCACTTCGAAAATAAAAATGATCCATACGGCCTGGCTGTGAGTATCCGGCACGACTTCGGATATCTCGGTCAACCGGTGTTCACAGTCTACGCGCACCTTTCGCAGATCGATTTGAAAATGGGACAGCGTGTCAAAGTCGGCGATCAAATCGGCCTGGTGGGAAGCACCGGCAAAGTCACCGGCCCGCACCTGCACTTCGAGGTGAGAATCGGAGAAGATTCCTTCTACAATTCGAGGAATCCGGAATTATGGCTTGTGCCGCCGGTCGGGTATGGCGTCCTGGCGGGGCGGATCGAAACGGTGGATTCCTGGCCGATGGTGGAATATCCATTCACGCTGCGCCGGCAGGGAACCTATCAAGAATGGAAATTGCAGACCTATGTGGGCAATGTCACGCATCCGGACGATATCTATCAGGAGAACTTTGTTGTCGGTGATCTGCCCGCGGGAACCTATATCATCGATGCCTGGGTCTGGTGGAGGCATTATTACTTCACCGTTGACATTGCCGCCGGACAGACGACCTTCGTTGTCGTTCACTCCGGTCTGGATCCCCTGATCAACCCACCGCTGATATAACAGTAATCCATGAATCGAAACCGACGCGGCTACACACACCGCGCCGGTTTTTTTCGTAGGCGCATTCGGTTTTTTCCCCCGACCCTCATTGCGTAACCCTCAGAGCAGGTCAACCGAGCGGGTTCCATATACAATCCGAAAAGGAGAAGCCGGCATTACCCCGCTTCGCGCAATTCTGCGATCGATTGCGAGAGAAACAGCGCCGCATCGCGGGCCAGCACGGAGTCGGATGCCCCGACATGTACGGCGGCCAGCTCGCCGGCGCGTCCGTGCAAATAAGCGCCCAGCACGGCCGCCTGCCAGCTTTCCACACCCTGCGCGACCAATCCGCCGAGGACACCGGCGAGAACGTCTCCCGTCCCGGCCCGGGCCAGAGCCGGTGTTGCAAACGGCTCCACAGCGCACCGGCCGTCAGGGGATGCCACCACCGTGAAGGCTCCTTTAAGTACGACTACTGCGTTCCAATCCCGCGCAAACCGCACCGCCGTCCCCACCCGGTCCTTCTGGATGGCTTCTTTTGTTAAGCCCGTCAGGGCCGACATCTCTCCGGGATGCGGGGTGAGGATGCTCCCCGGCGGAAGCATCCCGGGCCAATCCTGCCACCCGGAAAGGATGCGCAGCGCATCGGCATCCACGATCATCGGAGGTCGGCTTTTCTTTTGCGCGCTGGCTGCTTTTTCCATGGTTCCAAATCCGATATGCACCCTCCTCCCCTGCCCTTGCTGCAGGAGCTCCTTCATGAATAACGCGGTCGGTTTCTCCCGTCCGATTCCCGGGCCGAGGACGATCGCCTGGGCCTGCGCGATTTCCGGCGTCAGCACTTCCGCCCCACCGGCCGCAATCACTCCGAAATCTTCCGGGAGGACGATCCACGTCGCTTCGGGAATGATGGATACCACAGCCGGATAGACGGGAGCGGGAACCGCGAGGGTGACCAATCCGGCACCGGCCCGGTATGCGCCCAGGCCCGCAAGCGCGGGCGCGCCGGGATAATTGATCGATCCGCCGATCACAACCGTCCGCCCGAATGTCCCTTTATGGGAATCGCGCGGACGGATCCGCAGCCATTCCCGCACCAGATCGGGATCTGCCAGGAGGGGACCCGGCAACTTTAGGGAATCCAGATCCGCGGGGAGACCGATATCAGCGACGACAAGCTTTCCAACCTGCTCCGCGGCGGGAAAGGTTATCAACCCGGGTTTGGCGGCTCCCAGGGTTACCGTCAGGTCTGCCGGGAGAGTATGCGGCGCCGTTTCTCCCGAATCGCAATCCGCACCCGAGGGGCAGTCCACGGCGACAGTGAAAGGCCGCCGGTCCATCCGCAAGAGAGAATTACTCACAGTCTCCAAAAAGCCGGCTATCGGCGGTCGCAAGGGCAACTGTATTCCGGTTCCAAGGACGGCATCGATCAGAAGATCCGCCTGCTCCAAAGACTGGACCAGTCCGGACGGACCGGCCTGCTTCACGGCACTCTCGATGGAACACCCCGCTTCGATCGCCGCGCGGCACCGCGGATCGCTTTCCTTGCGCTCGGCGGCAAGGAACACCCTCACGGCGGATCCGGCGCGCGCAAAATGCACGGCGGCGACCAGCCCATCACCACCGTTGTTTCCGCCGCCGCAAAGGATGACCACCTGCTTTCCGGCCGCCGGCCCGCATTGGCGGATCGTCTGGGTGTAGACGGCCTCCCCCGCGCGATCCATCATCCTTTCGTAACTCACACCCCTGCGATCGGCTTCGGATTCGATCGCGCGCATTTGCTCGACAGTCACAATTCGGGCCATTTCCTTCCCTCCTCTGCTGCACAATCCGGAACGCAAGCGGCGGATCGGATTTCATTATACGACCCTCTCCGGGTTTCACAGGTCCTGTATCGGACCGAACCGGCTATCGTCGGAATGGACAGGACTGACGAGAATTTCATGATTTCTTTTCCAATCTGGTTCATGGATTCAACCCTCTCAAAATATTCCATCCGCCGGATCGAGGATGACTGTAATAATAATGCAACGAAGAATTCCTTGCCCCAGATCAAGGATGCATTAATCCTGGGAAAGGATCGTCGATGAAGAATGCCGGTTGTCATTTAATTATGCGTTAATGGAATTCAAATATTATAAGGGATATATTATATTTACAAGCCGCCTGCCGCTGGCATATGACGTCGAGAGTCAAACAACTTCAGCGGATGCGAGGGGTCTTTGGCAGTGCGAGAGCCTTGTCTCATCGCCCCAGCCCCCAATACAGAAATCAGTGAACTCCGCACGCCGCCTCCGGGCGGCGGCTTGATTTAATGTTCCGTCTGATTCAGCGGTAGATTATTGGAAGAAGAAAAAACCTGGATGCAATCCATGCAGCTCGGCTGTAATATTCTTGGAGTATCTGGCACTTCGAGCGGAAAACGTCCGTCCGGTCAGATTAACCGGCAGATTTTAAGCTTCTCTTCAGTGGAGTATCTTGCGCCCCCGGCGGGAAACGCCCGCCCCGGCCGTACTTTTAGACATACTTTTAGAATCTATTATTGGAGGATTTGAGCGCCCCCGGCGGGAATCGAACCCACAACCACCGGATTAGAAGTCCGATGCTCTATCCGTTGAGCTACGGGGGCTTGAACAACATTCTAACAAATTCAGCAAAGAAATACTCCGATCCACATCAGGCTTTCAGGAATACAGGATCTACCGGATGAACAGGAGTATGGAGAAAGAAATCCTGAAAATCCGGCCCCATTATTCTTAAAGGAAGATTATGAGAAAAAGGGTTATTCCTGGGTGGGGCGGATGCCCTTATACACCCGAACGCCCGACAGGGTTCGTAAAATGATGTTTGCCGGCCGGCCGATCTTTTCAGCGATCTCGGAAACCGTCAGCGGGGAATTCCCGTTGGCCAGGAACACGCGGAATACGGCATCCACCAGCGTGGTGTGCGGAGAAATGTAATCCGGCTGGAGGCTGCAATGCGAGATCAGTGCGTGCTGAATCCCATCTATGGAGTGGACTTCAGCCGTGTTGGGATCCACCCAATCGATCCGGGTTCCATCAGCGACGGATTCCAAAGGACTGCGATGCTCGGGGCAAAGGTGGCTGAGCAGGTACACCCGCCACTCGCGTTCGTTGCGCTGCCACCATTCGTAGTCGATGTGGAAACGGGTCGACAGGCTGGGTTTGATCAGGCGCACGGCGCCGGATTCGATTACCGGGTCTCCGTCCATTTCACCTCGTCGAAACGATAATACAGATCCCCTACGTGCAGATAGTACGGCCGCTTCATCAACTCCGAAAACACCGAATCCGGCGGGAGCCTGCGCACGACGTTAACCGCATTGTAAAGCGTGCGCGCGTGAACCGTGCTTTGCGGATTCAGCTTGGCCAACTCACGGAACACATCCGCGATCAGCGTTTCCAGCGGAATTTTTTGCTCGTTCATCCGCAGCCACAGTTCATCCACGGCATGGGGATCGTCGACGGCGATAACCGAAAGCTCGTCGTATTCGACCGCGACCGCCTGCTTCTGCATGGTGAAAGTCAGGCGGCTGTTGGGGGAGGCAGTGGCGGTGCGCACCCATTCCCGCGCCGGCCGGCGGGTCGCCGCATCCAGAACGATCTCACCCGGTTGGCCCCCTTTGCGGATGCGGAGGATGCCGCCGGGGAGGAGCCCCTTTTTCGGATACCAATCGGCCAACCCGAAGACGAAACGGAACGGCGACACCACCCAGCCGGGGAACCGGTCTCCCGACTCGGCATCGACGAATTCGAAACGGATCCGGGTTGCCTGGTGGGCATGCGGGAAAATCGCGGCCAGGCGGGGATTAAGCGGGAGGGTGCCGACCCGCCAATGCGGGAAGGAGAGGACCAGGGACACCTCGCCGGCTTCCTCCGCCGGACTCTCCGCCGGGCTCCATTCATCTTCCAAATCGCGCACCAGTGCCTGAAGCGGTTCGGCGAGTTTGACCGGCGCGGATTTATCCATTTCATAGGCGAGGCGCCGCGGTGGAAACGTCACCTCCGGCGGTTCCAGGCGTTTGAGGAACCACGCCATCTCGCCGGCGGGGCCGACTTCCTCAAAGCGTTCATCCTGATACAACGCGTGTTCGAGGGAAAAGGCGGCCAGGCGCGGGTCCACGTTGTTCGGCAATTCGATGTGCTCGAGAAGCGCGGAGGTGGGCAGCGGCACGCCGCCGGCCACATCCAACACCGCTTCCGCCAGATTCAAATGCCCGTGGGAAATTTCGACCAGGAGTGATCGGGGAAACCAGCGGTCCGCGATTTTCGCGATATCCGGAGTTTCACCCAGCCGCGTTTCCATAGTGCCGAGGATGGAAGAGCCATGCTCCTGGAAAATCTGCTCCGGCGACCGATCGCTCGCGCCCATTAACGTTTCGAGGGGAATGCTATTAAGTTTATGGTTTTCCAACCGGGCGGCGAATTCGCGCTCCTCCCCCTCCATCTTCACGCGTACGATCTCGAAGGGACCGACTTCCGGATTTTCTCCCGGACGGGTGGAAAGGACGGTGCCGCGGCCAAAACTGAGCAGCGGGAACACCAATTGCTGGCCGACGCGGTACGAATGGCGCGGAAGGTAGATCGTATCCTCCGGGCTTAATCGGGCGCGGCGTTTGGCTTCGTTCTGCAATCTCTCCCGTATGACGGCGACCGCCAAACGCTCCGATTCCATCGGAGCGCCTTCTTCGAGGAGGAGATTATTGACAAACTCGATGTCGGTTTCGCTGAGTGTGAAGGCTTCGCCCCACAATTGCGAGGGGTTCGCAGGGTAGTCTGCCACAAGTTCCTCAAATGCCGCAGAAGTCGACCCGCATCCGGCGCGCGGGCATGCCGATTATACCCCGTACGTCGCGAGTGTCAAAGCATGGACGCATCGGATTCTTTTCCGGTACCCGCGGCCTTGCCGAAATAACTCTTCGGATATATCATCCTTCGCATACAAGGAGAGCACTAGCGCATGGAGCCCTCCTCCAATGCCGTTTCGCTGGAATGTCCTTATTGCGGCGCCTCCGTTCCGCCGGGCAACTCCTACTGCCCGGATTGCAATATCGACCTGATTCTCTACACCGATCTGCTGATCCGTCAACAACTGGAAGAAGCCCGGGCCGTCCCGCCCACCGCGCCCCTCAGCGTCGAAGAACTTGTCCCGCGCCTCGGCGAAAGCCTGGTCGCTCAAAAAATCATTTCCTCGCAGCAGTTGCAACAGGCGCTGCAACTGCAATCCCACGACGGGGAGGAGGGGAAACCGCCGCGCCGCATTGGGCAGGTCCTGACCGATATGGGCGTCCTCAGCCACGAGGACCTGGACCACTCGGTGGCCGCCATGGTCCTACAGCTGCAGAAGGCGCTGCAATCGGCCAACCGGAGGTTGGAGGAAAAGGTCCGGGAGCGCACGATCGAGCTCTCGCACGCGCTGGAGAAACTCTCCGAACTCAACCGATTGAAAGCCGATTTCGTCGCCAACATCTCCCACGAATTGCGCACACCGATGACGCACATCGTGGGGTACGTCGACCTGCTGGCGGACGACACGTTCGGCCCGCTTTCCGACCAGCAACGCGAAGCGATAAACACACTCCGCCGTGCGTCCGGTCGGTTGAACGACCTTATCGAAGATCTGATCCAATTCTCCGATACTTCGCGCGGGGGAATCTCGCTTAGCTTGCAGTCTATATCGCTTCGGGATTGCTTTCAGGAAGCGCTTTCGCGCCTGTCGGCGAAATCCCAAAAGGGGAACGTACACCTCGAGGTCCACCTTCCACCGGATCTCCCGAACGTCCGGGCGGACGGCCGGAAAATCACATGGGTGGTTTCCCAACTCATGGATAATGGAATAAAATTCACACCCACCGGCGGGAGAGTGAGTATCCGAGCCGGATCTTCAACCGAGAGGGTTTGGATTACGATCGAGGATACCGGCATCGGGATACCCGAATCCCGGATGGAAGAACTGTTTGCGCCCTTTCACCAGCTGGATGGATCCTCAACCCGCCGGCACGGCGGAACCGGAATGGGATTGTACTTGAGCCGGCAAATTGTGGACGCTCACGGCTCGAAACTCACGATGAAAAGCAAGGAAGGCGGCGGGACCACGGTAATGTTCGATCTGCCCATCGAGCGTCCCGGCGGCGATGTGAAGTAATTTTACGCGGGGCAGGAACGGCATCGCATTCCATTGTTCCTTGCCCACACTTTCCAGACTATCGGCTGGGTGGAAACCGATGGGAAACCTACGAAAGGACTAGGGAAACCAATGCCAGGTCCGAATTCCCCGCAGTTTCTACGAAATAAAATGCTGGGAGTCTTATTGAAAGACGCACGCGAAGCCGCCCACCTGACAGTCCGGGAAGCCGCCGAATCCATCGGTATGACCTCCTCGATGCTGTCGGCTTTCGAAACCGGAAGAAGATCCATTACCCTTCCGGAATTGGAAGGCTTGGCCTACACCTATGACGTTCCCATCCGGCACTTCTTATATAACGCCCAGTTTCTCACCGAAGCCAAGCGTGAAAAAATCGACCTCAGCCGGCTGGTCCTCCTGCGCCAGAAAATGATCGCCACCAAGCTGCGTCAGTTGCGCGCGGAAAAGAACCTGCGCCTTGGAGAATTCAGCAAACAATCCGGTATCACCGCGCGCCGGATAAAATCCTACGAAAACGGAATCCGTCCGATCACACTCGCGGATTTGGAATCGCTTTCCACGGCCTTGGGGGTGGAGGTCGGATCCTTTCTGGAATATCACGGCCCGGTGGGGGAATGGGAATTGAACAGGGAATCCGACGATCAATTCCAAAAACTTCCTTCGGATATCCGCCGCTTCGCCGGACAGCCCGTCCACGAGCCGTATTTGCGTCTGGCCATGAAGATGAGTGAACTGCCCGTCGGCCGAATGCGGGAGATAGCCGAATCCCTATTGGATATCACCCTATAATCCCCCTCCCCCTCGCCGTTTCTCAGTTGGAGTCCGCGGAGAAGGAATCCTTCCTGCGATGGTTTTCCTCCGCCGGATTTCAGTTCCGCCATATCGGCTGGCACCCCATTGCATTCTGGATCGGGCGTCCTGTTTCACTCTGCTTAAAGCAGACCGACGGCTCGATGGCCGCATCGCTTCTGGCTTCCCCCGACCGTCTCCGTGTGGCATGGCTCCATCTTTTTGCCGCGGGAAATCCTCCCGGCACGCGCGCTGCCTGGGACCGCTTGTGGCCGGAGACGAAAACCACCTTGATCCGGATGGATGTGCCTTCCGTGTGGGTGATGACCACGGAGGATTGGTTGATCGATCTGCTTTCGGGAAGCGGCTTTATCGAAACCGGGCGCGTGGTTGCGTATTCATTGCGGCCTTCCCACCTGCGGCCTGTAAGCGCGCGTGCGGCTCCCATCACACCGATGCAGGAATCCGATTTGGTGGAGGTCGAACAGTTGGATCATGCCGCATTTTCTCCGCCCTGGCAGATGGATTCCGAGGCGTTGCAGGAAACCCGGGAACGATCCATCCTGGCGACCATCTTCCGCCGCGAAGGAAAAATCGCCGGCTACCTCATGGCATCTCACACTCCGCATGGTGTTCATCTCACCCGCGTAGCCGTCCTTCCGCAGGAACAAAACAAGGGTGTCGGACGATTGCTTATCACCCACCTGCTGAATTATCTTCATCACCAGGGAGCTCCCCGCATCACGGTGAACACCCAGATCGAAAACCGCCGGTCCCGGCGGCTGTACCGCGCCCTGGGATTTGCCGAGATGGGGGAATCGTATCCTGTTTTCCGGATCGATCTTCGTCCGGCTTAGCGACGCTTCCTGCATCCCCTGCGGATGCAAGTAGAGGCATCCCACAAACGGCCAGCCCGGATTGTCCGGTGTTGGGGCGGTGGATCGTCCAGCGCCGCCCGGCGGAATGGGAATATTCCTTCCCCCTCCCCTTGCCGTATCGTCCAGGCTGCGAATGCGAATATTCTGTCATTCGAACGGAAATGACCCGCCTTCCCATCCGGTCAGTGAGAGTGAAGGCTTCCATTCCGTCCTAGACAATTCCCGGCAATCATGGCAAACTACTGCCGATCCATGCGGAAACCATCATTCCCTGTCCCGGAGGGGTAATGCCCAAGAAACATAGAAGTTTTTCCAAACAACGGACATCCTCGAAAAATCTCCAGCGGAATCTTTTAATCGGCGTCGCGGTCGTTCTCGGCGTCATCGCCGTGATCGCGATCATCGCCAGTCAAAGCGCCCCGATCGACATGTCGTTCCCGGCGCGCGAGATGGGCAACAGATCCACCGCCACGGTCCTCGTGGAGGAATATTCGGACTTTCAATGCCCGTATTGCGGCTTGTTTGCCACAACCGCTGAAGTCCGTCTGCGGCAAGAATACATAAATACCGGAAGGATCTACTTCATCTTCCGAAACTACCCCGTCGTCGGTACGGAATCGAATTTGGCGGCCCTGGCGGCTTTGTGCGCGGGGGACCAGAATATGTTCTGGGAGTATCACGACATTCTCTTCCAGAATCAAGCCGGGGAAAACCTCGGGAATTTCAACACCGCGCGCCTGCAGGCCTTCGCGGTGCAATTGAATTTGGACAGTCTAAAATTCAATCAATGCTTGAGCAATCAGACTCATCTCGATGTCTTGAACGCGGATATTCAGCGCGGGAAGGCGCTCAGGATCGGCGGCACACCGACCTTTTACGTCAACGGGGTGATGGCGACAGGAACCGGTTTGGATTTTCAATGGCTGTTTGACGCCATCAATCGGGCTCTCCTGACCGGCGGCGGGTAATCCTGTCTGACGGGATTGCCGCCGAGTCGTTTATCCTTCGGAAATTATCATTTTTCAACATCCTCAGATTTTTCGGGGGATGCGAATGGATGAAGGGAATTTATCCAATGGTGGAGTTGGAAGAGACTCCTACTGAGGCGCCTTCAAAAAAACCTTTAATCCTCTATGCATCGGTGATCGCCGCTTTTATCTTATGCGCCGTCTGTGGAATCGGCGGGATGGCGATTTATCAATTGACCCGACCGACGTCAACTATCGATGCCTCTTTTCCGGCAAGGGAAATGGGCGAATCCAGCGCCAGGGTGGTTGTGGAGGTGTTCTCGGATTTTCAATGCCCGTATTGCGGAGTCTTTGCAAAGACCGCCGAGCTGCGCTTGCGGGCAGAGTACATAAAACCCGGGAAAGTCCTGTTCATCTTCCGCAATTACCCCATCGTGGACAAATTCATCGCCAATGGAAACGAATCCCATCAGGCTGCCCTGGCGGCGCTGTGCGCCGGAGAACAGAATAAATTCTGGGAATATCACGACCTTCTTTTCCAAAACCAATCCGGTGAGAACCAAGGTAATTTTACCGATGCCCGGCTGGAATCTTTTGCCGCTCAATTGGATTTGGATGTAACGCGATTCCGTTCCTGTTTGGAAAAACAGACCTACTTGAATATTCTCAATGCGGACATTCAGCGCGGCAATACGCTTAGGATAAGCGACACACCAACCTTTTACGTCAACGGGGTGATGGCGACAGGATCCGGCTTGGATTTCCAATGGCTGTTTGACGCCATCGACCGGGCTCTGCTGACCACCGGCGAATAATAATTTAGAATATATATACAACAGCCGGGGTCGGCGATCCCGGCTGCATGAAAAACGGAGGGGGATATGAAATCCTGGCATTCATTCATTATCGGATTATGCGCCGGCCTTATTTCCGCCGCCCTGATTCTCATCGGCAACGGCCGGCTGGAAGGGAAAGCGATTCTCCTTTCCACCCCGCTCGATCCACCCGGCGTGCGCGTGTCGGTCCGCGGGGCGGTTGTTGCTCCCGGGGTTTACCGGCTAGCCCCCGGAAGCATTGTTCAGGACGCGCTAGAAGCAGCCGGCGGCGTTCTCCCGGAAGGCGATGCCTCGCGCCTTAACCTTGCCGCCCCGCTCAGCGACGGGCAGGAGGTGCGCGTCCCCCTGATCGCTCCCAGCCCCGCGCCGGGCACTCCGCAGACGGCGACATCCTCCGGCAGCGGAAAAATCAACCTCAACACTGCCACGCTCGAAGAACTCGAATCTCTCCCCGGCGTCGGCCCCGTTCTGGCGCAGCGAATCATTGAGTACCGGGATCAACACGGTCCGTTCCAATCCGTCGATGATCTTCTCAACGTCGATGGAATCGGGCCGGCGCTGCTTAATAAAATCCGAGATCTGGTAGAAGTGTAACAATTACGGGATTGAGCCAAGGTTGTGTTTGGATCCACGAAGCACACGAAGCCCGCCCCGGACCGCCCGTGCGGTCCGAGGGAAAACCTGAAGGACACGAAGACATTCTTCTATTCCCTTCGTGCCCTTCGGATTTTATTCGTGTGCTTCATGGATTCTTGAATTACACCTTTGGCAGAACGATCGCCTGCTGCGCCTGGTATTTCCCCTTTTTATCGGCATAGGAAATCAAACATTCCTCGTCCGCCTCGAAGAAGATCACCTGGGCGATTCCCTCATTGGCATAAATCCGCGCCGGAAGCGGCGTGGTATTGGATATTTCCAGCGTGACGAATCCTTCCCACTCGGGCTCGAAGGGGGTGATGTTGACGATGATTCCGCAGCGGGCGTAGGAGCTTTTTCCGACGCAGATGGTCAGCACGCTGCGCGGGATGCGGAAATATTCGATCGTCCTGGCCAGGGCAAAGGAGTTCGGCGGAATCGTGCACACCTCACCGCGGAAGTCGACCATCGAGCGCATATCGAACGCTTTCGGGTCAACGATCGCGGAGTGCACATTGGTGAAGATCTTGAACTCGTCCGCTATGCGAATGTCGTACCCATAAGAGGATACGCCGTAGGAGATGACCCCGTTGCGCACCTGCGAATCCACAAACGGTTCGATCATCCGGTGTTCCTTCGCCATCTGTGTGATCCATCGATCCGATTTCAAACCCATGTATTTTCTCCGTAGATCAGGATGCGGATTCGCCCGTCTCCCCGGTTCCCGCCCCGAGAACCGGATTTTCCAATACTCCAATTCCTTCGATTTCCACCTGCACCGTATCCCCCGCCTCCAGAGGGCCCACGCCCGCGGGCGTCCCGGTGAGCAGAATATCTCCGACTTCCAAGGTCATAATCCCGGAAATAAAAGATACGATTTGCGGGACGGAGAACACCATGTCACGCGTGGATCCCAACTGGCGGATCTGGCCGTTGACGCGGCAGATGATCCGCAAATCGTGAGGGTTGACATCGGTGTCGATCCACGGCCCGAGCGGGCAGAAAGTGTCGAAGCCCTTGGCGCGGGTCCACTGGCCGTCCCGCCGCTGCAAATCCCGCGCGGTGACGTCGTTGGCGATCGTGTACCCGAAGATGCTTGCCATCGCCTCGTCGGCATTCGCGTTCCGGATCCGCCGGCCGATGACCACGGCCAATTCGGCTTCGTGCTCCACTTGTTCGGATTGCGGCGGGAGGATGATCCCCTCCCCCGGGCCGATGACGGACGTGGGGGGTTTCATGAACAGCAGCGGAACATCCGGGACTTCGGCGTTGTGCTCGCGGGCATGGTCGACGTAGTTGCGCCCGACACAGATGATCTTTCCCGGCAGCCAGGGCGTCAGAAGTTTCACCGATGCCACCGGCGATCCGGCGGGCATCCGCCGGTGCGCGCCGAAGAGCGGCCCCGCGATCAACCCGACCTGCTCCCCCTCCAACCAACCGTGCAGGACGGCGTCTTCCCCTTTGCGCTGGAAGCGGAGGTAGCGCACGGTTATGACCCCCAGACCCGGAACTGCTCGAGAATCGATCCGCCGATGAACTCGCGCAGGATGGAATCGTCGGGGATGAATTCCGGCGAAAGCGGACGAAACCACGCCAGTAGCGCCAGCAGCCGCTTCGCCTCCACATATTCGGGAAGTTCCGGCCCGACCTGCCGCAACAGCGGTTCGGCGATCGGGCGCAGGGCGGAGAGTTCATAGACCAGCGCGGAATTGAAGATGCTGTCGGAATTTTCCTGGTAGGCGAAAATATTTTTACGCTCGCCGCGCCGGACCCGATCCCAGAGGGAAATGGTGAACGCGGGAGAATGCCCGCGCTTGGAAGCATCCCGGACGATCCGCCGGATGAGCCGGGTATCGGTTGTTGAAATCCGGTTGTGCCGGTCCAGGTTCAGCTGGGTGAGTGCGGAAGCGTAAATTCGATACACCTCCCCGGAGTGGAACCGGGGAAGAAGGGCCGGATTCAAACCATGAATGCCCTCCATGATGATCACGGCTTTGGACGGAAGCCGGACCGTTTCTCCGGGAACGCGCTTTCCGGATTGGAAATCGTAGCGTGGCAGCGCCACTTCCTCCCCCCGCAGCAACCGCTCGAGGTTATCGTTCAGCAGATCGTTATCGACGGCTTCAAAGGCTTCAAAATCCAGCGCGCCCTGTTCATCACGCGGGGTTTTTTCACGGTCGACGAAATAGTTGTCCATTTCCAGCGGATACGGACGCAGGCCTTGCGAAAGAAGCTGGATCGAAAGCCGGCGGGAGAAAGTCGTCTTGCCGGAAGAGGATGGACCGGCGATCAGCACCAGGCGGATCCGATCCCGTAGTTCTGCGATCCGGCGGGCGATCTCGGCGGTCTTCTGGTCGTGCAGCGCTTCCGACACCAGAATGACCTCGCGGCCCCGGCCCCGCTCGATGGCCTCATTGAGCATGCCCACATCTTCCAAGTCCAGCCGTTCCTGCCAATGGCCGTATTCCTGGAATGTCGCCCAGAGTTTCGGATAATCGCCGTTGGGAAGAATCTCATTGGGAAGATGCTGGCGTGGAAACCTCAGGATGAAACCCATTCCCGATCGATGCAGGCGGAACTTTTTCAAATACCCGGTCGAGGGGACCATATACCCATGGAAATAATCCTCGAATCCACGCAGCGAATACAGGGTCAGATAATCCTTCTCCCGGGCTTTAAGCAAGCGGATTTTGTCGAGGAATCCCTCGCGTTCGAATATTTTTATCGCATCGGCCAGCGGAACTTCCCGCCTGCGGATGGGTTCATCCGCATGCGCGATCTCCCGCATCCGGGTTTCGATGCGCTGCATCTCCTCCGCGGAAAAGGCGGCCCGGTGGTAGGCGGTGCAAAAGAATCCCCCGTCACTCACCGAGTGATCCACCGCCACATCGGAACCGGGGAACAGCTCGCGCACGGCCGCCACCAGCAGGAAAACCAGCGAGCGCCGATAGATCCTCGATCCGTCGCCGGATCCCGTATCCAGCGGCACGAGTTCTCCATCCTCCACGACGGGGTGCGCGAGCTCGCACAATTCCTTGCCGAGCAGCGCCGCAACGACCGGCGGTTCGTCCTTCAGGTCCGCGGAGCGGAGGAACGATTCGATCGTCGTTCCCACCGGTCCTTCAAATGTGCGTCGATCGGGAAGCGTCACCTGCACGGTCGTCCGTTTGGAAGCCGGGACGATTTTCGATTCCATCGCCATCTGCGTTGCACCTTCTTGACACTCGTTTTTCGGCTGGTATAATCTTCGGGTTTTCCTCGGTAGCTCAACCGGTAGAGCAATCGGCTGTTAACCGATGGGTTCCAGGTTCGAGTCCTGGCCGAGGAGCCTTAACTCAAATTGTAACCCACTCTCCGGACAAACCTGTGTCCGGATTTTTCACTCTCCCCCGCGCAAGAGATAATTCTTCCGTTGACACAATCCGGCACTTCCGGTATATTTCCAACGCCGCTTCGGCGGCTCGTTTCCAACGGTCTTCGGTGCGGGTGCTCTGCACCCCGGATGGTCGAGCATGCCCCGCGATGCGGAAGTTGCGGGGCAAAAGGCGAAGCCGGTGAAAGTCCGGCGCTGTCGCGCAACTGTAAGCCGTACGCAGGCAAGCCAGGTCGCCCGCCCGCACCGCGATCCATCAACCTTCGCGAGAAAGGTGAGGTCGATCCCCATCGCTGCTCATTCCCGGATCTCCCTGCCCGCGCGGGGAGTTTTATTTTCCCGCGCCCTCCCCTTCGGGCTTTGCCTGGCGCTGCTCGTCATCGCGCTCGGCGCAAGCGTCGCCATCGGCGTCGTTCCGATTCCGCCTGCGCAACTCGCGTCCATCCTGCTGCGTCTGCCGGATTCGGCGAATCTGCCGTCCTCCCTGTTCTCCATCGTCTGGGATCTTCGGCTGCCGCGAACGGTTTTCGTCATGTTGCTGGGGATGTCCCTCGCCTCCAGCGGCTGCGCCTTTCAGGGAGTCTTTCGCAATCCGCTCGCGGATCCGTACCTGCTCGGGATCGGATCGGGCGCGTCCCTGGGAGTCGCGGTCGCCATCACCCTTTCGAATTTCATGCCGAACTCGCCCGTCATCCCCGTTTTCGCGTTCCTGGGCGCACTCCTGATCGTAATTCTCGTATTCGGCTGGTCCCGTCCCGGCAAAGATACGGCATCCTCGACGCGCCTGATCCTGGCCGGAGTGGCCGCCGGGGCGTTCGCCCAATCCCTCGCGGCGTTCCTTTTCTACCGCACGGTGGAAACCACACAGCGCGCGATCAGTTGGTTGATGGGCGGCTTGCTCCTGGGCGGTTGGGATCCGGTGCGGATCTCGCTGCCGTATATCGCAATCGGCATTCTCATCCTCATGATTATGGGCCGGGTGCTGAACCTTCTGCAATTCGGAGAGGAACAGGCCGAACAGACCGGCCTGAACGTAAGGCGCGCGCGCTGGATCCTGATCGCCGTTGCATCCCTGACCACGGCCGCCGGTGTCGCATTCGGCGGGGTGATCGGATTCGTAGGATTGGCCGTGCCGCACCTGGCGCGCCTGCTGTGGGGCGGTGATTACCGCCGCCTGCTTCCCCTTTCCACGTTGCTTGGCGCATCATTCCTGCTGCTGGCCGATCTGCTCGCCCGCACCCTCCTGGCGCCGCAGCAATTGCCTTTGGGAATTGTCACCGCGCTGTTCGGCGCGCCGTTCTTCTTTTATCTGTTGCGCAAGAACGAGGCGGCTCCATGAATCCACCTTCCGGAATTTCCCTGATCCTGAAGGATCTTTCGGTGCGATATCCCCACTCCGCGGGAAATGCCCTCGACCGGGTTTCCCTCGAGGTTCGTTGCGGAGAGTTCGTCGCGCTGGCGGGGCCCAACGGCTGCGGAAAAACCACCCTGCTCCGTGCCGCATCCGGATTTCTCCCGCCGCTCTCGGGCCGAGTGGTGTGTTCCGGTTGGACGAAACCGATGCACCTCCTCCCGCCGGAGAAACGGGCCCGCTTGCTGGCGGTCGTCCCCCAGATGGCCGGATTGCCGTCCGGATATGCGGTCGCCGAAGCCGTGATGTTGGGCAGGATATCTTTCCATGGCTGGTTCGGACCGGAAACCTCCGCCGACCGGAAAGCCGTGCGTTCCGCGCTTGCGGCGGTTGGTCTGGACGCCTTCGCCGACCAATCCGTTGAAAAGCTTTCGGGTGGAATGCAGCAGCGTGTCCTGATCGCCCGCGCGTTGGCACAGGAATCGTCCATCCTCCTGATGGACGAACCCACGGCGCATCTCGACATTCACTATCAGATCGAGACCCTCGATTTGCTCCGCCGGCTCGTCCGGGAACGCGGGTATGCCGTGCTGGCGGCGATGCACGATCTGAATCTCGTTTCGCGGTTCGCCGACCGGGTCGCCTTGATGGACCGCGGCTGCATCATCCAGTCCGGAGCTCCGCAGGAAGTCCTGACGGCCGAGGCTTTATCCCCCTTATTCGATCATCCGATGCATGTCATACCCCATCCGATGTACGGGTACCCGTTGATCCTGCCCGACGGGGAGGAACAGCGCCCGGTTGCGAAGGAGTTGCCCCTCCGCGGGAAAAAGCGTTAATATGGAAATGACCTGTGCGATTTTAAAGGAAAACCATGCCTCGAATCACGAAAGTCACCACTCGTCATGGAGATGACGGCTTCACCGACCTGGCCGACGGCCGGCGGATCCGGAAGGATTCCCGGCGGATACAGGCTCTCGGTTCGCTGGATGAATTAAACTCGGCGATTGGAGTCGCTCAAACGGAAAACCCGCGGCCGGAAACCGCCGCCCATCTGCGGGAGATACAAAACGACCTGTTGTGCCTGGGTGCAATTCTTTCGCGCAAATCCGCCGCACCGCGGAAATCCCCCGGTCCGGTTCTCGATTCGGATAGGATGGAAACCTTGGAGCGTGAAATCGCGACGCTGCAGGAACAACTTGGTCCGCTTGAGAATTTTCTCCTGCCCGGTGGAACGCCTTGTGCCGCTGCTTTACAATGGGCGCGCGCCGTCTGCCGCCGGGCGGAACGGGATGTGATCGCTCTTTCCCGCACCGAGAAGGTGGCGCCGGCAGTCCGCATCTACCTCAACCGGCTTTCGGATCTGCTTTTTCAGTACGCACGGTTGGAGAACAAGGTGTCGGGAGTATCAGAAGCCCTCTGGAACAGCCGTTGACAGTATGAACCTTTCTGCCGGCCGGGGCAATCCAAACCCTGTCGCGCCGGCGCGAAAATTTTTTCCCAATAAGGGAGCCGCATCCGATATGAAAGTAACCCTCATCGCAGCTGGAAGCCGCGGCGACGTCCAACCGTATGTGGCTCTAGGCACAGGATTACACGAAGCGGGACATTCGGTCCGCGTTCTGGCTTCCCCTGATTTCCGGGAGCTTGTCACGGCCGCCGGCCTGCAATTTACGGACTTGGGCGGCAGCACCGCAGAGGTCGCCCGCGGCATGGAAAGTATGCTCGAGCGCGGAAATTTCCTCGAGATCCTTTCCAGCATGGGCTCCTCCGCCCGGCGCATGGTTGCGCAGGCGGCGGTCAGCGGGATGGAAGCATGCCGGGGTTCCGATATAATCGTCGCCGGATTGGGTGGGCTTTTTGTGGGGTTGGCCCTTTCCGAAAAACTCGGCATCCGGTTGGTTCCGGCCTTTGTTTATCCGTTCACTCCCACACGCGAATTCCCCAGCGTCCTGGCGCCGTCCACCCCGATCCGGCTTCCCGGATGGGCCAACCGTCTCTCCCATCTCTTGGCGCAGCAGATGATGTGGCAAACCTTCCGCGCTGCGGAAAACCAGGCACGCCGACACGTTTTGGGGATTCCCCCAGCACCCTTCTGGGGGCCGTTCGAATTGTTCAACCGCGGCGGAGGAACCATTCTATACGGGTACAGCCGGCATGTGATTCCCATCCCCGCGGATTGGAATGATTCAATGCACGTGACCGGATTCTGGCCGCTCGAACCTCAGACCGGGTGGAAACCGCCTGCCGAGCTTGTGAATTTTCTCGAGTCCGGCCCTCCGCCCGTGTATATCGGCTTCGGCAGCATGGTTCATCGCAAGCCGGAGGAAGTCTCGGAAATGGTTGTGCAGGCGTTGTCGCGGACCGGGCGGCGCGGTGTGATTTCCTCCGGCTGGGGCGGAATAGGCAAAGGCACTTTACCGAATTCGGTGTTTCCGATCGGCCCCATCCCCCACGGGTGGTTGTTTCCACGAATGGCTGCGGTCGTCCATCATGGCGGCGCGGGGACGACGGCCGCCGGCCTAAGGGCGGGCGTTCCGGCGGTGGTCACTCCCTTCTTCGGCGATCAGCCGTTCTGGGGGGAACGGATTCATGCATTAGGCGTCGGCCCGAAACCGATTCCCCGCCCGCGGTTGACCGCCGACAATCTGGCACAGGCGATTAACACCGCCGTTTCCGACTCCGGAATGGCCGGTCGCGCTACCCGGCTCGGCGAACGCATCCGTGCCGAAGACGGCATCGGCCGCGCCGTTGAAATTCTTGAGCGGAGGGGATAAACTACCCGCCGATCGGAGCGGGAGTTGTTTATTGGCGGATACGCACGGTGAACGGATCCATTCCTTCCGGCACCCTTTCCCCGCTGATTGCGTATACCTTCTTAATAGAACTTGATTCCAGGAGCCAATTTAATGTCTAAAGGTAAAATTGTCGGCGCCGGAGCCTACCTCGGCGGGATCATCGCCGCGGGGAGGCTCGCCCGCCGGGGCGGATCGGTTACGGTCGCAAAGAAGAATATCCGCTCCGGAGGACGTTACAGCCAGCCCACCTTCCCGCCCCGTCTGGATTGTCCTCATTGCACCGCTCGGCCGGTGCAAATCACCGGCTGCGAACTTTCCGTAATCCCTCTGTCGAATCGCATCGCAGATGCCATTTCATTGGAAAGGATGACAGGGTGCATCCAATGAGCGCAAGCACCGCCGCATCAATCACCAAGGCTGCCAGCAAACAGACCTATTATACGATCCGACTCCTGGTGGACCGTGCACGCGTCGACGATGCCTACCGGGCGTATGCCTACTTCCGTTGGGTGGATGACGTCCTGGATGCAACTTCGGGTTCAGGATCGATGCCCAGCGAAGCCGAAGAATCCGAACAGAAGACTTTCCTCAAGCGGCAGAAGTCCCTGCTGGAACGATGTTATCGGAACGAGGCGCCGCGGGACGTTAACATCCAGGAAAAATTGTTGGTGGATCTGGTTCAGCGCGACCGTGAAAAGGATAGCGGCCTGGGAGCCTATCTCCGTAACATGATGCTGGTGATGGATTTCGATGCCGGCCGCCGCGGCAGGTTGATTTCGCAAGCCGAGCTTAACGAATACACGCGCTGGCTGGCGATTGCGGTGACCGAAAACATCTATTATTTCATCGGGCATGGTGAATTTGCACCGCGCGAGAAGACGCGTTATCTGGCTGTTACGGCTGCGCATATCACGCACATGCTCAGGGATACGTACGACGATGTGCAGGCCGGGTACTACAACATTCCGCGCGAAGTGCTCGAAGCGAATCACATCGGGCCGCGGGATGTTCCCAGCCCTGCGTACCGCGCCTGGGTGAAGGGCCGGGTGCAACTGGCGCGCGAGTATTTCAGAGCGGGCGGGAATTATTTTGGGCAAGTGCGGAACCCACGTCTTCGTCTGGCGGGCATTGCCTATACGGCTCGCTTCGAGTTGCTGCTGGAGACGATCGAAAGGGAAGACTTTACCCTGCGCCCTCAGTACAAAGAAAGAAAAAGCCTGGGAGCCGGATTGCGAATGAGCGGACTGGCCCTGTCCTCCATACTCGGTTTGCGGGGGGCGGGAATCCTTTCCAAGTCGATCGTCCCGCAACGGCAGGGTGAATCATGAAACCAAAAACCGTGATAGTCATCGGAGCAGGCATTGGAGGGATCACCGCCGCGATCCATCTTGCAAGGGCCGGGATGCATGTCGTGGTTGTCGAAAAGAACGCGCGCCCCGGCGGGCGCTGCAACCGTTTCAGCCGCGAAGGTCATCCGTTTGACACCGGGCCTTCTCTTTTTGTAATGCCCTTGTTGTATGAAGCTGAATTCGGCTCCCTGGGAGCCTCCCTGCATGAACAGCTGGACTTGCTGCGCGTCGACCCGACCTATCATCTGGTCTTTGATGACGGAAGCCGGCTGGCGCTCACCTCCGATTTGAAATCCATGCGGGAACAGCTGGAATCCATCCAGCCGGGAAGTTTCCGGGGGCTTCTGGCTTACCTGCGGGAAGGCGAGCGGCATTACGATCTGGTGTTAAACAGACTGGTCAACCGCGATTTTCGTAAGTTCTTCGATTTCTTCCACCCCCGGAATGCGGATCTGATCTTCCGCCTCAAGCCGCTCGTCAACCATTACCGTAATATGTCGGCTTACTTCGATGCGCCGCGCCTGAAACTCGCCTTTACGTTTCAGGATGTTTACATGGGGTTGAGTCCGTTTGAAGCGCCGGCCACGTATTCGATGATGCCGTACTCGGAACTGGCGCACGGCGTGTGGTATCCCAAAGGCGGCATGTATCGCGTGGTCGAGAGCCTTACGGATCTTGCCCGCCAGGCCGGCGTGGAATTTATTTTTGATTCGGCCGTGGAACGCATTGACGTAAATGCGACGCACGCCCGAGGCGTCCGCCTGGCGGATGGATCGCACCTGGATGCGGATGTGGTCCTTGCCAATGCGGATTTGCCTTATGTTTATCAGCATCTGCTGCCGCAGGACGGGATGGTCCGGGCATTGTCGCGCAAGCGATTCTCCTGTTCCGTGATCAGTTTCTTTTGGGGGGTGAATCGGATCTATGATGCCCTCTCCCCGCATACGCTTTTCCTCGCGGACGATTACCGCGAGAACTTCGACAGCATCATCCGTGACCTGAGCCTGCCCGCCAACCCCAGTGTTTACCTGCACGCCCCGGCACGGCTCGATCCCTCCATGGCTCCGCGCGGACAGGATACCCTGATTGCGGTCGTTCCGGTCGGGCATCTGAGCGAAAACGGGGAACAGAATTGGGACGAGCTTCGGGATGAAGCGCGCCGACATGTTTTTCGCCGGCTGCGGACCCTCGGCATCAACGATCTCGAGGCGCACATCAAGTTCGAAGAGGCGTATACCCCCATCTCGTGGGCGAATCGTTATAACCTGATGAAAGGCTCAACCCACGGGCTGTCCCATACGCTGACGCAAATGGGCTACCTTCGGCCATCCAATCGGCATCCGCGCTTTACAAATATCTACTTCGTCGGAGCCAGCACGCATCCCGGCACCGGAATGCCCACTGCCATGGTTTCCGGTCGGCTGGTAACCGAGCGAATTAAAGCTGAGGCCGGCTGATTTTTCCGAAGCAATCCGGTATACGAATGCTCAATCGAATTGCCCCTGGCCTGTCGGGGATTGTTGGATTGAGTGTGTACGCAGGATGGGCGGGTTTGACCAGGGATGGATGCCGGCCATGTTCTTTGCTTCATGATTCAATGGCCTTGTATTTCCCTATCCAAAAGAATTGGAGGAAGGCCCAAACGATCTTATCCGCAATGCGGTTCTTCGCCTGAACGGAAAAATGCCCCGCCGGAACCGATTAGCTTGCCCGCCATCAACAGGATGGCGAGGCGGCCACCCATCCGGCCAAACAGGGCGGCAACCCTGGTTATGCACCTGCGCATTTCGCCGTGCCGATCGTTGCAGGCTCGGTGCGAGGAGCCTTCCTCTTTATTTCATCCGTTTGGGCGGAGGAGGAAAAATCGACGGATCGATGACGTCATACTTGCCGGGTTTCGGTGGATTGATGAGGGTATAGACGATGGAAAAAGCCGCAGACCCGATCATGAGAACAATAAACGACATGGCCAATTTTAGAAGGAGGTACGGGGATTGCGGGGGACCGGCCAATTCGGGGGGCAGTGGGATCCATCCTGATCGGATGTTTGCCGCGATCAGCCATTCTCCCAGCAGATACCCCAGGGTGGTCAGTCCCACGAGGGTAAAGCATCCCACGGCGACCCATGCGGGATGGATCGTCTTCTTCTTTTCCTTCATTCCTTCAATCTCGAATTGGTGACCGGCGCCCATACGTTGTTCTCCTTCGAATTCTATTCCGCAGCCCCATCACGCGCGAGCAAGGGTGTTTGCGGATGCTACCACGGCCCAACAAACTTCGCTTGATAAATTATACGATATCGCCGGATCCTGCGATGGATGCCGGGAAGGAGAGCGAGGCCGAAATCCATCCCGCCGTTTTCCGGCATCATTCTTTCCTCCGCTTTCCGCCCATTGCGAACGAATTGCTCCAACGATGTCACCCACGGATATTGTCACAGGATTCCGACCCCGTCTTCCGGTTCCGATTCGCCGTCTTTGCCGACGGGCTGTGTCTGTCCGCCGCTTTGCGGTTGGCCCGTGCAACTCTGGACTGCATCCAGAAAGAGTTGCGGCTGGGTCCCGTCCTCGGTGGTGTCTGTTTCCTCCTGCGGATTTTCGATCTTATGGAAGACATACCGGGATTCTTTTTCCGAATTACCACCACCGCCCAGCGAAATGACAGCTCCTTCATTAAGAATCGCCTTCCCGGTAACCCGCCGACCGTCAAGGAAAGTCCCGTTATGGCTGCTTAAATCCTCCAAGACAATCCCCGTCAACTCGCGCCGGATGACGGCATGCATCCGGCTGACCTTGGTATAGTGCTGCGGGACCACGATCGTGCATTTTAGATGGTCCCGGCCCAGGAAGGTTTCCTCTTCCCATAAGGAGTAGGTGGCCACGGTACGGTCTTCGCGCATCTGCTGCAGCCGGCCATACCGGTTTACGGGAAGGATTCGTTCCACCGTTTTCCATCGTTCGACCGCAAACAATTGCGTGAGAAGTGGCTGCTGCTTCGACGGATCCAGACGAAACGGATAATAGGGCGGTGAATCCACCTGTTTAACCTCAAACCGCAGGGTGGAAATCCATTCCGGAACCTCGTCCGCAGAAATCACGGAAAAATCACTCTCCCAGTATTTCAGCCGACCGCGACTCCATACCGGCACGGTTTTTCGCATTTCGCAAAGGTCCGCCTCCGGGTTGGTGAAACATACGCATGTTTGCAGACGCAATCCGCGGCGTTTTCCACGGGTCAGTTCCGGATATTGCTCGCGGACGACGGGAACCAGACGCTCCAATAAACGGTCGCCGTGTCCTTGAACCTGATCATGCGGATTGAGATAGGACGATGCCGGCCGGTCGCGTCCCGGGATCGCCTTATACCCCAGCATCATCTGGCCGTCCGCCAGCCAATGGTCATCGGGATCGATGAGGATGGTGCCGCGATGGCCTTTCATTTCCAGCAGGCCGATGCCCCGCTCGGAAATCACCAGCAAATCGATATTCGGAGAATGCAGATTGAACGCGAGGAGGTAGAGTTCACGGGAAGCGTGAAAAGCGCGCCAGGCTTTTCCAATAATCCGTATCGCCGCGTTGACTTCATGCGTGAAGTCAGGCTCCCAGATGCGGCCTTGTGGATCTTTGCCTGCGTATAATTCGACGGTCATACGGAGCCCTCTGCCGGAAGGGTATCAGGAAGTCCCAAGGTGATTGCCTATTCGGCAAACGACAGGTCAAGGCATCCAAGCCGGCCTATAAGCCGCGTTCTGTGCGGCGGGTTTCCCCGCCCGGCGATCATCTCTCTCGGCGCGCGTGTTGCCACGCGGCTCCAGCAGCCTACCCGAGGTTCCGACGGTCCGAGCAGCACCGTATCCCCTGTGAGGGGTCACCTCTGTTTGGCCTTGCTCCCGACGGGGGTTGCCAAGCCGTCCGCCTTACGGCGGACGCCGGTGGTCTCTTACACCGCCGTTTCACCCTCGCCCGTTACCGGGCAATGCGCTTCTCTGTGGCCCTGATCCGGCAGGTCGCCCCGCCCCGGGAATTACCCGGCGTCGTGTTCTATGGAGCGCGGACTTTCCTCGATCCCACATTGGGGACCGCGATCACCCGGCCGACTTGGATACCATAAATAATATAACATGGAACACGCTGGTGTTTGAATGCCGCTCCCCAGGCAGACCCCCGGCCTTGCATCCCTCCCCGGCTGGTTCCTATCGCGGCGATCCATGTCCTCCCATACCCTTATCCATCCTCCTTGCCTCTGATCCCATCTCCCGGCGGCCGGTCATTCGGGGTTGGGTCGGATCCACCTGTTCCAACCACATGCTTTCTCATCCAGGGGATGGGAAACGGAAACCCATTCGTTTTTCGGAAACAGAAGCTGCAATGTTATGGTGTGGGGGTTGCTGCGACAATAAGCATGATCCGGTTGTCGGGGCTGACGCAATCGCAAGCTTGAAGTTGTTCTTCTAGGTAATAGGAGAGGGTGCCTTGATACGCTTCGGCGCCGTATCCGACAATCCAATCGCTTAAATTAAACGCCAGCGGACCGCCCGCGGAAATCCATTCGCCGTTATAGCGCCGGGCTATGTGGACATGGGTTCCGGTCGCCGTTCCCCCCTCGCAGGATGGGTGCCCGATCGGATCGCCGGGTTGCACGCGCGTCCCCGCCGCCGCGCGCCCGTTTTCCGCAACATGGTAATAAAAAACGATCCATCCGGTGTGTTCATCGCCGTCAAAATCCAAATCCAAAACGACGGTCGCCGGTCCGCTGCGCACGACCAATCCGGCGGCGACCGCGGTCACCCATTCCGGACTGCTCTCGCAGCCATGCTTTTCGGCCGGCGGGGCAAAATCAATCGCCGCCCAGGGAAGTCCGTGGCCCCAAACCGGATGCGGCCCGCCGGTGTAGGTCCAGATTTTATTCGGCTCGAACGGCAATTGCATCTTGGGCTGCTGGAGGTTCCCCGGTATCAATTGCCCGGAATATGAGAAAGGATCACCGAAAAGACGTCCATAGGTAAGGATGAATCCTGCCGGGCTGACCGCTTTGTCAAACTCTTCCTGTCCGAACCAATGCGCCAACAGGTATTGCACAGCCACCGTGCCGGCATTCTGCCACGGATCGGGCCGGGAGATTCTGCCGTCCGCCAGCTCCAACTCGCCGAGCTGGCCCGTTCGCCAGCCGTAATAGCCTTTGTTTAATTCCTCCGCCGCCCAGGAAAGCTGCATCCCGAGTCCGATATCGGTGATATCCGTGGACCCGAGCGGATACGCTTTCAATTCGTCGCTTTGATCGTTGCGGCTGATGGCGCCCGAACGATATTCCAAAAGCGCCAGAAGCAGCCGGGGATGCACGGAGAAATCGCGCGCCACGGTTTCCACAACTCCCCATCCATCCAGGGATTCCCCAAAGACAAACTCGGAATAGGTTTTCAGATATCCCGTGGAAGCGTCGACGAATTTCCGCCCCGAGAATCCCGTCATCGAGGGTCCGGCCACCACCTCGCTGTCGGGAAGCATCTGAAACGGCGTCCCGGTGAAGGGAGCCAAGTACACCGGTACGCGGAGAATCTGATTCGGGGTCAGCGTCGTGGTTTTCAGCGGCAGGCCGGGATTATTCTTCCGAATATCATCGACGGTGGTGCTGAAATGCGCGGCAACGGCTTCGAGGGTATCCCCGGATTGCACGAGATATTCCATGATCTGGCCGGGTTCCAGGAGCAGGCGGGTCGGAAGCGGTGTAGCCGTTCTCCCCGAGGATGTCGGGGAGGCGGCGATCGTCGGCGTATCGGCTGGGATTGTCGCGGCCGGCTCTTGAACGCACGCGGAAAAGAATAGGAGGGCGCAACTCGCCGCCCAAGGAATCATCCGGCGAATCCGCCGGGTCATCAGGATTGGATCGAATGCTTTTTTCATCGTCGGCTGCGATTTCTCAATCGGATGGCAGGGATGATCCTCCGTACTGTGAGGATGGCACCGCAATCCGACCGTATGCTCAACGCCACACCAGCGTTTCGGCCGATGCCCCCGGCTTGGCGGGGACCACATAACCGTCGCGCACCAGGGTGCCTTCGTAAGGTTTTTCGCCCGCATGCGCCACCCAGCCGCTCAGCGTGAAGGGAACCGGTCCGCCGGCGAGCATCCATTCCCCGTTGTATTTTCGGGCGATATGGATGTGCGTGCCGGTGGCAATCCCACCCTCGCACGAAGGATGCCCAAGACGGTCGCCGGTTTCGACGCGTGTTCCTTTTGCTATGTGTTCCTTGTCGGCGATATGCAGGTAGAGGATATTCCAGCCGGTTTGCTCGTATCCATCGCCGTCCAGATCGATCACCACCACATGGCCGATCGATCGGACGATCAGCCCCGGAGCGGATGCGGTCGTCCAGTTGCTCGAGACGGCGCAATTCGGCGCATCCGTCGGAGCGAAGTCGAGCGCCGCCCGGGCTCCATCGTGTTCCCAGGCCCCGTGCGGCCCCCCGGTGAAAGCCCACATCTGGCCCTTATAAAAAGGCAGTTCCATCTCGGATAAAGGCAGATCGGAGGAATACAACGGTTCAATGGCCTGATCGAACGGATCGCCGAACAGCCGCCGGTAGACGTCGAGAAAATCCCGGACAGCCTGATCCCATTCCGTTCGGTCGGCCGTGGTGCGCGCAAAATAATAAAAAATGGCGACGGTGCCGGCGTTCAGATCCGGGGCCAGACGCAACGCCCCGCCATCGGAGAAGGCCAGGTCCAGCTGGCTGGCATCGCGCCAACCGTAATAGCCGATGCTCAGGATGTTCGTCGCCCAGATCAACTGCGCCATCAATCCCATCGCATTCGGGTCCTTGTTCCCCAATGGATATTTTAGCGTATCGGACGGCGGATTCTTCTGCGTAACCCATCCGCTTTCGTATTCCAACAGGGCCATCAGAAGTTTGGGGCTGAAGGAATTGTTGAATGCGATCTGCCGCAGAATTTCCGCGCCGTTGGCGATCTCCCCGCTGCCCTGGATATAGGAAGACAGATATCCATCCTGTTCATGAATGTATTGAATGGGATCGAAATTGGCGAACGTCGGAGAGTAGACGATCGCGCTGTCGGGAAACAGGTGCGTGGAGTCCGACGTGCCGGTCAGGGAAACCGGAATGATCAATTGCATTCCCGGTTCGAGGAGTCCTTCGGCCGGCAGCTGCCCGCCGCTGACCGATTGAATATCGCTCGGCAACACGCCGAAACGGATCGCGACGGTCGGCAGCGTATCGCCGGCTTGGACGACATACCCCATCGGCAGCGGGGTGGCCATCGGCCGGAGCGTGGGAGTATGGGGGTAGGTGTTGGTGGGCTTGGGAGTCGGCGACGGGAGCATCGGGCGGGTCGGTGTATGCATCACACTCGGCGATGCGGTCGGCGTCGGGGAGACCGGCCGGGAAGTCGCCGTGGCAGTGGCAAAAAGGGAACCCGGTTCCAAAGTGGGGGCGGTCTCCCGAGAACACGCCAGCGCCGGCGCCGCCAGAATGCACACCAGCAGCGCCAGCCCAATGCCTGGGAATCGCCCCAATCGATGTTTCATCTCCATATATCGTTATCCGGGGTTCCGCAATCGCAGGCTTCGATGGTTTCGTCGCCCTTGGTAAGGTATCCGTCGTATTCGACGCCTGTGCCGCTGACGACCCATCCGCTCAGCACGAAAGGAATCGGTCCGTCCGCCGCGATCCATTCGCCGTTGAATCGCCGCGCGATATGGACATGGGTGCCGTTCGAATACCCGCCCTCACAGGAAGGATGCCCGAGCCGTTCGGCCAGAATGACTTTCTTCCCGACCAGGACTCGGTCGCGGGTTTCAATGTGCATATACAGGATCGTCCAACCCGTGTGCTCATTCCCGTCGGAATCAAGATCGAGCACGACGGCGCCTTCCTCGCTGCGCACCACCAACCCGGCGATGGAAGCGACAACCCAGTCGTCGGATCGTTCGCATCCAAGGGGAATTCCCGATGGCGCAAAATCGATCGCCGCCCACGCCGATCCGGTGGCCCAGCCGCCATGGGGACCTCCGGTGAAATACCAGACCACGCCCTTTTCAAATGGAAGCATCAACATCGGTTGGACAAGGTCTTCCGGAACGACCGGCTCCAGGGACCAGAGAAACGGATATCCGAACATCGATTGAAAAGTGGAGAATACGCCGCCCTCCGCCACCGCCGCGTGCCAATCCCCCTGCCCGTACATGCGCGCCATCAGGTATTGCACGCCCGCGGTGCCGGCATTGATACCGGACCCGATCCGGATCACGCTGCCGTCCGCCAGAGTCCAATAATCGGATCCTCCGGCTTTCCAATCGTAATATCCCTGGTTCAATTGATCGGCGGCCCAGGCGAGCTGCCGGTACAGGTCCTCGCGACCCGTCTCAGTGATGAATGGATAAGTTATCTCCCATTCGGACGGGTATGGATTGCTGATCCAGTGCGCGGTGTATTCCAGCACCACCATGAGGAGGCGTGGGTTTACGGAGTAATGTTCCGCCACATACAGGACGATCTCCGGTCCGGTCCGTTCCACCTTCTCGACGACTTCCCGGTAATTCACCAGGTAGCCGTTTTTTCCTTTAAGGATATCGGCGGGATCGAAACCGTTGGCGGCCGGTCCGAAAACCAGTTCGGAATCCGGAATGATCTTAAAATTCGGGCCGGGTATTTCGGATTCGGGAACCGGGATGATGAGGGTTTGCCCGACCTGGAGGGAATTGGGATTCGTCAGGCCGTTCAACTCGATAATCGCTTCTTCCGTGACCCCGAACTTCTGGGCTATGGATCCGATCGTATCCCCTTGTTGCACGACATAGGTGCCCGGACCGAGTGTGGGGAGGGAGGAAGGGCGGGTTGGATCGAGTGTCGGTGTGGAGAACATCGACGTGGGAGTGGCGGAAGGATCGGTTTGGGGAAGGAATGGACTCGGCTGGGGGGTGCCCGTTCTTCCTGGATGATTATTCCCTGTTCCAGTCGGTGAGAGGTTCGAGTAGGTCGCTCCGCTGATCTGTACCGGCGCACCGGACCGCGTGCATGCCCATCCGAGTGAAATGGCGATAAGAATTATCCAATATTTCTTAATATTGGTACTTTTTGCCCATTTCATGGGTATAAATGTAGCATGTTCCACATTCGTTTACCAGAGTCCCGGAAAGCCATTGTTTTTTTAGCGTCCGGACGTTATGATTCCCGCGCGGAGTCGTCCCGAAGCTGAGCGCCTTAAATAAAGAGCCGGCGGATGGTCCGCCGGCCCGAGAGAACGGGGGATCTCATTTCACTTTGACGGCTGCCCGCAGGCACTTCGTGCAGAGTACCTTGGTCTGTTTCTGCTTTCCATGCCAGACGGCAACCTTTTGGAGATTGGGGCGGAACGATCGCCGAGTAGCCCGTTTCGAGAATGAGCGATTGTGA
The DNA here is from genome assembly GCA_964521085.1 of uncultured Anaerolineales bacterium. Lineage (GTDB taxonomy): Bacteria > Chloroflexota > Anaerolineae > Anaerolineales > RBG-16-64-43 > JAFGKK01. Next base: position 59,845 of record CAZFPL010000007.1, on the reverse strand, counting down.
CCGAAGGTGAGCGCTTTGCCGCAATTATCACATTTTGCCATTTTCCAATTCCTTCCTGGGAATGCCTTTCCAGTGCAAACCGGCCCGCATCTTACCATAGGAAGGAAGGCCGGGCAAGACGCATACCGGCCATGTGACCGACGTGCAGACAGATCCGAATAGGAAGGGGAATGACCGAATGAAAAGGGAAGCGGAAATCTCCCTGGGCAACATCCGCATATCTCTCCAAGCGGTCTCCGCATTGGCCAGCCAGGCCGCGCTGCGATCCTACGGCGTAGTCGGGATGGCCGCCCGCGGCTGGTTCGAATCCTGGATGCATCCCACGGCGAAGGACCCCCGCCAGGGCGTGGAGGTCCATGTGTCGGAAGAAAAACTCAGCCTGGATGTATACGTTATTCTGGAATACGGGACGCGGATTTCCACCGTGGCCGACAGCATCGCCCATGCGGTGCGCTATACAGTGGAAAAAGCATTCCACTTGCCCGTGGAAGCCGTGAACGTGCATGTCCAGGGTTTGCGCGTGAGTAATCCGGATTGACCACCCTCATCCTGACGGCAGGACGCCGGAGATGAATTCGCCCTCTCAACAACAAGATCTTTCCCTCTCCACCGCCCCCATCCCCCAGGTTCCCAGCATCGACGGGAAGCTTTTCAAGCAACTCGTCTATGCGGGGTTGACATGGCTGAATACCAATCAGCAGACCGTCAATTCCCTCAACGTTTTTCCGGTGCCGGACGGCGATACGGGAACGAACATGTGCCTCACCATGCAGGCGGCCTGCCAGGAAGTCGCCAAGCTCGATTCTGCGAACGCCGGCCAGATTGCGCACAGCGTGGCGCACGGAGCCCTTATGGGAGCCCGCGGCAATTCCGGAGTGATCCTTTCCCAGATCTGGCGCGGCATCGCCCGCAGCCTGGATGCGCGGACGGAGATTGATCCGGAATCCTTCGCCCACGCCTGGCAGGAAGCGCGCGAAACCGCCTACAAGGGCGTCGTCCGGCCGGTGGAAGGGACGATCCTCACCGTCGCCACCGACATCGCATCGGCCGCGGAGCAGGCGCATCGGGACGGGTGTCTGTTCCCGGAGTTGATCACCCGCGTCGTGGATGCCGCCGACCGGTCGGTCCAGCGTACACCGGACCTCCTGCCTGTTCTGCATCAAGCCGGGGTGGTCGACGCCGGCGGGAAAGGTTTGTTCTTTTTTCTGGAAGGGATGCTGCGCTTTTTCGAAGGAAAACCTCTCGACAAACCGTTGATGACCGTTGCCCCTCTCAACGCCCTCGACCTGAGCCGGGCCGAGGAATTCGTCGAAGAGGGACAGGATTTCGAGATCGTCGTCGACTTCACACCCACCACGCCCCTCGACATGGAGCAGTTCTATAAGAACCTGGAGCAGATGGGCACCTCCATCCAGATCGGCCAGGGCGACGATCTCTTCCGCATGCATATCCACGTGCCGACCGAGAAGCGGTACGAACCGATCGACTACATCATCCAATTGGGCACCGTTTCGAAAGTGGCCATTGAAAACCTCCAGGAACAAACAAGCCTGCATCACAAGAAACAGGCGCCCGGCGACATCACTTTCAGGATCGTACAAGCCGGACAGATCGCGGCGGTCGCCGTCTCGCCGGGAATGGGATTGACCAAGGTATTCGCCAGTCTGGGAATCTCCGCGGCTGTCCCGGGCGGGCAGACGATGAATCCCAGCACGCAGGAAATCCTCTCCGCGTTCGCGGAGCTTCCCGCCGAAAAGATCATCATCCTCCCGAACAACAAAAACATCATCATGGCCGCGCAACAGACAAGCGCCCTGACCCACAAGCAGATCGCCGTAATCCCCAGCCGCAGCATTCCCCAGGGGGTTGCCGCCATGCTTGCGTTCCAGAACGACGGAGACCTCGAGGCGGTCCGGCTGGCGATGACCAAAGCGATCGATGGAATCCAAAGCGGGGAATTAACTCTGGCGACGCGCTCCGTCGATATGAACGGGGTTCAAGTGGCCGAAGGGCAATTCATCGGCCTGCAGAACGGCAGCCTGGTCACGACGGGAAATTCGCTGGAAGAATCGCTTCTGGACCTTCTGCGCAAAATGGGAGCGGACACCCACGAACTGGTTACCCTCTACTGGGGAGACAGGCTCACGCCTCACGCGGCCAACCAGTTGACGGATAAAGTCCGCGCCGCCTTTCCCGCTCAGCAAGTGGAAAGCTACGAAGGCGGACAACCGCATTATTTCTTCATCCTGTCCGTGGAATAACGGGGGAACCGATGGCTTCTTCGCCGCGCCCTGCGGCCGCGACCGCTCACCACCGACGGACCGATCCCGCGAGACCCTCGCAGCTCCGGATCCACGTCGTGACCGACAGCGCCTCCGCGTTCCCGAATCCGGAAACCGCCCGGCGGCCGGATGTGACGGTGCTTCCATTGACCATCCACATCGGCACGCGGTCTTTTCTGGACCAGAACGGTGACACGCTGGAGGAGATCCGGCCGCTGCTCGGATGCCGCGAAACGCTGCCGGTGATTGCCTCGCCGAGTGTGGAGGCGTTTCTCTCCACCTTCCAAAGCATCTCCCAGCACACCCGTAACATCCTGTGCCTGCTCAGTTCCAGCCGCCTTTGCCGGGCGGTCCGGAACGCGCGGACCGCCGCCGAATCGTTTGCCGGGCGGTTGAACATAATCGTTGTGGATTCGCTCACCACTTCCGCTGGAATCGGATTTCTCATCAGCGAGACACTGCGGATCGCCGACCAGGGCGCCTCGCTGGAAGAAGTGGTCCGCCAGCTGCGCTATCTCGTTCCCAGAATGTACGCCGTTTTCTTTATCGAAGATCTGGCGTACCTTCAGCACACCGGGAAGATCAGCCGGGCGCAGGTAATGCTCGGGGAAATGCTTGGGATCAAACCGTTCCTTTCGCTGGAAGAGAGCGGCTTGGTGCCGCTCGAGAAAGTCCAGACCCAGGAACAGGCGGTGGAGAAGCTGGTGGAGTTTGTCAGCGAATTCACCCACCTGCATCGGCTGGCGGTTGTTTACAATGCCAATGACGGACAAACCCACGGGCGGCTTTTGTATCAACGGGTGCGGGAAGTCTTTCCCGGTTGTCCGGTATCCACCATCGGTCTGGGAGCATCGGTGGCATCGATCTTCGGCCCCCGCTCTTCCGGATTGATCGTATTCGACCTGCCCCCCGGCCTACGGGAGTGGGCCCAGAAGGAGATGACGGGATGACGAAAACCATCGGATTTGTCACGGACAGCACGAGCGACATCCCGGATGCCGAGGCGGAAAAATTCGAGGTGGAAGTGGTGCCGGCGATGATCATGTTCGGCGGTCAGAGTTACCGCGACGGAGTGGATATTTCGCGGTCCGAGCTGTACCGGCGGATGGTAACGCAACGCGTCATTCCGACAACCTCTTCCCCGTCCGTGGGAGCGTTCGAGAACGCTTTCGAATCCATGCTGACGCGCGGTTTTCAGAAAATCCTTTCCCTTCATCCCGCCACCAGCTTAAGCGGCATATACAATGCAGCCTGCGTCGCCGCGAAGCGTTTTCCCGGCCGGGTGGAGGTGATGGACAGCGGTCAGGTATCCTTGGGAACCGGATTCTTGATCTTCCGAGCGGCCGAGGCGGCCGCGAACGGCGCGACGATCGACGCCTTGCGCAAATTGGTGGTCGACGCCCGCCCGCGGGTCAGGCTGGTGGCGCTTCTGGAGAGCCTGACCCATCTTGCGCACAGCGGCCGCATCCCCATGGTCCTTGCCGGGATCGGAAATTTCCTGCAGATCAAATTGTTGATTTCGCTCGTCGAGGGAACCGTGAGCCGCGTGGCCCAGGTACGCACCCAATCCCGGGGAATCACCGCCCTGGTGGATCAGGTCCGTTCGTGGGGGCCGGTCGAATGCCTGGCCGTGGCCCATGCGGACGCGCGCCAACTGGCGGATGAATTGATACCCCAGCTTGCGGAAGCCATCGAGGGATTCAACTCCGCTCTTCGCGAAAAAACATACATCATCGAGGTGACCCCGGCGATCGGCGTTCACATCGGCCCGGGAGCGGTCGGGGTGATCGGCGTAAAGGTTCCTTCCGCCTCCTAATCCCCACGAAAGGCGTCCCGGACATGGACAAGCAGAGGCTGTCGAAGTATATCGTCGACAGGCTTTCTTCAGCCGCAAACCGCGATGATATCATCCGCTATGTGTGCCTGCGCGGGAACCTTTCGTGGACACAAGGGGACGCATTGGTGGCGGAAGTGGAAGAAGCCTACGCTCCGCAAATCGAACGCCGGCAAATTCCCATCGATATCACCTCCGCGTTCATGCTGGGACTGTTCGGAACTCTGATGACAGTCTATTCGGTTCTGTCGATCTTCGAACCGCTCCTCGGGCGCCCGCTTCCGAACTTCTTGTATCTCTTGAACGATTTTGGAGTCCACTACGGCCTGCTCCCGGATACACACACAGCGGTAGACAACCTCAACCGTTACGGGGTCCTCCCGGATTTCTGGAGAACACTGTATACTGTGGGGCAGGCTTTCGGAGTAAGCCGCGATTTCATCAACATTCTTTATGTTCTAGCCAGCGGGTACCTCTTCTGGCCCCTCCTGCTGCTGGGTTTGTGCTCGTTGGTCATCGGTTCCTTGGAGTTTTTCAAAAACCTTTTCCGGATCACCGGACGGTAAATCCCACTTAAAGGCAAAAGAACTTGACGGTTTCCGTAATCGAAACCCTGATAAAAATGCTTCGCAACGAAGCGGACATGGGGTATCTGGATCAATGCGTCCAAGGCGGATTTAACAATTTTTCTTCCACTTGGAGTCAGAACGCCCGGAACGAATCGGTCCCCGAGGACCTTCTCCAGCGGGTGCAGGATTGGCTGGCCGCTTATCACGACCTGCCGGGGGAGCAGAGGGCGCCTGCCCTCCATGCCCTGCTGCAACAGTTGGAAACCACGCGCCGGATCGAGAAAACCGCAGGCAATTCCCACCCCGCAGATCGGGAACATCTTCCGCCCTCTCCGATTCCGACGGCAAGTCTCTCCGCCGAATCCGCACCGGTCCCGCCATCGCAACCGTCCAACTCCGTCGCATCCGAAGGGATCGCCCCAATCCTGCCCGCACAAATATCAAAACCCGAATCTTCCCCCAGGTCTCCGGACGCGGCTCCGCTGACGCTGCGGGAACTTCAAGCCCCGCTCCGGCGGTTGTTGGGGGTGGGAGATAAGAACACCGAATCCTTTCAACGGCTGGGTCTGCACACTGTCGGCGACCTGCTCTGGTTTTTCCCCAGACGATACATGGATTACTCCCTTTTAAAACCGATCAACCGGTTGTGGTACGGCGAGACGGTCACCGTGCTTGCCTCCGTGCGCGAAGCCTCCACCCGCCGGACCAAACGCGGCACCATCACCGAGTTTACCGTTGCCGATGGAAGCGGATCGCTGCTCGTTACATTCTTCAACCAGCCATGGATCGAATCCCGGTTGCGCAAAGGGCAGTTGCTTTCCCTCTCCGGCAAAATCGGACAGTACCTCGGCCGGTTGACGATGACCATGCCGGAATGGGAGTTCCTGGATCGGCAGCAGATCCGCACCGGCGGGATCGTGCCGGTGTATTCCCTGACAGCCGGAGTCAACCAGAATTTTCTGCGCCGTCACATCCATAATGCCGTTTCTCGGTTGGCGACCCGTCTGCCGGATCCGCTTCCCTCCGCCGTTCTCGACGAAGGGAAATGGATGCCCCTGGGCCAGGCGCTTCAGCAAATTCATTTCCCCGCCTCATGGGAATCCCTGAAAAACGCAAAAGACCGATTGGGATTTGAGGAGTTGCTTTACCTTCAGTTGGGAATTCTTCAGCAACGGCGGAATTGGATCGCCGGAGAGGCAAGAAAATATTCCAAGCCGGCGGCGCTGGACGAATTCCTTTCCTCCCTGCCCTACGCGCTTACCTCCGCCCAACAAAAGGCGGTGCGTGATATTCTGGCCGACCTCGATGCCGGGAGACCGATGAATCGCCTGCTGGAAGGCGATGTGGGATCCGGCAAAACGATCGTCGCCCTGGCCGCCTGCCTGGTCGTTGCGATGCAGGGCGGACAGGCGGCGATCCTCGCGCCCACCGGCATCCTTGCCGAGCAGCATTTCGCGTTGCTCCGCCAATTGCTGGTCCGGGAGGACAAATTCCTGCGCGAGGACCAGACGGGGCTGCTCCTCGGCTCCACTTCGGAATCCGCAAAGCAGGAGATCCGGCAGAATCTCGCCTTCGGGCGGATCGCCGTCGTGGTGGGAACCCATGCCCTTCTGGAAAGCCCGGTGGATTTCGCGCGGCTGGATCTGGCCGTGATCGACGAACAGCACCGATTCGGCGTCGACCAGCGGGCTGCGCTGCGTGCGAAAGGCCGCAGTCCGCACCTGCTGGTGATGACGGCCACACCGATTCCGCGTTCCCTTGCCCTCACCATTTACGGCGATCTGGATCTCACGCTGCTGGACGAGATGCCGCCGGGCCGCAAACCGGTCACCACGCGCATCCTGCTTCCCGGGGAACGGGAACGGGCCTACGCCTTCATCACCGGCCAATTGCGCCAGGGACGACAGGCGTTTATCATCTGTCCGCGGATCGAAGAGAGTGAGACCAGTGAAGCAACCGCTGCGGTGGAGGAACACAAACGCCTGCAAGAAAACGTCTTCCCGGAATGGAGCCTGGGGCTTCTGCATGGCCGGATGCGCGCCGACGAGAAGGACGACATCATGCATCGCTTCCGGTCCGGCGATCTGCACATCCTCGTCTCCACTTCGGTGGTCGAGGTCGGGGTGGATATTCCCAACGCGACGGTGATGATGGTGGAAGGTGCCAACCACTTCGGGCTGGCGCAATTGCACCAATTCCGCGGGAGGGTCGGCCGCAGCGGGTATGAATCCTATTGCATCCTGGTGGCCGACAGCGAAGACCAGGCGGAAAACGAACGCCTGCGCGCGATGGAGGAAACCCAGGACGGTTTCGTGCTGGCGGAGAAGGATCTCGAACAGCGCGGGCCCGGAGAATTTTTCGGCACCCGGCAATCCGGTTTTGCGGACGTGGATATGGCGCGCCTGCTGGATGTACGCCTGATCGAACAGGCCAGGAACACCGCGCAAAAAATCTTCGCCGAGGATCCCGACCTGCGGTCACCGGATCACCGCCTGATGGCGGAGCGTCTGTCCGCGCGTTGGAATCCAAATCAGGGAGAAATTTCATAGGTCTTTTCCGACGCGCTTTCCACCGGCGGCAGCGGGAAAACCTCCGGGAGGAACGGAAAGGCGTTTCGTAGAACAGAAGGGATGAATATGGTCCGAGCCATTTTTCCAGGCACGTTCGATCCGATCCATTACGGGCACATCGATATTGCCCAGCGGGCGGCGCGTTTGTTCCAGGAAATAGTGATCGCCGTCTACGACCGCCCGTTAAAGAACCTGCTCTTCAGCCCCGAAGAACGCATTGAACTGGCCCGGAAGACCTTCGACGGCCAGCCCCAATTCAAAGTGATCGGCTATCGAAGCCTGACCGTCGCCTTGTGCCAGAAAATCGACGCCCAGGTGATCGTCCGCGGGCTGCGGGTGTTTTCGGATTTCGAACACGAGTTCCGCATGGCGCTGGCGAACCACCGCCTGGCGCCGGAAATCGAGGTGGTTGCCCTGATCACCAGCGAAGCGCACTCGTTCCTGTCCTCCTCCACCGTGCGCGAGATCGCATCGCTGGGCGGCGACATCAGCAGCATGGTCCCCCAACACGTGGCGGAAGCGGTTGTCCGGAGGTTCAAGGATCTCGGCGAGGACGGACCGCGCGTCGTGCCGCTTACCTCGCTTCGGGATTAGTCAGCGGGCCGAATTGACGGAAAAGGCGCTTCGGTGTACGCTCGGTATGGATTTTGCACCCTATCCCGTCGCCGCCTGGCGCTTGGCCCGCGGTCAACGGAGGCATAGATGGACATCCTTCACCTGGTAGACCGGTTGGAGGAATTGTTCAACAGCGGATTTCATATCCCCCTGACCAACGAGACGGCGGTCAACGAGGAACGATTCCTCGAACTGATCGACCAGTTGCGGATTGCCATCCCCGATGAAGTAAAAAAAGCGCAACAGGTTGTGACCCAGAAGGATCGATACCTCGCGCAGGCCCAGGAGGAGGCGCAGCGCACGGTGAACATCGCGCGCGAGCGGGTGGAATCCCTGGTTCAGCGCGATTCGATCACCTCGGCTGCCGAAACCCGCGCCGAGCAGATCGTCCAGCAGGCGCGCGAGGACGCCGCCGGCATCCGCAGCGAGGCGGACGATTACGTTCTGGAATCCCTTTCCCGGTTGGAAGCCGAGATGAGCCGCTTGCTTCAGCAGGTCCGCAATGGGATCGCGAAAATGAATGAGGAAAAGGCGGTCGGGGAAGAATAACCTTTCGCGGGTTATTGCGGATGAGAATAACCAAAATTCCCGGATGGATATCCGGGAATTTTTTTATCCGTCATCCCCGTGAAAGCGGGGATCCGGAACAAGTTCCCGGGAATACCCGCCAAAATTCCTGGATGCCTGCCACGAACACGCCGGCATGACGATCTTCCTTTATGATTGTTGCTCCTACCGGAATAATGTTTTTATCTCCTCCGGAATCTCCGGCATGGCGCCGGGTTGTGTGCATACGTAGGACGCCACGCGATTGGCGCAATCGTTCATTTTCCCGAGGGCGAACCGGTTGAGCATCCCCACCGCGAGAGCCGCGGTGAAGGCGTCTCCCGCCCCAACCGTATCCACAACCGTCACCGGATATCCCCCGTGCACGGAGTGTTGATTTGCAGAAAACAGCTCACTCCCCTTGTCCTCCTTGGTGAGAGCCACCAGTTGGAGCGCGAAACGCCGCATCAAGGCTGCGATGACCGCCTGCTCCCCGCCGGAGAGTGAATAAAAAACCGCCAGGATGCGCAATTCCTCCGCGTTCATCTTCAGCACATTGGCCAGTGAAAGGGATTCTTCCACGACGCTCTTGGAAAAAAAAGGTTCTCGCAGATTGATATCCAAAATGCGTAATGCTCCGGTCTCGACTTGGCGGAGAAAATTCTGGATGGATTTGCGGGATTTCGGTGTCCTCTGCGCCAGCGTTCCAAAGCATACGGCATCCGCCGTCGCCGCGAGTTCCCGTAGTTGCGGGCTCTCGGGAAGAAAATCCCAAGCGGCGTTCCTCGCGATGTCATAAACCGGTTTCCCCTGCGGTCCGACCGCCACGGTCACGATTCCGGTCGGGTGATGTGCGTCCACCTCGATAAATTCTTCGCTTAGCGAAAGTTTTTCCCAGCGGGAGAGGATTTCTCGGCCGGGTTCGTCCGCCCCGACACAGGAAACCATCAGCGGCTGTATCCCATCGCCGCCGACTTCCCGGACCTGATAGACGAAATTCGCGGGCGCTCCTCCCAGCCGTCTGCCGGATGGAAATACGTCCCACAGAATTTCCCCGATCCCGACGATCACCTTTGTTCCGGCGGGCATGGTTCGATCCTACTTCCTCCCAAACCGTCTCGCGAGAAGATCCATCGGCAGGTGGATCATCGTCGGACGGCCGTGCGGGCAGGTCCGGGGGGATTGGCACTGCTCCAGCGCGCGGATCAGCGCCGCCTGTTCCTCCGCTCCGAGGGTCTGGCCCGCCTTAACGGCGGCGCGTTTACAAACCCGCGCGATCAACCGCGCTTCGTCTTCCGCCGCCAATGGGGTTTCATCCTCTTCGAAATCCTCCACTACGGCCCGCAGCGCATCCGCCGGCCGAAGCGCGCCAAGCAACTGCGGGATCGACCGGACGCGGAACGACGCGCCGCCGAACGATTCCACATCGAACCCGATGTGCCGCAACAGATCCATCTGACCGGAAAGCGCCGACGCCTGCGCTGTGGACAGTTCGACCACTTCCGGAGAGAGCAGCCTTTGGGAGATGTGCGCGCCCGATTGCTCCCGTTGCATGGCCTCGAAAAGCACGCGTTCGTGGGCGGCATGCTGGTCGATCAGATACAGGCCGTCCGGACCTTCCGCAACCAGATAGGCTGCGCCGATTTGCCCGATCGGCCGGAGAAGCGGAATTTCTCCCGGCGCGAGGCCGGGAGGCGCACCGGCGGCCGCTTGCGGGGAGTCCGGCACATCGGATAGGGGTTGGTGGTCGAGCTTCCAATCCGGACCGGGGATCCCTCTGCGTTCGGTTTGCCAAGACCGCGCCGGCCAAGGCGCCGCGGCCGGTATCCCAGCGACGGGCGCGCTGCCCAGGAGCGCCTGCCTGACCGCGCGCTGAACCGCCGAGAAAACGGCGTCCGGCGCGCAAAACCTCACCTCGGCCTTTGCCGGATGCACGTTGACGTCCACATCCTCCGGCGGCATCTCGATGAAGACCGCGCCGAATGGATAGCGCCCGACCATCAGCAGGGTGTGATAGGCCTGGACCACCGCGGTGGTCAGCGCCGGATCGGAAATCGAACGCCCGTTGACGAACAGCAGGATGTCTTTGCGGTTGGAGCGCGAGAGATCGGTCGGATTGATGTAACCGCTGACCTGCACCGGTCCTTCCAGGTCCGTTGCCGAAAGATCGATCATCCGTTGTGCCGCATCCAGGCCGAACACCGCCGCCAGCACCTCCCGCCGGTCGCCGCTCCCGTTTGCGGAGAAGGTCTCGCGCCCATCCTGGGTCAGCCGGAAACGGACTTCGGGATATGCCAGCGCAAATCGCGCGGCGAGCGAGTCGATCAGGCGCCGTTCGGTGGTCGGGCTTTTTAAAAACTTCCGCCGCGCGGGCACGTTGAAGAAGAGATCTTCAACCGTGACTACGGTCCCCTGCGCCGCTCCGACCGAAACCGGTTTTCCCACGCGGCCGTTTTCCGCCGCAAGACGCATCCCCTGGGATTGCGAACGGCTTCGGCTCACCAAATTCACCCGGGCCACCGCCGCGATGGATGCCAACGCCTCGCCGCGAAATCCAAGCGTCCGTATCGAATTCAAATCTTCGATGGAGGTAAGTTTGCTGGTGGCGTGCCGGGCCAGTGCGAGGGCAATCTCGTCCGGTGCGATCCCGTCGCCGTCGTCGGCGACGATGATCTTCCGGCTTCCGCCGTCTTCCGTTTCGATCGAAACGGTCCGCGCATGCGAATCGAGGGAGTTTTCAACCAGTTCCTTGACCACCGACGCCGGCCGTTCCACCACTTCGCCGGCGGCGATTTGCGAGGCGATCTGGGGAGGGAGGATGCGAATCCCCATTTTCACTCGCCGAACTCGAGGTCGAAATCGGTTTCGTCGGTGAAGGTCTCGGTGGGGACGATCTCAATCTCGCCGAAAAGGTCGGATTGGCGCGCGATGACGTGGCGCCGCTTCACCAATTCCAGCATCGCCAGGAAGGCCACCACCACCTCGATCCGGGTCTGCACGCCCCGCATCAGGCGCTGGAAGACCGCGCGCCCTTCGCTGCGGATGCTGTCCACAATGCGGTGGATCTGGTCGCGGATGGTAACCGTTGGCGCGGTCACCATCGACCCGAGCGGCGGCGGTTCCGGGCGCACGGCCAGCACCAATTCGGCCGCCTTCTTCAGCGCGCCGAGGGATATCCGGCTCCAATCCAAGCGGGGAGGAATTTTGGGGGGAGGCGCCATGCGTAAAAAGGTGTGAAGTCCGTCTTCATCCCGCCGGTGTAACAGCAGCGCCACATCCTTAAATTGCTTGTACAGCCGCAATTGCCTGGCCAATGCCTCGCCCGGATCCTCCTCCCCCACCTCCCGCTCGGGCGGACGGGGAAGCAACGCTTCGCTTTTAATTTGCAGGAGTCTGGAGGCGATCACGATGAAAGCCGCCGCCACGTCCATGCGTCGATCCTCCATCCCATGAAGAGCGGCCAGGAACTGGTCCGTCACCTGCGCCAGAGCCACGCGGGTGATATCGAGCTCTGCGCGCTCGATTAAATGCAGCAGCAGATCCAGCGGGCCTTCAAAAACGGGGAGTTGAACGGTGTAGGCGGAGGTTTGCATGCAATAACTCGAACGCGCGGCTTGGAATTCCAGGCAACCGAAGCCCGCGGGGAGATTATACTGCAACGGTTCCCGCTTAAGGATCCCTCCCGTGGTGTAGAGCAATCCCCTGCTTGTCGTCTCGTTGGAAAATATCAAACAAATCGACCGAACATGCCCGTATTCCATCCACAAGCAGTGATATACTCGAAACCATTGGAGATCGTATGGCCGAGAAAGAGACTGAAATTTCCGCCCGCTGGAAGGGCAGACTCGGGTTTGAAGCCGTAAATGCGCAGGGAGTCTCCGTGCGGATGGATCCGCCTTCGGAGAAAGCCTATCTCACGCCGATGGAAATGGTGTTGATGGCGCTCGCCGGATGCACGGGGATGGATGTGGCCAGCATCCTGGAGAAAAAGCGCCAGCGGGTGGAGTCGATGGACATCCGCGTGCATGGAACGCGCGCCGAAGATCACCCTAGAGTGTATACACAGATCGAATTAGAATACGTCCTTGCCGGCGCGGACCTTTCCGCGGAAGCGGTGGCGCGGGCGATAGGACTTTCGATGGACAAGTATTGTTCGGTGGGCGGGATGCTCGCACGCTCCGCTCCCATTCGCACATCCTTCCGGATCGTTGCGGGCAAAGAAGGATCCGCATGAGTGAAGTCCGGTTGGATTGGCTGCGCGGGAAAACCTTCGTCGGGACCGACAGCACCCGGCATTCGATCGTCCTTTCCTCGTCCGACGAAGCCAACGGCACCGGAGTTAAGCCATCGGATTTACTCCTGCTTGGCCTGGCTTCATGCGCATCGGTCGACGTGATCGAGATCCTGAACAAGAAACGCCAGCCCCCGGAGGGAATGGAAGTCCGGGTGGAGGGGATCCAGGAAGCGGAACCACCGTGGACGTTCCGGAAGATCCATATGCGTTTTCTGCTGCGCGGGAAGAATCTGGAGCCATCGGCGGTGGAGCAAGCCATCCGCCTGTCCCAAGAAAAATATTGTTCCGTGGCTGCGACGATCCGTTGCGCAGCCGAGATCACGACATCGTTTGAAATCCAACCCCCGCCCGAGCAGGCGGCGGTGTAGGAAGGGCGGACATCGGAGAATCCTTCCGACCCCGGATACTCCGCACCACCACATCCCAGTCAGGAGATCTATTCCATGAGCGAACCGATCCACGTCACCGACGCCGAATTCCAAGCCAAGGTGCTGCAATCTCCCCTGCCGGTGGTCGTCGATTTTTGGGCAACCTGGTGTTCGCCGTGCCGGGCAATCGCCCCGGCGCTGGACCGGATTGCCGTGGAGCATGACGGCCAGCTGACAGTGGTGAAAGTTGACGTGGATACCAATCCTGCAGTCGCCCAGCAATTCGGCGTGCAAGGAATCCCCACCTTGCTGATGGTCCACCAGGGCAAGGAAATCAGCCGCGTCGTCGGCGCCCTTCCGGAAGCCCGGATTAAGGAAGCGGTGGTGGATTTCCTCTCCAAAATCAGCACCGGCGGCAACGGTCTTGCCACCGGGCAAGGCTCATGATAGAATAATTCAGGTTTTTTCGGCGGATATTGTTTTCAGAGAAGTGGGTAACCCCCACTTTTCTTTGTCTCTGGCAGGGGTTTGCCCCTCCATGGAGTAGAGTGGCACTATGAGAAACGAGTTTGCGCTCGCGTTCAACGAAGTGCTGGAGCACTACGGGCTCCCGCGCGAAGCCGTCCTGCAGGTTGTGCAGGCGGCGATGGTCAACGCCTACCGGAAGGCCGTTAACGCGTCCACCGCCCAACAGGTGGAAGCGAACGTGGATCTGACCAAGGGCACGATTCAGATCCTGGCCGAAAAGGAGGTCGTCGAGTCCGTCGCCGACGAACGCACCGAAGTCACTCTGGCGGATGCGCGCAAGGTCAATCCGAAAGCGGAGCTGGGCGACCTGATTTTGGTCGACAGCACGCCGGAGGATTTCGGCCGCATCGCCACGCAGGCGGCCAAACAGCAGATCCACCAGAAACTGCGCGACGCGGAACGCGAAAAGCAGTTTGAAGAATGGTCCGCGCGGAAGGGCGAAATCGTACACGGCACGGTGCAATCCGTCGGTCCGACGGGGATCACGGTCAGCCTGGGCCGCGCCGAAGCCGCGCTTCCCAAACGCGAGCAGCTTCCCACCGAACGCTACAAACCGCGCGACCGAATCCGCGCGGTGCTGATGGACGTGAGTAAAACCAGCCGGGGACCGCAGATCATCCTCTCCCGGTCCGACCGCAACATGCTCCGCCGGCTGCTGGAGGCGGAAGTGCCGGAGATCTACCAGGGCATGGTGGAGATCAAGGGCATCGCCCGCGAACCGGGACTGCGCTCCAAAGTGGCCGTGGCGGCCATGCAGCCCAACCTCGACCCGGTCGGAGCGTGCGTAGGGATGCGCGGCGGCCGAATCCAAGCCATCGTCCGTGAACTCCACGACGAGAAGATCGACGTCATCGAATGGAATCCGGACCCGGCTTCCTTCATTGCCAAGGCCCTCAGCCCGGCGCGGGTTTCAGGCGTCTACCTCGATGACGACCCGGTGCGCGGGCGGACGGCGCTGGTGGTGGTATCGGAAGACCAACTGAGCCTGGCCATCGGACGCGAGGGAGTCAACGCGCGGCTGGCGGCCAAACTGACCGGCTGGCGGGTGGATATCAAGAGCGTGGCCGAAGCGGCCGCGGATGCCGTCCAAAAGCTCGGCAAGGAAGAAATCCTCGCGCCGTTTGTGGAATCCCAGCCGGCGATGATCGAGCAGGTGCAGAACGCATTGGGACGCAAGGCGGAAGGCAAACCGCTCCCGCCGGAAGATTACACCGCCATGAATCAGTTTGTCACCATGGTGGAAAAGATTCTCGCCGAACAGCGCGAGGGCCGGCGCAAGGCGCAAACCCGCAGGCTCGCGGAAATCCGCAAGAACCTTCCCGCATCGGCGTATGAGCGCACCCTGGAATCGCTTCCGCTGCCGGAAGGGCTGGACCGGGCGCTGGCGGCCGCGGGATTGGAATCGATTGGTCAATCCTACGAGCGCGTTATGCTGGATCCGGATTCCATTCTTTCGCTGCCGGAAATGGGAGTGCGGAATTTCGAGAAACTGAAGGAATCGCTGGAAAGCGCCATCCTCAATCTGCGCGCGGATGAGAAAGCCGAAGCGGAACAGGCAGCCGCGGAGAAAGCCCAGGAAGCCGCCGCAACTGCGGAGGCGCCGCAAGCCGCCGGGGAAGCCCCCGCGGCAGCCGGAGAAGCCGCCGTGGCCGTCGAGGAAGGCGTGACGGAGGCAGCCGCCGTTCCAGGGGAAGCCGTTGCGGTCGCCGTAACGGAAGGCGAAGAGGAAGAGGAATCGGAAGAGGACGAGGAAGATAAGGGCGCGAAGAAGAAAAAGAAGGGCAAAGTCAAAGCGGTAGTGGAATTCGATCCCGAAACCGGTCTGATGGTTGCCAGGCGCAAACGCAAACCCGGCCGGTCCAAGGACCTGTTGGAAGGCGGCTTGGAAGAAGATTGACGATCCTGGAGCATCCGAAAAGCGTGGAACGGTTTTTCAGGAAATGGCGATGAGCCAGAAAAAAACGGCTCAACCAAAGCACGTGCCGCTGAGGACGTGCATCGGCTGCCGGGAAGCGCTCGCCAAACGTTCCCTCATTCGAGTCGTCCGCGGTCCAGAAGGCATCCGGATCGACCCGAGTGGAAAAGCGGCCGGACGCGGGGCGTACCTCCACGACCGGCGACGCTGCTGGGAGAAAGCCCTGCTGGGCGCACTCAACCAGGCACTAAAAACGGAACTCACTCCTCCCGAGCGGGAAGCACTGGAAAGCCACATGCTCCGGCTCCCACCCGACGAGGAAATGGAAACCGATCCCCCGAAAACGGCCGGAGGGACGGCATGAAATAATTCGGCCGCGAAAAATCCCTGTCGACGACGCCGGGGAGATCGGTGAGGACTGGAGGTGCACGATGGGCAATGAAGGAAGAAAGATTGTGGAACTTCCCCCGACGCTGACAGTTCGCGCCCTGGCCGAACGTATTCAAGCCAGCCCGATCGACCTGATCAAGCAGCTGATGGCCAACGGGGTGATGGCCAATATCAACCAGCAAATCGATTTCGACACCGCCGCCATCATCATTCATGAGATGGGCTTCGACGCCGAACCTGAAAAACAGGTCGAAGAGGCCAAGCCCGAAGCGGTCGAAGAGGCGCCGGCCTGGCGCCAAGCCCTTGATAAAGAAGATCCGAAACTCCTCAAACCCCGGCCGCCGGTGGTCACCATCCTCGGGCACGTCGACCACGGAAAAACCTCCCTGCTGGATGCCATCCGTTCGACCGATGTCGCGTCCGCCGAGGCCGGCGGCATCACCCAGCGCATCGGCGCCTACCAGGTGACTCACAACTCCCGCCTGATTACATTTCTCGACACACCCGGCCACGCCGCGTTCACCGCCATGCGCGCGCGCGGAGCCCAGGTGACCGACATCGTCATTCTGGTCGTCGCCGCCGATGACGGCGTGATGCCGCAAACGCGCGAAGCGCTGGCCCATGCCCGGGCGGCGCGGGTGCCGATCGTTGTAGCCCTGAATAAAATCGACAAACCCAACGCCAACCCCGACAAGGTCAAGCACCAGCTTTCCGAAGTCGGACTCGTTCCCGACGATTATGGCGGCGATACGCTGGTGGTCCCGGTATCCGCTAAAAAACGGATCGGCGTGGACGACCTTCTGGAGGCTGTGGTTCTGACCGCTGAGAATACAAAAATCCTGGCCAATCCCGCCGGTAAATTAATCGGAAGCGTGATCGAAGCCCAGCTCGACAAAGCCAAAGGCCCGATCGCCTCGCTGCTTGTTCAAAATGGGACACTCCATCTCGGGGACACATTGGTGGCCGGCCAGGCCCACGGCAAGATCCGGGCGATGTATGATTTCCACGGCGCGCCGATCGAAGAAGCCGGGCCCTCCACGCCGGTTTCAATCCTCGGCCTGTCGGACCTTCCGCAGGCGGGCGACCTGATCGAAGTGCTCCCCAGCGAGCGCGAAGCGCGCACGCTGACCGCCGAACGCAAACTGGCGGCCAAGACCGCCCTGCAGGGTCCGCACAAACCCATCAGCCTGGAGCAGGTTTTTGAAAAATTCAAGGCCGGCGAGATGAAGGAATTGAAATTGATCATCAAAGCCGACGGCCAGGGATCGCTCGAGCCGATCGTCAATTCCCTGAACGGACTTGGTACGGAGGACTTGAAAGTCAATATTCTCTACGCCGAAACCGGGAACATCACCGAAAACGACATCATGCTGGCCTCGGCGTCCAACGCGATCGTGGTCGGCTTCTCCGTTCAGGAAGATACCTCCGCCCAACACGCCGCCGAAACCGAGGGTGTCTCGGTGCGGTTGTACGACGTCATCTACCGTCTGACTGAAGATGTCGATAAGGCTCTTAAAGGCATGCTCGAACCGGAAAAGAAAGCGGTGACAACCGGCCGGGCGGAAGTCCGCGCGATATTCAACATCTCGAAAATCGGGAAAATCGCCGGATGCATTATGCGCGAGGGGGAAGCGCGCCGGAATTCCAAGGTCCGCGTCCTACACTCCGGCAAGGTGGTTTTCGAGGGCGAAGTCAGTTCCCTGCGGCACGAAAAGGAAGACGTCCGCGAGGTGCGCCAGGGCTTCGAATGCGGCGTAGGGGTGCGCGATTTCCATGAGATCCAGGTTGGCGACATATTGGAATTCTTCATCCTGCAGGAGGTGTGACGTATGCCAAACCCCGCACGCGCGCTGCGATTGGGAGAACGCATCCGCACCGAACTGGCGGATATCCTGCTGCGCGAGACGTCCGATCCGCGTTTGCAGATGATCACCGTCACCGAGGTCCGCGTGGACCGCGAGTTCGCCCTGGCCAACATTTTCATCTCGGCCGTGGAGTGCGACGAGGCCCGGCAGGCGGAAATCCTGCATGGGCTGGAGGGCGCGAAGGGATTCCTGCGCAGCGCACTCGCCGCGCGCATCCCGCTGCGCACTTTTCCGGCGCTGCGGTTCCGTTGGGATGTCATCCCCGACCGCGCGGAACACATCGAAAATCTGATTGATTCACTGAAGGGGAAATAAAAATCCGGCCGCGAAATCCCGGTTGAAACACGGAATCGGAATTCGCGGATTTATGGAACCCTGCATGGACGCTGAAAGCATCCGCCAAACCAAGAATCTTCTTTTCCGCAGCCGCAGCGTGGTTCTGCTGACGCATCAGCGGCCGGACGGAGATGCGTTGGGTTCGATGCTCGGCCTGGGGCACATGCTGCGCGCGGCCGGGAAAAAGGCGTACCCCGTGCTGATCGAGGGAATCAGCTCGGTCTTCCGCTACCTCCCGGGCGCGGGAGAGATCCGGGCGGAGCTTCCCAATCCATTCGACCTCGTCGTCCTGGTGGATTGCGCCGATCAGGAACGGATCAGCCTGCCGGAGAAAGCCCCCGCCCCGCAAATCGACGTGATGATCGACCATCACATCACCAACGGCCGTTTCGGCACTGTCAACCTTGTGGATCCATCCTCCGCATCGACCGCGGAATTAATCGTCGACCTGGCCGACGGATTGGAATTGCCCATCCCGCGCGAGGCGGCCGTATGCCTGATGGCGGGCGTAGTCACCGACACTCTCGGGTTTCGCACATCCAACACCGGAGTGCACACCCTGGAAGTTGTCCAAAGGCTGATGCGCGCCGGCGGCTCGCTGCCGGAAACGGTTGAACGCAGCCTGTATAGGCGGTCCTTTGCCGCGGTTCGATATTGGGGAGCCGGGCTTTCCCGGTTGGAACGGGATGGCAACATCGTTTGGACAAGTTTGACGCTGGCCGACCGATCCGCTGCAGGGTACCCCGGCCGCGACGATGCCGATTTGGTCAATGTGCTCTCCTCGATCGACGGGCACGAAGTGGCCTTGATCTTCATCGAGCAGGAGGCGGGAAAAATCAAAGTAAGCTGGCGGGTCGTCGCCGGTTTGGATGTCACCCCGCTGGCGATCTCCTTCGGCGGCGGAGGCCATCCCGCCGCCTCGGGCGCGCTGTTAACCGGAAGTCTGGAGGAAGTCCGGCAGGAGGTGCTGCGACGGACAAAGGAATGGCTGTCCGCAAAGCACGCCGGGGAAAATCCGGCATCCGCCTGAGGCAAAGCCCGCGGATCGCAGGGGATATAATCGCAAAGGGGACTCTTCTCGAAAAGGGAGGATTCATATGCCAAAACCTGGACTGCTGGTCATCGACAAACCCACCGGACCGACCTCGCACGACATCGTCAATATTGTCCGGCGTGGAACCCAAATCCGCAAAGTAGGTCACACGGGGACGCTCGATCCATACGCATCGGGCGTATTGCTCGTCCTGCTGGGGGCGGTCACGCGGCTGGCCGAATACCTGCTGGAAGTGGACAAGGAATATCTCGCCACGATCCGATTCGGCGCGGCGACTTCCACCTTCGATGCTACGGGGCGGATCACCGCCACGCGCCCGTTCACATTCCGCGAAGAAACCCTCGAAGCGAAACTGGCCACCTTTGTCGGCGAACGGCTGCAGGTCCCTCCCATTTACTCGGCGATTAAAGTCGGCGGACGCAAGGCATACGATCTCGCACGGCGCGGAGAGGAAGTGGATATGACTCCGCGCAAAGTTCATATCTACGAGCTTTCCCTCCTGCGATGGGAGAGCCCCAACGCGGTGGTCCGCGTCCGCTGCTCGCGCGGAACCTACATCCGTTCGATCGCCCATGACATCGGCGAAGCCATGGGTTCGCACGCCCATCTCGTATCGCTTCGCCGCATCCGCCTGGGCCCGTTTTCCGTGGAACGGGCGACCCCGCTCGAAGAGCTGAAACGCCGGTTCCTCGAAGGGACCTGGGAAAAGGCCGCTATGCCCGCCAGCGCGGTCTTGGAGGGTTGGGCGACGGTGCAGCTGACCGCCGAGGATGCCGTGAAGATCCGCAACGGTATCGCGATTCCAGCGCCGGAAGGAGCCGCCGGACGCGCCCGGGCGATCGCTCCCGACGGCGAGCTGCTTGCCGTCCTGGAAGCGGATCCGGCTGCAGGGACCTGGCAGCCGAAGAAAGTTTTCATCGACCTATAGATCTCGATGCAATACTTCGAATCGATCGACAGCGCCGCGCTCCGGGGGGTTTATCTCGCCATCGGATCCTTCGACGGGCTGCATCGCGGGCATCGCCACCTTCTGGATACGATGACCCAGGCCGCTCTGGAGGACGACGCATCACCGGTTGTGCTGACGTTCTACCCACATCCGCGGGCCGTGCTGCGACCGGCGGCGGACACGCCCCCGTTTCGCTACCTGATTCCCCTGGAAGAGCGCCTCGCAATGCTCCGCGAGTTGCCGCTCGAGGCCATCATCCTCCAGCCATTCGATCTCTCTTTTTCACGGATCACCGCCGCGGAATTTCTTCAGACCTTGAAAAAGCGGCTGGGCCTCCGCTCGCTCTGGTGCGGCCCATCCTTCTCGCTTGGATTTCAGCGCGAAGGAAACGTCGCCTACCTCACCGAAAAAAGCATCGCCCTCGGCTTTTCCCTGTATGTGATTCCCCCGCTCGACCACTCCCGGGGCCCGATTTCTTCCAGCCGGATCCGCCAAGCTCTTGCCGAAGGAAATCCGCGTCTTGCCGCTGAGTTGCTCGGCCGGCATTTTGCGCTTTCCGGAACGGTGATCCATGGCGCCGGGCGCGGGCGCAAGATGGGAACGCCCACCGCCAACCTCGATCTATGGCCGGAGTATGTGGTGCCCGCGTACAGCGTGTATGCCACCTGGGCGGTCACAGCGGGACGGCGGTACGCCGGCGTAACCAGCATCGGTCTTCGTCCGACTTTCGAAAACGGATCCGCGCACGCCGCAACGGTGGAAACACACCTCCTGGATTTCGACGGCGACCTCTATGGGTCAACCCTGAGAGTGGAATTTGTGGAGCGCCTTCGTGGGGAAAAGAAATTCCCGGATATGGATTCCCTGCGCGGCCAGATGGTCCGTGACATCGAGCAGGCACGGCGCATTCTTCAGGAGGGATCATGAGTCAAAACGTACGGAGAGTTTACCTCCTCCGGGCCCGGGAATTATCCCCCGAAACGATCGCGGTGGCGTTCGCGAAAACCTCGCGCTCCCCCGAACCCTTCGACCAGACCGCCGCCGAATTGAGCGAAGGCAAGACCGCCGAGTTCCATGAAAAATGGGTGGTCGGGTACGGCCATTCTTCCGTCGCCGAGCATGCCGTGCTGCACATCGCCGCAGAGAACGTTTCGCGCCTGGCAATCGAGTGCATCGAGTCCAACCGGCTGGCGTCCTTCACCGAAAAAAGCACCCGCTATCAAAAGTGGTCAAGCGGAGCATTCGTCGTGCCGCCCGAGGTTTCCGGAAGCGCGATGGAAAAACTCTTCCGCGAAACGTGCGAGTTCCTGCTGGAGACCTACCAGCGTTCGCTGAAGGCGGTCGGCGATCTGGCACGGGTGCGCCTTCCAAGGGAAGCGGGGGAGAGTGATTCACGCTGGGAGGGGCGGATCCGCTCAAGCTATGTCGATGTATGCCGCTACCTGCTGCCGGCCGCGGTCCTGGCCAACGTCGGGATCACCATCAATGCGCGGGCGCTGGAGCATGCAATCCGGAAAATGCTCTCGCATCCGCTCATGGAAGTGCGGGCAATCGGGGCGGAGATCAAGCAGGCGGCGCTGGCGGAAGTGCCGACTCTGGTGAAATATGCGGAGGAGGACAACTACCTGCGGGACACTCCGGAGAACTACCGCCGGGCTTCCAGCGAAATGGAAGTGCCGGCGGCGGCGCCGGAGCATTCGCCGCGCGGGTGGATCAAACTCGTGCATTTCGAAGCGGATGCCGAGGAGCGGGCGCTGGCCGCCGCGGGAGTCCGCTTTTGCGGATGGGGGTACGAGGAATCGCTTGCCCGCATCCGAAAAGCTTCTTTCGAAGAGAAGAAAACTCTTGCCGACGCGCTGTTGGAAGCACTCGGCGACCGTGATTCTCCGATTCGCGAATTGGAATACGTCACCTATATACTGGAAGCCGTGATGGACCAGGGTGCGTACTTCGAGGTCAAGCGCCACCGCATCACCAGCCAGACTCCCGGCCCCTTGACGTGTCAACTCGGATACCTCACCCCGCGCTGGATCGAGGAAGCAGGTTTTCTGGCCGAATATCAAAATGCCATGCAGAAGGCGGCCGATGCCTACCGGGCGCTCCGAAAAGAACTCGGCCCCGAAACCGCCGCTTATCTCGTTCCCAACGGATTTCTACGGCGCCTGGTGCTGGGCATGAATCTGCGAGAGGCGTTCCACTTCTGCCGACTGCGCTCATCGGAAAGCGCGCATACCGCCGTGCGCATTCTGGCGCTGCAGGCCGCGCAGCAAATCCAGGCTGCGCATCCGCTGCTTTCGGCGCGGATGAAGACGGACGACCGAAGCGATTGGATTAAACTCGAAGAGGATTTCTTTCTGACGGAGTAAGCCATCCCGAGCGGTTTTCAGGCCGCGAGGAATCGGTGGCGAATGAACGAGGATAGGATCGCTTGGTA
>CAZFPL010000007.1:0-37196 GCA_964521085.1 uncultured Anaerolineales bacterium | reverse complement strand
GCGAATGAACGAGGATAGGATCGCTTGGTAAAAGGAGTCACCAATCCCTCGGCCCAACGATCAGGCCTCGGGACGACATGGCATCGGCGCGATCACGATCAAACCATCTCTAAAAGGAGAAATCATGTCCAAACAATATTCCGCTTCGCCTCCGATGACGATCGATCCGAAAAAGCGTTACACCGCCGTATTCCAAACCGACGTGGGGAATTTCGAGGCGGAGTTGTTCGCCGCCCAGGCGCCAAAAACCGTAAACAACTTCGTTTTCCTGGCGCGGGAGGGTTTCTATAACGGAACCACCTTCCACCGTGTTATCCGCGGGTTTATGGCCCAAGGGGGCGACCCGACGGGAAGCGGCCGCGGCGGTCCCGGCTACAAGTTCGCGGACGAATTTCATCCCGCGTTGCGGCATGCTTCCGCAGGAATCCTTTCGATGGCCAACGCCGGCCCCGGCACCAACGGCAGCCAATTCTTCATTACCTTCGGACCCACTCCGCACCTGGACAACCGCCACACGGTATTCGGCCGTGTAGCGGTGGGAATGGATATCGTTTTGAAGATTCCGGAAAGGGATCCGGATCGTGCCCCTCAACCGGGGTTGGCAATCCGCAATCTGGTGATTCGCGAAGAGTAATCTGTCCATTGCGCCCATGGAACGCAGAGGGAATGATGGCAATCCCGACGCCGGAAGGACCGTGTGTACATAGTGGGAATGCATACGAAAGCGCAGACCGACGTGGACTTTTTTTCCTTCCATACTTTCATCGTGGAAGAAGACGAGGCCGCGTCGGTCTTCTTGACCGGAAGATTCACTTTAACCCCGTAGGGCCGTTCCGGAGAACGGCCCTACGTTTTTTATCATCAGGGACGAAAAAACTTAGGCGGTCTTTTTGCGGTCGTCGATATACTTAACCGCTTCGCCGACCGTGAGGATCTTCTGCGCATCCTCATCGGAAATTTCGGCGCCGAACTTTTCTTCAAAGGCCATGATCAATTCGACCAGGTCGAGAGAATCCGCTCCGAGATCTTCACGGAAACGGGCTTCCTTGGTGACCTTCGAGGGATCGACCGCCAAGAGTTCCACAATAATGCCTTGAACCAAATCAAAGGTGGTTTCTGCCATCGAGTATTCCTCCTTCAAAGATGCATTCTGAGCCGCAGTCCATTTCCTTGCGGACACGTCGGAGCAGACCAATTGTACGTGTCCGTTCCAACACCGTCAAGCCCGGCATTGACACCCTACAGGCGTGCTGGTACCATGCCGGCCATCCGGATAATAAACACCCGAGAATGAGGAAAGTTACTCCCAGCGCGTCCCGCAAAGCGGATCATATCCGCATAAATCTTGAAAAAAACGTGCAATCCGGCGTTTCCAACGGATTGGAAAGGTATCATTTTACCCATCAGGCGTTGCCGGAAATTAATCTTGCGGACGTCGACACCCAAACCTCCTTTTTCGGCCGCCGGCTGAGCGCACCTCTTCTGATTTCCTCCATGACGGGCGGAACAAAGGAAGCCGGCATCCTCAACCGGGCATTGGCAAAAGCCGCGCAATCCGTCGGGATTGCCATGGGGCTCGGGTCGCTGCGTCCGGCCTTGGAAGCCCCCGCCTTGTTCTCCACCTTCCGCGTGCGGGATGTCGCCCCCGATATCCTGCTGCTTTCCAATCTCGGTGCGATCCAACTCAACTACGGATACTCCATCGACGAATGCCGCCGGGCGGTCGAGTCGGTGGAAGCCGATGCGTTGATCCTGCATTTGAATCCGCTGCAGGAGGCATTGCAGCCGGAGGGAAATACCGAGTTCGCCGGACTCCTCGAAAAAATCGAATCTATCTGCCGTTCCATCTCCATCCCGGTGGTGGTAAAGGAAGTCGGCTGGGGGATCAGCGGCGAGGCGGCGCGGCGCCTTGCGATGGCCGGTGTCGCCGCAATCGATATCGCCGGCGCCGGCGGCACTTCCTGGTCGCAGGTGGAGAAACACCGGACCCGGAGCCGCGATGGAATCCGGCTGGCTGAGCTGTTTCAGGACTGGGGACTTTCCACCGCGGACTCGCTTGTGGACTGCCGCAAGGCGGTTCCGGACCTCCCATTGATCGCATCCGGTGGAATTCGCAACGGAATGGAAATCGCCAAATGTATCGCCCTTGGCGCGCAATTGGCGGGCATGGCAGGCCCCCTCCTGCATGCAGCTGTAATAGGTCCGGAAGCCGTCGAACACGAATTGCAGCGCCGGATCACTGAAATGCGGGTGACGATGTTCGCCGCGGGTGCCCGCGACCTTGCCGACCTGCGCGAGCTCCCGCTTCAGAAATCATGACCGCCCCTTCTTTGCCCGCCATAGCCGACGCCATGCTTATCGACCTCGATGCCGGGCTGCATCATTCCGTTGACCGGCTGCGGGCTTCCCAGAACGGCCTGTGGGAAATGGCTTCCTATGCGATGGGTTGGACGGGGGAAGGAGCCGGTCCCGAAACAACCGGCAAACGGATCCGCCCCCTGCTCTGCCTGCTTGTCTGCGGGGGAAGCGGCGCCGACTGGCGTGCAGCCCTGCCTCCGGCCTGCGCGGTCGAGCTGATCCATTCGTTTTCCCTCATCCATGACGACATCCAGGACGGCGACGCCACCCGGCGCGGCCGGCCGACGGTTTGGAAACGGCATGGATCCCCCCAGGCGATCAACGTCGGCGACGCGATTTTCACGCTGGCATTCGCCGCCCTGTCGGGCGCGGAATCCACCCACGCCGCCGAGTGGCTGCGAATCCTATCCGACACCTGCCTGCGATTGACCTATGGCCAGTACCTGGATTTGACTTATGAAGACGCGCAGGGCATCACCCTGGCGGAGTATCAAGAAATGATCGACGGGAAAACCGCCGCGCTGGTCGAGGCCGCCTGCCGCCTTGGAGCGGTAAGTGCGGACGCTTCCCCGGAAAGGCAAGCGTCGTTCGCCGAATTCGGACGCGCGCTGGGGCTGGCATTTCAAATCCAGGACGACTATCTCGGCGTGTGGGGGGATCCGAACCTCACCGGTAAGCCGAACGCCAGCGACCTGTTGGCCCGGAAGAAAAGCCTGCCGATCCTATTCGGGCTCGAGCAATCCGGAAAATTCCGCGCATTGCTTGGCGGGACTATCACCTCGGAGTCCATCCCATCGCTGCTGGACGAGTTGGAACGTTGCGGCGCGAAAGACCACACGCTGTCCCTCTCACGCCAATGGATTGACCGAGCGTTCGACTCGCTGCGCGCGGCGCAACCACAAGGAGAATACAGCCCGCAATTGGAGACCCTCGCCCGAGCTCTGCTCGACCGTCGAAAGTAATTCTCCGCTAATTATGAATACGCCGATACTCTCCATATGATGATCACAATCCATATGCGATCGATCGTGGGATACCACATGTGATTCCAATGGTTGTCATTCCCGCCTGCTTATGGCGGGAATCCAGTCCATCCGTTCCAGCAAAATCCCGCCTTTTCCTGGAAGCATTACACAAATAATAAAAACACGCGATTCCCTAACAACCTTCCTCGCCTCGTTAACCGTAAAGCCTTCTCCCCAGCTGTCCATTCCAATAATCCGTCCTGCTCGGCCGATTCGATTTCTTTCCGGAAGCGATCGCCGTAATCCTCCCCGAACCTGCGCTGGTAGTTTTCGCGGTCGACGCCGGCTTCCGTCAGGCGCAGCCCGAGCCACATCGTCTCGCGCATTTCCTCATCGCGCGTACGGAGAGTGCTGCGCGTGCCGGCAGGCGTCAGGGGAAATCGGCGGGGGCGTCCCGCGCCCATCCGTTCGATATATTTCTCGATGGAGTAAATGTTGGCATAGCGCCTGCCCGCGGCGCAGCCGTGCGCGCCGGCGCCGAATCCCAAATAGGGAAGATTTAGCCAATACCGCAGATTGTGTTTGCAGGCGTACGCGGGAAAAATGGATTCGATATTATCGCGCGGCCCTTCCCGGCCGGCATCCGCGCCGGCTGAACCGTTCCTGGCCCAGTTCGAGATCTCATAGTGACGGTATCCCGCCGCCGCGAGTTTTTCCTCCGCCAGCTCGTACATTTCCGCCGCCGCGTCATCATCCGGCGCGGGAAGCGCGCCGCACCGGACCGCGCGCGCGAGTTTCGTCCCCCGCTCGAGAGTCAACGCGTACAGCGAGAGATGCTCCGGCGAAAGGGCCAGCGCGCGGTCGAGTGTCCGTTCCCACGTTGCGATGCTCTGCCCCGGCAGCCCGTAAATCAGATCCAGGTTGATATTCGCCCATCCGGCGCGGCGCGCATCCATATAGGTCCGCTGCGCATCCGCGAAGGAATGGATCCGCCCGAGCAGAGTCAATTCGGTATCATCCGCCGACTGCAAACCGAGACTTAAGCGGTTGATCCCTGCCGTCCGGAATCCCTTCAGACGATCGCGGTCCAGCGTCCCGGGATTTGCCTCCAGCGTGATCTCGGCTTCCGGCGCCAGCCGAAAGGATCGCCTGATTTCTTCCAGCACAAGCTCCGCCTGCCGGGACGCAAGCAACGAGGGCGTTCCCCCGCCGAAGAAGACCGTTCCGGCGGGAGGCTTCTCTCCCGCCGCGCCGGCCATTTCGATCTCGCGAGTCAATGCCCGCACGTAGGGCGGGAGCATACGCCGCATCCCCTCGGTCGAAAAGAAATCACAATAGGCGCATCGGCGGATGCAAAAGGGGATATGCAGGTACAGACCATAGGTATCGGCTGCCATGGTGGACCCAATGATACAACCTTCCATGGAATGTTTCTTGATTACCCTTCCGCTTTGTATTAAACTAACATGTCATGCGATTCCCGGCTCTGGTCTTGGTTTTTTTCTCGATCTCCGTTTCCGCCTTTTCCATGCAGGCGGACGAGTTCCTGCGCATCGATTCGCCGAGGGCGAACGAAACGGTTTCGGGGAGTGTGGAAATCCGGGGCGCGGCGGCCGCGCCCGGGATGATGCGCTACCGCGTGGAATTCGCCTACGATCCCAATCCCACCGGGACATGGTTCCTCATCGCCGAAGGAGTCGAGCCGGTGAAGGATGGGTTGCTGGCGGAGTGGGACACCTCGCGGATCAGCGAAGGTGATTATGCCTTGCGCATCGCCGCCTATTTTGCGGACGGCTCGGTCCGGGAGACGGTCACCCGGGGAATCCGGGTGCGGCACAGCACCTCCCCCGCTCTGGTTCCATCGATCGAGGCTGTCACCCCGGCGGAGGTGTCATCCCAAATTAATCCGCGGGGGAGGGCCGCGTTTCCCGCCCCGACTGCGATGGCGGAATCCGAATCCCCCGCCGTCTCCTCTTCATCGTCCTCGTTGGGAACCGCATTTCTGGCCGGAACAATTTTGGCCGTCCTTGGGTTCGGGCTTTTCGGACTGCGTTCGCGGTGGCTGTGGTGGAAACACCGCCGGTTCGTCCGTCAAATCAGAAAGAGCGAGAGCAAGCATGAGTGACATTTTCCTCATCGTCGGCCTGGGCAACCCCGGCCGGGAATACGCGGAGACCCGCCATAGCATCGGGTTTCGAATCGCCGACCGTTTGGCACAAACCCTCGGAGTGCGGTTCTCGCGCCAGCAGAACCACGCCTTCGTCGCATCCGGAACCCGGGCCGGCGTTAAATTAGTCCTTGTAAAACCGCAGACGTTCATGAATCTCAGCGGGCAATCCGTCAGCGCCCTGGTCCGGTTTTACAAAGTCCCGCTGACGGATCTCCTGGTGTGCTGTGACGATATCGACCTGCCGTTCGGGACGATCCGGCTGCGCGCGTCCGGCGGCTCGGCCGGACAGCGCGGCATGCAATCCATCCTCGATTCACTCGGCACCAAAGAGGTTCCCCGGCTTCGGTTCGGGGTGGGACGGCCTCCGGGGAAAATGGATGCGGCGGATTACGTGCTGCGGACTTTCGAATCCTTCGAAGAGGAATCCGTCCCGGTCGTCGTGGACAAGGCGGTTCAGGCTGTTCTGACGTTCGTCGACAGCGGGCTTGCGGACGCCATGAACCGCTTCAATTCCCCGCCCGCGGATGCATCCTCCCGAGAGGATGCGCAAGCGGACGAAAAGGCCTGAAAGCGGAATGGATCTTTCCCGGCTGCTGCCCCTGTTTCAGGAGGATCCCCGATTCCCGGAATTGCTTGCGTGTTTGAAGCCGGGAGCCGCATCCGCGCGCCCCGATTCGAATTCCATCGCACTCTCCCTGCTGCGTGCCGCGCGCCCCCCGCTCCTGGCAATGCTCGGGCGCCGGCTTTCCGCTCCAATCGTGCTGCTCACCGCCCGCGCCGAACGGGCGCTGCTTTTACGCGACGAGGTCGCCGCCTGGGATCCTCAGGTGGAGCCGATCATCTTCTCGGAACCCACGCCTGTCTTCTATGAACAATCCGCCTGGGGACCGCGGACCGTGCGGGAACGGATCACCGCGCTTGCCGGCCTCAGCGCGTCGTTCGCAGGCACCCGGCACGGGCGTCCCTTGATCGTGATTGCCTCGGCCCGCGCGCTGATCACGCCGACCATCCCCCTGAAAACATTTCATGCCGCTCTGCGGACATTTCATGCAGGCGATTCCGCTCCGCCGGAAAAGCTGATCCGCGATTGGATCGACCTCGGGTACCGGCCGGAAAGCCTGACCGTCGAACCCGGCCAATTCAGCCGGCGGGGCGGTATCGTCGACATCTGGCCGCCGGCTGAAAAGAATCCAACCCGAATCGAATTCTTCGGCGACCAGATTGAAACGTTGCGGATGTTCGATCCCTCCACCCAGCGAACCACCTCTCCGGCGGAATCCATCGTCGTCACGCCCGCCCGCGAGCTTATCGCCGGCGATCTTGCCCGCGTCGGCAGGCTGCCGGCGGACGATGAACTGCGGGCGGATTTCCCCTTCGAGTTCTGGATCCCATGGGCGTACAAGCCGGCCGGGCTGTTGGATTATCTTCCCGAAGGCGGAATCGTCGCGATCGAGGAATGGAACGAACTCGGCGATGCGGTCGCCGATCTCGAGGAGCACGCGCTCCTGCTGCGCCATGAAGCCGAGGAAAGCGGCGTCTTGGCTGCGGATGACCCACCGGCGCATCTCACCTGGGACCACGTCCGCGAATCACTCGAAAGCCGCACCACGTTGCATCTGGGCACGGGCGAGGAGGAAAGCACGCCGGTCCCGATGGGCGAATCCTTTTCCCCCGCCCCGCATTTCGGCGGATTGTTGAAGTCGTTCGTGGAACAAGTGCACCTCCTGCGGCAGGAAAAACACCGTGTGATCGTGATCTCACGCCAGGCGGACCGGCTGCTCGAAGTTTGGAATGAACAACGTCCGGGTTCCGGACCCATTCCGGTTCCCGTGGATTCACCTGTCGCGCCCCCCGCGGAATCCGATGTGATGTTCGTACATGGGTCCTTGCAGGAGGGATTTTCCTTCCGCAGATTGCACCTGCTGACCGACAATGAAATCTTCGGCTGGATCCGTCCCGAACCGCGGCGCAGGCCCACATCAAAGGCGCTTCCGCCGGAATCCGCTTATGCCGATCTGAAACCCGGCGATTTCGTGGTCCACATCGAGTTTGGTATCGGGTTATTCACCGGCCTGGTGCGGCGCATGGTGGACGACCTCGAGCGTGAATACCTTCAGGTGGAATTCGGGGACGGCGGTCAGGTGTACGTCCCGATTCACCAGGCGGACCGGCTGACACGCTACATCGGCGGTGATGACCGGCCGCCCGCGCTCTCCCGGCTCGGGTCTCAGGAATGGACCGCCGTCCGCGAGCGGGCGCGGCGCGCGGCGCTTGACGTTGCCCGCGACATGCTGGCGCTCTATGCAAGGCGGGAAACCTCGCAGGGGCGGGCTTTTTCCCCGGACACTCCCTGGCAGCGCGAGTTGGAGAGCTCGTTCCCGTACATCGAAACGGATGATCAACTTCGCGCCATCGGGGAAGTTAAACAGGATATGCAGCGGAAACGTCCGATGGATCGCCTGATCTGCGGCGATGTGGGATACGGCAAGACCGAAGTTGCCCTGCGCGCCGCATTCAAGGCGGTGATGGACGGCGTGCAGGTGGCGCTACTCGTTCCCACCACGGTCCTGGCCCAGCAGCATTATCAGACTTTCTCGCAGCGGCTGGCGGCGTTCCCGGTGCGGGTGGATATGCTTTCACGTTTCCGCACGCCCGCCGAACAGGACCGGATCCTGGAGCAGCTGGGCGCGGGCAAGGTGGATATCCTCATCGGCACCCACCGCCTGCTGCAGCGGGACGTCGCCTTTCCCAACCTGGGGCTGGTGGTGATCGACGAGGAGCAGCGCTTCGGCGTGGCCCACAAGGAGTACCTTAAGAAGTTGCGCACCGAGGTGGACGTGCTTACCCTCACCGCCACACCGATCCCGCGCACTCTCTATCTTTCGCTTTCGGGTGTACGGGATATTTCCACAATCAACACGCCTCCCGAAGAGCGGATGCCGATTGTCACGCGGGTCGGCCCGTTCAACGAAAAACAAGTCCGCCAGGCGATCCTGCGCGAACTCGAACGCGGCGGGCAGGTGTTCTACCTCCACAACCGCGTCGAAACGATCCGGCCGGTGAAGGAAAAGCTGGCCGCGCTCGTCCCGGAGGCGCGCATCCGCATCGGGCACGGGCAGATGCCAGAACACGAATTGGAACAGACGATGGATGCGTTCGTCCGCCACGAAGTGGACGTCCTGTTATGCACGTCGATCATCGAATCCGGGCTCGACATCCCCAACGCCAACACGCTGATTGTGGACCGGGCGGATACCTTCGGCCTGGCGCAGCTTTACCAATTGCGCGGGAGGGTCGGGCGCGGGCCGGTGCGCGCGTACGCTTACTTTTTCACCGATAGGCGGCACCGCCCCACCCCGGAAGCCTATGAGAGACTGCAGGCGCTGGCCGAGCAGACCGAGTTGGGCGGAGGATATGCGATCGCCATGCGCGACCTGGAGATCCGCGGTGCGGGCGAGATCCTCGGTACGCGCCAAAGCGGCCACATCGCGGCGATCGGGTTCCACCTTTATACCCGCCTGCTTTCCCAGGCGGTGCGCAGGCTGCGCGCGGAACACGAGGGGCGGATGCCGGAGCTGGACAACCTGCCCCCAAGCGTCGATCTCCCGCTGGCGGCCGCGCTTCCGGAGGAATATGTCCCCGACCGGGATCTTCGTCTGCGGCTGTATCGGCGTATGGCGGAGCTCGCATCCGAAGACGAGCTTGCAGCGCTGCGCAAAGAGCTCGAAGACCGGTTCGGCCCGCTGCCTTCCGCTGCGGATAATCTGCTGTACCAATTGCGGGTGAAGATCCTCGCCCAGCAGGCGGGCGTGGACGCCATCGCGATGGAAGGCGGCGTGCTGATGGTCGGAGTCATCCTCTCCGAGGAAACGCGCGCTGTGGAGATTCACCCGCGCGCGCGGTACAGCAAAGGGCGTTTGTACATACCCATGCCAGGCGATACGGAAAACTGGAAGCAGGAGTTGATCGAGCTGCTGGAAGCCGTCACCGCGCGGCACCGCGCCGCGCAGGGGCGGAAGGGCTGATCACGTTATTCATACGATTCCGCCGGACTCCACCGTTTCTTAACAAAAACGCCGCCGACCCCGCCGGCGAATTATCCGCCGAAGAACATCCTGCCGACCGGCGATTGAAACAGGATCATTCCCGCGGGTCCCATCACAGCCCAAATAAGTGCGAAGCGTAGAAGAAAATACAGCCCGACACCCAGTAGTGCAATTTTCAACAAACCCCAGAAGCTTTTTCCCCTGCTCTTCGGTTCCTTCGCCAACGCAATAATCGTATTGGCGATCAGAATGACACAGCCGTAAATCAGCCCGAGAAGCAATAGCATTATAAAAATGATTCCCGTCGCAAAGCCCATCTCCTTGGGATCCGAGGAAAACAAATGGGCGTAAAATTCAGGGTTAATCACGGTTATGTACACGATAATCAGGACCGGTATTGCCGTCACGATCGCCGCGGCAAGATGTTTCGCCAGCTTGAAGTTGCGTTGAGAGGTATCCGCGTTACTTTCGTCCGTCATGTCAATCTCCTTCCTTGGTTGTCCCATCCGATCGGTTTTTCTTCCCGGGCCGGGATTCGCCCTGCAGGATTTCCACTTATGGTGTGGGAACCTTACCGGGAATGTCTCCAGAGTTGAGCTCCTGCCAGATGGCCGTTGCCTCGTTGAAGGCTTCTTCCGCCAGCCTTAATTCCGTCTCGTCTCCCAGATATTTCCCGGTGGTGTATCCCAATTTTGCAAGCATGGTCGTGAGATCCTTCAAATTGACTCCCGTGCTTAATAGGGATAGAGCGATTCCGAATAGGGCTTCATCTCCGCCGAGATAGTTCATCAAGTGCGCATAACAATCCTGCATCAATTGCTTGTAGCGCTCCAGTTTCGCCCGCAGGGCTTCCCGTTCTTCCGGACTCAGGCTTGGGTCCGCCAAATCGAAACTGAGAGGCTGCCCGGCATACCAAATGGTGACAACAGTGCCGTTCTCCTCATAAGCCAGCATATCATGGTACCCACGGGTCAAATCCCCTTCCAACGGTCCCTTGCCGGTAAAAAAATATTTAAAGAAGTTGATCCACCAGGTAATACTGTCGGAATAATATTTTATCCAATATTCGATGCTGCCAGAGTCGGTTTTTTCGAATTGATCCGCCACTTGTTGCAGGTTGGTGCCCAGCGTTTGAAACGCGTCCTGCATCGCATCCGTCTCATAGAGAATCTGGGCAGCCGCGTTCTTCGCAGGATCCGCCAATTGGCCTCCATAAGCGGGAACGCCGAGGCAGATCTTGTTCAGGCGGTCGCCCATATCGTTGAATATGTTGCTGAGTTCCAACAGGCGCTTGGCTTTTTTGTCCAGATCTTCCGTATCGACGAGAATCATTTGCGGCATTTTCACTCCCCCTTTATTGAATTAAAAATTTTTTTGAGATGATGTTTCCCCCTTGACAACCTTCAAAATCATTATATGATACCTACGGATAAAAAGTCAATTTCTTCGAGGGGGATTTTTTATTCCACCAACCAATTCAATTGATGTTTCGTCGCCGTGATTCTTTCTGTGCCCATTTTGAGGGAGGGATTATGATTCGCACCTTGCGGTATCGAACCATTCTTCGGACGATTCATCCGCCGGAAGCGGATTACCTGGCCAATGAATTGCGAAGCTGCGCCCGGCAGGTGGATTCGTATCGCCAGGAAGTGGACCGGATGATCACCGAGTTGGGCACATCCTGGTCCGGAAATCAGAAGGATGTTTTTGTCTCCTCCATTTCGCAGGTTCCCATGCGATTGCTGTATATCATCGAAATGTTCAAGAATTATGCTGATTTTTTTCAGAATTTACAGGTAACGGTGGAAGAATCCGTCCCGGTCACCCCCTAGGGGGAACAAGGAGGAGCTTTGACGATTTTAAAATGCGACGCCGAGGATGTTCTTGAGATCGCCCGGGAATTGCATAAAGCGGATGCCGGGATCCGGCAGATCCTTCAGGTGCTGGATGTCGTCATCACGGAAAAAAGCGCCAGCTGGTCCGGAGATTCTCATCGGTATTTTATGCAATTCTTCCGTGAGTGGAGAAGGGGAATGGATATTCAATCCTATACCATGAGAAAAACGGCCGAGCAACTCCGCCGGGCATCGGAGGAATACCGGAAACTCCCCTTCGAGGTACCCCAAAAGACTGCCAATCGCCAAACCGAATAATCCGCCGTCCATCCAGTCCGTCGCTGTCAACCCAAGAATATTGGATGGCCCCCGCCGAGGCCGGAGTGGATCGGGGATTCGGGTAAATCCGCCTCCTTTGGAACTTCTATTTCTTCCGCAGCCGTTCGATAAAATTCACGGATTGGATTTTGGGGCTGATATCGTCTGGATGCGGCGCCATTGTCTTGGGAATTCGGTACCACCGATTTCCGCAGGCAGCTTGTATCCGCTGCTGGAAGCGGAAGGAAGGCTGCATTTTCCAAGTTTTTGGAAGTGAAAAACCCGTAAAAACGACCATCCGAAATTGGTCTTTCCCTTTTCGACGAAAGGTTTTATTTTTCGCGCTCTGTCCTATATAATGATAGCTGGGCATCCATTTCCTTACCGGTAAGCTTGTGGAATGGATGTCCAGTCCTGTTTTCGATTCGCCGATCGGAGGTTTGGATATGACGATACAAAAAAAACCAAAGCAGATCAATATAAAATCCAAACCGCGCTTGTCTCTCCTGCAAGTCCTGCCGGATGGGATCATCCTATTGGACACGAAAAACCGTATTACGGACATCAATCCGGCGGCGGCGCGCTTGACCCGTTTAACGGAAGGGGAAGTTTTAAGGAAACCGCTTGCGGAGGTTTTTTCCGCCTGGCTGGCAGGAAAAGGCCCGATCGAAGCCGGCGGCAAACCCATAATCATCCCCTCGCCGTCCGACCCGGAATGCACATTCGAATTCAGCTGCCGGTCGGTGCCATCCGCGCGCGGGAAAACCGAGGGGAGTGTGATTCTCCTGCGGGATGTCTCCGATCGCATTCACATGGAACAGGACCACAAACGGGCAATGGAGTTGTTGTTGGAGAAGACCACCGAGATCCAGTCCCTGAGTGCATCCCTCCGGGAACAGGCCATCCGCGATCCCATAACCAGCCTGTATAACAAATGCTATTTGACCGAATCCTTGAATCATGAATTGGCCCGGGCCGCCCGCTCGAAAGCCCCCGTCAGCGTCCTGATGATTCGGCTCGACCAATTCGAAAAAGCCGATGAACTCTACGGGGACAAAGCCGGAATTGAAATATTAAAAATCCTGAGTTCCCTCATCTACCGGTACATCCGGAGAGGGGATATCGCCAGCCGGTTCACCGGCGAGGAGTTCGTTGTGATCATGCCCGGCGCCCCCGCCGCGATTGCCGGTCCGCGCGCGGAGAAACTTCGCAAAGCCTTTCACGATTCCATCCTTAATTTCCTCGGCTCCAAGATCGAATGCACCTTCTCGTGCGGGGTGGCTGCTTCTCCGACGCAAGGCGAGACGCAGGAAGCCTTGCTGCAATCCGCCGAAATCGCACTGCAGGAATCGATCGCGGCCGGAGGCAATCGGGTAACGGTCCACGAGTGACCGGCATCGCCTCCCCGCCGGATCCGTCCCCCATGAAGCATTCCTAGCATAGAAACGACTGCGATCTTTCGCAGTCGTTTTTTTCCTCTGAGTATTTTCGGCCGATTCCGTCGCCGGTCATGCGCCGGGAAAGCGCATTTCCGGCCGCTATGCGGAACGCTAGGTTACATCGATTCCTGCGCCACCTTCTCGCCAAAGGCCAGGAGCGCCTTTACTATTTTCTCATCCCGGCCTTCGGAATACACCCGCAGGACCGGCTCGGTCCCGGAGGGGCGGATCAGCAGCCAGGAGTCATCCTCCAGCAGATACTTCACCCCATCCGTGGTTTGCACCTTGGCCACTTTCACGCCGCCCAGAGCGGAGGGCGGAGTCTCGACCAGTTTTTTGGTAATGTCCGCCTTCGATACCGGGTGCACCAGCCGCAGATCCCGCCGCTCGTAAATCGCCGGACCCACTTCGCGCAGAAGCTCGGCCACCAGAACATCCAACGGCTGCTGATACACCGCCACCATCTCGATCAACAGCAAGCCGAAAAGTATGCCGTCCCCTTCGGGGATGTTTCCAAGGAAGCTCATCCCGCCGGATTCCTCGCCGCCGATCAGCACGTCGCCTTTGAGCATGTAGTCGGCGATGTAGTTGAATCCCACCGGCGTCTCAAAGACCTCCAACCCGTATTTTGCGGCCAGCCGGTTGATCATCTGCGTGGTGGAGACGGTTTTAATCACCTTGCCGCGCATGCCGCGTTTTTCCACCAGGTAGCGCAGCGCCAATGCCATGATCCGGTGCGGGTCAACGAATTGCCCGCGTCCGTCCATCGCGCCGGTACGATCGGCGTCGCCATCGGTGGCAACGCCCATCGCGCCGTGTCCGGCCGCGATCGCTCCCGCAAGCGCCCCCAGGTTCATCGCGATCGGTTCGGGATGCACGCCGCCAAATCCCGGATTCATTTCCCCGCGCACCTCAAAGACCTCGCAGCCCGTCCCCTGGAGGATCGTCTTGATCTGCCCGCGGCCCGAACCGTACATCGAATCCACGACCACGCGCGGCGGATTCGCAGCGATCGCGTCGAAATTGATCAGCTTGCGGAGGTGTTCGTGGTACGCCGGGGTTGGATTGAAACGCCGGATCTTCTTCGACTCCGTCGCCTGGGCGTAATCCATCAAGTTCGGTCCGCGTCCCTGCGCTTCGTTGTCCGAGAGGTAAATCTCGACCCGGCGGCATTGTTCGGGAAGGGCCGATCCGCCGTAGGAGGATTTCAGTTTCACGCCGTTATAGCGGGGCGCATTGTGCGAGGCGGTTATCATCACTCCCCCGATGGCATTCAAATGGTGCACCATGTAGGAAATCGCGGGAGTAGGAGCATCGGCCTGGGCCAGATGCACGGTGTATCCGTTGGCCGCCAGAACGCGCGCCACTTCCACGGCATACCGGTCGGAAAGGAAACGGGTGTCGAATCCGACAACCATCTCATGTGAGGCGCGGCTTGCCGGCAGGGCGGGGAGCCGGTTCCAATCCGGCGAAGCGACCGCATCCGCAATGGCCTGGGCCAACAGGCGCAGATTGGTGAAAGTGAAGGTATCCGAAATGACAGCCCGCCAGCCATCCGTGCCGAAGTGAATGGTCATGGAAAAATCCTCCGTTTGTTGTCATCGGGGTGCGATCCCCGAATCAGATTATCTTCGGACGATCTCCGCCCCGCGGTCCGGGAGGGAATGACCGTCAATCCCCCGTCTGGGATGTTTCTCCCCCGGTCATGTCAAATCGCAGCGGCGAACTCCGGCCGCTGTTTGGCGACGCCCTGCACCCCCTGAAATTCCTTTGGATGGAAAACCAGGATCATGAAGGCTTCATCCGGCACCGGATCATATTCGCAACGAATCTTGTACTTCGATGCCTTCTCGAAACCGAATCTCGGATAAAAACCGGGATGCCCCACCACGACCACAAACAAGGTGCCTGCCCTGCGTAATTCCTCCAATCCGGTGCGGACCAGTGCGGATCCGATGCCCTTCCGCTGATGCTCCGGCAGGACTGCCACCGGAGCCAGACCCATCCCGGCCGTCTTTTCGGATCCGTTCTCAATCTCTGCAGGGGTAAAAAGTATGTGGCCGACGACGACTCCATCCTCTTCCGCGACGATCGAAATGCCTTCCGGGCAACTTGTCCGTAGCGTATCAACGATTGTTGGTTCCGTTTCCTGTCCGAATGCGCGGAAATTCACGTCAAAGATCGCTTTTTCATCCCCGGGATGTTCTCTGCGAATTTTGATTGACAAGCAAAACCTCGGCCACTCCCTGTGGCAGCTTCCACGGGAAGATTCCCAAAACACGGCGGGTCATTATACTCAAAACCAAGCCGCTTTCGGTTGGGTTGAGTTTAAAGGTGTATCGCTTTGGCCGCTTCCTGCGCGGCATCCGCCGGGGAGATGCCCTCCATGAGAACCCGGCGGACGGCTTTGGACAGAACCGGCCCGGCGAATGCGGAAATCTCATCGTCCGGAAAAGCAAACGCCTGTTCCGAAATTCCTGCGGCAAGCCTCTTTTGGACGCTGGAAGGCCACAATTCGATCGCCGTGTTCGAAGGCGGGAGAACTCCCTGCGCCTGAGCCCATTCGGAAAGGAATTGCGGATCCGAGAGCCATAGCATCAGATCCGCCGCCTTCCCCTGACGGGCCGGATCGTAGGTCGCGATTGCCCAGGCCCAACCGGTCGCCAGTGAGAATTTCGCCCCTTCCGGAGTGGGCAGGTAGGACATGAAATAATCGCCGTTTTTCGCGACGATGGAGTACAGGGTCGCGGAACACTCTCCAATATTCTCGATCGCCAGGAAAGATCCTTCGAAGGAATCGATTTGCAGGCTGCGCGGAGCAAGCAATTCGTCAGCCTGCATCGCCGCCAGCCAGGCCAGCTCTTGCGCGAGAGGTTCCTGTTGGATCTCGGCGTTGGTGCTGGAGAGAATCTGCGATCCGCCCGCGGCGTAGTATCCATAGAAGAGAAAAAGAGCGCGTGAATCCCCAAGGGGCAGGAATATCGGCTTTGTCCAGATCCCGGTCGCGCCCCACCTCTCCGGTTCCGGATACGGGACGACCGTGCTGGCAAGAATAAGGGCGTCGCCTGAGAATGGCAGGCCGTAATGCAGATCATCAATCACGACCATGGCTTTGGCATAGGAAAAAACCGAATTCCACGAATCGGATGGCAAAAGTCCGTCCAAGGGGAAGATAAGGCTCTTAATCGCAGCTGCGCGCAGGTTCGATTGGTCAAGCGCGACCAGATCCGGCAGTGCTCCGGGCGCCGCCGCAGCAGCCACGGCCAGCGAGTCGCGCAATCCTCCGGCGCCGGTGGCCGCCTTGATCCGGACGACGACATTCATCCCGGGATGCAGTTCCTCATACGCCTCGATCCGCTTGTTAAAGGCGTTGCCTCCGGGAGAGTTGCTGTCCGATCGGAAAATCGGCGGAAGCCAGAGGGTAAGTGTGGTGATCTCGACCGTCGGTGTCGGGAGCGCGGTTTCATACAGGGTTTGGGTGATTGTGGGCGAATCACTGGGAACGGCGCTGGCCGTGATTCCGGGCAAGGATTGGCAAGACACCGCGAAAGCCGATAGGACAGCCGCGGTAGTAAGTAAGGATATTCTGAAACCGATCGGTTTTCGACCTTGCATTCCGTCTCCCGAATCCTGACCATGGATGTGGAGCGCATAATATCACAAGGATATATCCGCTTGAGAATCGCGCATAATTCAAGCTATTCCCCGTCATTTGTCCCATCCATCGGACCGAGACTCAACCGAAAGACGGCGGCTTTTTCGGAAACGCATCTCATAATAAAATTCCCATAACCGGCTTCCCTTGCAGGATGCTTTTTCCGATCATTTTCATGCGGGGAACGGCACCGGATCGGCGTCAAGCCAAAAAGCAGAAACGTATGCGTTGGATCATCGATTTAAACGGACAGCAGCCTCCCGCACTCTCCTGGGCCCGCGAATTCTTCTCCGATTTCGACACCTCCCTGCTTGCCTGGATCCGGATTGATCGCGGCCGGGGAAAAAATCGCGGAGCGTACGGAAGGTGTTGGTATCCCAACCGTCGAATCCCTTTTTACAGAATCAGCTGTCAGGTTCCCGGGCCCTTCCCCTACGAACTCCCGATCCGGAAATCCCCCATCTATATTTCCTCCGATGGATCACATCCGCCGTTTCCACCAGGCACGCGGCCCGGGGCCCGGGTTAAGGATCTGCGCACCGGCCGCGAGTGGATCCGGGTGATCAGCTCAACCCGGTTGAAAAACCTGGATGAGGCCATCGTCTGGGTCTTGGCGCATGAAGCATTTCACTTCCTGCGCCGCACCCGGCAGGTTGCCGGCCGCAATACCGAGATCCAGGCGGATCAATTCGCAGATAAGACGCTTACTTTTTATCTGACCGGGCGGTGAGGCGCTTGGATTGATCCGATCCTGCGCGGTATGCTATGATTCCCGATGGAGGGCCCGGGCAGGACCTTCTCCCCGAAAACCGGCCGGAACACGCATGACGGAGGTAGGGTATGTCCTATATGGACGATGTCCTCGCGGTGATTCTCGGCGGCGGCCGCGGCAGCCGTCTCTTTCCCCTCACCCGGATGCGTTCCAAGCCCGCTGTTCCGTTCGGCGGCAAATACCGGCTGATCGACATTTCCATCAGCAATTGCATTAATTCCGGGATCTACCGTGTCGCAATTCTGACCCAATACAATTCCGTTTCCCTGCACCGCCACATTGCCGGAACGTACAACTTCGACGTGTTCCATACCGGCTGGGTCCAGGTGTTGGCCGCCGAGCAAACCCCCCTGCACGAGGATTGGTATCAAGGAACGGCGGATGCCGTCCGCAAACAGCTTGGGCAGATCCGTTCCACGCGTGCCTCGCTGGTCATGATCCTGGCCGGGGACCACCTCTACCGCATGGATTACACCTCGATGGTCGAATTTCATATGGAGACGGATGCGGACATCACCGTGGCGGTGCATCCGGTATCCACCGCGGACGCCTCGCGACTGGGAATACTCAAACGCGACACCAACCTCCGCATTCACTACTTCGCCGAAAAGCCCAAGGATCCCGGCGTTCTGGCCGAGATGATCAGCCGCAACGATCCCGAACGGCCGTATCTCGGGTCGATGGGAGTTTATCTGTTTAAAACGCCGGTCCTCATGGACGTGCTCGAACATTCACGCAACAGCGATTTTGGAAGCGAGGTCATCCCCCAGGCGATTTGCTCCCACAAGGTGTTCGGATTCGATTATGACGGGTATTGGGAAGATATCGGGACGATCCGGTCCTTTTACGAGACCAATATCGCGCTCACCTTCCCCAATGCCCCGTTTAATTTTTACGATCCCCGCCGTCCGATCTATACCCATGCCCGCTTCCTTCCGGGATCGATCATCCACGATAGCGATCTGGAGAATGTCCTTCTGGCCGAAGGCTGCAAGATCCACCACGCCCGGATCCGCAATTCGGTCGTCGGATTGCGCAGCCAGATCGCCGAGAAGGCGGAGATCCGCAACAGCGTCATTCTCGGCGCCGATTATTACGAAATTCCCGGAATCGAGGTGCCCCGCGGGGTGCCGCTTGGAATAGGACCCGACTGCCGGATCGAAGGAGCGATCCTCGACAAGAACACGCGCATCGGCGCCAGCGTCACAATTCAACCGTTTCCGCCCGGCACACATATGGATGGGGAGGGCGGCAATTGGTACGTGCGCGAAGGCGTGGTTGTCATTCCCAAAGACGCGATCATCCAGCCGCACACGACGATCGGACCGGACACCCAGCTTTCTTTCATTAAGGGATGATTCTGCGTCCGCCATCGCCGGTAAAATAATGTGGGCGCGATCGCCGATCGCGCCCACCCCGATAGAAATGCAGCCGCATTCATCGATTGCGCCCGCGGGTTTATTCGTACCGCAATGCTTCGACGGGCTCCAATCCCGCGGCGCGCGATGCCGGGTAGATGCCGAAGAACAATCCGACCGCGGCCGAGAAAATCGTCGCCAGCAGAACCGAGTCCAATCCCACCATGGGGGTGAAAGCGTTGCCGGTTGCCGTGGCGATCTGCCCGACGAGAAAGGCCAGCCCCGCCCCCAGCGCGATTCCGATCAACCCGCCGAACACGCTCAGGGTGGCCGATTCGGTGAGGAACTGGATCAGGATGTCCCGCCGGCGGGCGCCGAGCGCCTTGCGCAACCCGATCTCGCGTGTGCGTTCCGTCACCGATACCAGCATGATGTTCATGATCCCGATCCCGCCCACCAGGAGCGAGATTGCGGCAATGCCGCCCAGGAAGATGGTCAGCACCCCCATGATCTGCGAGGTCAGGCTGAGAAAATCCTGCTGGGTCATGAGCGTGAAATCGTCCTTGCCCACCTCGGTGTGATGGCGCACCCGCAGGATCTGCTGGATCTCCTCGGATGCTTCCGGCACGGTCGATGCGCTTACGGCTGACGCGACGATCATATCCACGCGGTTGGGGGCTTCCCCGCTGCGCTGCGCCAGGCGGCTGACAGCGGTGGTATAGGGAACGTACAAGACGTCATCCGAATCCGAAAAACCACTCCCGCCTTTGGAAGCTTGGATTCCGATGATCCGGAACGGCTGGCCCTGGATGCGCACCGTTTCTCCGATCAACCCCTCCGTCGTTCCGAAGAGATTCTCGGCCGTGGTCACGCCCAGCACCACCACCGATGCGCGGCCGTTCATATGCGTATCGGAAATGAACTCCCCGTCCGCCATTTCCAGGTTGCGGATCTCGTCGTAGGAAGGGGTTACGGCGTTTATGGTCATCGTGACCGTCTTGCCGGATGCGGACACCTTTATCCGCGAGAGAGAGTAAAGGACTGACGTTGCCAGGATCGACGGCGCGTTGAGCGGGTCGCCGATTGCTTCTGCGTCTTCGAGGGTGAGCGGCCGGCGGATGGTGACCTCCTCATTCGTCGAGCCGATTACGAAGATGAGGTTGGTCCCGATGGAGCTGATGGAGCCGGAAATGGTGGCTGAGGCGCCCTGTCCGACCGACAGCATGGCAATCACCGCTCCCACACCGATGACAATCCCCAGCATCGTCAAGCCGGAACGCAGCTTGTTGGAGGTCAGGCTTTCCAGCGCCTCAAGCAGGTTTTGAGTCAGAAACATAATCCTCCTCGATGCAGCCGTCCTTGAGCCGGATCGTCCGGTGGGCGCGCGCGGCGACGCTGGTATCGTGCGTCACGATAATCAAGGTAACGCCGCTGTCGCGGTTGAGTTTGACCAGGAGGTCGAGAATCTCAGCCCCCGACCGGCTGTCCAGATTCCCGGTCGGTTCATCCGCCAGGATGATCGCCGGTTTGTTGACCAACGCCCGGGCGATGGCCACTCTTTGCTGCTGGCCTCCGGAAAGTTCCATCGGCCGGTGCTGCATTCGATCTTCCAAACCGACCAGCCGCAGCACCTCCTGCGCGCGTTCCCGCCGACCGCGGTTGACGCCGGAATAGCGCAGCGGCAATTCCACATTCGCCGCCGCCGTCGAACGGCCCAGCAGATTGAAACTTTGGAAAACGAAACCCACTTTATGGTTGCGGATTTCAGCCAGCGAATCGTCCTTCAATTCAGAAACCGTCTTCCCATCCAGGCGGTAGGTGCCGGAGGTCGGCCGGTCCAGGCAGCCGATGACGTTCATCAGCGTGCTTTTTCCGGAGCCTGAAGGCCCCATGATCGCCAGCACATCGCCGCGCTGGACGCGCAGAGTCAATCCGGCCAGGGCGTTCACGTCCACTTCGCCCATCCGGTAGGTTTTACGGATATCTTCCAGCTCGATTACCCAATCATTCATGGCGAAATCCTTTACCCTCCAAACATGCCGCCGCCCCCGCCGTTCATCGGTCCGCCGGACCCGTTAAAGAACGTCGAAGGTGGATTGAGTACGATCACATCCCCTTCCTTCAAATCGCCCGAAACGACCTGGCTCATCGTGTCGTTGCTGGCGCCAAGTTCGATCTCGACCGGCTGCATTCCGCCGTTGACGTAGAGATAAACCACGCGCGATCCATCAACGGTCCGTACGGCGCGGTTGGGCACCAGCAGGACATTCTCCAGGTGTTCGACTTCGATCTCCACCGCCACCGTCATCCCGGGCAGGACTCTTCCATCCGGATTGTCGACGACCACCTTGACGGGATAGGCGACCGATCCGGCGGTGGTGGTCGCGCTCAGATTGATCTCCTGAACTGTTCCCTGATAAACCGTGTCGAAAATCGCATCCAGCACCAGCTCGGCACGCAGGCCGACCTTCAGCCGGTTGTAATCCACCTCGGCGATCGGAACATCGACATGCAGTTCGGAAAGATCCGCGACGATCAATCCGACCGTTCCGGGGGTCACAATATCTCCGGGCAGCAATTCGATCGACATGACGGTCCCCGCGAAGGGGGCGGTGATCCTCACCTGGTTGAGGGTTGCCTGCGCCGCATCCACCCGCGCCTGGGCGGACGCAAGATCCTGAGCCGGGACACCGTTCTTCAGACGGTTATACTCCGCCGAGGCGTCGTCATATTGCGCCTGAGCCAAATCCAATTTCGCCTTGGCGATCTCGAGTGCCATCTCTGTATCCTTGTTGCCACCGGATGTTCCGATCCCCGCATCGCGGTATTGCCGCGCTTTCTCCAGCTCGCGCAACGCATCCAAATACGCCTGATACCGTCTCGCCAATTCCTGCACCGCAGCCCGGCTTCCATCATTGTGGTATCGGAAGGTTTGCCAGTCCGAGTACGCCTGATTGACCCGGTCCTGGGCTTGTTGCACCCAGCCTTCGCTGTTGTTTTTCACCGCCGTCTCGTAGTCGGTCTTGGCGGTATCGAGCGCCTTTTTGGCATTCGCGAGATTCAATTCCGCC
Source organism: uncultured Anaerolineales bacterium (assembly GCA_964521085.1). GTDB lineage: Bacteria > Chloroflexota > Anaerolineae > Anaerolineales > RBG-16-64-43 > JAFGKK01. The sequence goes on along the minus strand of CAZFPL010000007.1, from coordinate 15,209 downwards.
TGGGCCAATGCGGTTTGGGAGGACTGAAGATCCTCCAGGGCCTTCCGGGCATTATTCAAATCGATTTGAGCGGCAATCACTGATTGCGGGTAATAGGCCGGATCCAATTCGATCAGCACCTGCCCGGCCGCCACGCGCTCCCCCATTCTCACATTCACCTTTCCCACGCGCCCGCTGATGGAAAAAGTCAGCGTGGCTTGTTGTTTGGCTTGGATGGTGCCGGTTGCGCCGATCGATGCCGTCAACGTCCCGCGCTTCAGCACCGCCGTCTGCAGCGACTTCGCCTGCTGTTGGGCGTTTGCGTTTTGATATATCAACAGGCCGATCCCGCCTGCCGCCGCCAGCAACCCAACGATAAGAATGGCCCGCCAATGCTTTTTCATATATCCTCCATTCGGCCGGTTTTCCGTATCCGCCCGCCGATGATTTGTCATGAAAAGATGCGGCGTTCCAAAATCCACCGCATCCCTGCCCGCGCTCTCTTCCACAATTTTGCAGAAAACCGCTTTGGCTTCTTTCCGTGGAAAGGACCCGGAAGAGGTTTTCGCTCTGGGGAATGGGCAATTATTCCGCCCGGTTCCCCGGATCGTTTCTTCTGGTTCATTCTAACCGGCGAATATGGAAATTATATGTATAAACGATTAAAAGTCGGATAAAATTACGCTTAATTCAGGGATGATTCTGGGTTGATTCCGGGTCTACCTGTACGCATCGGAGATACCAGATGGCAGATCCTCAAAACCAACCATCCATCGATCGAAAAGCGCGGATCAAGATTCCATACGAAGCCCCCCCGGCGCGGCCGGTTTCAGAACGGCTGAAGGATTTCAAGGAAGCCTTTCTCCCGCTCACTCCGGAAAGGGCGGTACGGGAGGCGGGCCGCTGTCTCCAATGTCCGATGGCACCGTGCGTCAAAGCCTGCCCGGCCGGGAACGACATTCCCGGCGCTCTGATGAAAATCGAGCAGGGCGACTTTCTCGGTGCGGCGCTTCTCTACCGCCGCACATCGACCATGCCTCAAATCTGCGGCCGGGTTTGCCCGCACGAACAACTATGCCAGTGCGCGTGCGTCCGCAATAAAAATCACGAGCCGGTTTTGTGCGGGGCGCTCGAAGCGTTTGCCGCCGATTTTGAACGCGCGCAGAATCCCTATTGCATCCATCCCGGAACCCCCAGCGGGAAACGCGTCGCGGTTGTCGGCTCCGGCCCCGCCGGCCTGGCTTGCGCCGAGCAGCTCATTCTGTGCGGCCATACGGTGACTGTTTTCGAAGCCTCTTCCGCACCTGGAGGACTGCTCACCTACGGCATTCCCGAATTTAAACTCAATCAGTCCATCGTCGACTTGCTGATCGAGGATCTGCACCACGCCGGTGTGGAGTTCCAGACCGGTGCTCACATCGGCAGAGCTTATCCAGTTGATCGCCTGTTCACCGACGGCTATCAGGCGGTTTTTCTGGGAACCGGGGCTTCCGTTCCCACCTGTATGCAGGTTCCCGGAGCCGACCTGCAGGGAGTCTTTCCCCCGGATGAGTTCCTGGCCCGCTTGAATGTCGATCCGGCCATCCTGCCCGCAGATTGGCGGGAACCTCTGACGATCGGCAAGAAGGTCGTCGTCATCGGAGGGGGTGACACGGCCTCGGATTGCCTACGGACCGCATTGCGGATGGGCGCGGACCAGGTTACCTGCCTTTACCGGCGGACGGAAGCCGAGATGCCGGGCGGAAAAAAGGATCGTAGCCTGGCAAGCGAGGAGGGAGCGGAATTCCGCTTCCTCACCCAGCCGATCCGGTTCATCCCAGGATCCGACGGCTGGGTCGGCGCGATCGAGTGCCTGAAATGCGAATTGGGGGATCCCGACGTGGAAGGCCGGCGCCGGCCGATGCCGATCGATTGCTCCAATTTCACCGTGGAAGCCGACACCGTCGTATGCGCAATCGGTTATGGCGCCAATCCGGAAATCGGCCGGACGACGGCTGGTTTGGTGATGGATAAGAACGGCCTTCTGCAGACGGATCCACGGACTGGCGCCACAACCCGGCATGGAATTTTCGCGGGCGGCGACGTGGTTTCCGGCCAGGATCTGGTCGTCAATGCGATGGCCGCCGGACGCCGGGCCGCCGGATCCATCGACCGGTATCTCCGGGATTCCAGCACCTGACCGGCCGGTGAAGGAATCCCTGCGCTTCGGTTCGTGGCATAATATTTGCAGCTAGGGACTAATGCGGCGTTTCAGCCGAAGATCACACAATGCCTTCCCTTGTTCCGGAAATCCTGATCGCTCAATTCTCGAACGGAGTGCTTTCCGAGGACGTTCCGGCCGGATATTCCATCCAACCGGCGCCCCGGCGGGCCGCCCGCGGACGAAACGGTGAAATATTCTTCACAGCCCTGTCGTTGCAGGCGCGCACTTCCCTGCCCGCTTCCGAACTCGACCGGCTCTCGCATCTGATGGCGCAGGTGTATTTCGAGACTCCCGGCTCGGTGACAGCCGCATTGCGCGCGGCTTTCACAGCCGCCAATGCCGAAGTGCTTCCCTTCAGCCAGGCTCCCGCCCTGATCGGTTCCCCCGCAGGCAGCCTGGCGCAGCTGCACGCCGTGTGTTCGGTTTTCCGCGACGGGGATCTCTATCTCGGGTATGCCGGGAACGTCCTGACCCTCATCCTTCGCGAAAACGGCGTGGAATCTTATCCGGCAGCCGGCGACCCTCCCACCCGCGCGCTGGGCACCACCCTGAATATCGATTTGCGGTACGGCCACTCCGTCCTGTCGGCGGCAGCCACCCTGCTGCTTGCTGCTTCACCGGCCGCGGCTTGGTCAGCGGCAGTTCCCTCCGGATTGGCAAACCTTTCTTTGCTAGCCATCGGCGAACGCATGGCGCAACAAAGCGCTTCCCAAGCGGGGTCCTTCGGGACTTTGCTTGTGCGATTTGCTCCCGAAGAAGCCCCTGCGAAGGCCGCCCCACTTTTCCGAAAGATCTCCCTCATCCCACAGAAGAAAGTCGGCCAAGGCGAGTCGGCTCCTGAGACGCAGCGGCCGGCTGCGCGGATCGTTCTGAAGACCGCGGCGCAAAAGTACGAGGATGCGCAGACAATGTCGAAAGATCAAACCGGTGCCGCGATTCCCGAGGCGGGCCGGTTTGTGTTTGAACACCCCGGCGCCCGGAGGGCGCCCGCCCAGGAAGTACGCCCGCCGCACGCATCGCCAGCGGTTTGGGAACAAGAAGACGCGGAGCAAGCGCCATCCGCCATCCGTCCTCCGGTGTATCAGAAGGAATTCACCGCAGATCGCGGTGAAGGACCGGTCACGGCGAAGGAAACAGAAGGCGCCGCGCGACACACCCCCGCCGTAGATCGGGCCCGCCGGCCGACAACTCCGGCCATGCACACGCAAAAAGGCTCCGCCGAATCCGGATTGTCGGCTCGGGAAGCCATCGCCGCATTCGGCCGCTCGATCAAGATCACGATCACATCGGCGTTGGATGCCTTCCGAACCTTCCTGGCGGGAATTCTTCCGCGCGGGGTGATGCAGGAAAATGAACGCTTCGCCCTTCCCCCGTCGGTGCTGCTTGGAACCGCGATCGCCATTCCGCTGCTTATCGTAGCGGTAGTGGCGGTGATGTATTTCCGCAAGGGATACGAGATGGAATTCGCGCGCCTGATGCAGCAGGCGCGGACGGAAGCGTCCGTCGCGAGCGCGCAAACGGATCCTTTGCAGGCCAGGCAAGCCTGGCAACAGGTGTTCGACACGCTGCAGACGGCCGCCAAGTATGGAACCTCGGAAGAACTCACCACCCTCCAGAATCACGCCGCGCGCATGCTTGACGATTTCGACGGGATCACCCCGCTTGAGTTCAAACCGGCGGTCGCCGGAGGCCTGGAAGAGGATACACAGATCACCGTGATTCTTGCCGGCGACCGTGAGTTGTACGCGCTGGATGGAATCCACGACCGGGTTCTGCGTCTTTTGCTCGGTCAGGGTGGATATCAGGTCGACGAAACCTTCCTTTGTCAGTCCGGCGAATTTCCGGATATCACGGTCGACTCACTGGTGGATATGGTTTGGGTCCCCGATCTCACCGTCGGGGCGCAAGCCCCATCCTCCACCCGCAGCGGGGCGATCGTTGTTCTGGATCGGCAGGGAACCGTGCTTTATTGCCCGCCGGGCGGAAATGCGATGGCTGGAAAACTGATCACCCCCAACAGCGGTTGGGCCACCCCCTCGTCGATCGATTATTACAATGGGAGGCTCTACGTTCTGGACCCGGAAAACAACGGATTCTGGCGGTATGGGATGGGTGAAAATACCGGATTCGACCAGACGCCCACGGCCTACTTCTCCACCGGCCATCCGTCTATGAACGACGCCATCGATTTCGTCGTGGCGTCCGGCGAAGTGTTCTTCCTGCACGCCGATGGACATATCACCAGATGCCAGTACGATCCGCTCTTCCAACCGGAGGACGGGGATTCCACCGGCGGCACGCTGTGCGAGGATATTCCATACAACGATACCAGGCCGGGCCGTTCGGTCGGCCCGCGCGTCGCCGATGCCCTGCTTAACCGGATGTATTACAACGATCCGCCGGAACCAACGTTGTTCTTCCTTGACCCGCTCGGCCGGGGCGCATACCGCTTCAGCCTGGCATTGAATTTCATTTCCCGCTACCGCGTGACCATCGCTCCGGAAGGCCACGAAGCCACCGCGCTGGCCGTCGGCGCGGATAAAGTCCTCTACATCGCCATCGGCAATCAAATCTACTACGCGCAAACCCACACCCCGTAAAATCCAACCGCAAAGACGCGAAGGGCGCGAAGAAATTTCATATAAACCTTGGCGGTCTCTGCGCCCCCGGCCCACACCAACCGGGGTATGCGTTGCGGTGCAAGCCTTTTTTCAATTTCTAAACGGACATTTTCATCAATCCAGAAAGCGGGTAAAATTCGCGCTGGAGGGAACTCCCCGAAATGAGTCGCTGGCCCGGAAAGTATGTGATCGGTCTTACCGGCAACATTGCCACCGGAAAAAGCGTGGTGCGCAAGATGCTCGAGCATTTGGGAGCGTTCGGCATCGATGCGGACGAAGTGGCGCACCGGGCGATGTCGCGCGGCGGACCGGCCTACGAGGGAGTGATCCGGCTGTTCGGAGAATGGATCCTCGACTCGGGCGGGGAAATCAACCGAAAGGCGCTTGGCCGCCTGGCGTTTGCGGATGCGAAACTCCTCGACCAGCTGGAAGACATCATGCATCCCCTGGTCATCCAGGCGGTGGACCTCTTGATCCCCCGGTCGCGTTCTCCGGTGATAGTGCTGGAAGCCATCAAATTGTTTGAATCCGGATTGGCGGATGCCTGCGACACGATCTGGGTGGTGGACTGCACACCGGACGTGCAGATCGATCGCCTGGTTCGCAAGCGCGGCCTGAGCGGACCAACCGCCCGGCAGCGGATTGCGGCCCAACCCGCCCAGAAAGAAAAACTGGCGCGCGCCAAAGTCGTCATCCAAAATTCCAAATCATTCGAAGACACTTGGAATCAGGTGCAGGCCGCCTGGACGGCCGGCGCCCAGCCCGCAGAAGCCCTACCGGAACCAACGGTGGTTCGCGGCGAACTCGCCATCCGGCGCGGCCGCCCCACGGACGCCGACCTCATCGCCTCCTTCCTCAATCAAACGAGGAAACCCGCCACCCCGCTTACCCGGGCCGACATCATGGCGGCTTTCGGCCAGAAGGCCTACTTCCTGCTGGAGCAGGACGGCCAGATGGTCGGCGCCATCGGCTGGCAGGTGGACAACCTTGTCACCCGCGCGGACGAAATCGTTCTCTCCAAAGACGCACCGGTGGACCAATCCGTGCAGATGTTGATCACGGCGATGGAAACCGCCTCCGCCGAACTGCAAAGCGAGGCCGCGGTCATCTACTCCGATCCGGCTCTGGCAAAGGCGGGTGCGTGGAAGGCGGCCGGCTATGCCGCCACGAAGATCAGCGATCTGGGCGTTAAAGCTTGGGAAGAGGCCGCCCAGGAATCGGAAGTTCCCGGCGCCGCCCTGCTCTTCAAACGGCTGCGTGAAGACCGCGTTCTGCGGCCGATTTGAGTCTCTCTATCTGCGGCATCAACAAAAAAAACGCTCTCACAGAGAGCGTTTTTTTCATCGGCGTCATGCTGCCCGCGGGAAAGCGATCAACCCTTGAGGAAGCCTTCCACGGGAAGGAAAACCCGCATTCCGTCCCTTTCATCCATTACGTATGCATGGGATGGAAATTTCCGGAGGATCGCCAGGATCCACAAATCCCCGACGGCTCCCCCCGTGTTGAGTGCGGCCAGGACGGCAAGGATCATCGATCCCGCCAATCCAACCGGAAGAAACAAAGCCAGAAAGAAAAGAAGATCAAGACTTACCAGTGGAGCAATCGCGACCCAAAAATATTGGGCCTGTGAATATGCGTATCCCGGGGATGTTGCATAAAACATCACTCCTTTGGGGAGAAATCCGAATTTCGGGTGTGCGCCATAAACCCTCATCGTCAATCCATGCATTCCTTCATGCAGAAAGGCGATCAACATCTGCAGACCAAAGAGCGTCCCCACAACCAGGAGGATGCTTCCCAAAGCCTGCAAAGCCATGTGCACGCCCGCGCCGGAAGAGGCTCCTTCCAGTTGTTTCCCGATTTCCACCCCCATCTGGTACGGGAACTTCACGATCCCTTCGGCCATTTCCAGTCCACGGCTCCAATCAATTCTTCCCAACCCAATTGCGAGCAGGAAGTAGACCGCTAACCCGAGAAAAAATAGGATCCCCGCCAATGTTTGGACAAGGATTACTCGACTGCCTAATTGCGAGATGTTCCAGCGGAATGCTTCTCGGTATCCATCGGGAACGGAACCGCGCGAAATCGAAGGGGAAACCCGCATAGTCCGGATACTCCTTAAAAAACCTGGGGGGTGATTTATTAATTGGTTATGATCTTCTCACTGGGATTCCATATCCGGGGGAGTCTCTTTGGGCAGGATTAAATAATTTTGTCCGCCAAAACGCGTCAGGACAACCGCTCCCAGAGTGAACGACATCAACAGCAGGATCAGAATCGGCCCTGCGAAGGGGACGTATCCCAATCCGCTCGCGACCATCGTCAGGATTGAGGTTCCGATCCCCGCCATGACCGCCGGATGAACCTTCGCGCGGAAGATGCCGAGGAGTTGGCGGCCGATCTCCAGGCCCAGCGCCGACCAGCCCAGCCCAACGGCGACCACGAGAATGACGCTCCCCAGCACGCTGATCGGTGACAGGCATACCGTAAGGGCCAGCAGCAGGAAGAGGGCGATTGCGGCCATCATCGTCAACAGGCCGATCAAAAAAGAAACCGCGGGTTTTCCGATGATGGTGCGGGCCACGCGGTCCGTGGGTACTGGAAGGAACAGCACGATCAGGATGGCGATCGCCGTCATGAGGGACATCCGAAAAAGGACGACGGTTAATTCGTATACCCAGTCGACTTTTCCGGCATCCGATTTGGCATCCGCCGAATCCGTCACCGTCAGGGAAAAAGGCAGCTTAATCCCCTCGACCGCATTGACCGTTCCGGAAACCTTCGCCCCCTCATCCACCCGGGGCTCCGGACCAATGCAGACCACGTTTCCTTCAATGGCCGACGACGCGGCGATGTGAACAGTCGCTCCCACGGAGGCGATGTCGCCGAGGATCGTTCCCGCCGAATCCAATGATCCATTCAGAAGGATGATGTTGCCCTCGAACCTCGATCCTTCCTCGAGGATTACGGTGCTTTCCACGGCGATGAGGTTTCCGGAATACGTTTCCCGAGCCGGCAACGTGAACGATTCCCGGAACAACACACCACCTTCCGGCGGGTCAAAGGCAGCTCCCAGCGAAAGGATCGATGCGAATGCCAAAACAATCCAGAAACCGTTGCGGAGGGACGTCATCGTTTCGCTCCACGCGAATTAATCCGGACAAACATCAGCAACCATAGGACGCCGAGAAAACTGAGAAAAAAGATCGCAAAGAGATAGCAGGCGGGCGGGATGGATCGCGAAACAATGCTGAGGAATCCTCCCACGGCGTTCGACGTATCCAGCCACTTTTCCAGCGTGCCGGCGGCGGCGGTGATATCGCGTGTGACAACTCCGGCCAGCGAAAAGCCTTGGGCGGAGGTCTGAACCGCGAGCGCCATAGCCAACGCCAACGATCCCAGAGAACTGGCCCCCAGCAGGATCCAGGCCTGCCGCGGGCTGGGAGTCCGAAGGCGTTGCGCCGCCATGGCCTTCCAGCGCGAGGGGAATCCTTCCCGGGGAGCTTTCTCCTCAGCGGCCTCCAGGCTTTGCCGCGCGGCTTCCCATCCTTCCGCGACCGCCCGGCACTCCGCACATTGCTGCAGGTGCTGGCGCAATTCGCGGTCGGAATCCGCCGAGAGGAGTCCCTCTTCGAAAATCCAATCTTTGTACGGCAGATGTTTATTCATGACCTCCTCCTGATGGTACGGGAGAGAGAGATTGCGAACGCCATCGTTCGGCCAGCGTGTGCCGGGCCCGATGCAGACGGCTCTTCACCGCTCCTACCGAGACGCGGAGGGAGAGGGCGATCTCTTCATAGGACATATCATGCCAATAGCGCATGATAATCATCGCTCGTTCCTCCCGGCCAAGCTGGGCCAGGAGTCTCTGCACGGCTTCCTGTTCCTGTTTCCGATGGGTTTGGTCTTCCGGGTCGGGAGTCTCGTCTGGAGCGTCGTCCTCGGGGAGAAGAGATTCGAGGGAAAGGAAGATCGGCCGTTTGCGGCGAAGGCGGTCGATGCAGTAGTGGGCCGCGATCGAAAGCATCCATGTGCCGAAAGGCCGTTGAAAATCATATTTGGAAAGGCCCTGAAAAGCCCGCCAGAAGGATTCTTGCGCGGCATCTTCGGCATCCTCGGGATTGCCCAGCATCCGATAGCACAGGTTAAATACCGGCTTCTGGAATGCTTCCACAACCCGACCAAAGGCATCTACATCCCCCTTGCGAGCCGCAAGCAGCCACTCCTTCTGGATCTCTACCACGGTTGGATTTTACCTCGAAGGCCGCTCCGGTTCTTCCCGTCGCCGTTTTCCCGGCAGATCCAAAGCTGAAACCGCCAGCCATTTGGTAGACCTACAGAAATATACGGCTGTTTTTCCGGAGGGTTGCATAAAGAAAAGGCGCAGGATTTTCCTGCGCCATGGGTCGATTCAGGTTTGAGAATTAGGCATTCCCCGATTCGGAGTCGGAGAGGTCGCGCATGGCAGTGTCCCAATCCAGGTCGGCATACTGGGCGGAGGCCACACGCCGGACACTCAGGCCGATCCGGCGGGATTCGACGTCGATCTTGACCACGCGCAGGGTCAGACTTTGGCCCACCTGGACGATTTCCTTGGGATGTTCCACCCGGTTCTCGGAAAGTTCGGTTATGTGGATCAGGCCTTCGATATCCTCGAATCCTTCAATGCGCGCAAAAGCCCCGAATTTCGTCAATTTGGTGATCGTCCCGCTCACCAGCTGTCCTTCGTGAAGCTTTTCGCTGGCGACGGTGAACGGATCCTCTTCCATCGACTTCATGGACAGGCTGATTCGTTTGCGTTCCCGATCCATGCTGATGACTTTCACCTTCACCGTCTGCCCGACCTTCAGGATCTCCGAAGGGTGGTTGATCCGTTTCCACGTGATCTCGGAAAGGTGAACCAGGCCATCCGCTCCGCCGAGATCGACGAAAGCGCCGAAATTCGCCAGGCTGATGACATGGCCGGTGCGAATTTCGCCCTCCTGCAATTCCTGAAGCAGGCGTTCCTTCTGGCTTTCGCGGGATTCTTTCGCGGCCGCCCGTTCGGAAAGGATGAGCCGGTTCCGGCTGCGATCCACTTCGATGACCTTGACGCAGATAGGCTCGCCTACCATGCGACTCCATTTTTGATCGACGGTCTCCCCTTCGCTGCGATGGCGCCGGGAAAGGCTGAATTGCGATGCCGGCACAAAGCCGCGCAGATTTCCCACCTTGACAATCAATCCGCCTTTGTTGAAGCCGTCGACGCGGCCTTGATACACTTCCTGGCTTGTCCGCAGGTCCTCCGCCTGTTGCCAATCGGTTTCTTCCTGGGCTCGCGCCAGAGACAGCACAACATTCCCGTTGTGATCTTCCGGCACGACCACATAGACGCTGATCTCCTGGCCCTCCTTCAACTTCTCACGGGCATCGGTGGATAACCGTTCCAATTCCTTCGCCGGGATGATTCCTTCGGACTTGGTCCCGATGGAAACGAGAATCTCCGCCGGGGTCACCCGCGCGATAGTCCCCTTGCGGACCTCCCCTTTCTTGGGAACATCGGCCCCTTGAGAGTCCTGCAATAGTTCGTTCATGGGGGTTTCGGCGTTTTGGGCCTCGGATTTGACCCCCTGGCTGGGTTGTGGACTGCGGTTTTGCATGAAGGTATCTTTCTCCGGGAGTTTAATGTAAGGCATTATAAAGGGAATTCCAAGGTTTTGGCAACCGCGGCCGGATTTGGCCGGGATTCCGGACTTGGAGAGGTATAATTTTCACCGAGGAAAGTCATGCCGAACATCTTCCCATTCACCGCGATTGCCGGCCAGGAGCGTATGAAGCGCGCGCTTTTGCTTAACGCCGTGAATCCGCGCATCGGGGGCGTGCTCATCCGCGGCGAACGCGGGACCGCGAAATCCACGGCTGCGCGTTCGCTGGCCGCACTCCTTCCGGAAGTGCGCTCCGTCACCGGATGCCGCTTCGGCTGCGACCCGGACCGGCCGACCTCCTGGTGCACGGAATGCCGGGAACGCGTAGCCCACGGGGAAACCCTGCCGATGGAGAAACGCCGCACCGCCTTTGTGGATCTTCCCGTTTCCGCCACCGAAGATCGCGTGGTCGGGACGATGGATATCGAACGGGCCATCCAGAAAGGCGAGCGCTGGTTCGAACCGGGAGTGCTTGCCGCCGCCAACCGCGGCCTGCTGTACATCGACGAAGTCAACCTGCTCGACGACCATGTCGTGGATATTCTCCTCGATTCGGCGGCCAGCGGAATGAATATCGTCGAACGCGAAGGGATTTCCTTCGCCCACCCGGCGCGGTTCATCCTCGTCGGCACGATGAATCCGGAAGAGGGCGACCTACGCCCCCAGCTTCTGGACCGCTTCGCCCTGTGCGTCGATGTGCGCGGCATCGTTGACCTGCGGGACCGGGTGGCGATTATGGAACGCAACCTCTCCTTCGAAGCCGATCCGGAAGGATTCCGCGGGGAGTGGCAAAAGCAGGAGGATGAACTTTCGGAGGAAATCGACAAGGCGCGCGAGTTGGTCGATCACGTCCGCTATTCCTCCCGCGACCTGCTAACGATCGCCGGATTGACGACATCCTTGAAGGTCGACGGGCACCGTGCGGATCTGGTCATCTTGAAAGCGGCGCGGGCGCAAGCCGCGCTGGAAGCGCGCATGTCCCTCACCGATCACGATATCGCCCTGGCGGCCGAGTTGGCACTCCCCCACCGGTTGAAGCACGGACCCTTGCAGCAGGTGGAAGCCAATCTGTTCAATTTGGAAGAGCAAATCGAACAGATCCAATCCGACATGACCAACATGGAAGAATCCATGTCTCCATCGGCGCAGAATATCCCCGACGGTTCGGAAAAAAAAAAGATAGCCTGACCTCTCCGGAAGGCGAAGAGGTCGAGTCGGAAAATCCCTCCACCTCCCGGACCCCGGAAGCTTCCGATTCCAAAGATGCACCCTGGTGGGAAGGCGGCCAGAAGGCCAAAGTCGGAGCGGCGTTTGCCGCCCGGCGCTTGGACACCCCGCTGGACAAACTCACCCGCCAAGTGCGGGGACGACGCTCACGGACCCACACCAAAGAACGCCGCGGCCGGTACGTGCAATCCCGGTCCACTCCCGGAAAGACCGACGACCTCGCCTTTGATGCCACCCTGCGCGCGGCCGCGCCCTTTCAAGTCCAGCGGAAACGCGAGCGCAAACGCGTGGCCTTTGCCATCCGCCGCGAAGATTTCCACACCAAGGTCCGAGTCCGCCGGGCCGGAAACCTGATCCTGTTTGTCGTGGACGCATCCTGGTCGATGGCGGTGGCGGAACGGATGACGGCGACCAAAGGCGCGATCCTCTCGCTTCTGACCGATGCCTATCAGCGGCGGGACCGCGTCGGGCTGGTCGTGTTCCAAAAAGACCGTGCCGTCCTGGTGTTGCCGCCGACCAATTCAACGAACCTGGCCCGCAAAGCCCTGGCTGACATTCCGGTCGGCGGGAAGACGCCTCTTTCGGCGGGTTTGGCGATGGCCCTTAAAACCCTGCGCACGGAAAAAATCACCCACCCGGAAATCATGCCGCTGATGATCCTGCTGACCGATGGAGCAGGGAATGTCGCCATCGGCACGCAGCCGCCGCTGGCTGAAGCGTACCGGATTGCGGATGAAATCGGATTACAGAAGATTCGCAGCGTCGTGGTGAATATGGAACACGCCGCTTTCGACCAGGGATTGGCGGCCGAGCTGGCGCTGCATTTGGGCGCGAGATGCTACACCCTCCGCGAACTCCGTGCCGAATCGCTTTATCAAACGGTGCGCAGCGAACTTGAACCCAAATAGGCGACGCGGTATACCTCCCGACTCCTTCCCGACACCATATCGTCATCCCATCTTCCCGCGGCTGGCCCCTCCCCGCTTGGGGAGATGCCGCCGCACGGGTTTGCATCCCCCATAAAAACCCATTATGCTTGTCAGGGACTTCCCCACGGGAAATGCACCATCATGGATTAATGTTTACACACATCTACAAGGAATCGAAGAGAAAGGAGCGGCAATGGACTATATCAAGACGAAATGGCTCTCGCATCCGCTGGCCCAACCCGTCCTCTGGCTGGCGCTGCCGTTGGTCGCGGGCATCCTGCTCGCTCTGCTCATCCCGCGTCCGATCGTCGGAACGATCTACCTTCGGGATGCGATTTATTCCTACTCGGCCGGTGACGTGATTTCACAGTTGCGGTACGCCTACGATCACCCCGAGATCCAGTCGGTTGTGCTGGTGATGGACAGCCCCGGCGGCACGGTGGCCGACACCGAATCGGTTTACCTCGAGTTGATCCGGCTCCGGGAGAAGAAACCGGTCGTGGCATCCATCGAATCGATGGCCGCCAGCGGAGCGTATTACCTGGCGGTGGGGACCGACTACATCATCGCCAAACCTTCTTCGGAGGTGGGAAACGTGGGTGTACGCACCGTCCTGCCGTTGTCGCCCACCGTATTCGAGGATGAAGTCTCAACCGGGCCGTATAAATTTTACGGCGGCTCGCGGGATGATACATTGCGCCTGCTCGATCCGCTAAAACAAAGTTTTTACAAAGCCGTTATCTTAGGGCGCGGAGAAGCGTTGAAAACCACGCCGGAAAAAATTCTCAGCGGCAAGCTCTTTATCGGCAGCGAAGCGTTGCGGCTCGGGCTGATCGACGCCCTGGGCGGCTATTCGGAAGCAGTGGAGAAAGCCGCCACCCTGGCGCACGTCTGGAATTTCGAGACCAGGGATTTGAGCACGCTGGCGCTGGAAAATGGACCAGCCGCTTACGGCTATCAATTCTTCCTCGAAGCCGAGGACGGATCCCTGACTCCCTACCCGCGGACGTCGGGCATGTATTACCTGTATATCCCGGAAAGCGACAGGAGGCTGCCATGAAACGTTATCGCATTCCGATCGCCATCGCGCTTCTCCTGCTGCCGGTTCTGGCCCGGCTTGTATGGTTCCACCAGGGTATTTTCTGGCGCTCAGAACAGATTCCCACGCCGGATTACGAGGGGTATTCCATACCGCAACCGCCGCTATCCACCACGCTGCCGGCGGCGCCGATGGTTGCCCCTTCCCGCGCGATCGTCCTGCTGGATCAAGCGCACTCGAACATGTTCTCTCCCTCCGAACTGGAATCCCTGACCGGTATTCTCCAAACAAGCGGAGCGCGGGTGGAAAGCGTCACCTACGGAACGTACGCGGACCGGTCCCTGTCGGAACAATTGAAATACGCATCGGCCTACATATCCGTCTGCCCGATCGAGCCGTTCTCGACGCTGGAAATCCAGCAACTGCAGGATTTCGTGCGGCGCGGCGGACGGCTGTTGGTCCTGACCGATCCAACCCGCTCGGCCATATCCTATGATTACTACGGATACGGTTCCGCCATCGTGATGGCGGACGTCATCGCCGCCAACAGCCTGCTGGCGCCATTCGACATCGCCTTCCTCGACGATTACCTCTACAACATGTCCAATTACGAAGGCAACTACCGGAACGTCTACTTCCGGGATTTTTCCGCCAATGCGCTGACCAAGAATCTCACATCGGTCGTGTTGTATGCGACGCACTCGCTGCAGACGAGAACGGGGACCGTGCTGATGCAAAGCACCCGGACGACCAAATCGTCGCGGACCGACGCCGACGGCACATACGCAGCCGCCGCGCTTGACGCCAGCACCAACGTCCTCGCCATCGGCGACATGACCTTCCTGCAGCCGCCGTACAACCAGGTCGCCGATAACGCTCTACTGATCCAGCATATGGCGGAATTTCTGCTGGCAGCCCCGCGGATTCACGACCTGAAGGATTTCCCGTTCCTCTTCCAACGCGATGTGGTCATCGTTCCGATGGAGGATGTGACGCTTACGGCAAGTTTGCTGGGGCCGATCCAAATCCTGCAACAAAATCTCTCGGGTGCCGGGATTCCCTCTTCCATGGCACCGGGACCGGTCGCCGGGAAGGATCTGATCCTCCTCGCCACTTTTTCCAGCCCGGGGATCGAACTGTACCTGAACCCCCTCGGGATCCAGCTTCCTTCCCCCTCCACATTCCCGATGGCCGACTCATTTCCGAAAATCGAAATCCCCGGTTTCGGATCCGTTCCGGCGAGTGGAATTGGATTGATCTTGTTTTCTCGCACCGATGCCCAAACCACGCTCATCCTGCTGGCCGAGGATTCCTACTCGTTGGCCGACCTGATGGGCGTTATTGGGCCGCAGGGATTCTCTAATTGCGTTCTGCAAGGGGATGTCGCGGTCTGCGGTTTGGGAAGCGGGTATGGTGACCTTAGTAATTCCTGGTGGCAATCCTACGGAGGAGGGGATACCGAGTCGGGACCGGGAATCACTCCGACACCCGAAGGATGATTTTTCCGGATTGTAAGCCCGGCCAAAT
>CAZFPL010000006.1:0-102996 GCA_964521085.1 uncultured Anaerolineales bacterium | reverse complement strand
GACGATAAGATTATTTTGAGATAAATATTATCCGATTATTTCCAATAATTTGTCGCAGGATTTTTTAAAAGGGGGATTGACTGGGAGGATTATGATCCTTTTTTGGGGCTTGTGGTTTTTTCTTTCGCTTTCGATTTCTTTTCTCCCGGTTTTTTATTGGATCCTGTGTCTTTTGGAACTGACATGGAATGAATGAGGACATTGAAAACTGGAAATTCAATATTGAATTCTGCGTTGTAATCCATACCAAGTAATTGGAGCCGAGAGGGATCATTTTTCCGAAGACTCCAAAATTTTCCGTTCCACGGGGGAAGCAATCATTCAGATCCCATATCTCAAGGAGGAAGGATGAAACGCTGAGTACTGGCTCTTCTATTCGGATTGTTTGTCGTTAGTTGCAGTCCGGCCAAGGTCAAGGTAGTCGTCGCGACCGATGCCACCTGGCCCCCGTTCGAGTATGTCGATGAGTCGACCAAGGAAATCATCGGGTTCGACATCGACCTGATGAAAGCCATCGCCGAGAAGGAAGGCATGGAAGTGGAATTCGTCAACGTCGCCTGGGACGCGCTTCTGGCCGGCATCGCCCAGTGCCAATACGACGTCGCGATCTCCTCCGTCTCGATCACCGATGAGCGGAAAGCGAATATGCTGTTCTCGGATCCGTATTACACCGTCGGGCAGCAGATCGTCGTCGCCGCGGACAACACCGGGATCACCGGTGTTGACAGTCTGAAGGGCAAGCGCGTGGGCGCGTAAATCTCCACTACCGGGGCGGAGTTGGTCTCGGGGATCGAGGGAGCGGAGCTGGTCAACTTCAACACCATCGGTCTGGCATTCCAGGCGCTGATGAACGGCGACGTGGATGCGGTGGTGGCGGATAACGTCATGGCCCTCGGGTATGTCGCCAAGTATTCCGACAAGCTCAAGGCCATCGGCGAACCCCTGACGGGCGAATCGATCGGGATCGCCGTCTGCAAAACCAAGACTGACCTGCTGAAGAAAATCAACAGCGGGTTGGACAAGGTCAAGGCGGAGGGATTGATCGACACGCTCAACACCAAGTGGGTCACGACGATAGATCTGGGAGAGTAATCGGCAAAGCGCCGCGGTACAGCAAAATAGCCCCGCGGTTTTTTTTACGCAGAGGGCGCTCCGCATGCCTGGAATCGTGCGGTATAGTGGCGCCCTTTGCGTAATGTGGGAATAACCACTTATGAAAAAAACCAAACCGGCACTCGAAACGACAACCCCAAAAGGGATAACCACCTTCCCTGGCGAAGAACCCGGAGCGCATATGGACCCTTGGTGGGGCTTGGTCATCGCCGTCGTGGTTGTGGCGGTGATCCTGATCCTGGCGATACCGGATCCATACGGACGGATTTTTCGTTTTGTCTCCGACGGGATCGGGGTCACGATCCTCGTGACGGGGGTGTCTTTTATGCTGGTGGTCGTGGTGGGGCTGCTTGGGGGGTTGGGACGCCTTTCGAAAAATCCCACCATCTATGGGATCTCCACTTTATACGTCGAGATTATCCGCGGGATCCCGATTCTGGTGCAGTTGATCTTCTGGTATTACGCCTTCCCGGCCCTGGTGCAGGGGATCGGAGATAAAAACGGAATTGAATTTCTCTCCAATTTCCGTGCTCCAGCCCTGCCCATGGCGATTTTCGGCCTGACAACCTGCTACGGCGCCTACATGAGCGAGATCTACCGCGCCGGGATCCAGAGCATCCCCAAAGGGCAGGTCGAGGCGGCGCGGTCACTCGGGATGAGCTTTGCCCAGACGATGCGCCATGTGATTCTGCCGCAGGCGGTGCGGGTGATCCTGCCCCCGATGGGAAATGAATTCGTATCGCTTCTGAAAGATTCCTCGCTGGTCAGCGTCGTGGCCGTGGCCGATATGACCCGCCGCGGGCAGGAATTCATGTCAATCAATTTCATCCCGCTCGAAACGTGGGCGATGATCGCGTTGTTGTACCTGATGATGACGCTTTTTTCCGCCCGGATCGTGGCGTGGATCGAGAAGCGCGTTAAGTATGAGAGGTAGGCCGATGAATAACAATATTGACTCGGATACCATGATCTGCATCGAAAATGTGACCAAACACTTCGGCGCGCTGGAGGCGGTGCGCGGGGTGAGCCTCGAGGTAAAGCGGAAGGAAGTGGTGGTGATCATCGGCCCCTCGGGATCGGGAAAATCCACCCTTCTACGCTGTATCAACCGCCTGGAGGAATACGATTCCGGACGGATTACGGTGGACGGGATTCCGCTCGATACGGCCGAGAACATCAACACGGTGCGCGCCGAGGTGGGGATGGTCTTTCAGTCATTCAACCTGTTTGCCCACCTTACAGCGCTCGATAACATCACCCTGGCGCAGCGGATCATCCGCAAACGCAGCCGGAAGGAGGCGGAGCGGGTGGCCCGCGAACTGCTGGACAAGGTGGGCATCCCCGACAAGGAAGATTGCCATCCGGCGCAGCTCTCGGGCGGCCAGTAGCAGCGCGTGGCGATCGCGCGGGCGCTCGCAATGAACCCTAAGGTGATGCTGTTCGACGAGCCGACCAGCGCGCTGGATCCGGAAATGATCAATGAAGTGGTCGATGTGATGGAGAAACTGGCCTTCGAGGGCATGACCATGGTGGTCGTTTCGCACGAAATGGGATTTGCGCGCGCGGCGGCCGACCGGGTGATCTTCATGGACGAGGGCCTGTTTGTCGAGCAGGGCGAGCCCGAAGCGTTGTTCTTCCATCCGCAGCATGAGCGGACGAAGGCGTTCCTCGGGAAAGTCCTGCACGTGTACGATCAATAAATTCCTCACTCCGCCGGGAGAACCCCGGCTTCCCCTCTCCTGGCATAAGCCAGAAGAGGGGTAAGGGGTGAGGTAAAAAACAGCCGCGATCATCCATCGCGGCGACGGTATTTAAATTCCGGGCGCATATTTATTTTAGTAACAGGATCGTCACCCCCACCGCCGCCGTGGTCAGCGCCGTGAGGAATAACACGAACGCCGCCGTCCGAAGGCAGCCGGAGAGCGCCACCCGGCGGGCGAGATCCTCGTGTTCGGCCGTCCCGGCCTCCAGCGCTTTGCGATTCTCGGATTCCATCCCCTGCGCGCGCAGCCACCAGGCCCGTTTACAGAAAAGATATTCGCCGATTTCGCTGGCGCGAATCACCCGCGGCGGCATGCGTGCCCTCAGGTTTTTTTCTTTTGCAGGGATTGTTCAAGCGCGGCGGCGGCGCGTTCGGCGGCTTCCATCCGCAGGCTCAGCGTCAGGTCGCCGCGCGTGCGTTCCGTCACCCCGCGCACCATGTCCGTGGTGCGGCGTAATCCGCCCGTCAGCGCGTCGGGATAATCCAGCGTGACCAGCAGCGAGTAGATGTCGTCCATCATTCCGAGCACCCGTTCCGCCTCGCCGGTTTTTCCGCGGCGCAGAAGGTCCAGCGACCAGCGGCGCAGCTCGCCCGCCGCTTCGCCGAGTCCGTTCATGTAGGGGGCGACATCCACTCCCAATTCCTCGGGGCCGGGCAGAGGCAGGTCGCCGATCAGCGCGAATACAATGCTGGCTTCCGCCAGCTCCTTCAGCGCGTCCTGCGTGTATCCGGCGAAATACAGATCCGGATATTTCGACAATCCCTTCTGCATTTCCACGGCTTGGTCCCGTGCCTGCTTGAGATTTTCTTCCGCACCTTTCCGCTCCTCGCGATGCACGGCGCGGATGGCCAGCGAAGAGTAGCGGATGAGGGTGCGGGATTGCTCGAGGGCCCGGTCGCGGGCCGCATTCTTCTCGCGCAAAAACGCCTGCATCTTTTCGCCGATGGCGTCCAATCCTTCCATGCCGTTATCCTTCCTTTGGAGCGTCCGGAGCGGGGTCCACCGTCGGCTTGCCGAACAACTGCTCCGCCAGCGACGGTCCTTCCGGCATATGGATCTCGCCGAACTGCTTTTCGAATTTGGCGATGTTGTCGCCGAGCGCGCGCAGGAGAGCCTTGGCGCACAGCGGGGTCAGCACCACGCGGGCGGCCACCCGCGCTTTGGGCATCCCCGGCAGCATGCGCGCAAAATCGATCACGATTTCGGCCGGCGAATGGGCGATCAGTGCCAGGTTGGAATATACCGGCTCGATGTTGGCCGGCAACTCAAACGGGATTTGGCGTGGAGCGGCAGCGGGGGGATGGGATGGTTCGCTCATCGTAGCCTCTTAAAAAGTGGGGCGGGGCATCGCCCCGCCCGGATTCTTCTAGAAGGGAATTTCCTCTTCGGTTCCCGGCGCCGCGGTTGCTCCGGGCTCTCCGCCTTCCACGGCGCTGTCTTGCCGCTGACCGAGGAAGCGCACGGTTTCTGCATTCACCTCGAAGGAGGTGCCCATCTCGCCGTTGGCGCGTTTGTAGGTGCGCGGCCCCCCGGTCTGCCGGTCGCACACCAGGCGCCCTTCCACCAGCACCTGGCGCCCTTTGGCGAGATATTGCTTGCAGGCTTCGGCCTGCTTGCCCCACACCGAAATGCGGAACCAGATGGTTTCCTCGATGGCCTGACCGCTGGAGTCCGTAAACTTGCGGTTGCTGGCGACCGAGAAGGATGTCACCGGCTGGCCGCCGGGGGTGTAGCGCATTTCGGGATCTTTTCCGAGGTTTCCCACCAGAATGATTTTATGGAACATGATTCCTCCCCTTTAGTGATTTTTCAGCTTTCGCTTCGGAATGCTGATGCGATGGATTCTACTCTGGAAGAGCGGATTCTCAAAGCAGGATCGGATTCATTCGTGCTCCGCCGCCGGGCAGGGTGATTTTTCAACCTGGGTCTGGCGTACCAAGCGGCGGCCTTCATATAATAGGAGCGGAGGGATGACCATGACCTACGAGGAAATCCTACGTGAGCTGAAGTCGAATGCCAATTCCGCGAATGTTGCGGGAATGGCGCGCTTTGGAATCAATCCGCACGAGACGCTGGGTCTTTCGATGCCGTTCCTTCGCACTATGGCTAAACGGATTGGCGTGGATCATGACCTGGCGCAGAAGCTTTGGGGGAGCGGGATCCACGAAGCACGAATCCTCGCCGCGCTTGTCGACGACCCGGCGCAGGTAACCACCGCGCAGATGGATCGCTGGATCAGGGATTTCGACTCGTGGGACGTGTGCGACCAGGTATGCGGAAATCTCTTCGACCGGACGCCTCATGCGCGTCGCAAAGCCGCCGCCTGGGCGCGGAAAACCCCGGAATTCCAGCGGCGCGCCGGTTTTGCATTGATGGCCGCGCTCGCCTGGCACGATAAAGGTGCGAAGGAGGAAGTATTCCTTGGATATCTTCCGGTGATCGAACGATACGCATTCGACGAACGCAATTTCGTTCGGAAGGCGGTCAACTGGGCCTTGCGCAACATCGGCAAGCGCAGCCGTGCGTTGAACAAGGCCGCCGTTGCCTGCGCCCGCCGGATCGCGGGGCAGGATTCGCGCGCCGCGCGCTGGGTGGCGGCGGATGCGATCCGCGAGTTGACCAACCCGAAAGTTGTTGCCAGGATCAAAAAGTAAGAATAATTATCCACGGAAGCCACAGAGGTGCACGGAAAAAACCATGATTCAATCCGTGCCCTCCGTGTTCTCTATGGAAAAAAGTCTTTCGCCGTCCCCGATTATTTTCCCGATTGCTTCACGGATATTTCCCAGCACGGTTTCCAGATCCTTGTGTCCCTGATCGTTTTGAAAGCGGATCACTGCGTATCCGCAAGCCTCCAGCCAGTTTGTCCGCTCCAGGTCGTAAACAGTCTGATCAGGTTCTGCGTGCGAATCCCCGTCAATTTCGATAATTAATTTGGCTTCCGGGCAATAAAAATCTGCAATGAACCGATCGATCGGGTGTTGCCGACGGATTTTGGATCCAAGCTGGCGGTTTCGAACCTTATCCCAGACCTTCGACTCGGAGGCAGTAAGAGGATGGCGCATCTCCCGTACGCGTTGGAGGATGGGAGGATAAA
The DNA here is from genome assembly GCA_964521085.1 of uncultured Anaerolineales bacterium. Taxonomy (GTDB): domain Bacteria; phylum Chloroflexota; class Anaerolineae; order Anaerolineales; family RBG-16-64-43; genus JAFGKK01. The sequence goes on along the minus strand of CAZFPL010000006.1, from coordinate 97,023 downwards.
TGCGATGGAATTTTTCATGAGCCATTTTGTTACTCCCCCGTGCTTAAAGATTGTCGAGAAAAATAATGAAGCCGCAGTTCCTTTTTTCCCTCACCCCGGCCCTCTCCCCGCACGGAAGAGGGCGAACAAAGAAAGGCTTGTTGGAAGTGTTCCCCCTCTCCCTTACAGGGAGAGGGGGTGGGGGGTGAGGATTAATCCCCGCTTTCGAGTGTCTTCTTCGCCAAATCGAGAAACTGATCCATCGGCATCGCGCCCTTATCCTCGCCGCTGCGCAACCGGACCGCCACCGCGCCGGCGGCCGCTTCCTTGTCGCCCATCACCAGCATGTAGGGAATCTTCTGCATCTGCGCATCGCGGATCTTGGCGTTCATCCGCTCCGACCGGGTGTCCACCTCCACACGCAAACCTTCCTGCTTAAGCCGCGTTTCCACCTGGCGGGCATATTCCATATGCCGGTCGGCGATCGGAATCAGCATCGCCTGCACTGGCGAGAGCCAGAGGGGCAGCGCGCCGGCGAAGTGCTCAAGGATCACGGCGAAGAACCGCTCGGTGGAGCCGGTGACGGCGCGGTGAAGAACAACCGGCGTGTGCACCTGGCCGTCTTCGCCGATATACTCCAGCCCCAACCGCGCCGGTTGGATGAAATCCACCTGGATCGTGGAAAGCTGCCATTCTCGGCCGAGCACGTCGCGGGCGAGAAAATCCGCCTTGGGGCCGTAGAAGGCGGCCTCGCCTTCCACCGGCTCGTATTCCAGGCCGCTGGCTTCCAGCGCCGCACGCAGGGCCGCCGTCGCCTGTTCCCATTTTTCATCGTCGGCCACGTACTTCCCCTGCGTGCCGCGCAGGCTGAGCCGCACGCGATAATCCATGAATTTGTACCGCTCGAGCACCTCCTGGATCAGGCGCAGGGAGAGCGCAAACTCGTCCCCGATCTGCTCCGGCGTGCAGAAGGTGTGGCAATCGTCCTGCGTGAGGGCGCGCACGCGCGTCAGGCCGGTCAGTTCGCCGGTTTTTTCGTAGCGGTAGAGGGTGGCGAATTCCGAAAGCCGCAGCGGGAGATCGCGGTAGGAATGCGTGCCCATCTCCTTGAAAAGAGTCATATGGCTCGGGCAGTTCATCGGCTTGAGGCGGAAGATGATGTTCTCATCGACCATCGGCGGGAACATCACGTCCTTGTAGTTGTCGTAGTGGCCGGAGCGCTTGTATAAATCCTCCTTCACCAGGTGGCCGGTCCAGACGTGCTGGAATCCGTAGCGGGACTGGGTTTCGCGGACATATTTCTCCATGAGATAACGGACCATCTCGCCGCGGGGGGTGAACAGCGGGAGTCCCGCCCCGATATCCTCGGAGAAATAAAACAAGCCCAGCTCTTTGCCGAGTTTCCGGTGGTCGCGTTTCTTGGCCTCCTCCAGCCTCCAGAGGTATTCCTCCAGTTCCTTGGCCGAGGTCCAGGCGGTCCCGTAGATCCGCTGCAGCATTGGTCGTTTCTCGTCGCCGCGCCAGTAGGCGCCCGAGATATTGAGCAGTTTGACCGCGTCGGGATTGATTTGTGAGGTGCGCTCGACGTGCGGTCCGCGGCACAGGTCGGTGAAGGTGTCGTTGGTGTAGGTGGAGATCACCGGCGGAGCGGTAACGGGATTGCCGTCTTCATCGGCGGCGCCGCGCTCGAGCCCTTCGACCAGCTCGATCTTATACGGCTGATTCGCGAACAACTTTTTGGCCTCCGCGGCGGATAGTTCCCGGCGGGTGAACGGGTGGTCGCCGCGGATGATCTCGCGCATCCGGGTTTCGACCTTTGTCAGGTCCTCCGGCGTAAGCGCGCGCGGCAGGTCGAAATCGTAATAGAACCCGTCCTCGATCGCCGGGCCGATGGCGAACTTCGCCTGGCCGGCGAACAGTTCCATCACCGCCTGGGCCATCACGTGCGCCGCGGAATGCCGCACGCGGTAGAGCTGCGTCTCTTCGTATTTTTCGGATTTTCGAATCGGCATGAGTGCCTCCTGAACTTACCCCTCCTCCTTCCCCTTCACCCCTTCCCCCTCCCCAATTTGGGGAGGGGGAAGGGGTCGGGGATAGGGGGAGAGGTTGGTTAAAATAAAAATCGCCCCATTCCTGGGGCGATTGAATATCGCGGTTCCACCCAAATTCCCGCAAAGCGAAATGCTTCGCGGCTTGGACAGCCGATAACGGGACTGAACCGTCCTTCTTACTGGGCCTTGCGGCCGTTCCGTCGGAGCGCGCCGGGCGGTTTTCCGGGAACCGCACCGCGGGATTCTCACCGTGATCTCCCGCTCGCTGAGGTTTGGTTCTCCCGTACTCTTCCTGGCGACCGCTGTCTGTATGGACCCCGGTGGATCCAAAAACCGGGGAGGTGGGCGGTATAGGGCTCGAACCTACGACCTCACGGATGTCAACCGTGTGCTCTAACCAACTGAGCTAACCGCCCGGGTAAAAGGCAATTCTACCGGATTTTGACGCTCCCCGCCAGAGGAATTCGAGGCTGCCGGTCTCCGGAGAGACCGGCAGCCTCAATGATGGAAAGATCTTTCCTCGCGATACCGGGTTTCTACATGGAATCTGGACGGCTCATCCCTCTATGCTTCCGCCATCTCTTAAGGCGTGATGACGATGCTATTGACCAGGTCGGTCAACATCGAGAGCATCGGAACGAAACTCCTCGGCGCCTTTTCGTTAACTTCGGCCTCCAGTTGCGAGTAGTACGCATCGGGGTTGTCGTTAATCGTTGCATAGATGGAGTTGGTCGGATCGCCCTGGGTCTCCCACAAACTGGGGTGGGATATGGGCAGGATGATGGATATCCAGTACTTTCCGTCCGAGGTCAATCCCTGGAACGAGAAGAACAGGTCGTGATTGTTAATCGGAACGTACGCCTGTGCATATTGGGTGATGCAGCCGACGCCACTCCCGTTTTGAAATGAGAGCACCGCATACTGCGCGAGGAACAACTGGCGCGCATTCTGGACGGGGAGGATCGGCGGATCGTTGTCGCCGGGCGCGCCGCCCGCAATCAACGCCTGCAAAGCGGAAACGTCGGGGTCGACCACGTCCGGGAGAAGCTCGGCGTAGCGCTCGACCGGAAAGACCGAGATCACCGGCTGCATCAACCGTCCCGTCAGCGGATATCCGACGAAGGTCACTTTCGTATACTGCGGATATGTATCAAACGATGCCCCATCGGCTCCGCCGGATTCGGGAACGGTTTCGCACTTTACTTTTGTCGCCAGATTGGGATTTAGAAAAAAGGAAAGTTCATTGCAGGAAGTATTGGTCGCCGGGGGCAAGGCGGCTTTCGTTGTCGGTATCTGCGTTCCGCCCGCATTTTTCGTCACTCCCGGCCGGGGGGTTTCCCCTTGGGCTGCCTTTGTGAAAAGGCTGCATCCCAAAAGGACGATCGCCAGAAATGCAAAAATAGAGAGAGGTCGTTTCATGGCTCCTCCTTTTTATAACGTTATTATACTGACAGGTATAGGGTGGGGGGCGTATGACGTTCGTCCGGCATGGAAAACCCGGATTGTCTTGTTGTTGATCCTGCCCCTTCTCCGGCTTGCCCCGATCCCGGGTGATCCCCCAAAGGTCCACCCCGTTTTTTCTTCAGGCCCGGGAAATGACAATCAGGCCGAACATCGCCCAGGAACGCATCCACGGCCTCATCCGATCCTCTATGCCCCGCCAAAAGCGGAAGGAAAAATTCGGTACAACCGTCGGGAGGGAAAATCCGCCGGAGAGCAGGTAAACCAGCGGCGTGTGCAATTGGATCGACGCAATTTGCATTTCTGGAAATTCGTGTTCGAATATCGCGCGATCCCGTTCAAAGACGATCCATGGAAGCGCACCGTTGGCTCCGGAAAGCGGACCCGACGACGGGAACTCCCAAGTGCGAGCATCCGGATTGAACGTTTCGTGATGAAAATTCCGATAGACAAATCCCGACCAGGCCGTCCGCCACGGCTCGACCATGATCACCGCCCCGCCGCTTCGCAGGCAACGGGCCGCTTCGGCAAGGAACTTCCGCGGCCGGGGGATGTGATGGAATACGTCGATCAGGAAGATCGTTTTCAGGGAACCGGACGCGAAGGGGAGCGCTTCCGCCTGTGCCGCCAGATCGAGATCGGGCAGGCGCAGGAAATCGGAGGTGAGAAGCTCCGGCAGCATTTCTTTCAGGAAGCCCGCCCCGCTGCCCAATTCCACTATCTTCCCCGGAATGCCCGAAGGAACAGCCTGCAGCATCATCCGGTACCACTCCCGATACACCGCCTGAAGGAAAGGCTTGCGCGAAAGCGAATGCTTCCGCGCGAGCGTGGTGGCGGGAGCATCCAACGTGTGAGGGGAGGGCGTTTTGCCGGGCGGGATGGCGGAAACGGATCGGGTCATAGAAATTTAATTCGCAGGACGGCTAGAGAGTGGATGCCGGCTCCGTGTTAACAGGGGCTTGGGTGTCGGTGGGCGGCGTTATGGAACCCGGAATATTCCATGCGAACGCCGCCATCCTGAAGACCAACAAACCAGCAAAGAGTCGGCTCGTCGATCCTCCTCCACTGCTTTCATTATAAGATTATCCCGCCAGATCGGCGGCAGGGAAGGCGATACGTCTGCTTTGAAATACTTGTCCCATGGAGGAGATCCTGTCGCAGCCCTGGCTCCTTCTCCTACTTGCGCCGCTTCTTTATCTCGCCCCGCTTCTGGGCGATCCCACGCAGGTCCATTATGCCCCCGGCGCGGATTGTTCCGATCTTGTGATCGCGCACCGGCCCGGCGCCGAATTTCTGCGGCGATCCCTTCAGCAAGATGGTGAGATTCCGTTTTGGGACCCGCACACCTTGGGCGGAACACCCTTCGCCGCCGGAAAACCGGCGGTTGCAGCCTCATGTTGATCAGTTACTCCTGGTGCTCCCCCATGCAAGCGATTGACACGCTTCCAGATCGTTATGGCTGAATCGTTATGCTCTGGATTAACGCATCCAACATCACGATGGAGGGGACAAAACTCTCCGGCGGCTGGCCGTTCAATTGCGCCGCGATCTGCACGAAATAGGCTTCCGCATTCTTGTTGAATTCCTCGTATCCACCCGGAGGATTCTCCCCGTTCTCCGGCAGGCTGGGGTGGGAAATCGGGAGGATGAGCGAGATCCAATATTTGCCGTCGGAAGTCAATCCTTGGAATGAAAAGAAATCATCGTGGTTGTTTGCCGGATAATATGCCTGGCCATACAGGGTGACGTAGCGGATTCCGCTGCCGTTTTGGAAGGGAACCACCGCGTATTGGGCGTAGAACATCTGGCCCGCATTGAAAATCGGCAGGAGCGGCAGTGCGCCGGGGGCCGGTGATCCGCCGCCGATCAGCGACTGAAGCGCCGTCACCCGCGGGTCGACCAGATCCGGAAGTAATTCCCGGAAACGCTGAACCGGGAAGACGTCGATATGCGGGGTCATGAACCGGTCGGCCAGCGGATATCCGACGAAGGTGATTTTCGAATACTGCGGATTGATCCCGAAGGGCGGCATCTCCAGGTTGGCGGCTTCCGGGATGGTTTGGCAATCATAGCTGTCCGCGATTGCGGGATCGAGGTACAGGGATAGCGGTCCGCAGGTCGCATTGGCCGGTGGCGGGCCTTGTGTGTCCGTTTCCATGGGCGGCTGAGAAGTGGGTGCCGGCTCCGTGTTGGCAGGTGCTTGGGTGTCAGCGGGCGATGTTGTGGGACCGGGGATGTTGCATGCGAACGATGCCAGGCTGAATAGAAATAGGAAAACAAAGAGACGTTTCATCGATTCTCCTCGATTGGTTCATTATAAGATCATTCTATCGTCTGGGCGGAGGGGAAGACGGCGATCCGGTCTGCGATGATATACTCGTCCCATGGGGAAGATCCTTTCGCGGCCGTGGCTCCTCCTCTTGCTTGCGCCACTTCTTTATCTGGCTCCCATTCTGGCCGATCCCCTGAACGTCCATCCCGCCCCCGATGCTGAATACTCCGATTTGGTGATCGCCCACTGGCCGAGCGCCGAGTTCCTGCGTCAATCCCTCCTGCAATACGGTGAGATTCCATTCTGGAATCCGCACACCCTGGGCGGAACGCCCTTCGCGGCCGATCCGCTTTCGGGGCTGTATTATCCGCCGCTTTGGCTTGCGCTTGTACTTCCGCCGCCGCTTGCGTTCAATATTCTGTTTTTTTTGCATCTGGCGTTTGCCGGGATCGGGGTGTACCTGCTTGCGCGCGAGGAAGGCGCCGGGCAAATGGGCGCGCTCCTGGCGGGAATCGCCTTCGGCGGGATGCCAAAAGTTGTCGCGCATATCGCTGCCGGCCATTTGAGTCTTGTCATGGCCGTCTCCTGGACCCCCTGGCTGCTTCTGGCCGCGCGCAACGCCGCCCGAGTCCGAAGTCTCCGCGGGTGGGCACTAGCCGGTGTGATATCCGGCCTTGTGTTTATGGCCGATCCGCGGTGGGTGATTCCCGCCGCTTTGGCGGCGGTCGGGTATGCCTTTTTCGCCGGCGGGGGATATCCGCCGCAACCGCGCCGCACGATGATCGTCTCCTGGATCAAGCACCTCGCGGTCTTCGGCGGATTTGCCGCGGCGGTCAGCGCCGTATTGGCGCTGCCGATGGGGGAGTTCGTATCGCTATCCACGCGGGCGAGTCTCCCGGAGGCGGAAAGGGCGGCTTACTCCCTCCCCATCCGTTCGCTTGGCGGATTGATGCTTGGCGGGATTGAAGGTTATATCGAATGGGTGATCTATCCGGGAGTGGTCATCCTGCTGCTGGCGATCACATCCCCTCTTATCATCCGCACCCCCGCCCCGCAGGGTGGCAATATCCGTTTGCCGGCGATGGCAGCGGAGGAAAAAATTCAAGCGCAGGGGAAGGGGTGGTTTTGGTTCATCCTTTTTCTCTTCTCCATATTTCTTTCACTCGGATCGAATATTCCCGGGCTGGGGGCTTTGACGGATGCAATCCCGGCTTTAAATCTCCTGCGTGTCCCGCCGCGCTGGATGTTCCTCGCCGGTCTGGCGCTGGCCATGCTCGCTGCCCGCGGATTGACCGGGCTTGAATCCGTCGAGGATGAACGCGGAATTTTAAAAAAGGGCGGCTTCGCGCTTGCGGCGGGAGGGTTAGTTTTTGCTGTCACGGCTTGGATAATGGGCTGGCCCGCGGCATTATGGCAGGACGGCCTGATGTGGGGCGCGTTGGGATTGATCCTCTTCGTCGGTTTCTTCTCGAAGGGCTGGAGCCTGCCGGCGACCAGCGGCTTGATTGTCCTGGCGGTGATCGACCTGGCGGTCGCGGACGGCCGGATGATCGATCCGCGTCCGGTCGATCCGGTTCCCGCCGCAGCGGCCGCAGCCTCGCAACTATTAAAGGAAGATACCGGCGCATACCGGGTGTATTCCCCCTCCGCGAGCATCCCTCCGCTTGCCGCCGTGCAGAACGGATTGCGTTTGCTGGATGGCATCGACCCTTTAATCCTGGGCACAACCGCAAAAACCGTATCGGAGGCGGCGCGCGTCCCTCTGGCGGGGTATTCCGTCACGCTGCCGGTGTTCGCGACCGGGAATCCGGAAACGGATAACCGGGATGTGATCCCGGATTGGAGACTGCTCGGATTACTCAACGTCCGCTATGTCGCTTCGGCGTTTGAGATTCCAAGCGCGATGCTCGGCGAATGCCGGTTTGCCGGCGGGATCCGCATCTGCCGGAACCTGTTCGCCGCGCCGCGCGCCTGGGTGGCGGAAGGAATCGAGACGTGGGATCGACCCATCGCCGGCCGCGAGGCGCGTATCGAATCCGAAAGCCCGAACCGGATGAGCCTGACCGCCACCGGTCCCGGAATCGTCGTGGTCTCGGAAGCGAGTTATCCGGCCTGGCGCGCGGCGGTGGACGGGGAGGCAGCTGAGCTTATTACCGTCGGCGGATGGTGGCGCGCGGCGGCGATCGGGCCGGGGGAACATGTCATCGAGATGGCCTTTGATCCATTGCTCTCCCGAATCGGATTGGGGATCACCCTTCTTGCGCTACTGGCGTTTTTAGGAGTGAGGCGATGGGCGGCGTGACGCGCGCGGAATGGCGCTGGGTTCTCCTCTTTGCAGTCATCGTTTCGGTGCTTCTAACCCTTCCCTACCTGGCCGCGTATTCGGCGCAGGGGGAGGCGTGGTCCTTCAGCGGTTTTCTGTTCGGCGTGGAGGATGGCAACTCCTACATCGCCGACATGCGCCAGGGCGCCGAGGGCGCGTGGCTGTTCCACATCCCTTACACGACCGAACCGCAGCGCGGCGCACTCCTCTACCTGCCGTTCCTGCTCCTGGGTAAGCTTGCCGGCGGCGCGGCGATGCACGAGCAGCTCGTGGCGCTGTTTCATCTGGCGCGGATTGCGGCGGGGATCGCGATGCTCCTGGCGATCTACCGCTTCCTGGCAAGCTTCATCGAAAGTGTCGCGCTTCGCCGGTGGGGACTCGCGGCGGCGGGTTTCGGCGGCGGCTTCGGGTGGATCCTGTTGGCGAAACCGACCTATCCGCTCGAGTTCACCTCTCCCGAGGCGTTCGGATTCCTCTCGTTGTTCGGGCTCCCGCATTTGGCCGCGGCGCGCGCGTGCCTGCTGCTCGCACTTGCATGGCTCGTCTCCGGCGGCTCCGCTGCGAAGGCGAAAAGCCGCGGGGTGAAGATCGGCCTTGTGCTGGTTCTGGGATGGTTTTTCCAGCCCCTCGTGGTAGTCGTCGCCTGGGCGGTGATGGCCGCGTATCTTGCGCTGCTTTTTGTTCGAAACCGGATTCGCCGGTTACCGGCTTCCGCCTTCCTGCGGGAGACGTTGGTCCGTGTGCTGATCGCCGCCGCCATAACCATTCCCCCGGTGATTTATTCCGCGCTTTCCTTCGCGTTGGATCCGGTGCTGCGGCAGTGGGGCGCGCAGAACACCCTGCCCTCGCCGCCGATATGGGAATATCTCATTTCATACAGCGTCCTGCTCGCACCGGCTCTTGCGGGTGCGTGGTTGGCATGGAACGAGGATGACCGCCGGATGTTGCCCGCCGGATGGATGCTGATCTTTCCGATCATGATTTATTTTCCGGTGACCATTCAGCGCCGCCTGGCGGAAGGGTTTTGGATGGCGCTGGTCGTTCTCGCGCTCTTCTTTGTGGAACGGAAATTGAGGGATTGGACACGGCGGGCGGCGTTTGTCCTTTGCATGGCACTGTTGCTTCCGGCGGCCGTGTTTTTCTGGGGTAAATCCATCCTGTATTCCCTGCATCCCGCCGCCCCGGTATTCATTTCGACCGCGGAAGTCCGCGCGCTGGAGTGGTTGGATGCGAACGCCGAGCCGGGCGCGGTCGTCATCGGTCCTTACGCAGTGGAGAATGCACTCCCGGCGTACGCCGATCTCACCGCGTTCATCGGTCATGGACCCGAGACCCTCAACCTTGGGGAAAAGGAAATGCTCGTTAATATCGTGCTGGATGGTGGGCGGACGGACGACGACCGGATCGCCGCTCTGCGGGAAAGCAGTGCCCAGTATGTTCTTGTCGGACCTGCCAAGCAGGCGGAGAAATCAGCAGGCATACCCGGATGCGAATTGGTCTACCGCGAGGGCGGGTGGGAAGTGTGGAGAGTGCTTCCCGGGACAGTCTAGAACCGCAGATTGCATGGATCCGTTCGTCATGCCCGCGTGCATCTGGCGGGCATCCAGGAACCGACGGAGTATATCCTCGGACGCGCGCCCTGGATCCCCGATACAAGCACTCGGGGATGACGAACTGATCCTTCCCAATAATCCGTGGTCCCAAGGAGGATCTCATGCAGTTCAGAGAATTAGGAAGCACCGGATGGAAAGTGTCCGCCGTTAGTTTTGGCTCGTGGGCGATCGGCGGCACGTGGGGATCGGTGCAGGATGCGGATTCGCTCGCCGCGCTGCACCGCGCGCTGGACCTGGGGGTTAACTTCTTCGATACCGCGGATGTCTATGGCGACGGGCACAGCGAGCAGCTCCTGGCCCGCCTGCGCCGCGAGCGGCGCGAGCCGTTCCATGTGGCCACCAAAGCCGGCCGCCGGCTGGATCCGCATACGGCGGCGGGGTACAACCGTGAAAACCTCACCGCGTTCGTCGAACGCAGTTTGAAAAACCTGGAGGCGGAGGCGATCGACCTTCTCCAACTGCATTGCCCGCCGACGGAGGCGTATTACCAGCCGGAGGTGTTCGGCGTGCTGGACGATCTGACGCGGCAGGGAAAACTCCTCCATTACGGGGTGAGCGTGGAGAAGGTTGAGGAAGCGCTTAAGGCGATCGAGTTTCCGAACGTGAAGACGGTCCAGATTATTTTCAACATCTTCCGCCAGCGGCCGGCGGACCTTTTCTTCGACCAGGCGCTGAAACGAAGGGTGGGAATCCTCGCCCGGGTGCCGCTTTCCTCCGGCATGCTTACCGGCAAGTTCAGCGCGAAAAGCACATTCGAACCGGACGACCACCGCGCCTTCAACCGGCAGGGAGAGGCATTCGATCGCGGGGAAACCTTCTCGGGAGTGGATTACGGTCTGGGTCTGGAGGCGGTCGAACGCCTGCGCCCGCTCGTGCCGGCCGGGATGACGATGACCCAGATGGCGCTGCGCTGGATCCTGATGTTTCCGGCGGTGACGTGCGCGATCCCCGGAGCGAAGCGGCCTGCGCAGGTGGAGGAGAACGCCGCCGCGGCCGATCTTCCGCCGCTGCCGCCCTCCGTGATGGCGCAGATCCAATCCCTGTATGAAAAGCGCATTAAACCGCAGGTGCATCCATACTGGTGATCGGCCTTTTCGATGGGCGAAAACCGATCCGACGGCGCATCCATCCGGTGATCATGCCATGCGTAATCCGCGGGATTAATTAATATTTCCGCCCGTTGTGCTGTCTGTCCTTACTTGTGCTTTTTCCAGCCAGATATACAATATTGACAACGGATTGTAAGCGGGCGGTACCAACAAAGGAGGAATTATGTCTACACCGGGCAAACCCGGATCGCAGCCGACGATTGACAAGGTCAAGGTCCGCAAGCTCATGCGCTTCTGGTCATTCGGCACGTTCATCATCACCTTCGCAGCCGTTACCACATACGCCATGTTGTGGACCGGAGCTTTAATCTTCCGGGAACCACTCTATTGGCTCATCATCGCGGTTTCCGGACTAGCCAGCGTGGGCGTTCTGCTGATCGACGATTGGTGGTTAAGGAGAAAATAACACAACCGTTTCGGCGGTTTTAGCCTCTTTCACAGGCTCTTCCCGGCGGCGTGCAGGAAGGGATGCCGTGGCAATTCTTCCACCCCTGCCGGATGATGTGCTGTCGCAGATCTTTCGGTATGCGTTTGTCTTTTTAGCGGCTTTTCGCAAATCGGATCTTCGTGCAAATAGTATCAACAACCCCCGATCCGACTCGGTCGGTTTTTTTTCGTCCTGTATTCAGGTTTTTCCGGATTCATTTAAACCCGGTTTGAATTTCGATCGCCTGGTGAAGGGTGGATTACACGCTCGGCTTGCAGGCGGTCGAGAGTTTGCGCGCCCTTGTCCCGGCCGGAACGACGATGACCCAGATGGCGCTGCGCTGGATCCTGATGTTTCCGGCGGTCACGTGCGCCATTCCCGGCGCGAAGCGGCCCGCGCAGGTGGAGGAAAACGCCGCCGCGGCCGATCTGCCGCCGCTCGCGCCCTCCGTGATGGCGCAGATCCAATCCCTCTACGATGAAAAAATCAAGCCGCAGGTCCATGCGTATTGGTAGAATGTTCCAAAATTACAAATAGGAATAAATGCAATTCGCGTGGAAAATGCGACTTGTTACTATTACTTCGGTATGCATTTCCCTCGCTTAAGCTTCTCCGGGGTGAATAGCTTTCTGCATGGAGTTGAAAAAATCCCCGGTCCGGTTGGATCGGGGGGTTTTTAACGCAGGGAAAAATTCAAATCGTGAGCTTACTGCACCGCCGGCAGGTTTTTTTCCTTCAGCACTTCATTGAGCAGCGTGAGATCGTAGATCCCGTCCAGCTTCGGCTCCTCCTTGAGGAACCCCGCATCGAAAGCGGATTGCGCAGACGTGAACAGCGAAGCCGAGATGGGATCCCAGGTCGCCTTCATCCGTCCCCAGGCCATGGTGAGCACTTCCGCGGCCAGTTTCTTGCCGGTCAGTTTTTCGATCTCAACGTTGAGCAGTTCCTGGGCTTCGGCGGGATGATCCAATTCCCATTGGGTGACTTCGGTGTGCGCGCGGATCCACGCCTTGACCACTTCCGGATGCTCCGCGAGAAACTTGGTGCTGACGATAATGTGCGCGGTCACGAATTCCCCGTTCGTTTCCGTCCAGAGATCACGTTCATCCAGGAACACCACGCCGCCGCCCTCCACTACCAGCCGGCTGGCCCAGGGTTCGGGCACCCAGGCGCCGTCGATCTCTCCCAGGCGGAACATGTCCAGGATCAGCGGATTATCAGTCGGGACAACCTCCACGGTTCCGCCCTGTTCGAGGGTTTTCAATCCGTTGTCGACGATGTACTTCCGCAGAGCCACATCCTGGGTGTTTCCCAACTGCGGGGAAGCAATCTTCTTGCCCGCCAGGTCGGCCGGGGATTTTATATTCGCGTCGGGGCGGACGACAAACGCGGCGCCGCCGCTCGTCGCGCCGCACACGATGCGCAACGCTTCGCCCTCGGATTTAATAAACCCGTTGATGGCCGGATTGGGTCCGATATAGGAAATATCGATTTGCCCGGCGAACAGGGCTTCGATCACAGACGGTCCGGCGTTGAATTGGGTGGCCTGGATCTCCACGTTGGCCCCCAGCGCCTTCTGGAAATCCCCGCGTGCCATCCCGATCAGTGCCTGCGAGTGTGTGATATTCGGAAAATATCCAACCCGCAGTATGACCTTGTCGGATGGCGTGCCCGTCGTGGATTGGCATCCTGCCAGGAGGAGCATCATCCCGATAAAAAGGTATTGAGCTGGATTGCAGATTTTCATTCTTCCTCTCCCTCCGGAACAAATATACACGACCAAATTAGTCGTTATTAGCAATAAACATTATATCCTGAAATAGATTATTTTGCTTTGGACGTTGATTTCTTCGGCTTGGAATCCAGAACGACGGATTCCAGCGATGCCATCTCCATCATCCGCGCGGTGTTATCCCGAATCTGCAGGAAGAGATGCCGGAAGCGGCAACGCGGTTCCTGACTGCACGGTTCATATTGGTTGACCGAGACGCAATTGATCGGGGCGATCAGGCCGTCGAAATACCGGACGACTTCGCCCATGGTGATCCGGTCGGGATTCTTGGCCAATGCGTATCCCCCCTTTTTCCCGGACACCGAACGCACCCAACCTTGGGATTTCAAATCCAGCATGATGTGTTCGAGGAATTTCTTGGGAACCGCGTTCTGGCGGGCCAACCTGGCGATCGGGATCGGGCCCGCTGCTTGGTGCTCCACGAGGTAGAAAAGCGCCCGCAGCGCATAATCCGTCTTCTTGGATATTTTCATCGGATAGACCTTCTATATACTACTGGATAAGTCGTTATTATAATTCCGTTTTCATACTTGCCAACAAAGGTTTCCGGTAGAGCAAATGACGATAGATGCAAAGCCATGAGGTAATGCAGAGTATACGGATTACACCGAAAGAAATTTCAGGAATATTCCGTGTATCCGGTGTTTTTTCGGTGGATTCCGTGTACTTTTCCAACCTCTTTTGGATTATTCGATTTTCACCCAGTCGATCACACGCGCGGTTTTTGGCAAGGTTACGATATAAGGCATCCACTCCCCGGAATTAACCGCACATACGCCGTCGTCGGTGCTGTAGAGCAGTACGGTTCCGTCCGGACTCCAGATTGGCCGGTCGCCCGGGCCGAGATGATATTCCTCGCTGCCGTCCGGACGCATCACCCATAGGGAGATCTTGCCGTCGGCCTCGAGTTCGGACTGATTCGCAACCGCCAGCCATTTGCCGTCCGGGCTCCATGCCAAATGGTAAATTCCCGCGCCGCTTCCGCCGGCAACGGTATACCGGTGAAGCAGGGATACGGTGAGCAGATCGAGGTCGAGAATGGCCGTGGCGCTGCCGCCTTCTTCCACCGTCGGCATGCCGTAGAGTTGCCAGGCGATTTGACGGCCGCTCGGCGACCATTCCGGATTAATCGCGATGTTGAATCCCTCCCGCAGGGAATTCGGAAAAATCGGCATCTTCCCGCCGCTGAAGTTGTAGATCCACGGCTGGCCGCCGCGGTCGTAGGCGATCGATTGGCCGTCGGGGGAAAGAGCCGCCGGGGAGAAGGATCGTACTTCCTCGTCCAGGAGAAGATAGTTGGTGCCGTCCGGTTTGATCGTCGCCAGAAATCCCGCCGCGGGTCCCACATCATCGACCGGCTGGTAATGAAAGATGATCAGGTCGGGATGTGCGGGCCACCATTGGTAATAATTTTCGACGCGGTCCTTGGTTTTGGTTAAATTCAAAGTCTTCCCGGACGCGAAATCCAAAAGCCAGATATCCCCGTTATTGGAATAGAGCAATTGCGATCGATCGGGAGAAAGCACCGGGTCCGGCTTGTCGCTGAGTTGGACGCTCTGGCCGCCGGCATCCACGAGAAAGGGCCCCACCATTCCCTTTTCCGGATCTGCGTCGAGGTACACCAAACCCGGCATGGGGGCCGAGGGCTGGATGGTCGGAGTGACGGCAGGACCGACGACATCGGTGGGAGGGGGCGCCTTGGTGGGGGCGATCCGCGGGGCGGTTTCCTGCGTATGGGAGGAGAAGATCTCCTCCTTGGGAGTCGCCGTCGGTCCACAACCGGAAAGCGCAACAGCCAACGCCAGGAAGGGGCACCATACGGGGAATCGGACAGACATGGGATTCTCCTTTTCCGGCAAGTGTTGGTTCTGGATTTTGGAGAAGGGATGAATTCCGCGCTACTTCGCGGAAGCGGTGCCGCGGATTATAAAACAATAAACCTGCGCCGGGTCAAGTACTTAACGCCCGGCCACTTGCCTCGCGGTGGGAAACAGTGTATACACGGAACCGTGGGGCTTTCTCCTGTTCTTGCGCGCGGAAAGAAATTTTTCCTCCATATCGATCCGGTGTATGGGATGCTGCTGGCCGTACTGGTCATCCTGTTCGGGCCGGTCCTCCTGGGGGTGCAGGCGGTCTTCTGGGGTCTTCCGCTGGTTCAGTTTTACCCGTGGCACGAAATCGCGAAACAATCGATCCTCGGCGGCTTTCTGCCGCTTTGGAATCCGTGGCTGGGGATGGGGGCGCCGCTGCTTGCCAACGCGCAATCGGCGCTGCTGTATCCCCCGAACTGGTTCCTTTTAATCGTCCCGGTGGAATACGGTCAGGGCGTTCTGATGGTCGCGCATCTCCTGTGGGCCGGGGTCGGGATGGTCAAACTCAGCCGCTCGCTGGGAATCGGCCGCCTGGGGCAGGCGGTGGCCGGGCTGGCGTTCATGCTGTCCGGTTATCTTGCGGCGCGGGCGTGGTTCCTTACCATAAACGCATCGGTCGCCTGGCTGCCGTGGATTATCCTGGCCGGTGAGAACGCCGGCAAAAAAAAGAACGGCATCTTCGATGTCCGGCTTGCCCTTGCGCTCTGCCTGCAATGGCTGGCCGGGCATTGGCAGACGGCCTGGTACACGTGGCTCATTCTCGCCGGCTGGATGGGGGTCCGCGCATTTTCGAACCGGCCGATTTGGAAGAATGCCTTTTGGGCGGGGTTGCGCTTGCTGACCGCGAGCCTGTCCGCCGGCCTGCTCGGGGCGGCGCAATTTCTGCCGACCATCGGATACTGGTGGCATTCGCAACGATCAGCGGGGGTGGATCCGGCGGCGGCCCTTTCCTATTCCTTCTGGCCGTGGCATTTGCTTACCCTGATCGCACCGAACTTTTTTGGAAATCCGGTCCACGGCGATTACTGGGGATACGCCAATTACTGGGAGGACGCGGTCTACATCGGCCTTCTGCCGCTCGGCCTGGCCGGTTTGGCGCTTGTGAGCCGCCTCCGTCGGAAAGGCGTGTCCGGATTTCCATACGGCTATCTGCTTGTGTTGCTGCCGCTGACACTGATCCTCGCGCTTGGAAACAACACTCCCCTCTTCTCATTCCTCTTTCAAAACGTGCCGACCTTTAACTTTTTCCAGGCGCCGTCGCGGATCATGATCGGATTCGTGTTTTCCCTGTGCCTGCTTGCCGCGGCCGGCGCCGAATGCTGGGCGAACTCGGTGGAATCGTCCTGGAGGAAAGCGGCCAACATCGGGGTGCCGGCGGCGGCGGCCATAGGGGCGGGGGTGGGGGCAAGCTTTATCGCATTCATCAAGCCGTCGTTCTCGAGCGCGATGATGGCCGCCGGGGGGATGGGGATTCTGATCGCCGGTCTCGCGCTTATGAAATATTTCTCGCAGCGCCGACCGGTGCTGGCGCGGATTTTTCCGGTGGCGGCGGCCGCATTGGTCGCGCTGGATTTGATCTTCACCGATGCCGGATTGGTCCCCACGATTTCGCCGGACCTTTACCGGTCGGAGAATCCCTCGGCGGCGGCTCTTGTCTCCCGATTGGGGGGCAGGCGGATTCTCATGCCGGAGGAAATCCGTTACCGGCTGATGTACCAGCGGGTGTTCCTCTTCCGGACCTTTTCGGGGCTTTCGGATTGGATGGACGTCCGGCGCTGGGAGCTGCCCAACGTCAGCGTGCTTGACGCCGTCCCGTCGGCGAATAATTTTGATTCGTTCGTGTTCGGCCGGTATGCCGATCTGATGAGCGGTTTGGAAACACTCCCCGCGGAACAACGCGATCGGATCCTGCGCATGATGGACGTCGGCGCCGTCTGGGAATGGCCGGAGGGGGCGGAATTTCCTTCCCTGCGTTTCCTGCCAAGCGGCGCGGCACGGGCGTGGGGTGTCTGCCGCGCGGAGTGGGCGATCAGTCTTGAGGATGCATGGCAGGCGGTGATGGATCCGGAATTCGATCCTGCAGATACCGTGATCCTTGAACTCGGGAACGGGGAGGAGGGGACGGCGTGCGCATCCCCGCCGCTTCTTGTTCTGGCCGCGGGAGAGGATCCGAATGTCGTGCGGATCGAGGTCGATTTTCCAGAGGCTGGATACCTCGTTCTGGCGGATGTGAACGACCACGGTTGGGAAGCCTTCCTCGACGGCGAACGCGTGCCCAGTCTCCAGGCGGACTATGCTTTCCGCGCCGTGCGGGTGCCCGCCGGAAAGCATATCGTCGAATACCGGTATACGCCCCTCGCCTTTTGGGCCGGAGCGCTGTTGACGGTCCTTCTCCTGCTCCTCGTATGCGCAGGGATTGGATACGCATCGATCCGGAAATTCATACGGCGTAGCCCGGAAGGGACGGGAGCCGCCGCCGGGGTTGCGGGATGAGATGCAGCCGCTGCGGGGTGGAATCGGAAATCGAACAGGCTTTCACCGTCCGAAAAACATGGGCCGGGCTCGTAACCCGGACCTATTGTCCGCTCTGCTGGGAGAAGGTGTATATCCGCGGGCAGCTTTTTTCGGTCGCCGGCATGGTTCTTCTGGTCGCCATGCTGGATACGCTTTATTTCGGCAGGGGGGTGGAAAAAGTATTATTGGATTTCCTTTTTCTAGCGCTGATTAATTTCCCCCTGGTCGTCGCCCATGAGTTGGCCCACACTGCCGCCGGACTTCTGTTGGGAATCCGGATTTTTCGGGTGATGATCGGATATGGGAGAGTATTGACTTCCGGACGCATGTTCGGAATCACCTGGGAGCTTCGGGTCTGGCCGTTCGGGGCCGGAACGCTGATGGCCAGCCCGCCGCAAAGCGGAAGCCGCTGGAGGATGTTCGGCGCAATCCTGGCCGGGCCGGCGCTGCACGCCGTCCTGCTCGGCGCCGCCGTCGTCTTCCAGTTCCTTTTGCTGATCCTGCAGGGATGGTTCGGCGTGAAAGCCGCGGCTCTGATTAATGGAACCGGCCTCTTCATCTTCTACAACCTGGTCCTCCTGATCTTCAATGCCATCCCGATGAGGGCGGGGGTTCCTTTCGGGCAGACCGGGACGGACGGCCTGCAAATGCTTCAGCAGGCATTCCTGAAACCGAAGCAGCAGGAACTCCAATTCCAATCCTATTACGTCATGGAAGCGCTGGATGCCGGCGAGCGGAACGATATGGATGCCGCCCGGCGATGGATTGAACAGGGGTTGGCGAGGTTCCCGGAACAACCGGCCCTCCGCATTTCCCAGGGAGTGAATTGGGTAAAGCAAAAAAAGTTCCCGGAAGCGCGCGAGGTTTTCCTGTCTCTCCTCCCGTCGGAAGAGGCGAAGAAACCGTTTTTCAAGAACTTGATGCTCAACAATATCGCGTATGCCGACATCCTGATGCGCGACCCGGAGTTGCTGCCGGAAGCAGACCGGTATTCCGCGGAAGCTTTCCGGCAGTTGCGCTGGGAGCCGTCGATCATCGGCACGCGCGGCGCGGTGCTGGTGGAGATGAACCGGCTGGAGGAGGGGATCGGCCTGCTCAAGGAGGCGCTGGAAAAGCAAAAGGACGCTTCCGGAAAAGCATCCGACGCCTACCATATCGCGGTCGCCGAAGGCCGGCGCGGGAACGTGGAGGAAAGCCGGCGATATTTCGAGTTGGCGCGCAAGTACGATCCCAATTTATACCTATTTGAATTGGCCGCGGAAAAAATGTAAAGGGCTACAATATCGGATTTCAGCCAATATTAAATGGAATAAAGATCAGGACACTATTATTCCTCGAGACAATTCCATTTTCCGAGTTCCCCATGGAAACAGACGGCGTTTTCTCCATGCATCCGCATCCACATGAGAAAACCAGAAGGTGATCGATGGGGGGAATAATTCTTTCTATGAGAAACGAAAAAAGGAAGATAAAACCCGAAGATTGCCGCAGTGCATCCTACCGCACCCGCGATGATCCATCGGCCGATCGGCCTTTGGCCGGCGGCTCGCCAGGGCGATGCAACCGGAGACGGTCATGCCTTGCCTATCGCCCATGCCGGGCGTGCAAAGAGGGGCATGTATGCATTCCATGCCCCTCTTTCGATAGTATGTTGGCGCCAAGGGTGTGTCACGGACTCTGGCCGATTATGTCTTGCGTCCGATGCGAGCCCACTCGGCTTGATGCGGCATTCTCCACGCTCGCACCGCCCGATGGCGGCCCGGCAGCCCGGCCACCGTCCTGCGATGCCGGCCTCAGAAAACAGGCAGGGCTATGGATCAGCTCGGTTTGCCGAACTCGAGAACGCCGATCCCGGATGTGTTCTGGTACGACTGGCCGGACGGGTCGTGCCATATGGCGACGCTGTCCCGCACGCCGTCACCATCCTCGTCGTTGTTGACCTGGAAGTCGAAGCCGATCCGCACGCCTTCCGCCGGTGTGACCGCATCCAGTTTGATCGATAATTCGACGACGTAGCCGCCGGGGACGATCCTGGTGGCGCTCTTGATCAGCTCGGCCTTTGCGCCGCCGTTGAAGCTTTGTACGTTTTCGAAATTGACGCGGTACTGGGCGTCGTCCGGCTGGTAGGAGGTGGTCTTGGCGTTGTTCTGATCCAGGAACACCTCGATCGAATCCTGCTCCCAGGGGTTGGTGGCGGCCTTGCTTAGCTTCGCGTCGGTCACAACCGCATAGACGTACAGATATTGATTGTTCCACAGCGTCTTGACCTTGGCTGTCGAACCGCTCGTGCCCGCAACCCAAACATCGGTGGATATCTCGTTCGCCTTGGCCCACACGGCATCCTCGACGCCGTCGATGATGGGGGCGCCCGGTACCGCGACGGTTACAGCGACTGCCGCCGCAAACGTCAACGTTCCATAATTGGCCGTGCCGGCATCCTGGCTATTGGTTGAGTCGTTCCAGGAGATCGGGGCGTCAGGCCGATCACTGTCGGTGACGCGCAGGTCGAAGCCGATCTCCCGGCCGAGGGTTAACGGGGTGCCCAGGCTGAACGCCGCCTCCAACCGGTATCCATCCCCGGTTGTTTTCATGGAGAACTCCACACCATCGGAAGGCGTGCAGGCGTTATTCCTGCAGGTAATGTACAGGTCATCGGCCTCGTGGGTCGCGGTCTTGCCGTTGTTCGGATCGAAGAAGATATCGATCCTGTCCGCCGGGTTCGGTGTTGCATCCTTCACGTCCACAAACAGGTATAGGGCTTCTTTATCCCAGAGTGTCTGGAAGGAAGCCGCGACTGTATCGGTTGCCCGAAGCTCCGGCCAGGACCGCATATTCCACAGCGCCTCGGCCTCTCCATCGAGGACCGGCGTTCCTTCGGAAACATCCAGATGCTGGATACGTACGGGTAGCTTCGAAGGATCGACGATCCCCCAGTAGGCGGGCTTGGCCTGCAGGTTCTCGTCGAAGAGCAGGGGCAGGTTGATCCGGGTGGTCGGCCAGGTCTTGAGCCACGTATGATCGTCCGCCATGCCCCAGAACGTCACCGAGTCGATGTTGGCGGCTTGGCGCTTGAAGACATCGAAAATCTCCTTGTACCGGTAGCCCTGCTTCACCAGTATCTCCTCCGGCACGACGGTGTATTTGTCGGTGTCGTTGGTATAGATGCTCATGTCCAGCTCGGTGACGTGCTGCTCCAGGCCCAGGTCGGCGAACTTCAGGATCGTCTCCTCGATGGCCGAGGCCGACGGATTTTCGATGTTGACGTGCATCTGGTGGCCCACGCCCTCGACCGGTACGCCTTGCGCTTTCAGATCGCTGACCACCTTATGCAGGCACTGCCGCTTGGCCGGATCGGTCGTGCTGTAATCGTTGATGATCAGAACGGCATCCGGCGCCACCTCGTCCGCCACGCGGAAAGCCGTCGCGATGTAGTCCGTGCCGGTGAGCTCGTACCATCTGCTCCGGCGCATGCAGTCCGGCTGGCTCGGATCGACCACCTCGTTGACCACGTCCCAGACGTTGACGTCATCCTTGTAGCGGCCGACGACCGCGCGGATGTAGTCCTCCAGGCGCCCGAGCACCAGCTGCTTGTTCTCCGGCGTCGCTCCCAGCGTCTTGCCGGCGCTATCCTGGAACATCCACTCTGCGGCTTGCTGGTGCCACACCAGGGTATGGCCATGCACGGCCATGTTGTTATCTTTGGCAAATTGGACCAGCTTGTCGGCGCCGGTCCACCGAAAGTCCCCTTCGTACGGCTCAATCGAACCGGGCTTCATGGCGTTTTCAGCGGTCAGGCTGTTGAAGTGGCGGGTCAGGAGGGTGACGTGATCTTTGCTGTTGAGCTGATCGGGCTCGAGCGCCGCGCCGACCAGGAAGTCGCCGGCGAATACCTCATACAGCGACGGGATGTCGGTTTGCACGGACGGCTGTGTGGGGCTTGCGAGCGTCGGCGTCCTCGTCTTCGTCTGCGTGGCAGGTGCGTTGGTCGCTTCCGGTGCAGCCAAGGTAGCCGTAGCGGTGGGTTGAGAACAGGACACAAGAACCATCAGCAAGAAAAGCGCTGCAGACTGGATGGCTGAAATTTCCCCTGTCCTTTTCGCGTGCGGTTTCTCGAGTGCCATGTTGCCCTCCATTTTTATCGTTGGTGGTGGCTGCCCCCATTATATGGCTGGTATCCAAGTCTATTTTTGCTGGATTGTTGGATTATTTTGCTTGTGTCATATGTTTAATTTGCCAAGGCGGCCGGCACAGGACTTTTAGGGGCATATCAAAACGGTTAAAATCACTGCAGGTGTTTAGATAAGCACTTCTTGCGAATTTTTTCCTCGGAGGGATAGAAATACCCTTATTGGTTATCGCCGTGCCTTATCACAACTTGCCCTCGTGTAGCAAGGCACTTCCGGTTTTGGAAGTGTCTTGGTTGCGAAGCGGGGGGTCAAATCCGATGGAACCCCATGATGGGCCGCATTATAATTTTCCCCAATCCTTGGGTAACACAGGTGCCTTCCATGTTGAATCCGGACGCCATTGAATCCAAGAACCATCCATTGGATACCTACGTCTTTCTATTCTTTTCATCACTTCATCTTTCGATTGTTCAATTCCCCTTACCCATTCTTCCTTTATTCCACCTTCGTTTATTCCCGCTTGATAGTCGTCAATATCCTTCCATTTCCATTCGAAATTCTCATTAATGACGATATCAAGATCCAGATCCAATGTGTCAAATCCACAACGGCTTCGTGTATAAGGTAATTGGAAGTTTACATAGTAGCAATTGAATTTATCCGATTCATGATGCCAAAATAAACAAAAAGAATAATACTTATCCGGTTCAAGAAAGAATAGAATTCTATTTCTTTGCCAGATAAATTCTTCCAGGGTGAGCGGGTTTTGCCTGGCAACTTGCCAGCGATTTATATGTTTTTTCCTGCCCGTATCTCTCCAGTCCTTATACTCCTCTGGGAAAGCACATTGAGATCCGGGGAGCAGTAAAAGAACCGATTCTTTTTCACTATCCTTTACTACAATCATAGTTTGCACAATCCATACTTGGTTATGAACTATTCCGCGAAGAGCGCAATGATCTCCCGCCTGATAATATCTCATCATTAAATGGAATCTCCTCCTGCAATACGAATTCCAATGGATATAGTGGCCCGACTGGATATTATATCTCCCGCTACTCCCAAGTACCAATCAGATTAACCATTTTTTAGAAGCAATATACTATTCCCGCATAGGCAGGGCTTCTTTCCAGAGATGCACGGTTATGGATTGTCCTCGCTTCGGGTGACTCCGCAAACACCCACTCAGCCCCAAACATCATCCCCGGCCCGGATTCCCCTTCCGCCCGATCCGCAGCGCGTGGAGTTTAAATCGCAGGATGGAACCCCCTTGGTGGGAACGTATTACGCGGCGGCGGTCAATCCGGCGCCGGTGGCGGTCCTGATGCACGGATTAGGGGGCGGCAAGGAGGATTGGATGAAGCGGGGGTTGGTCGAATGGCTGCGGAACCGCGGAGCACCCAACCCGGGGGAGACCGCAGGGTTGTATCCTCCAATGCCGGATGGACTTTCGCTCGCCGTCTTCGCGTTCGATTACCGCGGGCATGGGGAAAGCGGCTGGATCAACGACGATCCCCAGGGATGGCTGCTGGATGGATTGGCGGCGATGGAGGTTGCACGCAGCCTGCCGGGTGCGGATCCCCACCGCGTGATCGCGATCGGGGCAAGCATCGGAGCGGATGGGGCGATCGACGCGTGCACGGAGGGCTGCCTGGGCGCGCTTTCACTCTCCCCGGATGGCTACATGAACATCGCCTATCACAATGCGGTGGCCGCACTGGATTATGAAGGAAAGCCCGCCTGGTGCATCGCCTCTTTTTTGGATAAGGGATGCCCGGCGCGCGCCGCTGGAGATCATTACCGCGCTTTGGTGTATCCGGGGGACGTTTTCACGGGATGCAGCTTCTCGACCCCGGGCTGACACCGAACATCGGTGGGGTGATCCTTGACTTCCTGACGCTATGCCTGAATAATCAACCACAGATGGCCTAATTCCGACGCCGCGCGCGGAACTGGGGAAAAAGCGATCGCGGCCGATCCGGAACATGTTTCCACCATCGTCAAGGCGGGAACGCCGGCCTCTTGGAGGGGACCATGAAAAATCAACTCCTTCTTTCCATTATCATCCTGGTTGCCGGAGGGTGCCAAGCCGCATCGGGCGGTACCGCGGTCGCATCCGAAATTTCCGCACCGTCGATTACAGAGACCAGGACGGCCGCCGCTACTTCGACGACCGGCTCCCAGGCCACCCCCAGCCCGCAGGGGGAAGCCCTCATCCCGTTCATCGTGGATCTATCCCAGCCGTTTTCCGATATCCCACTGACCGAGTGGACCCCGGAAACGTATGGCGGGATGGCCTACAGCCTTCCTCTTTCCCAATCCAGCGTATCCAATCCGCATGTCATCGACGGCTTGACCGCCGCCGAGCGCGCATTCCTATGGAAAAACGGATTCGTCGTCATCCACAGCCAGGAGAAGCAGTTTTCCTCGCTAAAGTGGAGCGTCGGCGGCGGCCAGCCTTATTTTCTGACCGTCGATGCGGCCTACCACGCCCTGCATGTGGATTTCGACAACATCCTGAAGACCTTGGAGAAGGAGTACCTGCGGCCGCGGATGTTGGCTGTCCTGAACTCGACCCTCTCCGAACTCCTTGCCCACGCCGGTGAGTGGAAGGATACGCCGCTCGAAGCGGAGGGAACGTTGTCCGTCGCGTACATCAGCGTGGCGGTGAAATTGTTCGATCCGGAGTTTACAGCCGATCCGTCGGTGGCGGAGATTGTGGATCAGCAGGTTCAGGAGATCATGACGGGAGGCGAGTGGAAATCGTCCGTGTCGATCCCCGAATTCATTGACGATTACGGCGCCTACAAGCCGGTCGGCCATTATGCGGGCGACCCGGACCTGGAAAATTATTTCCGGGGCATGACCTGGCTGGGAAGGATTCATTTTTTACTTGCGGATAAGTCGCGCGTGCCGCTGATCATCACCCTTGCCCTGCGCCGCGCGGAGCTGGAGGGCGGATCCGCCGCACTCGCCTGGGGCAATATTCATCGCATCCTGGATTTCATCGTCGGTCCTTCCGACGACGCCGGGCCGCTCGAATACGCCGCTTTGATGGATAAGGTGTACGGCGATCGCCAAACCTACGCGGGGCTGGCGGACGATTCCCTGTGGCGGGAGTTCCTTTCCCGCGGCGATGAGCTGCCCGCGCCGCAGATCAATTCGCTGCTTGTCCTCTCCACCAAAGACATGGAGTCTGAAAAAGGGTGGCGGTTTATGGGCCAGCGGTTCACGATCGATGCTTACATCTTTCAGAATCTGATCAGCGATCGTGTTCCAGACCGGCGCCTGCCGACCGGCTTGGACGTGATGGCGGTATTCGGCTCGGCGACCGCGCGATCCGCGTTGACCGAATTCGGATTGGACGATTATGATAACTACGACGAACAATTCGCCATGCTTGAAAAAAGCGTGCAGGATCAGCCCGTTGCACAGTGGACCAACCGTTTTTACACCTCCTGGCTGTATTCATTTTTCCCGCTTTTGGGCCCGAAGGGCACGGCGTTTCCGCCTTTCATGAACACGGCCGCCTGGGGGTACAAAGAGATGAACTCCGGACTCGGAAGTTGGGCGGAACTCAAGCACGACACCATTCTGTATACGAAAATGCCGGAAGGAGCCGGGGGAGGCGGGCCGCCCAGCTCCGGTCCCGCGCCGGCCTATGTGGAACCCGACCCGAACTCCTTCTATCGGATGGCGTACACCGCGAGAAGCCTGTATGCGGGGTTGATGAGCATGGATGTGGGAGTCGAGTCCGGCGGATCGACGGATGTCCCCCTTTACTATTTATTGGAGGCGATGGCGGATTTGGGCGAGCAGCTGGAGGGGTTCGGCAATGTCGCGGTCAAAGAGATCCGCGGAGAACCGCTGGAGGATAGTGATTTATATGGAATATGGGGGTGTCTGGGCTGGGTGGAATGTAATACAAGTTCCACCGGCGGGGATAGCCGGAAGCCCGAAACGCCGCCGGTTCCGGTGGTCGCCGCGGTGGCGGGGTACACCGATCTGACCACGAGCATCCTGTTGGAGGTTGGCGTCGGTTTCGTGGACCGGATCTTCGTCGTCGTCCCGTTGGAGGGCAAGTTGCAGATCGCCCAGGGGGGAGTCTTCACCTATTACGAGTTCGTCCAGCCGCGCGACAACCGGCTGACGGATCAGGAATGGCGCGATAAACTGCTTTCGGCGAGCCCTCCGGCTTTACCGAAGTGGGCGCCGCGATTCGTGTTCATGGGCGGAACCTCCACCCTATGGACGGTTTTCCGACTCGGCGATGTATACATGGTGACCGAAGAGGGGGACCAGCTGAGGGTCTGGGAAAATCCGACAACCTCCTCCGCGGTATTATTCCGGCTGCCGGTCGGCTCTTATGTCACCATCATCGATGGGCCGGTACAAGCCGATGGATACACTTGGTGGAAGATCGAGGATTTCGACACCGGTCGCACGGGATGGATTTGGGAAAAACAGGAATGGTATGTACAGGTTTGATGTGTGAGGGCGAGCCATCAGGTCGCTCTCATGTATATGTGATATGAATGTAGGGGCGACCCATCGGGTCGCCCCTACAATAAAATAATGGATTGTACGAATAGTTTATCCGTGTAATCCATGGGATCAAAACCGGGTGACCGCCCCGCAATAGGTGCAGTGGATTTCCATCTGCCCGCGCAAGATGGGCGCCTTGATCACGCCGCCGCAGGAGGAGCATTTGGTCGGCGCATTGCGCAGGCGCTCCTTTTCCGCTTCCGAAATGGGGGTGACGCGGCTCTTTTCGATCTCACCGTTCTTGACCCGGCCGATCGTCGCCTGCCATTGATTGCAATCCTGCCCATCGATGTGAAAGTGCGCCTTGCGGACCGGCGCGGCGGAAGTGAATTCAAAATCCAGATGGTCTTCGTGCCCCATCAAGCCCTTCTTGCTCGCGGTAACCCCGGTCATTTCCGCCAGCGGGACGGCCAGCATCGCTTCCTGTACTTTTTCCTTCTCGGTGGCGATGAACAGCACCTTTTTGGTGGCCACATCTTCCTTGCGTTCGAACGCCAGGCGTTGATCCGTCAGATAGAGCACCCCTTTGGGGTCATCCTTCCCGTCTTTGTCCCACTTGGCTTTCACCGCCAGGACGATCGTCTCCGTCGCCAGCCATTCCACTTTAGCCGCCGCGGCCTGATCCATCATCCAGCCGACTTCCTTTAAATGGCTTTCGAGAGTCCCCAGGTCCGAGCTGAGTGAATCGAACATCCCCGTGACCGCCTTCTCGGCGGCTTCGGTGGCTCCTTTAAGCGTTTCCAGCGAATTCTCCACCGGTGAAAGCACAACCTTGGCGACGGCCGGATTGGTGGCGCGGGAGGCGGATTGGGCCACATCGGCTTCGGCCTGGGCGACACGCACCTTCAGGGATGCCGTCTCGCGCACAATCGCCTGCATCACTCCCGGCTTCAATTCCGCCCAGCGTTTACGGAAATCCAGGCACTTGGGCTCGAGATCCTTCTCCCAGACGTAGCCGCGTTCACGTATGCCGCGGGCCAGGTCGAATACCCGGTTGGCCTGGGTTTCCACGTCCTCGGCCTGGTCGCGGACGGAGGTGAGGAGCGCTTTTTCCTGGATCTCCTTGAGCGAGTCTTTGATTTCGTCCACTTTGCGGCGGACTTCCTGCATCGGATCGGGGGCAGAAGATTTGGTCATGGCATCTCCATATTTCCGAGTATACCGGAAAATCGAATAGTTGCCGCCGGGATCGGCGATCGCAGTCAAGCGATTCGGAATTCTCTTTCCGGATTCCAAACAAAGGGATAGATTGGTTGCCCGGCCTGATGTACCAATACTGTTGGATGAACTTGGAATTCCCCCGCGCGTTTCCCGGATGACGCCGGATTTGTGCGGGACGGTTCATTCCCGACCTCAAGGAGACCGACATTTCTTTTCTATCCTAACCCCCTCGCCCCGCCGTCGCCCGGAAGTTCGCCGAGGCTCCGGCACCCCTCTCCCCCTTCCCGAGTTTCGGGAAGGGGGAGAGGGGACGAGGAGAGGGGGTTAGGACAGAGGGATGATGGTCACTTCTTCTCCCCAATCTTGGATCGCAGATACGCCTCGATGAACTCGTCGATCTCCCCGTTGAGAACGGCGGCGGTGTTGCCGGTCTCGTGTTCGGTGCGATGGTCCTTGACCATCTGGTAGGGATGCAGGACGTAGGAGCGGATCTGGCTGCCCCATTCGGCCTTTATGTGATCGCCTTTGATCGTGGCCAGTTCCTTTTCCTGCTCCTCGCGCTGGATATCGAGCAGCCGTGCATGCAGGACGCGCATCGCGTTCTCGCGGTTCTGGCTTTGCGAGCGCTCATTCTGGCAGGTGACGACGATGCCGGTGGGGATGTGGGTGATGCGGATGGCGGTTTCGTTCTTCTGCACGTTCTGCCCGCCGGCGCCGGAGGAGCGGTAGGTCTCGATTTTCAGATCCGCCGGAGGGATCTCGAGCTCGTCCGACTGCTCGATCTGCGGGTAGACCTCGACCAGCGCGAAGGAGGTGTGGCGGCGGTTGGCGGAATCGAACGGCGAGAGCCGCACCAGGCGATGGACACCCTTTTCCGCCTTCAGGTACCCGTAGACGTGCGCGCCCTTCATGGAAATGGTGACGCTTTTAATTCCCGCTTCCTCCCCCGGCATCCGGTCCAGGATCTCGGCCGGATATCCGCGGCGCTCGGCCCAGCGCAGGAACATCCGCTCGAGCATCGCCGCCCAATCCTGGCTGTCGGTGCCGCCGGCGCCGGCGTGGATCGAGAGGAAAGCGTCGGCGTCGTCGTGCGGCCCGGAAAGCAGAGCATCGAGGTCCATCCGCGCCACCTCGGATTCGACCGCGGCGGTTTCCTTTTCGAGTTCGGTGCGGAGCGATTCATCGCCGAGCGCGGCCAGCTCGAGCGCGTCGTGCGCGCGGCGATCAATGGCGCGCCACTCGGACACCTGCTCGCGCACGCGGGTGAGTTCCTGCATCAGTTTTTTTGCATTGTCGGGCGAATTCCAGAGGTTCGGATCCGCAGCCTGGGCTTCGAGCTGCTTCAGATGTTCTTCCTTGGCTGGGAGGTCAAAGACTCTCCAGAAGGTGGCGTATTTTTTCGCTGGCGGTGGTCAGGCGTTGGGTGAGCTCATCGAAGACGGACATGGCGGGTTCCTTTGGAAACGGATTATAAACGGAATTCGCCCCAGCGGGTCATCCCGAGCCCGCATTAAAGAGCGAGGGATCGCATCCGTTCGAGGCGGAAGAATAGACAGGATTTACCGGATTATCAGGATTCTGAAAAGCGAAATCCTTTCCATCCTGTAAATCCTGCCTATTAATTTCACAGTAAGCCAAACATTTTCCTTTTAAATTGGATCGTATGGTGCGTGCGAGCAGAACGCCCGGACCTCGTCTCCGTGCGCTCGCAGAAAGGTCCGCAGGCTGACCCAGTGCCGCCGGGGCATATTGAATCCGGTAGTGATGACTCCTTCCATCAAACGGCCGCAGGGATATTTGTACGGCTGAGCGGGATCAACCTGGGGTTGGTATCCATAGAGGTCGCCGCAATGCAACAGCCACCCGTTTTCTGTCCGCATGGCGATCGCGCAGTGACCGCGGGTGTGGCCGGTGAACGGGACCATCACGAACTCCGCCTCCCCGATCCGGATAGGGGGTGCGCACTCGAATTCAAACCACCGGCTGCCTTCGAGCGGGTGAGATTTCCAATGCGGTCCGTGAGCCCAATGCTCCGGACGGTACGCATACCGTTCCATATAAGATTGCGGATGTGTACAGGCTTCGAGTTCGCCGGTGGAAAGGTGAACCGTCGCCTGAGGAAAATCGGGCAACCCGCCGGCGTGATCCAGATGCATATGCGTGAGGAAGATGTGCGCAACGTCCGCCGGATCAAATCCCAGCTTGGCGGTTTGCCGGACGGCTGTTTCTTCCGGGTCGCGCGTGCAGCCGCCGAGATACATGAACTGGCTTACCGTCGGCGCCGGATCGGTGCAATCGCGGATCCCCCAGCCGGTATCGACCAGCACCAGACCTTCGCCGGTCTCCACCAGCAGGCAGTGAATTCCGCCGTCGCCGCGAATAAAAAATCCGCCGGTTCCATCCTTCCGGGGAATTCCGTACGGGTGCATCGTTCCGCAGTTGAGGTGGTGGATTTTCATGGAATTTCTACCCCTTCCTAGCCCTCCCCACCCCAGCCCCTCCCCAAATCAGTGCAGAAAGAGTTGATGTAAGGAAAATATTTCGCCACAGGTTTGGGGAGGGTAGGGAGGGGAGGGGTCAAGTGGATGCTGCCAATATTCCATCCAGAAATGCTTGTGGATCGAACGGCGCCAGATCCTCGACCTTTTCGCCCAAGCCGACAAAAAAGATCGGCAATCCCAGCTCGCTCCGGACGCGGAAGACGAATCCGCCCTTGGAGGAACCATCGAGCTTGGTCAGGATCACGCCGTCCGCGGCGACCGAATCGCGGAAGGCCGCGGCCTGGGCAAGCGCATTCTGGCCGGTGGAGGCATCCAGCATCAGCCAGGTGTGGTGCGGCGCGCCGGGCGCGACCTTGCCGAGCACCCTGCGCACCTTCTTGAGCTCTTCCATTAAGTTATAGCTGGTGTGCTGCCGGCCGGCCGTATCCACGATCAGCAGGTCCATCTTGCGCCGAAGCGCAGCTTGGGCTGCATCGTGAGCAACCGCTCCCGGATCGGAGCCCGGCGCGCCGGCGATCACATCCAATCCCAGGCGGCCGGCCCAGGCTTCCAGTTGGTCGGATGCCGCCGCGCGAAAGGTGTCCGCCGCGGCCAGCAGCACGCGCTTGCCCTCGCGCGAATAGCGGTGGGCGAGTTTGGCAATGGTGGTTGTCTTGCCGGATCCATTCACGCCGACCATAAGCAGGATCGATGGGGACTCCGTGAACGCAACCGGCTTGGCGGCGCCCAGAAGCGGGCCGAGGAATTCGCGCAAGGCGTGATCCAACTCGGCGCGATGTGTATATCCTTCGTCGCTTGTTTTTCGCCGGAGAAGGGCGATGACCTGCTGAGTCAAACGCGGCCCCAAATCCGCCTGCAATAAAAGTGATTCCATTTCCTCCCAGGAGGCGGGGGTGATTTCCGTCGCGCCGAGCAGGGTGGAGAGCCGGCCGAACGCCGCGCGCCGGGTGCGGTCGAGAGCCTGTTTCCAGGATGCCTGTTCACTCATCGGCAGGATTATACCTTTGCTCATTCCTCCCCTCTCCCGGCATTCAGCGGACGAAGGGAAGGGCGTGAGGGAGTGCGGCGGCGATCCGAGGAGGACGAGGGGGCCGTGATACAATTTCCCGTATGAAGAAAAATATCAATCTATCCAATTCGGGCCAATGGCCGATCCGGCAGATCATTCTCGGCATCGTCCTTTTTGCATCCGGGGTCGCGGTGGGTTACACCGCCCGCGATCTCCCGGGCATCACCGGAGGATCCGGCGGCGCCGCGAAAAGCGCCAGCGCCAAAGACGACCCATCCTGGGGGCCGGCGAATGCGAAGGTGACGGTCGTCGAATTTGCGGATTTCGAGTGCACGTATTGCCGGCGGTGGTACGCGAGTGTGTATGAACGGCTTTACTCAACCTACAGTGACAGGGTCAGGTTCGTCTACCGGGATTTCCCCCTTTCCTTCCATCCCAATGCCAAACCGGCCGCAATTGCCGCCAATTGCGCCAATGCGCAAGGGCGTTATTGGGATTACTTCAAGCTTCTCTTCGGCGATTCGCGCGGGCTCGGCAGCGCGATGTACACGACATATGCCCAGGAGCTCGGACTCGACCTCTCCGTGTTCAACAGCTGCATCGCCAGCAATAAATACGACAACGAGATCGGCCTTGATATGAAGGATGCCGAGCGGCTGGGCGTGAACGGCGTTCCGGCATTCTTCGTCAACGACCAGTTGATATCCGGCATGCAGCCGTATGAAACCTTCCAGCAGGCGATTGATAAAGAGTTAAACAAATAGGGAAATAACGTAGCAATTCTTTCCGATGAACCGCGCACACGGATTTCATTGAAAAAACCGAAGACACCGAAGGAAAGAGTTGAATTCCATTGATTACCCCGGCGCAATTCTTTCGGTGTAATCCGTGGTGTTGTCGGTGCTTTCCATGTACTGTGTGCCCAAAATAATGTTTTATTAAATAAAATTCCAGGGAAGGGGTACCGGAACGCAGAATCCTAAAAAGCAACCACATTCCGAATCTCCCTCAAAGCCGGAGTTCATATGAAAAATGAACGATTATGGATCACCGCATCGGCCTTAATGCTGTTGTCCGCATGCGGTGGTGCCCCCTCCTGTGCCACACCGTTCGAGACCGCTTCCGCCCCGGTCGAAAGCCCGACCCTCTCCCCAACCGACACACCTCTTATCCCGTTCGATACTGCGCCTGTCCCGGTCGGCGACACCTCCAGCGCATTAGATCCCTCGTGGATCCGGGGACCGTTCATGGAGATCTTCGTGCGCGCATATAGGGATTCGAACGGTGACAGCGACGGCGACCTCGAGGGTCTGATCCAGTCGCTCGATTACCTTCAGGATCTCGGGATACGCGGATTGTGGCTTATGGGTATCTTTCCGAGTTGGGATCACGACCACAACTACATGGTGACCGACTATCGCAACGTCGACCTGAATTACGGTTCGTTCGAAACGCTCGACAGGCTGATCGCTGGAGCCCACAAGCGCGGAATCGGCATCATCCTGGACTACGCGACCAATATGTCCGCAGCCACGCATCCGGGATTTGTCATGGCGGCCAACGATCCGGCCAGCCCATGGCGGGATTGGTACATCTTTTCGGAGACGCACCCCTTGGGCTGGTCCGGCGGTTTGTGGCAAGGCGATCCGTGGCGGAAATCACCGCACGGCTGGTACTACGCATTCTTCGACGTCAACCTGCCGGAGTTCAATTGGAAGAATTCGGAGGTGGTGAAGTATCACGAGAACACGTTCCGGTTCTGGCTCAACCGCGGGATCGACGGCCTCCGCCTCGACTCCGCCTCGTTCCTCATCGAGAACGGCGCGAAGGGATTCGCCAACCAGCCGGAGACGTGGGCCGCGCTGGCCGGCCTCCGGAACGTCGTCGACGAGAATGAGAACCGATTCATGGTCTGTGAAGGGGCGATGCCGGAATATGCCATCGCCGAAATCTGTGGTGGGGCGTTCGGATTCGACCGAGCCTCCTTTATGGATCCGGACCGGGGGGAAATCTTCGCCCAACGGGCGGTTCTGGCGGCGCTCGGGGATCCGGATTCCGTTTCGATCCTGGCCAATTATCCGCTGCGCCATCCCATCGGCAAGGTGTCGATGATCCTGCAAAACCACGACTCGTGGTGGGGCGACCGTCTGTGGAACCAATTCGGCGGCGACACGCCCGAGTACCGTTTGGCCGCGGCGGCGCACCTGCTGATGCCGGGGATTCCCTTCATCTATTACGGCGAGGAAATCGGATTGGCGGACATCACAAACCAGGAGTTCGGGAACGAAGTACGCCGGCGCGGGCCGATGAGTTGGACCGGCGATCCGGCGACCGCCGGGTTCACAACCGCTGCCGCCATCCATGCCCCCAAAGACGGCCTATACAAATATTTCGAACCCGCCCCCAACGCCGCCACCCATAACGTGGCCGCCGAAACGGACGATCCAACCTCTCTCCTGAATTATTACAGGACGCTCATCGCCCTGCGAAATGGCCATACAGCGCTCAATGGGGGAGGGTACCGTCTACTTTTGGTGGATGGGACGAGCTTTGTCTTTGAACGGGCGCACGCCGATGAAGCGATCGTCGTCGCCGTGAACTATGGGAACAAGGCTAAGTCGATCTACTTGAATGGCCTCGAGTCGAACCAGGCGTACAGCCCGCTATTTTCCTATGGTGCCGATCCGGTTTCCCTGATCGCCGGGAATAGCGGCTCGGCCGCGCTGTCCATGCCGGGTCAATCGATCCAGGCATTCCGCCTCGCGCGCCCGTCGACGCCGTTCGGGGTCGATATGTACGTCCGCGGGACTATGAACAACTGGGAGTCGGTGGATTCCGCAAAATTCGAATACAAAGGATCCGGCCTATACGAAGCGAAAATATACCTGGGAGTAGGAACATACGCCTTCAAGATCGCCGGTACCTATTGGGAATATGGCTTCGCCGCGATCTGCTGGCGCGACCTCCG
The DNA here is from genome assembly GCA_964521085.1 of uncultured Anaerolineales bacterium. Lineage (GTDB taxonomy): Bacteria > Chloroflexota > Anaerolineae > Anaerolineales > RBG-16-64-43 > JAFGKK01. Next base: position 63,300 of record CAZFPL010000006.1, on the reverse strand, counting down.
AACGCTCGAGCTCGGCGAGCCCTTCGTGCTCGAGCCGACGGCGTGGGATGGCGGCGGAAGCGCGGACATCCTGCATATTTCCGTGCTCAATGGCTATTATGTGTTTGCGATCGATGCAACCAACGTCCTTGCGCCGATTCTGACGGTCAGGAAAGCGGACTGATTCAGGCTGTCCGCAATTCCCGCGGGTCAAGCCACACGACCGGAAGTTTATAAAAGCGCGCTGTGGCATCCCATTTCTTCGGCCAAGGGATGCACGCAGTCACAAGACTGATTGCGGCAATCCTTGGCGTGGTTAAATACCCCCGTCAAATTTCATAGCTCATGGAAATTTTCCACGAATCCAAGCAATCCATGGAAAATTTCCATGGAAAGGGGGAATCCATGGAAATTTTCCATGGTTTTTTTCTCAGAAACGTCCAATTTCGAAATTGAATTCGACGATTATGCAAAAATTTCCCATTGCCGAGGGAAGATTAAAAGCCTCATGAAGCGCAGTAAGCAATAAATTTCGCTACCACAGGATGAGAGGAAGTGGATCCGTCCCGATTCGGCGCGGGACGGACGGGCACGTGAATTCCCCCATAAATTAGGGAGATCGGCGGGTGCGTCAGAAACGGTTTTCGGTTCGCTGCGAATTCAAATCAACGATAAGGATCGGCGTGCGTTGCGCGACGATTGAATCCGCCATGGAAAATTTCCATGGAAATTTTCCAAAAGTCGTGTGATTTATTGCTTGACATGCCGATTTGTAAACGTTAACATACTGGAAATATTCAAATCCCCGAGGAGTTCGAGATCGATGACGAAGGATATCGATATCGTTGCCGCAGGCCACACTTGCCTGGACTTAATCCCCGCGTTTACGATTGACGGCAAGGTCGATAAAATGACGGACGTGCTTGTCCCCGGCAAGATGATCAACATGGGAGAATGCGTGGTGGTGGGCGGAGGCCCGGTCACCAATGCGGGCGTCTCGATCCGGCGCCTTGGGGTGAAAACCGAGTTGATCGGCAAGGTGGGGGACGATGATTTCGGCAAGCAAATTCTCCAATGGTACGAGGAAAAGGAAGGCCATTTCGAAGGCATGAGCGTGGTGAAGGGTGAATCGACGTCCTACACCATCGCCATTTGCATCCCCGGCATCGACCGTTTTTACCTGCATCACACCGGCGCCAACGACACGTTCGGTTACGACGACATGAATTTTGATATCGTGGGCCGGGCGAAGCTGATGCTCTTCGGGTACCCGCCGTGGATGAAGAAAATCTATGAGGACACCGGAGCCGAACTTACCCGGATCCTCAAAAAGACCAGGGAGCTCGGCACAACGACCGCGCTCGACATGTCGATTCCCGACATGGAAAGCTACGCCGGCCGGCGCGATTGGTACGCGATCCTAAAGGCCTGGGTGCCCCTGACCGATTTCATGGTTCCTAGCGCGGAGGAACTTTTTTATTTCCTGTATAAGGATAAATTCCTCGAGAAGAAAGCCAATCTCGGGCCCAAGGATTGCGTCCTCGACCACCTTAGCGTGGGGGAGATCTCCAAGATGGGAGACGATCTGCTGGCCATGGGGACGGGCGTCGCCATGGTGAAGTGCGGCCACCGCGGCTTGTACATCCGAACCGCCGGCAAGGATCGGCTCGCCAAGTTCGGCGCGGCAGCATGCGGCGACGTGGCCAACTGGGCTGATCGCGAACTATGGTTCCCTGTTTACGAGGAGGAAAAGTTCGTCGGCGCGCTCGGGTCCGGAGATTCGGCGATCGCCGGATTCCTGGCGGCCTTCGTCCGGGGCTACACCATTGAATCGTGCCTGCGCTATGCCAACGCGGCGGGCAGCATGAACGTCACGGTGCCCGACGGACTCTCGTGGAACAAGGGTTTCGACGATTTGACCCGCCGCATCGAATCGGGGTGGAAGACGAAGGAGCTGAGGATCACCGAACCCGGCTGGAAGAAGGAACGCGAATTCTGGGCCGGGCCCAACAACCGCGGCCAATGGGAAGCGCCGAGAGGAAAAGCATAAACCTCCGGGAGGAATACGATGTCGAACGGTAGAGACGAATTCGTCTCCAAGAAGATGGAGCAAATGAGCCTGGCGGAAAGGGTCGGCCAGGTTCTCACCTTTACCTGGCGCGGCGCCTATCTGACGCCTTCGGGGATCGAACAGGTCACCAAGCTGAACGCCGGCGGGTTGTGTCTCGAGCCGTACGGACTGGAAACCTGCAAGAACCTGTATTGGGGCCACTCGCAGGTGGACAAGACCTTCAAAAAACCGAAGGACTATTTCGACATCGCCCACACCTACTTCGACGACCATAACTACGGCGTCAGCGTCACCCCGGAGGAACTCACGGAAGCGATCAACAAACTTCAGAAAATCGCCATGGGCCGGCCCTCCGGCATCCCGCTGCACATCACGATCGATATGGAGGGCGATTTCAAGAACGATTACACCTCCGGCGGCATCCGGCAGTTCATCCCCCCCATGGGATTGACCGCCATCGGCGACCTGGAGCTTACGTATAAAATGGCGAACGCCCTCGCCCGGCAGATGGCCGCGATCGGGGTGACGCAGTTCTATCACCCGGTGTGCGACGTGAACATCAATCCGCAGAATCCGGAGATCGGTGTCCGTTCGTTCGGCGACGATCCGAACGTCTGCGCGGCGCACGTCGAGGCCACCGTCCGCGGGTACCAGGACGCCGGCGTCGCCGCCACCGCCAAGCACTTCCCCGGCCGCGGCGATTCCGCCACCGACGCGCACGACGTGCTCGATGTCTGCCGGGCGGATTTGGCACGCATGCGCGCCGTCGAACTGGTCACCTTCCAGGCCGCGATCAAAGCGGGGGCGAAATCGGTCATGACCGCGCACACCATCTATCCGCCGTACGATAAAACATACCCCTCCACGCTCTCGCCCGCCATTCTCACCGACCTTCTCAGGAATGAACTGGGATTCGAAGGCGTCATCGTTTCCGACGCCATCGGCATGGCCGCCATTCTCAAGAAATGGCCGCTCCCCAAGGCCTGCGCCATGGCGATTCAGGCGGGCGTGGACACCATCCTCCTGAAAGCGGACGATGAATCACGGTCGCAGTGCTTCTTCGGAATCAAGAGCGCCGTCGAACAGGGCGAACTGCCGGAAGAACGACTCAACGACGCCGTCCGCCGGCTTTTAAATATGAAGTATGATCAGGGTTTGTTCGAAAAGGCCGGGAAAAACGATCCGGAGAAAACGCGGTCCATCGCGCGCAGCCGGGAAGTGATCGACCTCTCGCGGGAAGTAGCGCATAAGGCCCTGCTCGTCATACGCGATGATAAAAAACTGCTTCCGCTCAATAAAGAAAAGAAAATCCTTGTGATCGAACAATGCATTCCGTATCCCTTTCTGGGCAAGGACCTCTACAGCCATCCGCATATGTTCTGTGAAGCCATGACCGCCCATTCCACCAACCTGATCCTGGACGACACGGCGTTTCATGCCGACGAGGACGAAGTGGACGAGGCTCTCGAACTCGCCGACCAGGCGGATCTGGTCGTGATGACAAATTTTTTCGCGCGGATTGAAAAGCGGGGCAACAACCAGCACCTGGTTAAAAAATTAAAAGCGGCGGGACACACGGTCGTCGTCGTGACCAACTCCCCCTATATCACCGGCACGACCAAGGAGGCCGACGCCGTCGTGTGCAATTTCAGCGGATCGCCCGATTCGATCCGGATCGCGGCCGATCTTCTGTTCGGGGCCATCCAGCCATACCCTTCGACGAAAATGCCGATCGTCCTTCTTCCCGTGACGGCGGCGCCCCCGGCCGGGAAATCCGCGGCCAAGAAACCGGCGGGGAAGAAGCCGCCGGCGAAGAAATCGGCCCCCAAGAAGGGATTCGCATTCGGAGGAAAGTGCTAGGGCGAAACCCGGAATAACCGATGAGGGAAAAGACCATGCCGAAATCCGCTCCTTTCAAAGTGAGCGATATTCATACGCTCACAGGCGCAAGAACCGCCGCCATTTACGAAAAAAACAAAATGACGGTTCACTTCCAGGGCATGTCGAAGACCCTCCAGTTTCCACAGACGGTCGCCCTGCAAGGCGCCCCCACCTGTTCGATCGGCATATCCCCCTACGGCCTTTACAACCGTCTGAACGACGCGGGCCGGCTCATCCTCCTGAATCAGAAAGCGATCCAATACGCCTCCGCACCCTTCATCCGCATCGGCGAAAAATGCTTCATGCTTACCCAGCGGAGTCCGCAGGTCGCGGAAACGCCGGATGACATTCCGGCCATCGAAAACTACTACCACCCCTGCCTTTCGGAAAAAAAAGTAACCCTCACCATCGCTCCGCCCTCGCTGGTGGTCACGTACAAATTAGGCAAGGTGAAGGTGACCCGGAGATGGATTTCACCTTTCCTGTCGGGGGACGATCAAACCCTGACGCCTTTCGGCGTGGAAGAGTTCGAGGTGGAGAACGCCGCAGACAAAGCCCAAGCGATCACGCTCGTCGTACCCCGGCCCTCGCTGGTCAACCTTCAAGAGAAGGAACTGAAACCGACCGACCAGGACAGCATCTACATCTGCACTGCGCCGGTCCACGGGCACGTGCATACGGAGTTCCAATCCGCCTCTCTGCGGGGCGTGATCATGGGGAGCACGGAAAGCCCGAACCGGATGGCATTGGCCGTCCCGGCGGAAATGCCGGGGGTGGCGGTCGATACCCAGCCGTACTTCTGCCTGAACCGGTTGATGCAGGATCTCTTGCTGAACGCCGACGGCAGTTTCTACGAAAAGCGGGTGGCGGTCCCGTGCAGCGATTATGGAACCGCCATCAGCCTGACCTTTACCCTGGAGCCGAAGGCATCGAAGAAAATTCCCGTGGCCGTGGTTCTGGATTTCCCGGATCAGGTTTTCATCGACGGGGTGAAATTCGAACGCAAATACGTAAAAAGCTTTCCGGAAAAGGAAGGGCGGGCGGTCGCCATGGCCAAGCTCGCCATGGATAACCATCCAAAGTGGCGGGAGCGGACGGAAGAGCTGCAAAAACGGGTTTTCGAATATATCCTGGGCAGCCCCTCCTATGAAGGGGATCGGGCCGGCGCCCTGCGCCTGACCCGGCTGATGTTGAACGAATTCCATTTCCCGCTCTCCAACGCCGCCGTTTGGGTCGAGGACGAGAAGGGGTTGGAACGGGCCCGGTTCCTGGAATGCTTCGACTACGCGTATATCAACCCTTCGGATGTGGATTGGTATTCCATGGTGCTGTTGATGCTCTTTCCGCGCGTGGAAAAAGAGCTTTGCCAGAGTTTCATCGACTCGATTCTGGCCGAGGATCCCACCCCGCGTTTTTACCACTACCATTCGTCCTTCGTCGAGGCCCGAAAGCATTTCCAGGAGCATCCGGAGGAATACGAAGGCGTTCCGATGACCCAGGTCCGGGACGCCTTTAAAGTGAAGGGCAGCGTGGCGCATGATGTGGGCGCCATGCCCAAGGGCCACGCGTTGCGCAACGTGAGCGATTACGCCTGGTACAACAACAATTATTGGGTGGATCTCTTCCCCAAGCTGGCAATGCGTGTGCTGCGCAACGTTAAATTCACGGGCGATGTCGAATTTTTAAGGAAGAATTGGGAAACGCTTAAATTCGGGCTTGAATCCCTGCTCAAGCTGGATTTCGACGGCGACGGGGTGCCCGAGGGCTATCACGACGAGGTAAAAAACACCTTCGATAACCTGGTCTTGTTCGGCGCCGACGCCTACGACGCGACGACGTTCCTGGCCGGTTGCCAGGTGATGATCAAAATGGCGGAGATGATGAACGATCCGACCGCCAAGGCGCGGATCCAGAGGGCGTTCGACAAAGCCCGGGCCAGTCTGGAGGAATTGTGGAAAGACGGCAAGAACAAGAAAGGCGAAAAAATTCAATATTACATCACCTGCTATGATCCGGAATCGGGGAAAGCCAACACGGATATCTGGACCAACCAGCTGGACGCCCTTTGGTATCTGATTGCCATCGGCGAAGAATCCTTCATCCCGGAGGATCGGGCGAAGAAGATCCTCAAGACGATTTACAGGAACAACCGCACGTATATGGGCTGGGCCATGACCCGGACGGAGAACGGCAAACGGGTCGAATCGGAACAGGGTCAGGATGTGTATACCACTTCGAACTACGTTCTTGCGCAGCTTCTGGATTATTACGGCATGGTAAAAGAAAGCAAGGACGTATACAAGCACATGGACAAGGTCGTATTCGATTACGGCAATTCCCTGATCACTCCCGACAATCTCCGGGCCGAATTGGAAAAGGAAGCCGGAGAATCAGCGCCGGGGCCCCACTATATCGTCGCCGCCTATCCCCGGCCGGGCGCGGTCTGGACCCATCTGGTCATGCAATATATCAAGGACCTGCAGACGAAAAAGAAGATCCGCACGGTTGATTCGCAATCCTTGATTTCCTTCCTTTCCGATTTTTGGAGTGCACCCAAGAAACGCACGGAGCAGGAATGAGCAAAAAAACCGTCGATCCGGCCGGCCTTCCCGCGCATTTAACCCCTTCCGCCGTCCAGGCCCGCATCCGAAAACTCCGCATGGGAAAACTAACCGTCAAAACCAAACCGGGCGCGGACGTCTCGGTGCGGCAGGTTCGGCACGAATTCCTTTTCGGGACCGCCATCCCGGATTCGCTTGCGGAAAAGGCTCCCGGTGCACTGCCCGGGTCGGACCGGAAGGTGTTTCTGAAGGTCCTGGCCGAAAACTTTAATTTTGCGGTGCACGAAAACGCCCTCAAATGGTATGACTGCGAGAAACGCGAAGGCGCCGTCGACTATTACATGGCCGACCGGATTTGGGAACTGTGCCACGAGCGCAACATCCCGATGCGCGGGCACTGCATTTTCTGGGAGAAGGACGAACACAACATGGAGTGGCTCCGGGCGTTGGATAACGACCGACTGCGCGCGGCCATCGTCCGGCGCGCGCTCGGCGTCACCAAGCATTTCAAGGGCCGGATCGAAGAATTCGATCTGAACAATGAAATGATCAACGGCGAGTTTTTCCAGCGCCGCTTGGGGTACGGCATCATCAGTGAAATGGCCTGGATGGCCAAAGCGGGCAATCCCGACGCCACCCTGTACGTGAACGATTACGGCATTCTGTGGGACAGCGGCTTTAATCTGGATTCGTATGTCGTCCAAATCCGGAAGCTGCTGGCCAACGGCGTTCCCATCGGCGGTATCGGGTGCCAGGGCCATTCGATCGCCTTGCACCAGCCCGGCATGTCCGCCGAGCATGTCCAGGATGCGCTGGACAGACTTTCTGAATTCCAGCTTCCGATCAAGATCACCGAATGCCTGTTCGACGTCGACGACGAACAAACGCAGGCCGATGAGATGAAGAAAATTCTCCCGATCTACTTTGCGCACCCGAGCATCGAAGCCATCGTCATGTGGGGCTTTTGGGCGGGCGCCCACTGGCGGCCCTGGGCCGCGCTGTGGCGGGAGGATTGGACGCTCACCCCGCAGGGTCTGGCGTTCCATGACCTCGTGTACAACCAGTGGTGGACCCAGACCTCCGGGAAAGCCAATGCGTCCGGGATCTTCCAAACCGAGGGCTTCTTCGGAGACTATCAGATCACCTCGGAAGGAAAAACCCAAAAGGCCGTTCTGCGCAAGCAAGACAAGTCACTCCAGATGGTTTTTCCATAAAGAAGGATCGCAGGATGTCCTGCCGGCAGCGAACGTTCCGCGCTGTTGCGCATACCCGCCGAAAGGCGAAGCGACAACAGGTTTTTGAAATGCTTTATGGTTCCGCCATTCCGAAAAAAATCCAAAGAAAGGATGACTTCCCGCCCGCCTGATGGAAAAGCGGTGGAATCGTAGAACGTCCGCCCGCCGTGAATTTATCAGCCGGTTGGGAAGGCAAAAAACATCATGCTCGCCTTAGGAATCGAGTTCAGCACGCAGTCGGTGAAATTGATCGTCCTGGACCTCGAGAACAAACGGGTCGCGTACACCGGAAAATTCGATTACGACGAAACGTTCCCGCAGTATAAAACCACGGGCGGGATCGTACCCGCAGCCTCGCCCCAGACCCGGCATACCTCGCCCTTTCTGATGATCGAAGCCCTGGATTATACGTTTCAAAAATTAAAGGCCGACAAAGTGGACCTGTCCCGGGTCAAAGTCATCAAGGCGGACGGCATGCAGCACTGCACGGTCTACGGAAACGGCGCTTTCGGCGGCGCGATCGGTTCGCTGCGGATCGAAAGAAGCCTTCTCGAACAATTAAAAGGAGCTATTTCCCGAAAGACCTCCCCGATTTGGGAGGACCGAAGCACGGGCGCGGAAGCGAAAATCCTCACCGAAGAACTCGCCAAACGCGGCGGCGTGGAAACTCTGACGGGCAACCGGACCGAATTAAGATTCCCGGCGGTGCAAATCATGAAATGGGCCAAGGAATCCCCGGATGAATACCGGGCGACTTCGAATATTCTTCTTTTGAGCGCCTTCCTCACCTCGGTGCTGGCCGGGAAAGTCGCGCCTGTCGATACGGGCGACGGCTGGGGCACCAACCTCAATTCCCTCGACATCGCCCATCCGCAGTGGAATAAAACCGTCCTGGAATCGATCAACGCCTATCTTAAGCAATTCGGATTAAGCGACGATGTCGGAGGTAAAATCGGCGCCATCGATCATTACGACGCGCCGGTTGGAAAAGTGAACCCCTACTTCGCGAAAAAATACGGCGTCGATTCCGAGGCCGTGGTGCTGGCCGGGACCGGCGACAACCCCGCCACCCTGCTGGGCTGCGGCGGTCAGATCGTCATTTCACTGGGTTCGAGCTATACCGTCAACGGCGTCATGAATAAAATCGTCCCGTCGCGCAACGGCGAATACAACGTATTCGGGTACACCAAAGGCACCGCCATGGCGCTGAGTGTCATCACCAACGGCGGAAAGCTCCATGAAACTTTCCTGAGAAAATATATCCTTTCCGCGAGTGAAAGATCCCTCACAAGAAGCGATTGGGATGCGTACGGCAAAGCCGCCGGAGAACCCGGGTTTGCCGACGACGAAAGACTGATGCTGCCGTACCTGTTCGACGAATCGGTGCCTTTGTGCAAAAGCGGCATCGTCCGGGAGAATTTCTCCGAGAACGACGCCGCCGCGAACATCCGCTCGCTGTATTTCTCCCAGTCGTTGTCGTTGAAACTTCACTCGACCCACTTAAGCAAGATCGGAAGCTTTTGCATCGTGGCCGGCGGTTCCAAGGATCCTTTTTTCCGGCAGGTGATCACCGATCTGTTCAATGCGGAAAGTTTCATCATCGAGAACTCCGATTTCGCCGCGCCGCTCGGGTGCGCCATCAGCGGAGCCAAGCACGCGATGAACATCAGTTATGAACAGGCGGCGGATATCTTCGTCGTCAAAGACAGGAACAGCACCCTGAAACCGATCCGGGAAAATGTCGTCAAGGCGGAAAAATTGGTCGAACGGTACCGGGAACTGGAAAGCAACTATGTGAAGAAGATGAGCTGACCGAAAAAATCCTATGAGGAGGATTCCACACATGGAAGGCGTTACATATAAAGGAAACGAATGTGTTAATTTCACCAACGGCACGATCGATCTGTTGATCCCGAAGCATTTCGGGCCGCGGGTCCTGTTCGGCGGTTTCAAGAACGGCGAGAACATGTTCGGCGTGCTCGACATTAAAATGAAAACCCCCTACGGTGTGTGGAACATCCACGGCGGCCACCGGTTCTGGCTGGCACCCGAAATCTGGCCGGATACGTATTATCCGGACGATCGGGATGTATCGATCTTGGAATCCGGCGGCGGTGTGGCCGTCTCCCAGGATATTCCCGCGCTTAATCTGAAAAAGGAACTGATCTTGAGTTTTCTGGGAAAAAACCGGGTAAAGGCCGTTCACAATGTGCATAACACCGGCGGTCAGCCCAAGGAATTCTCCGCCTGGGCGCTCTCCCTGATGCGGACCGGCGGATTCGCCATTGTTCCGCAGAACATCAAGAAGGAGGATGAGCGCGCCTTCCTTCCGAATCGGAACCTCGTCCTCTGGACGTACACTGACCCCCAGGATAAGCGGTTTAAAACCACCCCGAAATTCTATTACGTCAAGCAAGGCGGGCCGAAACCGTTCAAGATCGGTCAGCGGGTCACGCTCGGTTGGGCGGCGTATTTCAACGGCGGCAACCTCTTCATCAAGCGCTTCCCGTTCGAGGTTGGAAAAACCTATCCGGATTTCCAATGCAATATGGAAATCTACAGCTGCGGTAAATTCCTGGAAGTGGAAAGCATTTCCCCGGCGGTCAAACTCGAGGGAGGCGGGGTGTATTCCTATACGGAAGAATGGGAATTCTACAAAGGAAAGAAGATCGCCTTCGGCGCGAAGAATGTAAAGATATAGCGGCCGTTGAGAAACGCCAGCAATCGAATCGTGCAGCCCGGCGCATCAACGCCGGGCTGTTTTACTGGCGGGAAGGTCACTCCGTATCCTGTTGCGGTTCCATCGGCCATAATATAACCGTCCCGTCGCGGGCGGCGGAAGCAAGCATGGAGCCGTCCGGTGATAGAGATAAATCACTCACCTGATTGTTGTGGCCGTTCAGCTTCCGTAGTACATCCATTCCGGCGGTATCCCATACGATGATCTGATCATCGGCCGAACCTGAAATCAGGCGGCTTCCGTCCGGGGAAAAAACAAGATCCTCCACAACGAAGGTATGCATGGCGAGCTTTTGCAAAAGAGCTCCGGAGGAAGCATCCCACAGTATGATTTTTCCCTCCCAGGATCCGGATGCGACGGTTTTTCCATCCGGCGACCACGCGACGCTGTAAACGCTGTCCGTGTTGTCGGTAAATGTGTGCAGCGGTCTGCCGGAGACGGCATCGGAAAGGATGACTTTATTATCGGAGGCGCCCGACGCCAGCATTGTGCCGTCCGGTGAATACGCCAGACCGCGGATGGGTCGGTTGTGCCCGATCGGGAGGGTCCGGAACTCCCCGCTCGGAATATCCCAAATGGCGATGCTATTGTCGTAGGATCCGGCCGCCAGGGTCTTACCATCCGGAGACCAGGCCAGGCAGTTCACCTCGTCCGTATCCCGCGTGAGGGTTTGTACAATCTCGCCGGAAGCGACATCCCAGAGAGGGATCTCGGGCTGCAAAAACAGCATTGCGGCCAACGTTTTCCCGTCCGGCGACCAGTAGACGTTCGTGATATATCCGGTTGCGGGGGACAGCGCGCGGGGAGGATCGTCGGTGGTCAAATTCCACAACAGGATTGTGCTTTGCATGGCATCCGGATTGTTTAGATTGCGGAAAGGCCTCCAATCCGCCGTCGCGAGGGTCTTCCCATCCGGCGAAAATTCCGCGTAGGTGGAAAACCAGCCTGCCCCCTCAAAGGTCGACTCGATTTCACCGGCGAAGGCGTTCCAACGGTGGAGGGTGAAATCCGAGGATGCCGAATACAGGGTCGTTCCATCCGCCGTCCAGGCGAGGCCGGTCACCTCGTAGCGGTGGCCCTGAAGAAGGGCGAACTTTTTTCCGGAGGAGGCATCCCACAAGCCGATGTGGGTGGTGTAGGATCCCCAGGCGATGGTCTTCCCGTCCGGCGACCAAGCCAGGCTTTCCACCGACCCGGATTTCTCCGTCAGGGTTCGAAGGCGGTTTCCGGAAACCGGATCCCTCAGGATGACTTTATTGGTTGTGGTGCCCGCGGCAAGGATTTTTCCATCCGGTGACCAGGACAGCAGATGCGCCTCCTCATCCAGAAACCAGAGGGCGTTCGAGGTTTCAAATTCCATCAGGACGGTAAGGGAACCGTATCCGAAGGCGAGAAATTTGCCGTCCGGCGACCAGGCAAGGCTTTCCACGGACCTGTCATCCAATTTGTACTTCATGATTACTATCTTCGTTCCGATGTCCCAAACGTTTACCTTGCCATCCTCCTGGCCGGCGGCGAGCCACTTGCCATCTGGAGACCAGGCGATGGTGGTGATGCTTTTGGCCGTTCCTTTCAGCGCGGTTTGTGAAGTTCCGGTCGACGCATCCCACAAGGCGACCGTCCCATCCCGCGATGCTCCGGCAAGGGTGTTCCCATCCGGCGACCAGGCGATCTCGCCGATCGCGGAGGAATACGCCCGGGACCATTGTTCGGTGAAGGTTGCGCTGTCCATCACATACACACCGATATTCGTCGCGATGGCGAGGTGCCCGCCGTCCGGCGAAGAGGCCATTCCCCTGACTTCTCCCTTGCCGTATCGGACCCGCGCCCCTTCCGGCAGCGCGCCGGTTACGGTTGCGGGCTTGTAGACGGGCCAATTCTCCGGGTACAGCGCCGGTGTAAATGTGGATGTCGGGGTTGGTTCGGATATTTGCGTCCGGGTGGAGGTCTTCGCCGCAGTGGACACGGTGAGGGCAGGAGCGGACAAGGTGGGTTCAGCATCCCCGCCGTTCTCTGACGGTGAAGCGCATGCGCCAAGCGAAAGAAGCACGATGAGGATAAGGGGTGAAACCATCATTCGATTCAAGGCCCGCATTTTTACTCCATTCTTCAGGCGATAACAGGAAATTCCTGCAAGCAATTATAGAATTTATACCCTCCCGGGATGTCACAGGGATGTGTCAATAATGTAACAGGCGTATCCGGAGAAATCCGCAACTCGTGGGGATTGAATCCGTATGGCCGCTTTTTAAAACGATGAGGATTCGGAAGCAGCGCGGGGAATCCATGGCCTATTCGGCCTGCACTCCCTCCCGCGCTTCTTTTACAGAAAACCCCTCGCGCAGCATGTACCAGGCGCCTAGGATCGTGATCGGGAACCACAACGCGGCGTGCAGGACGAGTGTGTAGGCCGTGGCAATGGTTTTCCCGACGCCATAGGCCTGTAGCACGGCCACGCCGGGCGCGTCGAAGGTGCCGATGTAGCCCGGAGCCGCGGGGAGGATCGTCGCGATGTTGACGATCCCGTTCATCAGCATCAACGCGAAGAACGATACTTGGAACGGGAACCCGTGCATGACGAACCAGTATTTCCCGGTTTCGAGCAGCCAGACGGCCAGCGAGGTGACGAATATCATCAACGCGTCGCGCGGAGAACGCAGGCAGGCGATTCCCTCGAGGAACCGCGCCGCCAGTCCCTGCAATTTCGGCTGGAAACGCGCCGGGGATAAATGATGGATCATCCATTCCACGATCCGGGTGGTTACGGCGGGGAACATCGCGGCCAGGAGGAAGACCAGCAGCGCGCCGAAGAACAAACCGGTCCCGATCAGCGCCAGTTCCTGGATGCTGCCGATGAAACCGGACTGGCCCTTCAGGCCGGCCAGCTCCGGCAGGTTTACGAACACGAACAACATCATCACCACTGCGTCGAAAATGCGCTCGATGAGGATCGTGGCGATGGAGGCGCTGATCGACACGCCCTCCCGGCGCTTGAGGACATAGGCGCGCAGAACTTCCCCCATCCGGGCCGGGTAGATGTTGTTGCCCATGTAGCCGATGCATACGACCGGGAAAAGCGTCCGCAGGGGGATCTTTTTTATCGGACGCAGCAGGTAATGCCAGCGCCAGGTCCGCGCCCAGACTCCGATAAAATACACCGCGACGCCGGGGATCAGCCAAAGGAATTGGGCGTGGACAATCGCGTCCCACATTTCCGCCAATGGTTGGTTGGAAAGCGTGTAATATAGGAAGATGGCGCTGATCGCAAGCCCGACCCAGAACTGCCAACGCTTCATGGTTGATCTCCGGAAAGGAATATACGCCGGATTGTACCATCCGGTAAAGAGAGGCCCATGATTTCGAACCCCCGTTTTCTGGTTGCGACGACCAATCCCGGCAAGCAGCGCGAGTATCGGGCCCTGCTGCGCGAGGTGCCGGCTGAAATTGTCTTCCCGGGCGAATTAGGGATCACCCTGGAGGTGGAGGAGGACGGCGCGACCTTCCGCGAGAACGCGGCCAAGAAGGCGCTTACGCTGGCGCAGGCGTCGGGATTAATCACCGCGGCGGACGATTCCGGGTTGGAGGTCGGTGCGCTCAGCGGCGAGCCGGGTGTGCGTTCCTCGCGTTACGCGGGCGAGGGTGCCGACGATCCCAAGCGCCGCGCGTTCCTTCTCGAAAAACTGCGCGCTTTCCCCGCACCGCGCAAAGCCCGCTTCGTGTGCGTGATCGCGATCGCCTCCCCCGCCGGCGAGGTGGCCTACGCCGAAGGCGAATGCCGCGGGGAAATAACCTTCGCCGAACGCGGAACGAACGGATTCGGGTACGATCCGATTTTCCAGGTCGAGGGTCGGACGGTGACGATGGCGGAGCTGTCTCCGGAGGAGAAAAACGAAATCAGCCACCGGGCCCGCGCGGTGCGGGCGGCGATACCGATATTGAGAAGCCTTTTATCCGGTAGCGGAAACAATAGACAGGATTGACAAGTAGGGGCGGACCGCCGTCCACCCTTACAATTTTTATCCTGATAATCCTGTAAATCCTGTCCAATTTATTTTTTTTCTGGATTGACTCAGCAACTCAATAAATCGTAACTGAATATCCGGTGTTGAGAAAATCGCGGCGGTCCCATAGAACAGCATCGCCTGGAAGAATTATGCGCCGGGAGGAATGATGAGGCCTGGCCTGCGGGCTGGATCAAGGGGAAGATCTCCCGTGTGCCACTGAAAAAAGCCATCCGGTCCCCGGTTTTCCTTCCCTTGCGCCGGGTGAAGGGTTTATGATATAATTGCAAATAGTTTGCAATAAGAAATTTGAAGGAAAAGGAAAACCCATGCCGGAATGGACGCACGAGCACGCCAATTTATTGGAAGACGCAGCCGGGTTGCTCCGCACAAAGGGCGGGCGGATGACGGCCCAACGGCGGATCATTCTCAATGCCTATCGCGCGGCCTCGGAACATCCGACTGCCGAAGAAATTTATCAAATCGCGCGCCGGAAGGATCCCGGGGTCAACCTTTCCACTGTGTATCGGACAATGCGGTGGCTTGAGCGTGAAGGACTTGTCTGCTCGCGATTGTTGGACGCCGATTCCAAATCGGAGCGGTTCGACAGCGCCCGGCCGGATGAACACCATCACTTCATCTGTTCCAAATGCCGGCGCATCGTCGAATTCGACTCGTCGGAACTGGGGCTGGTCCTCCGTTCCGTGGAACAGCGCTACAGTCTGCAGGTGGAGCGTTCCACCCTGGTGTTGCGCGGATTGTGCAACCGCTGCCGCCCGGTGCGGGCTCATACCCGTGCGAAAGAGGGTTCCGGATCGTGAAGGAGAATAACGGTGTGATTGAAACAAGCAGGGAATGGATTTCTCTCTCCGCATTGCCGGCCGGCAGGGCAGCCCGGGTGATGCAACTCGAAGCCGGCCACGACGCCTCCGAACGTCTGGCCGTGCTGGGCGTGGCCCCCGGAGCGGAAGTAACCGTGTTGCGGAACGGAAATGCGGGGGCGATTTTAATCTCGATTTGCGGCACCCGGCTGGCGCTGGGCCGGCGGGAGGCGGAATGCATATTTGTCACGCCTTTACAAAAAGAAGAGATATCATGCCCCTGCGAGCCCGCATCCAAACTTGCGGGAGTGACGATCGCGCTCGCCGGACAACCCAACGTCGGTAAATCCACAATATTCAACACGCTGACCGGACTTAACCAGCACGTCGGAAACTGGCCCGGGAAAACGGTGGAGAAAAAATCCGGCCATCTGGAGTGGGAAGACCGCCCGGTGGAAATCATCGATCTGCCGGGGACGTACAGTCTGACCAGCGCCTCGGTGGAGGAGCAGGTTGTGCGTGATTACCTGTTGGATTCCCCGCCCGACCTCGTTGTGGTGATAATCAATGCCGCAACGCTGGAGCGCAATCTGTACCTGGTGGCCGAACTGCTCGAGTTGCCGCTCCGTCTGCTGCTGGTCCTGAATATGATGGATGTCGCCGAGCAGGAAGGCATTCACATCCGGGCGGGGGAATTGGAGCGGGCGGTGGGAATCCCGGTTGTGACGGTGACCGCCTCTCAGAATCGCGGATTGCGGGAATTAATTGAGCGGTCGGTCCGTCTGGCCGCGGAACGGCCGGAACAAACTCCGGATCGCCCCCTCGTCCGGGCCGAACACCGGCCGTTGGTCGATGCAATCGCCGCCATTCTCCAGAATGAGGGATGGAAAGCGCACGCACCATCCTGGTCCGCGCTTAAAATCCTCGAAGGCGACCGGGAGATGACAGAGAAGGCCAAGGCTTTCCTTTCCAAAGCAGGCTGGAACCGCGTCCACCAAACCCTTGCGGACCACGAGGACGCGTTCCTCGATGTTGTCGGAGGGCGGTATGAATGGGTGACCCGCATGACGACGCGTGCGGTGGAACGGCCGCGCTCGGGGATTGTGACCATCACCGACCGGTTGGACCGGGTGTTAACTCATCCGTTTTGGGGACTGGCTGCCCTGATGGTCGTATTCGGAGGAGTCTTTTGGGTGACCTATGCCGTCGCCGCGCCGGTGGTGAACGAGCTTTCGATCTGGATGGGATCGTTCGCTTCCGCGATCCATGAGGCAATGGGTGGCGGGCCGCTGGCCGGGCTCATCGCGGACGGGGTGATCGGCGGCGCGGGCTTGGTGCTGTCGTTCCTCCCTATCCTGGTCATTTTCTTTTTCGTGCTTGGCTTCCTGGAAGACATCGGATATTTTGCCCGCGCCGCCTATGTGATGGACCGTTGGATGCACCGCATCGGGCTGCACGGCAAATCGTTCCTGCCCATCTTCCTCGGGTTCGGCTGCAACGTGCCGGCGGTGTATGGCACGCGGATTTTAGAGGACCCGCGCGCGAGGCTGCAGACGATCCTTCTGACGCCCTTCGCCCCTTGTACGGCCCGCATGGCTGTGGTGGTTTTCCTTGCCCCGGCTTTCTTCGGGTCGTGGGCGGCCCTGGCCACCTGGGCTTTGGTGGCGGGCAACATCCTGGTCCTTGGTGTGGTCGGATGGCTGCTGGGGCGATTCGTGTTCCGTGGAAAACGGTCGGCGTTTATTATGGAACTTCCTCTGTATCACTCGCCCAACCTGCGCACGCTCGGCCTGTTTGTCTGGAACAACACGGTTTCCTTCCTGCAAAAGGCGGGACAAGTCATCCTGCTGGTGTCGGTCGCCGTCTGGGCGCTGGCGTACTTCCCGGACGGAGACGCGCAAACGAGTTTCCTCGCGGCGGCCGGCCGCGGATTGGAGCCTTTGGGCGCGTGGATCGGCATCGGCGATTGGCGCCTGATCACCGCCCTGCTGACTTCGTTCCTGGCCAAGGAGAACACGATCGCGACGCTGGGCGTTCTGTTTGGCGAAGGCGTGGATATCGCCCGCGCCACGGCCGGCGCCATTTCCGCCGCCGGGGCGGCCGCATTTCTAACGGTGCAAATGCTGTTCATCCCGTGCGCTGCGACGGCAGCCGCCATCCGCCAGGAAGCGGGCACGCGCTGGATGCTGTTCAGCCTGGGGCTGCAGTTGGCGGTATCGTTCGCGGCCGGGGCGGCCGTCTATCAGCTGGCAAGGCTATTGGGAGCCTGAAAAATGTTAAGGGAACTATTGCGCGCGATTGATCAATCCGGCACGGTGTCCACTGCGGAACTGGCCCGCCGGGTCGGCATCGGCGAGCCGCTGGTGCGACAGGCGCTCCGCGACCTGGAACTCCGGGGTTACCTGGAACCCGGCCAAGGGGATTCCACACCGGGTGGATGCGCGCCCGCGTGCAGGGACTGTCCGGTTTTACCGCAATGCTTTTCCGCCGTCTGGCGGCTCACCGAGAAATCCCGTAAATACCTGGCCGCGGCATAAACACTCACCACCGCTGCCGCTTGCGCGCCGCGCGGGCGGCGGTTCCGGTCCTGGAGCGGCTATTAATCAACCATGGGGGATAGTAGACAGGATGTAGAGGGTTGATATGATTTTAAATCCTGATAATCCTGTTAATCCTGTCCAATTATTTTTTTCTGAATTGACTCAGCAGCTCAATAAATCGTACCTGAATATCTGGCATGGAGGCGATTGCGGCCGTCAGATACAACAGCATCGCGAGGAAAAAATTATGCGCCAGGAGGAATAAGAGCGCTGAACCCGCGGTATGAAGAAGGAACAGCAATCCCACCTCGTCGAAAATCTTCCCTCCGGCGAGTTTGCGCCCCCATGCGAATTCCGCACACGCGGCGACCAGCGCCGCCGCAACCGCCAGCGGCAGATGCGCCACCCACGGCCAAGCCGCCGCGCGGTAAAGCGTCCAGCGCGCCTCGTCGCAAATGACTCCCCAGCCCAACGCGATGGAAAGCCGAACCGACACCCATCCCAGAAAGATTCCCAGGATGACCGCCGCCGCGGCGCCGATGATCCATTCCGCCGGGGTGTGCCCGGTTAATCCGGAATCCCGGGAGGAAATCCATCCGAGCAACAGGCCGAGATAGGGCAGCGCGATGCTGTGAATCCACGGCACCCACGCGGGCAGCCACGGCGCGTGTTCCGTGATGGGCGAGAGGACCCGCCCGGGCAGCAGCCGGAGAACAAGCGGCAGGATCCACACCGCCAGGGCGAGGATCAGGCCGGGGAGAAAGGGAGAAAGTCCCATTGGGTTTTACGCGGGCTGATCGGCGGAGGAGCCGATTTGCAGGGGGACGCGCACCTGAACCCGCGTGCCCTTGCCGGGGGTGGAGAGGATTTGCAAATTCCCGCCGGCAAGCTCGGCCCGTTCGCGCAGGTTCACCAGGCCCAGGCTGCTGCGTTCGGTGTAGTGCTTTTCCACTTCGGCAAGGTCGAAACCGACTCCATCGTCGGACACTTCCAGAAAGAGCGTGTCGACCTCGCGGTGCATGCGGATCCAGATATGGGCGGCCTTGGCGTGCTTGCGCGCGTTGCCGATGGCCTCGTCGACCAGGTTGAAAAGCACGCCCTGGCGGTTGATATCCAGCTTGTCGGCGGAGCCGGGTTCCAGGTCGAGAAGGATTTCCTGGTTGAATGTGTCTTGGGTTTTTTCGGCCAGTTGCTTGAGCGCGCCGGCCAAGCCCTGGGTTTCCAGGACAAGCGGACGGAGGGTGAACAGCATGTGCCGCATTTCCTTCGTGGCGCGCCGGGCGAGTTCTTCAATTTCAAACAACTCCTCGCTGGTGGTTTCCGGTCTCCGCTGCAACAGGCGCCGCGCGTAATTGACGCGCATGGCGATCGCCGCCGTGGCCTGGATCGGTCCGTCGTGCAAATCGCTGGCCAGTTTCTTCCGCGCCTGCTCCTCCACTTCGACCAGGCGGTCGCGCTCTTCGCGCAGCGCCTGGAAAAGCTCCGCATTGCGCAGCGTCGATGCCGTCTGCTTGGTCAGGCCCTCGACCAGCTCGAGAAAGTCGCCTTCGACAAACCGCTGGTCCGGATGCGCAAACAGCAGCGCGCCGCGGACTTCGTCCTCCACCACCATCGGAAGCAGGATCCCCGAATGGCACGCATGCAGTGTTACCACTTGGGAAAGTTCCGGATCCCCTCCGGGGGAATCCACCCGGGTGGGCATGCGCGAATGCAGGATGCGGGCCAGCGCGCCCCCCTCGCCGGGGAAGGTGGCGCGCAGATCGGCGCGTGTCAGGCGGCGGGCGGTGGCGGTGAAAAATTCGTTTTGATCGCGAAGCAGAGCCATGCTCACCAGCCGGCCGGTGCTGCCCTTCTCCCCGCCGCCCTCCGTCGCCAAATCGATTGCGGTATCGAGGATGCGCAACGGTTCAAGGCTGCCGGTGATGGCGCTCGCCATCCGGTACACGGACCGCACCAGGGTTTTCAGGCGGTCCAATTCCTGGTTGAACTCCTCGTCGCGTTTGCGCCGCGCAACCATCAGGCGGACATCCAATCGCTGGGCCAGGTTGCCCGCGCCGCCGGCGATGATCATCAGCGGGACACTTTCGACCAGCGCGAGGATCGCGGGGGTGACGTTTTCCGGCACCAGCTGCAGGAAGATTTGCGCGGCGGCGAGAAAACAACCGGTCAATACGCCCCAGATGGAACCGAAGAAAATGGAAAAAGTCGCCGAAGGAAGCAGGCCGATCCAGAAGATCGCGCCGGCCCCGCCGCCGGCCTGCAGGTATACCGGAAGGATCAGCAGCGCATCCAACAGGGCGATTCCGGCCCACGTCACGCGCGGCAGGCGCAGGTTGATGTAGCTGCTGATGCTGAGGCCGAGCTGCAGGAGAAACAGACAGATCAGCGCGAAGAGGGAAGACAGGGACAGGGTGGCTTTCAGAGGCGCGAGGATTGCCATCGCCAGCAGCATCGCCCAACGCAGGGTGATGGTTGTGCGTTCCAGCGATTCCGACGCCTCCGGCAACCTCATGGAATAATCATATCCTCTCTCCCCGGCTTTGCCAACCCTGACCCGGTGCGCGGAGAGTTATGCTATAATCCCATTTGCCCCGCCCTGCTAGGACGGGGCATCTTGTGCCGTGCGGTACACCTCCTCATGTCGCATCTGAAATCACTCGAACTCCACGGATATAAAACATTCGCCTCGAAAACCCGCTTTGAATTCGCGGAGGGCATCACGGCGATCGTCGGCCCGAACGGCAGCGGCAAATCCAACATCGCCGACGCCATCCGCTGGGTGCTGGGGGAGCAGGCGTACGGCCTTTTACGCGGGAGAAAAACCGAGGATATGATCTTTTCCGGGAGCGAACAGCGGCCGCGGGCGGGCATGGCATCGGCCTTGATCACCTTCGACAACACCGACGGCGGACTGCCGATCGAATTTTCCGAGGTGTCGATCGGGCGCAGCGCCTACCGTGACGGATCGAACGAATACTTCCTCAACGATGCGCGCGTGCGCCTGAAGGATATCGACGAACTGCTGGCGCGCTGCGGGCTTTCGGAACGCACCTATACGATTATCGGCCAGGGGCTTGTGGATTCGGCGCTCTCGCTCAAACCGGAAGAACGCCGGCGCCTGTTTGAGGAAGCGGCGGGCATCGGGCTTTTCCGCACCCGGCGCGAGGAATCGCTGCGCCGGTTGGAAGCCACCAAGCGCAACCTGGAGCGCGTGCTCGATATCCTCGCCGAGCTGCAGCCGCGCGTGGAAAGCCTGCGCCGCCAGGCCAAACGCGCCTCGGAATTCGAAACCGTGCGCAGCGAACTCAAGGACGTCCTGCTGCAGTGGCACGGGTACCATTGGCGGATTGCGCAGGAGGAAGTGGGAACGTCGCGCGCTATGGCCGAGACGGCCGAAAAAGCGCTGGCCGCGCTGCAGGAAGCGCAGGAAAAAAGCGACGGCCGGTTTGCCAGCGTCCGAACCACACTCGGCGCCCTGCGCGCGCAATTGAACTCGTGGCACCGGCAGGCTTCCGAGCTGCACCGGGCGCGCGAAACCCTCAGCCGGGAACTGGCGGTGAACGAAGAGCGGCTGCGGCAGCTCGATCGTTCGCAGACGGAAGCCGCCGCCGCACTCACCTCCGGCGAGGCGGAAAAAGCCGCCCTCGAAGAACGAGCCGCGGAACACGGCCGCGAACTGGAGCGGATGCAGGCCGATCGGGAAGAGATCAACGCACAGCTGATGCGAGCGGAATCGGCGCGCCAGAACCTGGAAGAGGAACGCCGTACGCGCCGGGAACGGCATCAGGCGCTGCAAATGGAACTCCAGGAATTGGAATCCGAACTCATGCGCTGCGATGCGCGCGCCGCGCAATTTTCCCTGCGGCGGAGCGAACTGAGTCAGCGCGATGATGCCGTCGCCGAAACCCACCGGGCGGCGAGCGCGGAAGTGGAAGCGCATGCCGCGAAGGCGGCGGAATGCTCGCAGGCCTGGGAACGCGGAAAGGAAATACTCGAACAGGCGCGCCAGGGACAAACCCGCGCCCTGGATGCCGTGGTGGAAATGCAGGCCGCCGTCGATGCCGCGCGGCAATCCCTCTCGCGGAAACGGGAGGAGGAAATCCGCCTGCGAGCCCGCCGCGATGTGCTGGCCCAGGCGGAGAAGGAATTGCTGGGATACGGCGGCGGATTGCGGCACCTCGTCGGCGCCTCGCAGCAGGGCGCGCTGCGCGGAGTGCTCGGAGCATTCGCGGCGCAGCTGGAAGTGAAAGCCGAATACGAAGCGGCGATCGCGGCCGCGCTCGGCGAATTTCAAGATTCCGTCCTCCTGCAGGAAATGGATTCCCTGGAAGGGGCGCTCGAAAGCTTGGCGGGAGCCGCGGCGGGCCGCACCGGATTGCTTGCGCTTCCCGGGTTGATTCCCCCGGAGCCGATCTCCCTTCCCGCGGGCGCGGAGGTTGTCGGACGCGCAAGCGAACTCGTGCGCGCATCCGCATCCCTCCGGCCGGCGTTGGATTCCCTCCTGGGCAATGTGGTCGTGGTGCGGACCCGGACCGCGGCGAGGAACCTCGCGGCAAGCCTTCCCCCGCACGCCAAAGTGGTGACTCTTTCCGGCGAGGTGTACCATCCCGCCGGTCCGGTCCTCGCCGGTCGCGGCGAAGGTTCTTCAACCCTTTCCCGCGCGCGCGAGATCCGCGAATTGCAGCAGGCTCTCCAATCGGCCCTAAATACATCGGTGCGCGCCGAAACCGAGCTGGCGAAGGCTGAGGAAAATCACCAAAACGCAGTCCGGCACACGGAGGAATGCGGCCGCCGGCTTTCCGAAATGCAGCAGGCCGAGCAGGAATCGCGGCTGCTCCTGGAAGAAGCGCGAAAGGCGCAAACGGCGAAGGAAGAAGAAGTCCGCTGGCAGGATGTCCGCCGCAAGGAGATTGAAACCGAACGCCAGGCGATCGCCGACGAGGAGATCCGCCTGACCGGGGAGATGGAAACGCTGCGCGCGAAGATCGAAGGCGCGCAGACGGAATTCCGCGCGACGGGAGAAATTCCGGAACCGGAAGAGACGGCCGAGGCGGGCAGCGATATTCCCCACTGGCAGACCCGGCTCGCGCTGACCGATCAGGCCGTGCGCGGGGTGGAAGCGCGTCGCTCCGACGTGCAGGAGAATCTCGAACGCGCAAACCGCATCGTCGAGGAACGGCGGAACCGCATTCGATCCCTGGAAGAGGAACAATCCACGCTGGAAGGCTCGCTGGGTTCCCTGCGCGAGGAGGAGGCGCGGCTTTCAGCGTCGATCCACGAAACCCAGAGCCAGATCGAGCCGGCGGAGAAACAGCTGGCCGAGGCGGAAGCCGAGCAGGGCGCACTCGAGGAGAGCGAATCGGAAGGAAGGCAGCGCCTGCATTCCGCCGAAAGGCAATACACGCAGGCGCAAGTGGATCTGGCCCGGCGGCAAGAGGAACTCGAGGGGCTGCGCCGCCGGATTGAGGACGATTTCGGCCTGGTGGAGTTTGAATATTCCACGGATGTGACCGGGCCCAATCCGTTCCCGCTGGCGGATCTGGTGGAGCGGCTGCCGCATGTGGCGGAGCTCACCCCGGATGTCGAAGACCTGGTCAACCGGCGGAGGGGCCAGGTGAGGCGGATGGGGGCGATCAATCCGGAAGCCATACGCGAATATGTGGAAGTCAAGGAACGCTTCGAATTCCTGAATACGCAGGTGCAGGACCTGCAGAAAGCGGAAGTGCAGCTGCGGGAAGTCATCGCCGAGTTGGATATGATGATGCGCGAAGCCTTTCAGAACACCTTTTCGGCCGTAGCGGAGGAATTCCCGAAAATATTTATCCGCCTCTTCGGCGGCGGATCCGCCAAGCTTACCCTCACCGACGTGGAGGATGCCGGCGGCCAGGGGATCGACATCAGCGCGAAATTGCCCGGCCGGCGGCCGCAGGGGCTGGCGCTGCTTTCCGGCGGCGAACGCAGCCTGACCGCCACCGCGCTCATCTTCTCCCTGCTGAAAGTCTCCCCGACCCCCTTCTGCGTGCTGGACGAGGTGGACGCCATGCTCGACGAATCCAACGTCGGGCGGTTCCGCGAACTGCTTCTCGAACTCAGCCGGCAGACGCAATTCGTGATCGTCACCCATAACCGCAACACCGTGCAGGCGGCGCAGGTGATCTACGGCGTTTCCATGGGATCCGATTCGGCTTCGCAGGTGATCAGCCTGAAGCTGGACGAGTTCGCCCCCCAGGCGCCCGACGAGTAAGCAGCGGTCAGCCCGAACGGTCTGGACGACGCTTGATCCTGTCACCCTGAGGACGTGTTCGTTGCGTCCAAAGGGTCTTCGAGATAATGAGGAACAGACCTTTCGGCCTCGCTTTGCTCGGCCTCAGGGTGACATCTTGGAATTGCCCGATATCCTTGCATCGGCTTGACATGACCGTCCCGCGGTAGTATAAAACCGGCTATTAACAACCCGATCGAGCGCATGCTCTTATCCAGAGAGGTGGAGGGCCCGGCCCGATGAAACCTCGGCAACCTGGTGGATACCAAGGTGCCAATTCCGGCAGATTTTTCTGGAAGATGAGAGGCTAAGTGATTTTTTCCCCATTCACCCCTTCTCAACCGGAAGGGGCTTTTTGTTCTTATGGAACCGTGAGTTATATTCCCGCAGGCACGGCACCGCCCGCGCATGATGCTTTGGCAGAGCATCCCCGGCGGCTACGCCCGGTGCAACCGTCCATGGGCCGATCGGTTTGACGGATCGGCAAAGCCCGATCATAGGCGAAAAACCGCCGGCGGCTGATATCTGCACGATGGAGGCAAGATGCCCGTTCGAATTCCGGAAACTCTTCCCGCCCGCACCATCCTGGAGAGCGAGAATATTTTCGTCATGGGGGAGGAGCGCGCCCGCCACCAGGATATCCGCCCGTTGCGGGTGGCGATGCTCAATCTGATGCCGACCAAGATCGTCACCGAAACGCAGTTTCTCAGGCTGCTGGGAAATTCCCCGCTGCAGGTGGATGTGACTCTCCTGCACATGGCCTCGCACCGCGCCAAAAACGTTCCCGAGGAGCACCTGATCAACCATTACAAATCCTGCGCACAGGTGCGGCGCCAGAAGTTCGACGGTCTGATTATCACCGGCGCGCCGGTCGAGGATCTCCCGTTCGAGGACGTGGACTACTGGCCGGAGTTGGTGGAGGTCATGGATTGGGCAGAATCGAACGTATTCACGACCCTCTACATCTGCTGGGGAGCCCAGGCCGGATTGCGCCATTTTTTTGGAATCCCGAAGTATCCGCTTCCCGAGAAGATGTTCGGGGTGTTTCCGCACAGGACTCTCGAGCCGCGCCACGAGTTACTGCGTGGATTCGACGATGTGTTCTTTGCACCGCATTCCCGCCATACCGAGATTCGCCGCGCGGACATCGAGCGGGTGCCGGAACTGATCATCCTGGCGGAATCCGACGAGGCGGGAATCCATATCATCGCGTCGCGCGACGGGAAGAAGACGTTCATCACCGGGCATTCGGAATACGATCCGCTGACCCTGAAACAGGAATACGACCGCGATGTCGCCAAAGGGCTGCCGATCCGCATTCCGATCAATTACTTCCCGGACGACGATCCATCCCGCCCTCCCGTGGTGCGCTGGAGGGGTCATGCGTCGATGTTTTTCGCGAACTGGCTGAACTATCATGTCTATGAAAATACGCCGTATGATCTTCACCTGATCCCGAGTCATTCCCCGGAAAAACACACCGGACAGTCATGAGGAAATAACCGATCGCACACGGCTATCCGGCAGGAAGATAAACCTGCCGGATGCTGTTTTAATGCCTGTTTTTTCTTGGTTTTTGCTTTAAAAATGAGCAGTTCTATATATAAAAAGTATAATATACTATTCAATAAGTGTAGTAAACTTGACAGAATCGACATATCCTGCGATTTTGGTCTTAAGGATTTTTCCATGGCCAAACCTTATCTCGCAAACCGGGTAAAAATCGCCCGCGCTGAAAAGGACCTTTCGCAAGAAGCGCTTGCTAAATTGGCCGGCGTAACCCGCCAGACAATCGGATCCATCGAAAGCGGGGAGTATTGTCCCTCGGCGCTGCTGGCATTCATCCTGGCGAAAAAATTGGAGAAGCAGGTGGAGGATTTATTCTTTCTGCAAGGAGATGAACCATGAATGACAAGCTGATCCTTCAGGATGAGCGGACACGGGCTGTGGAGAATGAAGGCAGTCGATTGGGATTTACGATATTGTTGTTCGGTTTACTGCTGGATATTACCGTCCGCAGCTTTTTCTTTTCGGAGAGCAATTGGGATCTTTTCGCGCTGCTCATCGTAAGCAGCCTAACGGCGACCGTCTACCAGGCTTTGCACAAAGCTCTCCCGCCTCGATTTCTGCGCAGCGCGTTGATTCTCGGGGCGGTATCCTCTTTGGTGGCGGTTCTGATTGTCCTGATCCTTGCGAAACTCCGGTGACCGGTCCGCGGATCGGATCCGTTCGAGGCGGCAATTCGGTTCCATCCCGGCCGCCAAGAAAAGGACGTATCCCGTCATTTTTTTTTCGGCAGCGAGAAATGGAATTCGGCGCCCTTTTCCACTTCGCCTTCCGCCCATACCCGGCCGCCATGGCGATGGATCACCCGCTGCACGATCGCCAATCCAACTCCGGTTCCCTCAAATTCCGATGCGCTGTGCAGCCGCTGAAACACGCCGAAGAGCCGGTTGGCGTATTGCATGTTGAATCCGGCGCCGTCATCACGGATGGTGAAAACATCCTCTTCCGGTGTACTCCGGCATTCCACTTCGATCCGCGCCGGATCGCGCTTGGCGCTGAATTTGATCGCATTCGAAATCAGATTGGTCCACACTTGGCGGAGCAGGATCGGATCTCCCGTCACCGTCGGGAGCGGCCCAAGGCGAAAATCGATTCGGGCGCGGCCTTCCGGGGTGGTCAGCTCCTGGAACACCGACCGGACCATGGTGTCCATATCGGCGGGCATATATTCCATTTCGGTCCGGCTGAACCTCGAGAGCGCCAGGAGAGCGTCGATCAGTTCGTTCATCTGCCGGGTATTCCGCCGCACGACCGCGCATAACCGTTTTCCCTCCTCTTCCAAGGTTTTCCCATAATCTTCTTCGATGGCTCGGGTGAATCCGTCGATGGCGCGCAGCGGCGCGCGCAGGTCGTGGGAAACGGAATAGCTGAAGGCTTCCAGCTCCTTGTTGGCGGCTTCGAGCTGCGCGGTCCGCAGGGCTACCCGTTGCTCCAGCTCCGCATTCAAAGCGCGGATTTCTTCTTCTGCCTGTTTTCGTTCGGTGATATCCTCGTAGGTTCCCAACACCCCACGGATATTCCCTTCCGGATCGCGAAGCGGTATTTTGCTGGTGCTGACCCAGAATTTCCTGCCCTCGACATTGATCGCGGCTTCTTCGTAGTTCATTTTCGCCGTCCCGGTATCGATGACCGTCCGATCGTCGGACCGGTACTCATCCACATGATCTCCCCATCCGATTTTATAATCGTCAATGCCAACAACATCTTCCGGCGTGCGGAATCCCGCATCCTGGGCGAACGCCCGGTTGCATCCCATGTAGACAAGATCGCGGTCCTTCCAGAAAACCCGCGCCGGGATGGTGTTCAGGACCGTTTCCAGCATCTGGCGCGATTCGCTCAATTCCTCCTCCGTCTTACGCCGCTGGGTGATGTCGCGGATCGCCGCGAGATGCACCGACTTTCCCTGCCAGGTGAAAAATCGGGCGGTGACCTCGACCGGGAAAATCGATCCGTCCTGCTTGCGGTGATACCGAAGCGGGACCGTGACGACCTTTTCCGGGATGGCCGGCGTGGTTTCCGTAATCCGCCGGGTATCCTCCGGTTCGGCCGAGACGTCGACGTTTCTCATCGACCGCAGGGTGTCGCGGTTGTATCCGTATAATACGGAGGCCGCCTGATTGGCTTCCAATATCCGGCCGGTCTCATTTTCGATCAAGACGATGGCGTCGGATTCGGCCTCGAAAAGCTGGCGGTACCGTTCCTCGCTTTCGCGGAGTGCCGCTTCGATGCGCAAACGGGCGATGGCGTTTCCGATTTGAGCGACTATCATTTCCAGGACTTCCCGAAGGGAAAGGGGAATGACGTCGATGGTGGATGAACCAAGGTTCAGGCATCCGATCATCTGTTGTTCGTACCGGATGGGAATTCCGATCATCGAATGGAACCCCTCATATGGCTGCGGTATCGACTCCATATGCGATTTACGGTTCTGGTAATCCGTGTAGATGGGCTGTCCTTCCATCATCCAGCGCGCTTCCGGACGGTCGGATTGCAGATGTCCGACGATGGAGACAAGATCGGGTGACAGGCCCTGATGTACGACCAGATCCATTGTGCCGATGACGGGGTCCAGTAGGTAGATCCCGCCGCCCTCCATTCCGGAGACATGCATGGCGGTCTCCAGGCACAGCCGCAGGCCGTCCTCCATATTGGTGGTGGCGTTGAGCGCCAGCGCCAGGTCGTGCTGGACGCGGAGCTGCAGTTCGGCTTCCTTGCGCTCGGTGATATCCTGGATCAACCCATCGAAACTCAGCAGCTTTCCTTCCTTATTGTGATATAGCACCGGGGTGTTCCGGACCCAGCGCCGGGCTCCGTCTTTGCGCCAAAGGCGGTGCTCGACCACCGGAGCTTCCTTCCCTGCAAGGATGAGCCGCGCTTGTTCCTCGACAAGGGAACGGTCTTGCGGATCGACCATGCGGATCCAGAGGTTCGGATCCTTGGCGAATTCTTCCGCGGAACATCCGGTCACCGCCAGGCAGCGACGGCCATGGAAGGTCTCCACGGCTTTCCCGTTTTCCACCCGCACATGGTAGATGTAATCCGTGATTGTCCGGGTGATCCGGCGGTAGCGTTCCTCGCTTTCGCGCAGCGCCTTCTCCGCCGTTTTTTGCTCGGTGATGTCTTCAAACGTTCCCAGAACCCCCCGAATGTTCCCGTCCAG
This sequence comes from uncultured Anaerolineales bacterium, assembly GCA_964521085.1. Classification (GTDB taxonomy): domain Bacteria; phylum Chloroflexota; class Anaerolineae; order Anaerolineales; family RBG-16-64-43; genus JAFGKK01. The sequence continues at coordinate 34,483 of CAZFPL010000006.1, read as the reverse complement.
ATCGCGCAGGGGAATCTTGCTCGCGCGCAGCCAGTTCTGTCTGCCGTCGGCCCGAGTCCGCGGCTCTTCATAGAGTAATTTTGCATTGCCGCTCTCCATGACCGCCCGGTCGTCCGCGCGGAATAAATCCGCCTGTTCCGCTGGAACCAAATGATAATCGTCCTTTCCAATGATCTCCGCCGAGGAAGATACCCCACTGGCCTCGACAAATGACCGATTGCATCCCAGGTAGACCGAATGGCGGTCTTTCCAAAATACCCGGACCGGGATAGCGTCGAGGATAGTCTCCAGCATTTGCCGCGATTCCCGCAGCGCGTCCTCCGCCTGTTTCCGGTCATTGATATCGCGGGCGGCGGCATACACGAGCTTTCCGCGCATAAATGCTTTCCATTCCAGCCATCGATATGTTCCATCCTTGCAACGGACCCGGTTGGAGACCGTCACCGCTTCTTTTTGCCGATCGAGTTCCTGGATACTTTGCATTGTGACCGGCCGGTCATCGGGATGGATAAAATCGATATACGGCTTCCCGGTCATCTCGGAAAGCGGATAGCCCAGGATTTTTTCCCATTCCGGATTGAGTTTTTGAAAATTACCGTCGTAATCGCCGATACAAAGCAAGTCAAGCGCGGAATCAAAGAAGGGGGCCAAATCCTCCGACGGGGTTCCTTTCACCCTGCGGGAAGGCGGAGTGCGGGGTGGAATTTTCTTGCGGATAGTGGAGGATCGTTTCCGGGGGGACGGTCTGCGGTTCTTCATGGAGACCTCCGCAAAGGCCGGCAAAAATGCCGATGAGCATGGAGCAGAAAACGGTTTCCCCTTCGCCGTTTCCGGAAGGGGAAAGGCTATCCCATAATAGCATGAAATATCCAATTCTTCCTTGCGGTGGAAAACCGTCAGGGGGCCGGGGATTTCTGCGTGGTTAACGATAAAAATACATCTTCCAGAGTCGGTTCCGCCAACTCCAGCGAATGGATGCGAATCCCTTCCGGCCGGATGCTTGCAAGCAAATCCGCTTCCTCCGTCTCGACCGGTGTGATCGCACGCAAATGGTCTCCCGCCAATCCGGCGCGCAGGACGCACGGGCACGCCCCCAGCGCGGCCAGCGCGGGCAGCAGCGGGTCGGCGTACACGTCCCACGCGCGGCCGGGCAACGCCTCGCGCTTCAGCGCGCCGGGAGTATCCAGCGCCAGCAGCCGGCCGCCGCTCATGATTCCCACCCGGCTGCAGTACTCAGCTTCGTCCATGTAGTGCGTGGTGACGAGCGCGGTCGTGCCTTCCTCCACCAGGCGGTAGATCAGATCCCAAAAAGCGCGCCGGGCGGTGGGATCCACGCCCGAGGTGGGTTCATCGAGAAAGAACAATTTCGGTTTGTGAACGATCGCCGTGGCAAGCGCCAGCCGCTGCCTCCAGCCGGTGGAAAGCCCGGCTACCGGCGTGCGGTCGAATTTCTCCAGACCCACGAGGTGCAGCACGTCCCGGATCCGCCCGCGGTCGGCCACTCCATAGACTCCCGCATAGAATTGCAGGTTTTCGATTACGGTCAGGTCGTAATACAGCGCGAACTTCTGGCTGACGTATCCCACCCGCTCGCGAATCTCCTCCGGATTTTTCCGGACGTCGAACCCCAGGACGTCGGCGTTGCCGGAGGTCGGCTGGAGCAATCCCAGCAGCATGCGGATGGTGGTCGTCTTTCCCGACCCGTTCGGTCCGAGGAACCCGACCACTTCGCCTGCCGGGATCTCGAAACTCACCCCGTCCACCGCGGTGAACAGGCCGAAGCGTTTGGTCAAGGCGTCGGTATGAACGACCGCGTTCACCGCTTCACCTCCAGCAGGGAAATAAACACATCCTCCAAACCGGCGGCGATCGGGCGCACCCGTTCGACCGTGATCCGTTTTTCAACGGCGATTTGCCGGATCCGTCCGGCGACGGCATCCCGGGCTCCGGCGCGCGTCCGCAGGTGCAGGCGGTCTCCGAACATCTGCGCATCCTCCACATCCGGATCATCGCGGACGCTTTTCCGCAGAAGGCCGAGCGGCTGGCCGAGCACCTCGAGGATCCGGTCGTCCAGCATGGCGCGCAGCCGGCCGGGCGGACCTTCGACGATCAGGCGCCCGGATTGCATGAAACCCACCCGGTTGCATCTGCCGGCTTCATCCATATACGGTGTGCTGACCAGAACCGAAAGGCTTCCTTCCGAAACCAACCGGATGATCAACTGCCAGAAGGATTGCCGGGTCGCGGGATCCACGCCGGTGGTGGGTTCGTCGAGCAGGAGGATTTTCGGCCGGTGGACCAGCGCGGCGGCCAATCCGAGTTTTTGCTTCATCCCGCCGGAGAGCTGCCCCGCGCGGCGGCCGGCGAACTCGCTCAGCCCGACGAAATCCAGGATCTCCTTGCTGCGCGGAAGCCAATCCTTGCCGGAGAGCGAGCGGACTTCGGCGAAGAACCGCAGATTCTCCAGAACCGTCAATTCTTCATAAAGCGAGAAACGCTGCGGCAGATATCCGATGTGGGACCGGGCTTGCTCAACCTGTTTTGGGATGGGCCATCCGGCGACCTTGACCTTCCCGGATGAGGGCGCCACCGCCCCGCACAATAGGCGCATCATCGTGGTCTTTCCGGCGCCGTCCGGACCCACCAGGCCGTAGATCTCGCCCTCTTCCACACGCAGGGTGAGGTTGTCGACGGCATGAACGTCGCCGTATGTTTTAACCACGCTTTCCGCTTCGATCGCAATCCTGCTCGGTGTCAAGATTTTTCCCTTTTCCATATTCCAAGACTATACAAACAGGGATTTCTATTCTTCTCCACGAAGAGCACGAAGAGCATGAATTTATTCCTCCAAGACTTCGTGTTTCTTATTATTCTTTGGTGCTCTTCTTGTCCTTCGTGGATTCATTCCTTGCCTTCTCTCCTGGCTTCGGTGCCCTGCCTACTCGAAGACCACGTCCGCCGGCATGCCGGGTTTCAATTCCGGTCCGGGGTTGCTTACCGTGATTTCCACGGCGAATACCGTGGTCCGGCGGCCTTCTTCGGTTTGAACGTTGCGCGGGGTAAACTGCGCCCGGTCCGCGATCCGGGTGACCGAACCGGTGAAGGTCTGGCCGGGGAAGGAGTCGACGGTGATTTCGACGGTCTCCCCTACTTGGATATCCCCGTAACGATCCTCCGGGATGTATACGGTGATGGTCAATGTATCGAGTTGGCCGAGGACCAGCGCGGTGGAACCGGCGATGGCCATCTCGCCGGGTTCGATATTGCGTTCAATCACGGTGCCGTCGGCGGGGGCGAACACGGTCAGCTTGCCGATTTGCGCGTCGATCGAATCGAGTTGGGCCTGAGCCTGGGCGGCGGCTTTTTCGGCCTGGGTGACGCCCGCTTCGGCCTGTTGCACGGCTGCTGCGGCCAGCTTGACGGCATATGAATCCTCGCCGGTATGCAGCCGGGCCAGCCGGTCGAGGGCGGCGTAGTAGCGTTCCTCCGCCGCGCGGACTCTTGCCCGGGCCTCCAGAAGTTTCTTTCCTTGATCGGTGTTAAGCAATTCGTCGTACGCTTGCTGGGCGGCCTCCAATTCCTCCTTGGCGGAGTCGAATTGCGCCTGTGCGGCATCGATCAATTCCTTGTCCGCGCCGGCCGCCTTTGCCTTATTCAGCGCGTCCTGCGCCGTGAGGTATGCCGCGCGCGCCTGGGCCAATCGCTGCTCGGCGGCGAGGATCCCCGCGTACTCCGGATCATTGAGAAGCAATTTCAATCGTTCGCGCTCGATCTCCAGGGCTTTGCCGGCGGCTTCCACTTCCGCTTCCATGGCGGCGATCTGCTCTTCCTTGGTGAAATACCAATTCGGCAGGTCGAAATCCGAGGGTTGCGACGATCCCAGGGCGGCCGAGCGGGCGGGGGATTCCGCCAAGCGGGCCGTCTCCAGAATCTGCTCGTATTGCGTGCGCGCCGTTTCCAGCGCCGCACGCGCGGAATTTGATCCGGCTTGGGCTGTGGCTTGGCCGGCTTCCGCCAGGTTGCGCTGGGCTTGCAGCAGCGTACCATCCAGTTTGATCAGCGCCTGGCCGGCGGTGACGGATTCCCCCTGCGAGACGAGGACTTCCGTCACCCGGCCGGAAATTTCGGTGGAGATGATCACTTCCACCGCTTCGACCGTACCGGAAGCGGTGATGGCGCCGCTCGTTTGCGAGCCGGCCCGCGCGAAGAAATACCAGGCGAGGGCGGCGCTTGCCAGAACGAGGATGACGATGACCGGCAGGATGCGACGAATTTTCCCGTGCATGGAAACCTCCTTGACGTTAATCCAGGCGTTTGCGGAACCGCAGCGCGGCAATCCCCATGATCAGCACGCCGAATACCGCGAGTGCGATGATTTCATTGGTGAACGCTTCCACTCCTACCCCTTTCAGCATCAGGGAGCGGATGATGATCAGATAATAGCGGAGCGGAGTCAGGTACGAAACCGCTTGCAACACCGGCGGCATGGCTTCGAGCGGGAAGAAGAATCCCGAAAGGAAAATGCTGGGGAGCAGCGTCATCCACACGGTGAGCATGGCTTCCTGCTGGGTGTTGGCTATGGTCGATGCAAGAATCCCGATTCCGAGGCTCGAAAGCAGGAACAACCCCGACAACAACGCGATCATTACCAGGTCACCGCGGACCGGGACGCCGAACCACCAGTGGCCGAGGGCGATCACTTCGAAGGTGTTCAGGAATGAAAGCAGGACGTACGGCAGCAACTTGCCGATGATGAGTTCGAGCGGACGAATGGGGGTGACGATGAGTTGCTCGATCGTCCCGCGTTCCCGTTCGCGGACGATAGCGGTGGCGGTGAGGATCGAAGTCAACGCTTGGAGGATGACGCCGATCACGCCGGGGATCATGAAATACGCGCTGATCAGGTCCGGGTTGTACCAGACCTGGGTCAGCACTTCCAGCGGCGGTTCGACGGCCGCCGTGGAACCGCGGCGGGCCATGCGTTCCGAAAGGATGGCCGTGGCGAACGATTGCCCGATCATCTGCGCGGCGGAAAGTGCGGTGGAAGCCACCGTTGGATCGGAGCCGTCGAGGATGAAGGAGACCTGGGCTTTGGCGCCGCTGGTGATTCGTTCCCCGTAATCGGGCGGGATGATCAGGCCGGCGCGCGCTTTCCCGCCGTCGATCGCCGCCCGCAGATCCTGCTCCGAATCGACCTCTCCGACCAGGCGGAAGTAATCCGCCACCCGGTAGGCTTCGAGGAGTGCGCGGGCTTGCGGGCTGCGGTCCTGGTCGAGGACGACCAAGGGAACGTTGCGGACATCGTTGGTGGCGGCATACCCAAGCAGGATCATCTGCATGATCGGGATCACGATCACCAGAATCAGCGTGCGCGGATCCCGGCGGATCTGGAGGAATTCCTTGCGGATGAGGGCCAGCAATCGCGAGAAGGACATGGTCACTCCGTAGCCGCCGGGGCGGGGGCAATCACCCCGTGCAGATAGATATTTACGAAATCATCGAAGCATTCGGTTTGCATGGAGGCCGGCAGATATTTCCAAATCAGGAGTTCGGTGATGTAGTAGGAAAAAAACAGTCCGGCGAATGACCGCACCAAGACGGCCGGGGGGATGGATCGCAGCCGCCCTTTGCGCCCGGAGATCCTTTGAATGAAGCCGGCCAACTGCGGGAACACTTCGTGGAACAACCCCGGGATATGCTTGTTTTTGAATTCCACGATTTCAATGAACATAAGTTTGAGGAATCCCGGCTCCCGGTCGAGCGCTTCGATCATCAACCGGGCAGCCGAGGCGAGTAATTCCTCGACGGTCTCGCCTTGGGCATTTGCCAGGGCAGGGAGGACATGGGCGTAAGGTTGGTGGAGGCGCAGCACGGCTTCATACAACTTCTCCTTATTCTTGAAGTGGTTGTAAGCCGCCGCAACCGTCAGGCCCGCTTTGGAGGCGATTTGCCGCATACTGGTTCCATGAAATCCCCGTTCGAGAAACAACGAAAATGCGGCCTGGATGATCGAGTCGCGGGTATTCCGGGGTGTGATTTTCTTCTTCCTGATCATTGAATAAATCCCAATTAAATGAACGAACGTTCATTTATTTTATAAGTTATCCGGGGAATGTCAATATCCGAATTCGCCGTCCGATCTATAGTGTCCTATTCGGGAATTGAGGGAAAAACGAGGTTTTTTATGGTTTTTCTTTGCGCCTGGGCGCCTTTGCATTGCCTTTTAAAAACCTTGACGCACAGGTTCCAAGGCGCAAAGACGCAAAGCGGCACGATAACATGCGGAGTAGGATTTACCATTCCGGGTAGTCTCCGCCCCTGTACCGAAAACTATGATGAAGGATTACTCTTTTCGGAAATGGCCGATTTCGTAAATCTCGCCGAACAGACCCATCGGGCCGCGCATTTTCTTGATGGACACTTCCCGGAATATGCTCCGGGCCGCGCTCGATGCATCCGCCTCGGTGGAAAAATGATGTTTCCGAATATCGTACCCCAGCAATCGGAACGCACAGCGCATGAGCGGCCGCTCGCGGGGTATGCCGTAGACGACCTGGCCGCCGCGCCTGAGCACCCGGGATATTTCCTGAAACGCAAGGGGCTGCTCCGCCGGGCGCAGATGTTCCAGGATGCTGATCAGCAGAACGGAATCGAAAAAGCCGTCCGGGAACGGCATGTCCAGTATGCTGCCGTTGCGCAGGCGGGTCTCCACGCCCTTCCGCCGATAAAAACCCTGAATGATTTCCACGGAGGCGGTCAAATCCAGCCCGTACAGTTCCTGGTACGTTTCGGAGAGGTTCAGGAACGTCACGCCGGAGCCAAAACCGATTTCCAGAATCCGGCTGCCGCCCGATAATTCCGCCAGGCAGTTTTCCACCCGGCGGCGGTATAAAGGACCGATGATGGGCAGCCCATAGAACCGGATTGGATCTTCCAGGTTGACGCCTACGTACTCCGAAAGGGGGAGAAGTTTCAGACGCGGAAGAGGCATGGCGGCAAATCGACGTGTTCCCTTTTGTTGTTTCCGGCCGTGCGCTATACGAATTTAATTGTCCGCGCCGCAACGATCAGCATTTTCGCCAGCAGCCAACCGTGCGACCACCGATGGATGTTCGTGGTTCCATACGTCCGTTCGCGGTACCGAATCGGCAAATCCACGATCCGTCGGTTCAATTTCACCGCCCCAAAAATGAGATCGAAATCGCCGAACGGGTCCAATTCGCCGAAATAGGCGCGGTTGGCGGCGATTTTATTGTAATCGGACTTCCATAGAACCTTGGTGCCGCACAGGCTGTCTTTGATCGGTTGTCCCAACAGCCAGGAGAGGCTCAGGGAGAAAAATTTGTTGCCCATAAGGTTGAGGAATCGCATCGCCTGCCGTTCCATGGGATACACCAAGCGAACCCCGTTCACCAACTCGCCTTTGCCGGAAACCAGGGCGTCGTAAAAGCGTGGCAGATCGTCCGGGGAAACCGTCAGGTCCGCATCCAGGATCATCAACACCTCGCCGCGGGCTTGGGGAAGCCCCATCCGGACGGCATCCCCCTTTCCAATTCCCGTCTGCCGAAGGAGCTGGACGGATCGGCGGGGATGGTTTTGGATTTCGCGCCGGATGACTTCCAGCGTTTGATCGCGGGAATGACCCTCGACGAAAATCAGCTCCGTTCCCTTCCCCATCTCCGGGACCCGGGAAAAAATTTTCGCGATATTGCCTTCCTCGTTCCGGGCCGGGATGACCACCGAAACGGAGTATTCCCCGGCGGCCCGCGGGTCCGGTTTCGGCCGCGCGACGAAAAAATTCGAGAGCGCCAGAAGGCGAAAAGGCCAGAACCTCACAAGGAATTTATTGCAGAAGTCCGCGAGGACCGGGATCGGCAGCGGGAAGAGGATCTCCTGCCATTGCCGGAAGACCTCGTTGTTTTCGAGATTGGCGAAGTTGACGATGTCCTCGGCCGTCAGCCAGTTTCCCGGCAAAACCGGCTGCGCCAGGCCCAATTTGCGAACGACCGCGAGGGGCGGTTCCCAAACCCGGGAATACGAATTGATGATGATCCGCGTATGCATTGTTGACAATCGGGAGATTTGTTGAAAAATCTTTTGGACATCCCAGGCGTCATTTAGAAGATCGGAGAGAATGATGGCGTCGAATTTTCCTCCCAGGGGGACGGCATGGGCATCCGCTTCGATGAATCGAAGGTGCGGGTGCCGGCTCCTGGCACGGCGGACCATTTCCCTTGAGAAATCCACGCCGACCCCGAACGAGGGATTGACCGCGGCGAGCAGGTCGCCCTGATGGCATCCGAACTCCAATACCCGCGACCCGGGAGCGATCAGGCCGGCGTAGACTTGCTGCAGCCGGTTGCGATAGAACCCGTTCCAGCTGTGCATGGAATCCATCCGGCGCGCAATCGAATCCCAATAGCTTCGCCGCTCATTAAAATATTCCCTTGCCGTTGTGTCGGGGGAGGACGTTGACGGATAGGATGCCATGCGCGGTCAATTCCCCGGAATTCTGCCGACAAACAAATAGAGATCAGCGCAGGGGAATCCTTCGGCCTCCAGGGGATCCTTTCCGAAGGATGCGAGGATCGATCCGGGCGTATGAAAATAACCTTCCCAGACGACGGGGGCAGCCAGAAGATAATCGCTCGCCAGACGGTCGGTCCCGATCACATAGGTGATGCCCTGCGCTCTCAGTTCCGATATCGTTTCGGAGGCTGAAACGCGCCGGAAGGAAATGCCCTGTTGCGTAAGGTACTCCTCCACGAATGGCAGTTCGGCTTGAAGGCCGACGATATCCCCGGGTTGGAGGAGCCCCTTTAAATAATTCACCGCTTGCGTTTGGGACGGTCGAAAGGCGCTGGTCCGTTGGACGTACTCTGCGGTCAGGCGGAGTTGACCTGCGTGGAGGGCGAGGAACACAACCAGCACGATTGCCGGAGCGTAGCGTCCCCAGATCCGCAGTTGGCCCGATGGGATCCGGTTCATCCCGCCGCGGAGCAGCTCCGCAAGCAGCGCCAAACCGTTTCCGGCCAGCAAACAAAACAGTGGGTATAGGATCAGGATGTGGCGGGTGTAGTTTTCCACGACCGACAGGACGAGGAAAAATTGTATGGCAGAGAACGCCAGCAGGAGCAGCGTTTTCCGCGCACAGCGCAGGATTCCCCGATAGATCCCGAGCAGCGCCAGGATCCCGACCCAGATGCCCACGCCGGCGCTTCCTTCGGTGGAATTCACATAGGCGGATTGAAAGCCCGGCGCAAAGGCTCCACGGATGTAGAACACCAAACTCGATAAACGATGGGACAGGGAAGTGTCGTGATTCCATTGCAGCGAGGAAATTCGCCGGAGGTAGGAGGGAAAATCGATCAGCGAATACGGCGACGTCAGCGCAAAGCCCGCAACCGCGCCGATGATCACGGCCGGAAGCAGCCAGGGGTTCGTTCCCTTCTTCCAGGCGAGCAGAAAGGCGATGATGGGAATAAGCAAGACCGCGATATTGCGGATATTGATGCTGATAACCACCCCCGCCAAAATCCCGCAGCCGAGCCACGGCAGAAATTCCTTCCCGCCGCGTTGCATGGCTTCCATGGCCGCCCATAGAAGGATCACGGTGAACGTCGCCGCCAGGGCGTCCGGAAGGATATAGGATGAGTAGTAGATGACCTCGCGGCTGAAAACGGCGTAGATCACGGATGCCCCGAAACAAAGCCAGGCATTCAACCGGAAGTATTTGCGGAGGATGAAAAAAATAAACACGGGCGCAAGGCAATTGATCAACACGATCAGGAGACGGGGGTAGCGAAGCGGAATTCCGGAGGGATGAACCGCCTCGTAAATGGAAACCGCGCCTCGCGGCGGGGACACGAATTCGGATACCGAGTGCACTTCGCCGTTGCGCATTCCGTCGAAATAGCCGACCGTTTCCCCCGCGAAGGTAATGTAGGTAAGCAGGTCGCCGTAGGACGAATATCCATAGGCCGGCACGTACGCGGCCGGTTTCAAACCGGGCTCGACAAACATCCGCAACGCCTGCGGATACGTCACCACTTCATCCCAGACGCCCTGATACGGCAATCCATAACCCGTCATCGGAATGCGGACGGCCAGCGAGGCCAGGAATACCGCCAGAAGCAGGATCGCTTCGAGCATCCGCGGAGGAAACACCAGGGATTCTTTTTTATGGACGATCCACCATGCGGCGCCCCATTGGACTGCGATGCAAGCGATCCACATGGAAAAGAGGGCGATCCGCGACAACGACCCGCCGGCCTGCTTAAGCGACGGATCCGGGATCCATAGGATTGCCAAGAAAATGACAAAGATGGAAAAAACAAAAAAACCAAGAATGAACCGCGGAATGACAGTCGGAGACTCGAACCAACGCCGCAAGACAGCGCCCGCCCCGGCGCTGTTTGCGAAGGCTCTCCACGTCCCCCAACCGGATAACAGCAGCAGAGCGGTGAAGATGACGAGGAAGGAAATCCGATATGGAAGCAGCAGGCCGCCGGGGAACGCGATCAGGACGATCAATCCTCCCAATGCTTCCAAGAAAGTCAAGAATAAAAGGATTGTGGTTGTGGAAAGGGAGTTAAAAATCTTTGGAGACTCTTTCATCCTCGATGTCCACTTCCTGTTCTGCATGTTAGCGCGAGTATAATGAACAATAGTTCAGATTGCAAGCAAAATAATAAAAAAATAAATCTTGGCACCGCACGGATTGAACCCGCGGGGGAGAAACGTATACGCATTTCGAAAATTCGGAAAATGCGAAAAGGCGGCTCCCGATGGTCGGGCTTGCTGCGGCACACGGTAGATGGCGATGCTTCCGAAGCGGCCTTCCTCGACCAACGGCGGGGATTCCATGCTCCCATTGAATATCCGCCAGAGCGTGTGGATGAGGACGAATTGGATTTGCCGCTTGCGCAGGAGTGCGGCGCAAGCGGCGGAGGCGGTGCTATCAGAGTATTGCTTCGCCGCCCGCCTCGTCGCGGGTCGGAAAGAGAGCGGAGTACGGGATGGCCGGCGTCGAGCAAGAGGGTTGCGAAGACACCGTTGAAAAGGGTCCATGGTCGGGCGGCACCGAACGCGTAAAGAAAACGCCGGGTTGGATCCGCTTTTTCCGGGTTGGGTACCAATCGGCAGAAAAAGTCAATATTCAGTCTGGACGGCCAGTATTTTCACGCCGTCCGATGAGAACACTTCCTCCAAGAGGCCGTTTTCGTCCGCGCGGCACCCCGGCTCATCCGCCGTGCATAAAACCCAATTCACTTGATGATCGATAAGGATCCGGGTCCGGGTATCCGCATCCGAAGACTCAAAAAACGTTTCCACATCCTTCCGGGCCCGGTCCGCATCGGGCGTCTCCATCGGGTGACCGTACACCACGCGGACCCCCGCCATGCCGGGCAGCCACATGCTGACCCCGGGCGAAGCCAGCACGACGGATGCCTTCGCGTGGACGTTCATCCAATCCACGGCGGCGGCTTCATCACGGCTCAGGAAGAGAAGCGAATCGTGCGATACACCGGCAAGCAGGATGAGCACCAGAAAAACCGCATTCGTCAGGCATAGGGGGATGCCGGCGGCGAGTGCGCGCCGGATGGAAAGAATGGAAGGAAATAACCACGACTCCATAATCGGCGCGGCCAGCGCCGCGAGCGGTATCCACATTCCCAGCATCAGGCGCCGCTGCAGCGGGAAGGGCGCATATAAAAGAACAAGGTTGAGGCCGAGCCACAATGCCAGCAGCAGCGTCTCGCTGCGGACGGAACCGATCTTCTCCCGGAAGGCCGCCCGGCTCCGCATCCAGCGGACGCAGGATGCCGCAACGAAGATCCCGGGCAAACCCAAGGAGAGTGCGACATCCCAAACCGGCGGAGTGGGGGTTTGATTCTGAGAGAACCACACACCGAATCGCGGCAGGGTCTGCGTCATCCAGAGATCGTATACGCCCCAAGGCAAGATTCCAAATCCGGCGGCTGCCAGGTGCAGGATGGAGCCCTCCGGAAAACGGCCGTGGCGGATCCGGCTCCAAAGCATCCACACCGAAAGCGCCAAGCCGAGGGGCAGGAATCCGAACGGCTGGATCGAAGCCAGGACGGTGGAAAGGAGGAATGCGGCCGCTATCGAGAACAACGTCGGCCGGCGGGCGGGCAGGGCGATACCCATCGCCAGAAGAAGGATCAACCCGCTCGCGAGCGGGAAATGCGCGCTGGTGAGCATCCCGAGGAAGGGGATGTATTCAGACACCCAGAGATCGGCCGTAAAGGTGCCGAGAGGAATGACGAGGAATCCGAATCCCGAACCGAGGAGGAGGATGATCCAGGCGATGCGCCGGCCGCGCGCGGAAAGTCCGATCCGGCCGAAAAACTCCCAGGCGACGATCAGGAAAAACGCCCCGCCCAGGATGCGCGCCGTGTGCCACAGGACGATCAGCGGCAGCCCCAACAGGCGGGCCAGGCGGCCGAGCAGGAGGTAGTAGGTGAAAATCAACGCGCCCGGCCCGGGATCATTGGTGAAGGCCAGCGTGTAGAGGATCTGCCCGTCATATCCCTGCCGCATTTTCGCCAGATAGGATGCCGCGTCGTATGGATTGAACAGGAATCCGGTGAAACGGAATTCGCCGGCGCTTCCGTACGCGATTCCATATGGGATCAGCGTCAGGAGGGCGAAGAAAATTGAAATTCCGAGGATGGGCAAACGGGAACGCATACGGCGGCTTCCTTCCCGGCGCGGCTACCCCCTCCGCGCGGCTCTCCATTGGCGGCGGAGCGCCTCGCGGCCGAGTTCCGCAAGGTCGCGCGGCCGGAAGGACATGCGGAACAGCTCCCGGTAGGATTCGTCGCCGGTGAGCATGCCCCAGATCGTCCGCGCCAAAATCTTTTTCTCCGGAGGCCGGTGTTCGTCCAGGCGCAGGCTGTAGAGGAAAGCGGCCGTGAGGCGCGGATTCTTCATGATGGCGTTGCTGATCCCGAAGAGGATCTCGCCATACTGGTTGTCGCCGGCGATTTGCCGGGCGGTGGATGCGTAACCGGATTCGAAGGCGGCCGCGCTGACCCCGTTCTGGAGAGCCGTGTCCATCGCCATCCGCGACGTGGTGAAGGCGGAAAAAATCCCGTCCTTATAGAGTCTGGCTACGGCCGCATCCCCCACCGCGACCCACCGGTCGCCAAAGAAGCGGCGCGCGGCGTGCAGCGGGACGCGCGGCCCGCAGCCGCAGCAACCCTCCGGCGGGGTGGCGAGATAGTTGGCGATCGGTTCCTGCTGCGCTTGGAAGAACTCCCGGATCGGATCCGGCCCCATTCCATACCCCAGCAGGGATACGTTGAGGTATTCCCTTTTCGGGACCATAACCCCGAACACCAATCCTTTGGGTTCCCCGAAGAACGCCGCCACGGTATGGGCAGGCCACTGGGGCGGTTTGCGGATTTCATCCTGCGCCATAATCTCGGTGGGGGGAGGAACATAATCGAACACCGGGTCGAGAACCGGGCGGCTGTTGACTCCATTGGCCACGACGACGAGGTCGGCGGGGAAGGATTCGGAGTCGGTGTGCACTACCGGGCCCTCTTCCCATCCCACCGAACGCACCTGCTGCGGCAGATATACGGCGCCGCGCGCCCGCGCTTCGGCCAGTAAAAAGGCATCGAAACTTTCGATTGGTTCGCCACTGTGCAACCGGGGGCCGCGGCCACGGTATACACTCAGGATCCTGCGCCCCGGTCGGGGCTGGGGAAGACGGATGATTTTGCCCAGGATATGAACGCGGTATTCCTCGATGGTTTCCTGGATCACGCTGGGCGGGACTTGGAGGTTGATGGATTCGACCGCCTGCAGCGCGTTCGCCGAAACGATCCCGGCGCAGCCCTTGCAGCTTGCCAACCCGCGCGCTTCGCGGACGAAGCGCGGATCGAAGATCCGCACATCCAGATGGATGGATGCTTCGCGGGCGCGGTCCAACAGATGGATGGCGGCGAAGCACCCGGCCGGTCCGCCGCCGATGATGCAAATCAGGCTGTTCTCCTGCAAGCGCATGTCCGCTCCTCCGGGGCGATGATAGCATCCTCGCCGGGAAAACGAAACCCTGTCGGAAGGGGATCCATCGATGGCACCGGATCGGATGCGTTGATTCAACAACCGGAGTTTTCGCCTTCCGCCGGATCCGGCTGCGGCACGGGAATCCAGAAAGCGCCCGGATCCTTGGAAGGGGTGAACACCTGAGTGCGGCATGGCCGCCCACGGACGAAGGAATAATCGACGGCAATGCCTTCCAGAACCTTGCCGGACCGCCAGCGCGAGATGATTTCCGCCCGCGGCGAGGTCTGGCTCGGATCGGCGGCGTTCCGCCCCACAAGCGGCAAAAGGCAAAAGGTGACGGCATCGTACCCCAAAGCGGCCAACGAAGGAGGTTCGGCGGCATAGGCGTTCCGGTATTTTTCCGCGAACTCGACGGATTGGGAAAAATCCTCGGAAGAGGCTGTTGCCGGAGAAAAGTAGAGAAGAAGTTTGTCGGATCTCAGGACCTTCGGCAACGAATCTTCCGCCTCACTCTCCGCGATAAACAATGTGCCCTGAAAGCCTGCGCTTTCCAGATCCCCCAGGATCGAAGGGACGAACTCAAGGGATCCGGAATAATAGACAAGCTGCGGCGCAGCGGATTTAAAGGAAGGGATCCAAGCGCGGCTGTCCTGCGCCGGGGAAATTCGAGCCTCCGATACCGTCAAACCGAGAGTATCCGCGCGCGGGAGGAATCCCTCTTCGATGGCTTGCGCATGCTCGCCCGGACCTAAAAGCAGGAACACGGAGGTGTAATCTTCCGCCGCAATCCAATCGGCGTCGCCCGCTCCGTGGGCGCGATCTTCGGGGGATAACCACAGGATTTCCGGCAGCGATGTTCCAATCGGAAGCGGAGCGGTCTCGGCCGGAAGGACGGTCGGGATTCCGGCGGCGTGAAGAATCTGAGCGGACGCCAAATTGCCGGCGGTGGCGGTGTGCACTACGGCGCAGAGGGCCTCGGATTGGGCGGCGATTCGGGAAACGGAAGCGGAAAGATCCTGCGTGGAACCGTATGCATCGAAGGAGGAAAGCTCGATCCACCAGCCGGCATTGCGAAGCGCGGCAGATTGTTCCTTCAGCGCCATCGCGGCAGCCAGCCGGATTCCCTGGCCGTATGCCGCCTGCGGACCGGTCAGATCGGTTATGGTGACGATGCGAAAGGAACGCTCGGCCTTCCCGCACCCGGCGAGAATCCCCGCCCATAACAGGAGGACGGCAAATGCGCGCGCCGTCATTATTTCGCTTGTTCCCGGTTGATCCGGTCCAATTCCGCCAGGAGCGTCTCGTTCGAAGGGAGGTCCGGCGCGGAAGAACCATCGTGGCGGTATCGAATCCGGCTCTCGCGGTCCACGAGAACGACTGAGGGAAGCCGTCCGTCGCGGAAGATATTCACTTTTTGATGAAAGAGGGATGCAAGGCGGCTGTCTGGATCCGCGAAACCCGGGAACGGCAATCCTTCCCGCTCCCAATATTCCCTGATTTGTTCGGGACGATCGGGATCGATGATGAGGATTACCGCATGACGCGTTTCAAATGCCTGCATCTCCCGGCGGAGCAGGGAGAGGTGGCGGCGGCAAAACGGGCAGGAAAGGCCGCGGTTAAAAACGAGTACAAGATTGGCGTGGCCGCGGAACGTGGAGAGATTGACCGGATAGCCTTGGGTATCCACGAGTTGAAAATCCGGCGCGAGGGGGTATGGCTCAGACAAAGGAAAATCCTCCCGAAACGGCTGGGACAATTAGATTATAAATGTAATTCCCGGATTGTGTTTCGCGCACAGCGGAACGCCGCCGGGGAAGGACAGGAATCTCGATCCGTGATTGCGCGCGTTTTGCCTCAGCGGAAACGCCGGGGAAGCCGCGAAAAAAGCATAATCGGTCGTGATATAATTTTTTTAAGGTTGGATCAAACGGGGAAGTATTCGGCGAATCCGTCACCGCAGGATTTCGCTCGTTTCCGATAATCGCAATCCGCGGGAGGAAATAGATGGGGAAGAAAGAGATTCTGTCGGCTATGGCCGCCGGCTGTGCCATCCTCCTGGCGTGCGATTTCTCCTTCCTTTCCCCCGAACCCAGCGCCATCCCGACTTCGACCCCGACCGAAACTATAACCTCCACCGTCACGCCGTCGTTGACCGCAACCTCCTTCCCGACGCGCACTTCCTCTCCTACGCTGATCCCCGGCATCGAAGAACCGGTGCAGGTCGGTGACGCCAGCCTGCTCATCACCAAAGCTCTCCGGCGGGAAACCTTCCGGTGCGGAACAGACAGCACGCCGGCGGATGATCCGCAATTGGAGGAATTCCTGATTATTCTGTTTAAGGTCATCAAAGGGCCGTCGCTGACCTCCGCACGGGTGGAGGCGTGGATCACGAAAAATAGGATCGAATGGATCACACTGTCTTCCATGACCCGCGATGGACATGGAAGAGCAGGGAACGCCCGGCATCTCTGCACTTCGAGAGATCCGGATTCCTATATTTTGACTGAAATTCACTTGGCTTTTTTGATCGATAAAAAAGCGGAAATCTTCACCTTGAGCCTGCCGGACGGCACGGCAATCCCTTTAGACTCGCTCATGCCATCCTAGGCGCGCGTTTTCGCAATCCCCCAAACGGTTTAATTTCGTGCAGCGAAAAAGGATAAGGGCTTGCAACCAGTGGATACCATCGGTCGTTTTTAAAATCCTGAGTCCGGCTTGGTTTTTTCTGATCAGGGTCGGCCCGTTCCACTCACCCGCATGCATGCAAGCATGTCACGCGGCGCTTTTGGCGACGCTTTCCGCGCGGCGGCAGATGGCCCGGATCAACCCGGAAAAAATGGCGGCGTGAATCGGCTTGAGAAAATGCCAGTAGAGAATTCCCAGGAATCCTTTGGGGAGATAATACGCCGTGAGGAGCAGGCGGGTTTTCCCGCTTTCCAACGGAAGGGCGAGGAATTCAAGCCAGCCCAGGCCGAACATGCGCATTTCCGCGCGCAGGCGAAGCATCCGCCCTTGTTCCACATTTTCCACGCGCCAGAAATCCACCACGTCCCCCGGCCGCACTTCCTGCGGATGCCGTCTGCCCCGCGTTCTTCCGACTCCGCCGGTCAGCCGGTCCAGCCAGGCGCGAAATCTCCAGATCCAATCCATGTAGAACCAGCCTTTTTCGCCGCCGAGTGAGGTGAATACATTAAACACGTCCGCCGGGGAGGCGGCGGCCAGGCGTTGGCGGTGCTCGAGGATCAATCCTTCCTGGGATTCCAATCTGTCGGGCTGCAGATCACCCTGGCTGCTGGCGAGGGAGTCGGTCCAGGTTGTTTCCACCAGGCCCTGTTCCATCTTTTCGATCGCCCGGCGGAGGAACTCCCGATAGTGCATCAGCGGCAGCTGTCCGAATATTCCCTCCGCGGTGTGCGATTTCACCACGGCCGGATGAAAGAGACTATCGATCCGGGTCCGGGCCAGGTCGTCCGGAATCGGCGTCATCCAGTGCACCCATTGCGAAGACAACCACGGCAGGAACCAGGGCAGGGGAATCATAAACCGCCGCGAGCCGCGCGCCTGCGCGTACGCGCGCATCATCTGGAAGACGGTTATCACTTCCGGCCCTCCGATTTCGATGACCTTCCCCCGCGCGGTGGGCGTGCACACGGCGAGGATCAGGTATCCCAGAAGGTCGCGGACAGCGATCGGCTGGATGGGAGTGGACAGCCATTTGGGACAGAGGAGGAGGGGCGACCGCTCGGTGATGTAGCGCACGATTTCGAAAAGCACGCTGCCGCTGCCCACCACCGCGCCGGAGCGAAATTCGGTAAGCGGGATGCCGGACCGCCGCAAAATATCAGCTGTCCGGCGCTGCGAGGTCAGCAATCCCGAGCGGTCAGACTTTTCCTCGCCCAGACCGCCGAGGAAAATGATGTGCCGGATTTCGGCGGAACGGGCCGCCGCCGCAAAGCGATTCGCCGCGGTGATATTCCGCTCGAGGAAGGAGGATCCCCCGCGTTGGGAATGGAGGAGGAAGAAAGCGGTTTCGACATCCTGCATCGCTTCTTCCAGGGGTTTTCCTTCCAACGCGTCCCCGGCGACGATTTCCACCTCGCCGATCCACGGCCGGCCGGCAAGCCGCGCCTTATCGCGGACAAGGACCCGCACCCGGTATCCGGCTTCCAGCAGGCGCGGCGCCAACCGGCCGCCGATGTAACCGGTGACGCCGGTGACCAGGATGCGCGGCGATACATCTTCCTTTAATAGCAGGTTGTCATCCGGAGGCATGATCCATCCAATCGGATTCCCATTCCGGCCCGGGGGCATTCCGAATTCGCATCCCGCTCACCGCCGAACCAATCCGATCCACGAAAAAGTCCGCCTTTCTTTTTCTCAAGCGCAGGAAGAAAGATGTGAAGGAACGGGGTTATAGCTTCGCCACCTGATCGCTGACGGCATCCAAGCGAGTCGTCTCCTCGGGCGTGAGCCGCCATGGCAAAGTCCCGACCACATCTTCCGCCTGGCGCCGGTTTTTCACTCCCGGGATGGGAACGGCACCCTTGCCGATCACCCAATTCAGCGCCACCTGCGTGAGGGACGCTTTTCCGTGCGCCTGGCCGATCTCCCGCATGACGAACAGCAGGGGTTGAACACGGATAAGATATTCTCGGGGGAACCGCCTTCGCCGAAAACCCGGCGGGGGATTCGCGGCAGTATAACGTCCGGTGAGGATTCCCTGCATCAGGGGGCTGTAGGCGATGACTGTGATTCCAAGCTCCCGGCAAAGGGAGAATAATCCGTTGCGTTCCGGCGTGCGTTCCAACAGGCTGTACGAGATCTGATTCGAAGCCAGAGGGATGCCGCGGCGGGCGAGGGATTGAAACGCCGTCCGGGTTTGCTCCAGTCCGTAGTTCGAGACTCCCGCCGCCAGGATCGTCCCGTTCTGGACGGCTTCGGCGAGCGCGTCCATCCAGGTTGGGATGGCGACCGGCGGCATGGGATGGTGAATTTGATACAGTTCGACCTTGGGAAGCCCGAGCCTGCGCAGGCTGCCGCGAAGAGCGCGGTGCAGGCCGCCTTTTGTCAGCCGGTACGGGAAGGGGAAAAACTTGGTGGCGACGACCGCGCGGTGGTTTCCGCCGGCGAGGAACTTTCCGAGAAGTTCTTCCGACTTGCCGAGGCCATAGACTTCGGCGGTGTCGAAGAAATCGATACCCGCCTGAATACAGTAATCGAAGGCGGCGCGGACATCCGATTCATGGTACCCCTGCTCATACCCCCAGAACATCTTATCGCCCCACGACCAGGTGCCGATGCCGAGCGGAGGAACCTGGATGCTGGTTTTCCCGAGTGGAATTCTTGTAAAGTTCATATGGTCCCTGGCAAGAAAAAATGCGCTTTCCCTCTATTATAAGACTATCCTTCAATGGTACACTCGTTGCGGAAGGCGGGATATGGCTCTGGGAAATGTCGTTTTTATCAGTTCGGGAGAGACCTCACAAACCGGGGGTTTAATTTTTCGCAAGATCTTCGCCTCTTTGCCGCGCGGATTCCGGATCGCCATCCTGGAAACTCCGGCGGGTTTCGAACTTAACTCCGCGACAGTCGCCCGGAGAGTGGCCGATTCCATCACGTTGAGGGCGGGCGAATTTGCGCCGCGGATCGACATTATTCCGGCGCGCCGGGGGGGGACGGCCTTCAGCCCGGATTCCCCCGACATTTTGCGGCCGCTTCAGGCTGCGGACCTTGTGTACATGGGCGCCGGAAGTCCGACATACGCCGCGCGGCAATTGCGCAGCAGCCTGGCATGGCAGGAAGTGCTCGCGGGTTGGCAGCTGGGAGCCAAGCTTGTGCTGGCCAGCGCCGCCGCCGTCGCAATGGGACTATTCACCCTGCCGGTATATGAAATTTTCAAAGCCGGCGAGGACCCGGAGTGGAAACCGGGATTGGACCTCTTCGGAGCCCTGGGCTGGAAGCTGGTGGTCATTTCGCATTGGAACAATGCCGAAGGCGGGGAGGACTTGGACACCAGCCGGTGTTTCATCGGCCGCGAGCGGTTTGATGCGTTGCGCCGCCTGCTGCCAACGGATGCGGCGGTTCTCGGATTGGACGAACATACGGCGGCCATCTTGGATTGGAAATCCGGGAAGGGTTTCGTGGAAGGGAAAGGGACGATCACCATCCTCCGCGGCGGATGCGAAAAAGTCCATCCGGCGGGCGGGGAATTCCCGCTCGAGGAGCTGGGGGAGTACCGGATTCCTTCCGAACCGTTCGGAGTGGAGAAAGTCCTATGGGAGGAAGTATCCTCCCGGCGCGCAGCCCGCGAATCGGAACCCGTTCCGCCGCCGGAAGTGACGGCGTTGCTGCAGGATCGCGAGCGGGTGCGGAAGGAAGGGGATTACGGGAAATCCGACTTGATCCGGATCGAGATCGAACGGTTGGGATGGAAAGTGATGGATACGCCGCAAGGCGCCGTGATTCGACCGATCCAAAAAGGTTGACGCGCTTCCGGCGGCTGGCTATAATCATCGGACCGAGTGCAGGGCGATCGTTGCGGGTGTAGCCAAGTGGTAAGGCACTTGCTTCCCAAGCAAGGATTCGCGGGTCCGAATCCCGTCACCCGCTCTGGCTCACATAGACTGGATGAAAATATCCGGTCTGATTGTTTTAACCAAGTTAATGAGCATTCCAGCCCTGCACACCGATCTTGTTTTTTAGTGTGCGGGATCACCCGCTCAGGCTTACACAGACTGGATGATGATATCCAGTCTGTTTTTTTAAATTAGGAGAATGAGAATCCCGCCCCGCCATCCGTTCTTTGGAACAGGAGGGAGTTAGTTCAGATCGAGTATTCGGAACAATGAAGAGAGAATACCGTATCGATGTATGCGATTGCATGGCGGGGTCACCTACCCAATCTGAGATCTTCTTCAGTGCATCTGGTTTTTGTTATTGGTCAACCTGATAAAATTTTTTAGTGGATGAGAAGGCGTTCTTGCCCTCCTATCTGCAATTTATATCTTCATTCCTTGAAGAAAAAATCCGTATAAAAAGAGCTTCAACCTGAAGAAAAGTCATTGACTAATCGGTGTAAAAAGCCGATTTTTTTAAAAAACAAGTGGATAAATAGGATCATATAAGTATACTAATTACTTTTTAGACCTTAATATGCCTCAAGTAATCCGAAAAAGGTGACACTAATAACCAAATTTATTGGTATACCGGTATTAGATGTAGGTATAATTATTTACCTGAGAAAAACTGGGGGAAAACCAGACCGTACCTTCATTCATCGCCCCCACGAAACATCAAAAATGACCTCATAGAAGGCAGGGGATATGCAGACACAACTCATACGCTCCCGGAGAAGTCGCACCCAATGGATAACCGCGGCTTTCGCCATTTTGGTTCCTTTATATCTCATTCTATTCCTGCAGCATGGTGTAACGCAGGCGCAAGGGGAAGATCCAACCGCGACGGTAACGCCGATGTATTTGGAAACGTTTACAGGAACACCGACTGATACCGCAACAACGACTGAAACGGCGACCAGGACACTGACTCTGGTAGACACACCGACCGAAACGGATATCTTCACCCCAACCCTCACCGAATCCCGCACGCTGACACCCACGCTGACCGACACGCCGCAGCCACCATCGATCGTCGTCCTCAACACCAATGACAGCGGGCCCGGATCACTCCGCCAGGCCGTCGCGGACGTCACCGACGGCGGATTGATCACCTTCGATACACCGCTCGCCGGTCAAACCATCACCCTCTCATCAGGATTAACCATTTCCAAGAGCATGACGATTGATGGGTCTGGACTCGGATCGCGGGTGGAAATCAGCGGGAATGATTCCGTTACGATTCTCTGGGTGAATGGCGCAGCCATCGTCAATTTAGAGTCATTGGTCCTAAAAAATGGGAGGATCACCGGTACCAATGGCGGCGGCGCCATTCACATTATTAGTGAATGTCAAATAAACATCGAAGACGTCGCTTTTATTGGAAATAGCTCGGAATATGCAGGAGGAGCTATTCATTCTCATGTTGCTTCAACGGTAACGATCCTCGACAGTACGTTTATTTCCAATTCAGCGCCGGGCAATGGGGGGGTGATAACCGGAAATATTTCGGACATAACAATCCGGGGGAGTGAATTTTCGGACAATAGCGCGACGAACGGCGGCGGGGTTATTTTCGTGTATGGCAACGGGACAATTCTGATCGAAAATAATTCTTTTTCCAGCAACCGATCCACCAATGGCGCCGGTGGTGCTATTTCGATACTTCAAAAGAATGATGTAGATATCACAATACGAAATAACTATTTCTTCGACAATACAGCTGTGGCAGGCGGAGCATTGCATATTTATACACCTTCCGGTTCTATTGCCAATAACTATGCGATTATCGAGAATAATTCCTTTTACAACAATGGAGTCAGCGTGGCTGGAGGGGCAATCAGTACAGATGGAAAATTGATCTTAAGGAATAACACCCTCTACGGAAATCACACGGATGGAAATCCCGGAGGGGGCGGCATAGAAATGACGTTGGAAGCCTCCACAATTTTATATAACAATATTATTGCAGGTTCTACAGCAGGCGGAGATTGTTATGCAGATGGTGATCCCTCCATAACCGGCGGAAACAACCTCGTTGAAGACGGTTCTGCCGCCTGTTTACCATCCGTAACGGGCGACCCGCTGCTCGAGCCGCCGGCCGAAAACGGCGGACCAACCCTGACGATGGCGCTGTTGACAGGTTCGCCGGCGCTCGAGGCTGGAGACGACGCCAACTGCCCGGAGACCGACCAGCGTGGAGTACCTCGCCCGCAAGGAGAGCATTGCGACATCGGCGCAGTGGAGATGATGGGCATGATGATGCCCACAACCACGGCCACCGAGACTCTCACACCGACGGAGACGTTGACGCCCTCCGCCACGGAAACCGAAACGCCGATCCCCACCGACACGCCGACCATGACCCCGACGGCGACGGAGACCGCAACCGAAACGCCGACGGCTACTTCCACACTCACGAGAACCCCCACTCGGACGAGGACGAGCTCGCGGACAAGGACCAACACGCGGACCCCCTCGCCTACGAGAACCATCACGCAGACGAGGACGGAGACCTACACGCCTTCGATCACCCTTTCGCCGACGGAAACCCGGACACCATCCATTACCTACACTCCGTCCACCACGAGGACACCCACCAATACCCGGACCCGCACCATCACGCCTACCAGCACTCAGACTCGGACTTCATCACCGACTTTCACCCTGACGGTCACGCGGACGCCGCAGTCGCCCACCTTTACCTACACTCCCTCGATCACCAACACGCCCGCGGCTTGGATCATCGTCGTCAACACCGACGACAGCGGCCCCGGTTCGCTCCGCCAGGCGGTGGCGGACGTCGCCGAGGACGGATTGATCACCTTCGATCCGTCGCTCGCCGGTCAGACCATCACCCTGGCTTCGACGATCAATATTACAAAGGGATTGACCATCGACGGATCCGGCCTGAGCGCGCGGATCGAGATCAGCGGGAACGATGCGGTGCGCATTTTCCTCATCGAGACGGGCGGTCAGGTGACGCTGAAGTCGCTGGTTCTAAGAAACGGGCACATGACCGGGAACACCGCGGCGGACTTCGGCGGCGCGCTGTACCTGGACGGACCCGGCCAGGTTGATATTCAAGATTCGGTCATCCGGGACAATTCGGCGTATATGGCGGGAGCAATCACCGTCCGGAACGGCATGCAATTGAACATTCTGGACTGCGAAATCTCATCCAACACGGCGGAAAGCAGCGCCGGCGCCATCCGCACGTATTCGGCCGGGATGACCATCCGCAACAGCCTCATCGCGAACAACATCTCGGGATCCGTGGGCGGCGCGATTTATTTAGAGCTGGGATGGTATGAGCTGGAAGACAACACCTTCCTCGGGAACCAGGCCACCGCGGGGGGCGCCCTATACGTCCGGCAGAGCCCGAACCTATACCTGCACCTGAGCAAGAACCTTTTCTCGGGGAACGTCGCCGCCGACAGGGGCGGAGCCCTGTTGTATACGTATGCCGCGAACGCCCTGGTGTTGTGGGTGGGGAACAACACGTTCTACAACAATCAGGCCGCGCAAGGGGGAGCGGTTTACGCCGAGGGGAGGGGCGTCCTGACCAACAACACATTCTCCGGCAACACCGCCACCACCGCCGGCGCCAGCCTGTTCTTCACCGATGGATCGGACAATACGCTGTACAACAATATCATCGCCGACGGGATCGGCGTCGCCGAATGCGGCGGCGAGGGAACGTATTCCACGGACGGGGGAAACAACCTGGTGGAGGACGGTTCCGCGGTCTGCATGCCTTCGGTCACCGGCGATCCGCTGCTTGGACCGCCGGCCGATAACGGCGGACTCACGTGGACGATGGCGCTGCTGGACGGTTCCCCGGCCATTGACGCCGGAGATGATGCCAACTGCGCATTAACCGACGCACGCGGGATCCCCAGGCCTCAGGGTCTGCATTGCGATATCGGCGCCTTCGAGACCGCCGCGGACGCGCCCACGGTCACTCCGAGCGGAACACCCACATGGACTGTGACCAGATCCAAAACACCCACCGTCACCGCGACTCCGACTTGGACGCCGACCGTGACGTTCACGCCGACGGAAACGAGCATCCCCACCGACACGGAGACTCCCACGCCGACGGAGGAACTCATAGCCGTGTTCGTCACGGTCCAGGATACATACGGGAATCCGGCGGAAGAAGGGACGAATGTGACCGCCTACACCGACGGCTCCTTCTCCGGCTACGAAGGGTTCACGAATTCCTTCGGTGTAGCGGTCATCCTGGTGCCGGCCGGCAACTACCAGTTCCGGGTGGTGAGGGGCGGGACCGCGTTCTACAGCGGAGTGGGCGACCATTGCGTCGTCCCCGGCTGCACCAGCGCGAACATCGTCTTCAACGTCCCCGTCACGATCACCGTGCTCAATCTCGACGGACAGCCTCAGGCGGGCGTGTCGGTGATGGCCTTCAACGGGACGACCTACCTCGGCTATTCCGGATACACCAACGCGCAAGGCCAGGTGAGCTTCATCATGCCCAATGGATCGTACCGGTTCCGGGCGTACCAGAACAACCGCTTCTTCTGGAGCGGGGGATCGAACCATTGCGGCATCCCCGGATGCGAGAATGTGACCATCACCGTGGACAACACGGTCGTGGTGACGGTTCTGGATTCGGGCGGCAATCCCGAAGTGGGATTGAACGTCCTGGCCTACAACGGCTCGACCTACGCGGGATATGCGGCATACACGAATGCGCAGGGCCAGGCGACGCTCTCGCTGCCGGCGGGGAGCTACCGCTTCCGGGTGGCGAAGAACGGGACCGCCTTCTGGAGCGGGACGTCTAACCACTGCACGGTTCCGAGCTGCGCGAGCGCAAGCATCACGGTTAACCTGCCGGTGGTCGTCACAGTGATAAATCTGGCTGCCCAGCCCGAAGCCGGCTTGATCGTCCAGGTTTACAACGGATCCACCTGGGCTGGATACACCGCCACGACCAACGCGCAAGGGCAGGTGAGTTTCACCCTGCCGGATGGCAACTACCGGTTCCGGGTGTACAAGAACAGCCGCTCCTTCTGGAGCGGGCCGGCGAACCATTGCACAGTTCCCGGCTGCACGAGCGCCGGGATCACGGTCGATAATACCGTCACGGTCACCGTCCTGGATTCGGTCGGCAATCCTGAAACCGGATTGAACGTCCAAGCCTATAACGGTTCCACGTACGCGGGGTATTCGATCTACACCGACGCGCAAGGCCGGGCTGTCATGACTCTTCCGGCGGGCAATTACCGCTTCCGGGTTGTGAAGGGTGGCACCGCGTTCTGGAGCGGTACGGCGAATCACTGCACTGTTCCCGGATGCTCGAGCGCAGGCATCACCATCAATTTATCCGTGACTATCACCGTGCTCAACCTCGACGGCCAGCCGGAAGCGGGCGTCTCCGTGGTTGCTTACACCGGTACGACTTACGCTGGTTATTCAGGGACAACAAATGCTCAAGGACAAGTAACCTTCACCATGACGGACGGCAGCTACCGGTTCCGCGCCGCGAAGAACAATCGCTTCTTCTGGAGCGGGGCGGAGAACCATTGCACCGTCCCCGGCTGCGCGAGCGCAACCATCACCGTGGATAACACGGTTGTCGTCACCGTCCTGGACACCGGCGGTAATCCGGAAGTAGGGTTGAACGTTCTGGCCTACAACGGCTCGACCTACGCCGGATATGCGGCATACACGAATGCACAAGGACAGGCGTCGCTGGCTTTGCCGGCGGGGAGTTACCGGTTCCGGGTGGCGAAGAACGGGACCGCCTTCTGGAGTGGAACCTCGAACCACTGCACGGTGCCCGGATGCTCTGGCGCGAGCATCACTACCACGATTCCTGTGGTCGTCACCGTCTTGAATGCCGACAGCCAACCCGAACCCGGTCTGACCGTGCAAGCCTATGACGGCCCTTATTACGCCGGCTACTCCGCGGTTACGAACACGCAAGGGCAGGCCAGATTAACCCTGCCGAACGGCAGTTACCGTTTCCGGACGATCAAGGGCAGCAATATCTTCTGGAGTAAATCCTGGAATCATTGCACAGTCCCCGGATGCTCCTCCGCGGATATTCTTGCGGGCGAAAGGGTTATCGTGACTGTTTTGGATACGGCTGGCAGTCCGGAATATGGAAGGACTGTCAGCGTGTATTCCAACGATCACTACACGGGATATTATGCCGATATCGATGCGCAAGGTCATGCAACCTTAACGCTTCCAACCGGCAGTTACAATTTCCTGGTGATAAAGAACGGACAGTATTTCTGGAGCGGGCCGACGGACCATTGCGCCGTTCCAGGCTGCACGAGCGCAAGCATCACGACAACCATACCAGTGACTGTGACTGTGCTTAATCAGCAAGGCCAGCCGGAATCCGGCATGGGTGTCGAAGTTTTTCAGGCCGGACATTCGTTCAGTCGCTATGCCGTCACCAATGACGAGGGGCATGTATTTCTTACCCTGCCTGTGGGCAGCTATCGGTTCCAGGTGGCCATAGGGGACTTCATCGCCTGGAGCGGGGATACGGATCATTGCACCGTGCCCGGCTGCACGAGCGCAACCATTACCATACCAACCGAATTTACCTTCACGACCACGGTTACCAATTATTCCAGTCAGCCGGTGGAAGGCGCATTGGTGGAAGTGTTCTCTCTATTATTACCCGTTTCCGCACCGCCTGTGGATGTATATGGCATGACCGCCAATGCAGCGGATGTATCTGTTGCATTTGATTACGCGTGCGCCGTCACAACGGTTGGCGGCGTGAAATGCTGGGGCTGGAATGAATACGGCCAACTGGGCGATGGAACATTCATCTCCCGGTTCATTCCGGTGGACGTCGTCGGGTTGACCTCGGGCGCGGCGGCTGTGTCGACCGCCCGCGGCCATGCCTGCGCGTTGACCGCTTCCGGCGGGGTGAAGTGCTGGGGCGCCAACTTCGTCGGACAGTTGGGAGATGGAACCACTCAGGACAGCGCTATTCCCGTGGATGTGGTCGGGTTGACCAGTGGGGTCAGCGCGGTCGCCTCGTCCGGCTACCATACGTGCGCGTTAACCTCGACGGGCACGGTAAAGTGCTGGGGCGACAATGGTGCCGGTGAGCTGGGCGATGGAACTTGGACAAGTTCCCTTACCCCGGTGGATGTCGTAGGATTGACCGGCGAAATTGAAAAAATCTCCGCCGGTCTGGGCCATACATGCGCAGTCAATGCCAGCGGCGGCGTCCAATGCTGGGGCTTCAATTTAGATGGGCAGTTGGGGAACGGATCATACCAAGACAGCAATCTGCCGGTGAATGTGATCGGTCTTGAAAGCGGCGTCGTTGCCGTCTCCCTGGGTGATTATCACACGTGCGCCGTCACCGGCAGCGGGGCGAAATGCTGGGGGCTTAATACCAGCGGCCAACTGGGAGATGGAACAACGACAAATTCGCCCACCCCGGTCGATGTCATTGGTCTGGGAAGCGGGATCGTGGAGGTTGCGGCCGGGGATGTGAACACCTGCGTCATAACGGACAGCGGAGGGGTAAAGTGCTGGGGAGACACCAGTGCGGGTCAAGTCGATGACGGACCGCCGTATATCCGACCTGCTCCAGTGGATAAAGAAGGACTTTCCAGCGGCGTGACCCACATCGACGTGGGTGGAATCACCGTCTGCGCTGTAGTGAACGGCGGCGCGAAATGCTGGGGGAACAATACCGCATTTCAACTTGGGATCGGTCCGGCCAGCCCGGATTATTCCGCCGTTACCAACGCGCAGGGCCAGGCGATCCTTGTTTTGCCGCCGGGAGATTACCTGTTCCGAGTTATATACAACAACCGGAGTTGGGAAAATATTCTCTCCGTCCCCTACAATTTAAGCTGGAGTATCGGGGTTTATTAACCATCCCGTAAAGCGGAAAATCGATCCTCAAAATCCGTGAAATTGGAGGATCGATTTTTTTAACCGGACGTATCATGACGGGAAATAATTGGTGGATTCATAGAGCGCCGATTATTTGCTATTTGACCCAATCGAGTTGAGGCCCGGATCAATTCGATCCTGTCATCTGGCGGATCAATCCACGTGTACCTTTTTTAATCAGCAAGTTAATCCGCTGCCAATGGATCCCGATTGGATTGAAGATCTACTTGATTATTAGTGAGTGGATAAATAAGAAAAAATATCAGTTCGCCAACGGCCAAAGGGAATAAGCGCAATTATCAAACGGACAAAATGGATAAACTAAGTAATAAATCTCCGAATCGGACCAAGAAGTGCTGAAATCCGTTAAAAAAGGTGATAATCATAATGCTATTCTCTACCCAGTGAACACTAGATATAGGTATAATTATTTATCTGAGAAAAACTGGGGGAAAACCAGACCGTAACTCAATTCATCGCCCCCACGATTCCAAAAATGACCGTATAGAAGGCAGGGGATATGCAGACACAACTTATCCGCTCCCGGAGAAGCCGCAATAACTGGATATCCGTGGCACTGGCCCTCTTCGTTCCTTTATTCCTCGTTCTCTTCATGCAACACAATGTGACGAAGGCGCAGGGGGAAGACCCGACGGCGACTGTGACAGAGACCATGACAGAGACCGACACGTCGACCTATCCCCCGACGGGGATGATTCAATATACCAATACCCTGACCAATACATTCACCTTGGTAGACACCCCGACCCGGACGCTGACGCGGACGCCCCTGTCCATCACGGCGACGCGTACGCCGATTACACCCACGCTGACATTGACGCGTTTTCCGACGGATACGTCGACACCCGCCGCCACCGCGATTCCTCCCGCCGTCGGCTCCTGCCCGTCGATTCCGTATCCCGTGTCGCCGCCGCTGCCGGGCGGACGGGGGTTGTTCCCGGGCTCGATGAGTGTGACCTACTTTAATGACGCCGGGCGAATGGATTATCTGTTAGACAATCCGATCAACTGGGGGACGCTGACCGCTCCTTCCGTTTCCACCTGGTATCTCTCGTCCGTCGATTTCGCGTGGAATGGGCAATCGCCCGCGCCGGGTGTGAACGGCGTTTTCTGGAGTGCCTGCTTCCAGGGATATCTGCAGGTTCCGGCGGCCGGCACCTATACGTTTTACCTGGACAACCTGGATGACGGCGGCGTACTGTACGTGGGGGATTTGGAAACCCCGGTCATTTCCTCCTGGCTCGTTCAAGGCCCCCATTTCTACCAGGCGGACGTCGCGCTTGCCGAAGGGATCACGCCCATTCGATTGCTCTACGCCCAGGGGCCGGGAACTCAATCGTCGGTGACCCTGGCCTGGAGTTCGGCGTATTTTGAAAAAGAGGTTATCCGCGGTTCAACGGCCACATACGCTACGCTGACGCGGACGAACACACCGACCCCGGCGAGCCCCACCTTGACGGTGACGAATACGCCGACCGACACGCCAACCACGACCCGCTCCAAAACGCCGACTTCCGGCGTGCTTCCGGACTTGATTATCTCCTCCGTAGACTATACCTCGCCGGGTTATGACGGACAATGCCTTTCCGGCGGATACAATCCCAGGCTGCGGGTGAAAGTCAGCAATATCGGCATCGGCGATGCCGGACCCTTCGTCGTGGATGTCAACGGAACGCAACTGTCCGTGGGCGGTCTGGCGGCGGGCGAGGATTTGATCCTGTGGTTCAACCGAACCGGCAATCTGACCATCACGGCTGATATTAATAATTCGGTTGTCGAAAGCAATGAGAACAACAATGTGCAAACCTACAATTCACCGACGCCCAGCCGGCCGCCGGTATGCACCTACACCCCCACCATCACCTCTTCGACCCTGGAAATCACTCCAACCCCGACCGAGACCAAGGAAATCACGGACACACCGTCGTCCACCTATACCAACACAAAATCGCCGACGGCCACTCCGACCTCCAACCGGGAGGCTCATGTCCGGGTGGTAAACGCAAGCGGTGAACCGCTGGCAGGAATCCCCGTCTCGTATATTTATATCGACGGTGGATCAGCGAAGGGCGCATCGGCGGACAACGGAATAACGGCAGGCGGAACATTGACCGACAGCAACGGGGAAGTGATGTTCGTGTTTCAGTTTTACCCCACCGTCCGTTTTGTGGCAACACGGCATGGCCGGGAATTTTGGTCCGGAGATTGCTTTGTCCCGGCGCGTTGCTTCGTGGTCATCCACACGCCGGATCCGGTGGACGTGACGGTGCTCGACTCGGCCGGGAATCCGCAACCGGGGTTGGCCGTGCGGGCCTACAGCGGAAATGCCTACGCCGGTGTGGAGGAGACCACCGACGCGCAGGGGGTGGCGACGCTCTGGATGCCGGCGGGAAATTACCACTTCCGTGCGGTAAAAGACGGGACGATCTATTGGAGCAGCACACAGGACCACTGCGTGATCTCGGGTTGCACCAGCGCAACCATCCGTTTTAACAATCCTGTTACGGTCACCGTGGTCAACCTTGACGGCCAGCCGCAGGCGGGCGTGCCGGTAATGGTCTTCGACGGGACCACCTTCACCGATATTTCCGGATTCACCGACGCCCAGGGACAGGTGAGCTTTGCGCTGCCGGACGGCAGCTACCGGTTCCGCGCCTACAAGAACAACCGCTTCTTCTGGAGCGGGGGATCGAACCACTGCGCCGTCCCCGGATGCGTCAGCGCCACCATCACGGTCGACAACGTGGTCGTCGTCACCGTTCTGGATTCGGAAGGGAATCCCGAATCCGGATTGAATGTCCTGGTCTATGATGGATCGACCTATGCCGGGTATGCGGCCTACACCAACGCCCAGGGGCAGGCGACCCTTTCGCTTCCGGCCGGGAGCTACCGCTTCCGGGTGGCGAAGGGCGGCACCGCCTTCTGGAGCGGGACATCAAACCATTGCACGGTACCGGGCTGCACGAGCGCAAGCATCACGGTTAATCTCCCGGTGGTTGTGACCGTGTTGAATCTGGATTCCCAACCGGAAGCCGGATTGATTGTGCAAGCCTACAACGGATCCGCCTGGGCCGGATACACCGCCACGACCGACGCGCAAGGGCAGGTGAGTTTCACCCTGCCGGACGGCAATTACCGGTTCCGCGTCTACAAGAACAGCCGCTCGTTCTGGAGCGGAGCGGATAACCATTGCGCGGTGCCCGGATGCACCAGCGCAAGCGTCACTGTGGATAATACGGTCGTTGTGACCGTCCTGGATTCGGCCGGCAATCCCGAATCCGGATTGAAGGTCCAAGCCTACAACGGTTCCACTTTCGCAGGATATTCAATTTACACCGACGCGCAGGGCCGGGCTGCCATGACGCTGCCGGCGGGGAACTACCGGTTCCGCGTGGTGAAAGGCGGCACCGCGTTCTGGAGCGGGACGGCCGACCATTGCACCGTTCCCGGCTGCTCGAGCGCGGGCATTACCGTCAACCTGTCGGTGACCGTCACCGTACTCAACCTCGACGGCCAGCCGGAAGCGGGCATCTCCGTGGTAGCCTATAACGGGTCAACCTACGCAGGCTATTCCGGAACGACCGACGCCCAGGGCCAGGTGACCTTCACCATGGTGGATGGAAGCTACCGGTTCCGGGCGGCGATGAACAACCGCTTCTTCTGGAGCGGGACGACCAACCATTGCACCGTACCCGGTTGTTCCAGCGTAACCATCACGGTCGACAACACGGTCGTCATCACGGTTCTCGATGCCGACGGAAATCCGGAAGCCGGATTGAATGTTCTGGCGTACAACGGATCGACCTATGCGGGCTTCGCGGCGTATACGAATGCGCAGGGGCAGGCGTCGCTCGCGCTCCCGGCGGGGAGTTACCGTTTCCGGGTGGCGAAGAACGGAACGGCTTTCTGGAGCGGGGAGTCGAATCACTGCACGGTGCCGGGATGCGCAAACGCCGGCATCACAACGGATGGTGGAGGAATCGCATTATCCAATAGTATGGATATATTTGGGCTCGCTTATGCCGCAATATCTTCCGATGCCTCGATATACCGGGGGAGGTTGGAAGAATATATCCCCAATCCACTTTTTATGTACATATAAAAATCCCATAGTATTTTTCGCATCCGGGAGCGCCCGAGAAAGGTTTGCTATCTCTTTCCGGGCGCTTTTTTTATTCCCTCAAATTCCAACTCTACAGAAAATATGATTGACCTGTGCAGTATAACAACCGCCCGAGGTAACCTTGCGGGGTACCACGTGGAGATTTCTACCTTGAATCCCGCAGCGGGGGATCTATTCAACAATATGCGCCGGCCACTTCGAGGATTATGCCTCTCGATGGGAATAGAAATTCCATCATAGGCATCCGACTTTTTTTCACTTGTGATTATGGACCTGATCGGGTCGTCCATGGTTCGGAATCGATGAGCCTATCGTGCGTACGTAATAGGAAAAAACACAAGAAGACAATTCGGGTATATTAAGTGGCCATTATGAAATCGGCTTTAAAGTATAGCTCGTAATGCAAAAAAGGTGATACTAATAATGTTATTTTTCTGTAATACCCAGTAGATGTAGGTATAATTATTACCTAAGAAAAATTAGGGGAAAACCAAACCGTTGCGCTATTCATCGCCCCCGTGAAATAAAAAAAATAGAGCAAAAAGGGCAGGGGATATGCAGACACAACTCATTCGCTCTCGAAGAAATCATGCCAACTGGATAACTGCGGCATTTGCCATTCTTATTCCTTTATATCTGATCCTCTTCCTCCAGCACGGCGTGACGAAAGCACAGTCGGAAGATCCAACCGCGACCTCGACCGAGACTTCGGCATATGCCGGCACGGATACCGACACGCCGACGTATCTTGACACGCTTACCGATACTCCGACCGAAACGCTGTTTCCGCTCGTTTCCCCGACGGATACAGAAACGGAAACTTCGACCCTGACCGAAACGCCGGAATCGACGGTGACGCAGACCGCGACGGATGGATTCGTCACCGGCCATATCACCAACCAGATCATCGTCCGCTACAAATCCGGCTCGCAGGCGGCTTCGAATCCGAAGCGCGAGGACCAGATGCAGCGGCTGAACAACGCGGCGGGGGTCTCGATGGAACACCGGCGCGCGATGTCGAACGGCGCCCAGATATATCATTTCCAGGGCAAGCACTCCGCGAAAGACATTCAGGCGATCGCCGATAAATTGAAGAAGCTGCCGGAAGTGGAATACGCCGAGCCGGATTGGGTTCTCTACCCGACCCGCGAACGCGCGGAAACGCTTCCGGTGCTGGAAAGCCGCCCGCTGTTTTTCGTTCCGAATGATCCTTTCTACACCTACCAATGGCACTATTACGAAGCATGGGGAATCAACGCCGAGTCGGCGTGGGACATGACCACGGGTTCGACGAGCGTGACGGTGGCGGTGATCGACACGGGGATCACCAGCCACGCCGAGTTCGCCGGACGGATCGTACCGGGGTACGATTTCATCGACGATGAGCTGGTGGCCAACGACGGGGACGGCCGCGACAGCGATCCGAGCGATCCGGGGGATTGGATCACCCAGGCGGAAAGCGACGACGAAGCCGGGTGGTTCTACGGTTGTCCGGTTGGAGACAGTTCATGGCACGGGACGCACACCGCCGGGACG
This sequence comes from uncultured Anaerolineales bacterium, assembly GCA_964521085.1. Lineage (GTDB taxonomy): Bacteria > Chloroflexota > Anaerolineae > Anaerolineales > RBG-16-64-43 > JAFGKK01. The sequence goes on along the minus strand of CAZFPL010000006.1, from coordinate 244 downwards.
ATCGGGGCCTCGGGGAACAACAATTTGGGAGTGGCGGGGATCGATTGGCAGGCGAAGATCCTTCCGGTGCGGGTGCTGGGGAAGTGCGGCGGATACACCTCGGATATCGTGGACGGGATGCGCTGGGCGGCCGGACTGACGGTGACCGGTGTGCCTGCGAACGCGAATCCGGCTAAGGTGCTCAGCATTAGCCTGGGCGGATACCATGCCTGCGGTACGACCACCCAGACCGCGATCAATGAAA
>CAZFPL010000005.1:61638-109462 GCA_964521085.1 uncultured Anaerolineales bacterium | reverse complement strand
AGATCGAATTTTCGCGCCTCAACCTGACCCACACGATGATGAGCAAGCGCAAGGTGCGCATGCTGGTGGAGCAGGGAATCGTGCGCGGCTGGGACGACCCGCGGCTCACCACCCTGCGCGGGCTGCGCCGGCGCGGCGTCAATCCGGAGGCGGTGCTCGAGTTCGTCCGCTCCGTCGGCGAAACGAAGAACGACAGCTGGGTGGATATGAGCGTGTTCGAGGCAATCATCCGCGATGATCTCAACCGGCGTTCCATGCGCCGGATGGCCGTGCTGAAGCCGGTCAAGCTGGTGATCGACAACTACCCCGACGACCGGGTGGAGGAGATGGACGCCGTCAACAATCCCGAAGATCCCGCGGCCGGAACGCGCAAAGTCCCGTTTTCGAAGGTGCTCTACATCGAACAGGACGACTTCCGCGAAACGCCGCCGCCGAAATATTTCCGCCTGTATCCGGGAAACGAGGTCCGCTTGCGCTGCGCCTACCTTGTCAAATGCACCGGCGTAAGCAAGGATCCCGCCACCGGAGCCCTGACCGAAGTGCATTGCACGTATGACGCGGCGACGCGCGGCGGCGATGCGCCGGAAGGACGCAAGGTCAAGTCGACCATCCATTGGGTTTCGGCGCGGCACGCTGTGCCGGCGGAAGTGCGCTTGTACGACCAGTTGTTCACCGTCGGACAGCCGGACGTGGGGGAGGATATCGAAGGGATTGTCAACCACAACTCGCTCGAAGTGCTTGCCGGCTGCATGCTGGAACCATCCCTGGGGGATTCCAAGCCGGGCGACAAATTCCAATTTGAACGCAACGGATATTTCTGCGCCGATCCGGACGGCAAACCGGGAAGCCCGGTGTTCAACCGGACGGTGACGCTGCGGGATACCTGGGCGAAGATCGAGAAGGCTGCGAAAAGGGCCTAGCGCCCAGCCCGCCCCGGTCGGGGTGGGCCGGGGACGCAAGGACGCAGAGGCGCAAAGAAAACCATACCGCCTTCTGCGAGATAATTGTTTTTCCTGCGTCTTCGCGCCTTGGCGTCTTTGGGTTTTATTTTTCTCTCTCTCGGAAATAATCCTTCTCTGCGCATGGTACACTTTTTTGATGATGTCCACCGCATGCAATCGATAAGCTGTCATATTGAGGGATTCTATCCGGTTGGGCGCCGCCGGCCCGGAAGATAAAATCACCGACAGGGAAACGCCACATGCCAATAGAAGCCGTGATGCGTACGGATGATCCGTCCGTCGCAAAGCACAACAAAATACTCGGAATGAAGGATGCGTATGATATTCAACTGGTTTTCCTGGGAGACTCATTGATCCGAAGATGGGAAGACAACATAGACCTATGGAACAAGTTTTTCTCCGCGTATGGCGCGGCGAATTTTGGAGTTGGCGGAGATTGTCTGGAGAATATCAAGTGGAGAATATTGAATGGTGAGCTTGACGGGATCGACCCAAAAATAATCATTCTCTTAGCAGGGACGAATAATCTTGATAAAGATTCCGAAGAGACGATAGTGAATGGAATACGGGAAATTGTGGAAATAATCCGACACAAGCTCAAGAACACCAAGCTGGTTATCCTCGGATTGTTGCCGAGGAATGCCAATGAGACGGGGATAAATTATGCCCGGAAAATCGGTCGAATAAACAGGCAATTAGGCTCTCTGTATGCCGATACCGGGATAACGTACAGGGATATCGGAACAGACCTAATAGACGGGCAAGGGGTAGTAAGCGACACGATCATGCCCGATGGGTTGCACTTGAACAGTAATGGATATGAAATCATTGGACCAAAGCTGAGAGGCATCATAGATGAATTATGGTAAATATCCATTTGTCCAATAACTCGATGCAAGCCAGAGACCTTGATCATCGTAAGATGGTGGTTGATATGTCGGCCGCCCAACAGCCATTTGCAGCCGGCCGCGGGGAATCTCCCGGTAAAATTGGATGATCGGCATCTCGAAGGCGGTTCTGCCCCCGAAGGTTGTCCGCGTCCCATCCCCGGCGGCTGAAATGGGATTTTGGGCGCATAAAAAGACTGGAAATGTAGAATGGGAATATGAAATCCAAAAAGGCCAATACCCAATTAAAGAACGAGAGCATTGGCATCACTTATTGGATTCGACTGTTTGGAATAAGTTCAAATATCGTGATGACGATATCGTTATCAGTGCTTACTCGAAATCTGGAACAACATGGGTTCAGCCGATCGTGGCACAATTAATATGGATGGGAACGGAGCATATTAACGTGTCGGAAGTATCGCCCTGGCTTGATTGTCGATTCCCATCCCAAGAGGAACGATTGGAAATAGTAGAGGCTCAGACGCATCGTCGTTTTATCAAGAGCCACCTTCCTGTGGATGCACTTGTGTTTTCACCGAAAGCAAAATACATCTATATAGGTCGGGATGGGCGAGATATTCTATGGAGTTAGGTAACCATCATCGAAATTTCAAAAAAGAAGTCATTCGGGATATTGATAGTGTGCCGGAGCGAGTGGGTCCTCCTTTGGTAGAGGCACCATCATCCGTGATGGAGTATTTTCGGGATTGGCTCGTGAAGGATGGATACCCGTGGTGGCCGTATTGGACCCACATTCTGTCGTGGTGGTAGATCAAAGATCCGCCGAATGTGATGCTTTTACATTTTTCAAATCTCAAGAGAGACATGCCGGACGAAATTCGACGAATAGCCGCATTTCTTGATATTGCAATAGAGGAGACAAAGTGGGATGCAATTCTTGAACACTGTTCCTTTGATTCCATGAAGGCACATGCAGCCCAATGCGTTCCTTTTGGAGGAAGAATTTTTGAGGGAGGTACGGAAACTTTTATGCACAAGGGCGTAAATGGCAGTTGGAAGGATATGCTTACCCCAAAAGACATTGAGCACTACGAACGAACGGCGAGGGAGCAACTGGGAGCCGATTGTGCATACTGGCTATCCACAGGTATGGGTCAACATAGGAAAAACGCCTAACTCATCCCACCCACCAGCGGGTAACGCAAGCCGTTGGGTGCTGGCCGCAGAAAAGCGAAAACCAAAGTAAGGAAGAGCAACGATAAATACCGGCCGTATCCGAAAAGTCACAACAATTCATAGTGTCGCACAAGCAAAGCCGGTTTTGGAGTATCTTAAAACAGAAACTCACGCCAAAACCAAGCCACTGGCTGAGACATAACAAAGGATAGGATTAATTCGAACTTTAGCATAGATAAGGAACCCCATGCTCCCTCACTGGACACAAAATGATTTGTCGGTCAACGGGGTGCGGTTGCACTACTACCGCACCGGCCATGGGGATAAACACCCCTTGGTGTTGGTTCACGGCTTTTCTGATAATGGTCTGTGTTGGACACCCACAGCGCGCGATCTCGAATCCGAATATGATGTGATCATGCCGGATATGCGCGCCCACGGACTTTCGGACCGTGTGCAACCCGGTAAAAAAGTGGACATGGCCGCCGACTTAGCAGGACTCATCCGCACTTTGGGTTTGAAGCGCTCGATTGTAGGCGGGCACTCGATGGGCGCGATGATCACCTACCAGATCGGGGTACGCTTCCCGGAACTGGCCAGCGCCCTGGTTTTGGAAGACCCGCCCTGGTGGCTGCCCCGGCCGGTTCAAACTTTGCATCCCGGCCAGCCCGCTGAAAACCCCATAGCGAAATGGGCCAAGGATCTTCCCAACCACACCCTGGAAGAGTTGCTGGTGCAATACCGCGAGGAGCACCCCAACTGGCCCGAAGAGACAGTGCGCCTGATGTGCGCGTCTAAAAAGCAACTGGACCCCACGATCTTGGATACAATGACAGATACGATGCACTTCGAGGAGTCAGGCTGGCTGACAACCATCCAAAATATCGCCCACCCCATGTTGCTCTTCACAGCCAACCCGGAGCTTGGGGGAATAGTGACCTCTGAGGTTGCCGCGAAAATTTGCGAGTTGAACCCCAAAGTGACCATCGTCAACATCCCCGACGTGGGTCACCTCATTCGATTTGACAATTACATCGCCTTCATGGATGCCTTGCGAGCGTTCCTGAAACAGGTTCCGTCTTGATCCAGCTTGCTCCCTACAACAGGCGGTCGTCCGGCACCTGCTCGACGCCCGCCTGCCGATGGTTACGCCAGAATTAAGAAAAGGAAAACCCCAATGCATTTTCAAAACGCGTCAAACACCGCTTGCACCCGATGGCGCCACGGGTAGCACAAGCCATTAGGCCGATGGCGGGCGCCGAGTCCTAATATGCCAGGATACTCTTGTCGGGCACGAATGCTACCGTGAAGGTGCAAACGTGTTTTGATGATATGAGGGATGAAGCTACTTTTTATTAGGTTTCAAAACCACTGCCTCTGGCAGTGAGTAGCATGAAAAGGTTCTACCGGTGGAGCGGTTTAAAAAAATAATCCTATGGAACAAATCCGGACTCTTTGGGCCGGTTTTTCATGGAAATTCATCAAGCCCTGTGGAAATGGCAGCTTTTGTTCTATTTTCAAGCTGACTTGAATACCCTCCCCCCTGGGAATACTAATTTTCTGTGTTCCGGGTTTTATCCCCCCATTCCCCTTCGGGGAATGGGGGGAAGTGGTCTTGGGGGGAGGGGCAGGGGAGAAATCCCGGCGAGCGGAAGAATGATTCATACGAATCGGACCGGCAATAACGCACCTTCCAGGTGCAGCATCCCAAAGCCACCACCTTTGGCGGTGGTATTTTACTTTTTTGGATAATTCTGAGTGGTAGAAAATCGGGATAAACAAAAAGCTGTATTTTGGACTGGATCATTTTATAGGTTGCAGATTCGGATCGTTTATGTACTCTACAGAGAAAACCGGCGGGAAAGCAGGTTGTAGACATTTTGTGTATAACCAAAGTGAACCCAAATACGGCCAATCAACCGCTGGCTTTGACGGCTGGCGCCATCAAGGGTTAAGTCATATTATAGAGTGCTCAGCAGGAGCTTTTTGTTTATGAGCGACCACACACTCGGCAGGGTGTACGCGGGCGATCCAGATTATAAGATCGCTGATGGATCATTCGAACCAACATGGCAATCGCTGCAAACCTTTCAGTGCCCCGAGTGGTTTCGTGACGCGAAACTTGGGTTCTGGGCGCATTGGGGTCCTCAGGCAGTCCCGATGTACGGCGATTGGTATGCACGCAACATGTATCTAGAAGGGTCCGATCAGTACCGGTTCCACTGGCGCACGTATGGGCATCCCTCAAAATTTGGTTTCAAAGATGTTTGCGCCGCATGGAAGGCGGAAAACTTTGATCCGGATGCCCTGATGCAGCAGTATCAGCAGGTCGGCGCTCGTTATTTTGTGGCGTTGGCTGTGCATCATGACAACTTTGATTGTTGGGACTCAAAGCATCATCACTGGAACTCTGTCAACATCGGTCCACAAAAGGACATTATTGGACTTTGGAAGCAGGCGGCCACCCGGTATGGATTGCGCTTCGGTGTCACGGAACATCTGGAGCGCAGTTATTCATGGTTCAACACCAATAAACTGGCAGACAAGGCCGGTCCGTATGTTGGAGTTCCATATGACGGCGCCGGTTCGCAGTATGCAGATTTTTATTTTCCGCCTCATGATGATGTTTCGTTTGCTTATCCGGCCAATCCACCTGAGTGGTGGAAAAAACAATGGTTCCTGCGAATGCGCGATCTGCTTGAACGATATGAGCCTGATCTGCTCTATACCGATGGAGCGGTCCCATTCGGTGAAGTGGGACGTCGATTGATCGCTCATTTCTATAATTTAAACACAAGAAAACACGGTGGGTATTGTCAGGCTGTTTATACGCTCAAACATCTCGGCGGGGAGTTCGAGCACAATCATGGTGAGTATGTCGAGAACATAGGTGTTTTAGATGTGGAACGCGGAGTGGTTTCTGAGATCCTTTCCCGGCCTTGGCAAACGGATACCTGCATCGGCGGATGGTTTTACGATCGGCGAGCCGTGTACAAAACAACCGCGGACATCGTGCATATGCTGGTGGATATTGTCAGCAAGAATGGCAATTTACTTTTAAATATCCCGTTACGACCGGACGGGACGTTTGATGATGAATCCATGCATGTGATGCAAGGGATCGGCCGGTGGATGGCAATAAACGGTGTAGCCATCTACGAGACACGACCCTGGAAAGTCTTTGGCGAAGGACCGACCCGGACTGTGGAGGGCGCGTTTAGCGAAGCCTCACAGCAATGGACGGCGCAAGATTTTCGATTCACCTGCAAGGGCGACATCATCTATGCGTTCCAAATGGCTTGGCCGGCTGACCGACACGCGGTCATCACATCCATGAAACCTGCCAATTCACTGCGCGTGAAGGAAGTCAGCCTGGTTGGATACGAAGGGACCGTTTCCTGGAACCAGATGGCAGACGGTCTGCATATTGACCTGCCGACGGAACCGCCTTGTGAAGCCGTCCACGTTTTTTCGATACGACTGTAGGCAATTGCCCAACTCGGCACCGGCCGACACCCATGCAATGGGTGCGCCCGGACATCGAATGGAAAAGAATTTGAGAACATGATTGACGGCAATGAAGAGCGGTCACGACGGAAATACCTACCGGAAGCCGCCCACCAACCGTTTGCTCACCGACCCCGCGAGGGCAGGCTTGGGCTTTTCCTTCCCCCGCTTCGCGAAGGCGGTCGAAATACAATTGCCCTTTAAAACCCGAAGGGCAATTTGCTCCCCCCGCTTCGTACCCAAGGCGCTTCCGGTTCCTGGAAGTGCCTTGCTGCGCGAGGGTAGGCAGATGGCAGGATTCCGCTCGCGAAATCATCGCATCGGGGAATCGCCGATTCTCTTCACTCGGGGGATAAACTTCGACTCGTTCTTTTCGTCGATAGGCTCTTTGACATCGGAATCAGTATAATACCGGCACGGCCGGCTGGGCGGATCGGCTCCCGAAGTAATCACAGCCCGATCCGTGGGTGGTGAAGAAATGCGCAGGGGGGTGGCCCGCAGGACGTTGGGCGGTGTATTGATCTCTTGAATCTATCCGGATACTATGGGAAGAGATCATCGCCGATTGGAAAGCCAAGGTGCGAAAAGCCCATGGAAATAGGAATAACCGAGGTACTCACGATTATCGTAATAATTTTTTATATCTACAGCATAAACAGGATCCTCTTTCGAAAAGGAAAAGGAAATTTTACCGGATATACAAGAAAGGATGAGAATAAGAATACAAAAGAAACGGGACTTAAGGAAGAGAATGAACAAGATCCGTATAAAATCCTGAATATTTCCAGAAACGCAACCAAGTACGAATTAACTCTGGCTTATCGAAAATTCGTAAAAATGTATCATCCGGATAAGGTCGCCGGGTTGGCGCCGGAGTACCGTGAAATTGCCGAACGGAAAATGAAGATTATCAATGCCGCATATCAAAGATTGAAGGAAACGATTGAACACTAATTTGAGGATGAATAAAAAAGGATAGGCGACACACCGCATCGTTGACATGGAGACGTCCACGGATAACCAAGAATAACCCCATTGTTGTTCCCCGGTATCACCGATGCAGCATTGATGCCAAAAGCTTTCCGACCAACGGCTGCAGGGGATTTGCCCGCCCCGGCCCATTCCCCGCTTCGCTCGGGACAGGTTCCCGCCGGGATGGGAGGATCGCGGAACCGAATGCCGTTGGTCTTTTTATCTTAATAAAGTACAATTGGTTGATCGTGAATTGTGCAATTATTTGGGAGGAAAAATGTCCTTGGGCAGTAAAGATTTTCCTCATTCCAGTGAACTGTTTTAAAATAAAAAATTGGTGGGATTCAATGAACAACCGCGCGGTATGACGGATCGCAACACCCAAGAACCACGCAGCAAGCTGCGGGGTATTCCTCATCCCGCGAAAGCGGGATAAAAATAAAATCCAGCGTATTGGAGCCGATCCAAAATCACGGTCGAAGGTATCTCTGCGGACAAAAAAACAAGAAACTCGCCATTCCCTATTTTAAGGAATTATTACAAGACCAGGTCAGTGAAGGGTATAGCGTACGGATGGCAAATTATCTGAAGCTACCGCTCACGGAATTTCCTTGTTTGGTATTCTTCCAGGGAATCTTTTCGTAGGAGCACATATTGATTATTCTTTCCGGCATGGAGAAAAAAGAAATCGCTCTGCGAATGAGAGAAATATTTTCCGTTATTCAGAAAGCGGCGTCTTCGAATGAATCGATCCTCAAAGAATTGAAATAGCTTCGGACAAAGGAACTATTTCAACGAGGGGGAAAGGCAATCATCAGCACAATCCGGAATATTGCGGGAAAAACATATCAAATCGCAATTGAATTATGGCTTAAATCGTTATTGGGAAAACAGTCCATACCGTAAACACGCCCGACGGGCGATTGGAACCGACCCCGGCCGAAAGCCCGCAGGGGCAGGCTTTGGCCCACCGCTTCGCAACCAAAACTGCTCGAAGATCTACGACGAGCAGTTTTGCTTTCCGGGGGCGGAGCTTCAGCCGGGAAGAAGGCGGCTCAACCGCAGGACGTCGGGTCTGAACGCCGTTCAGGCGATCGTAAACTCCGTCCGTAGTGCCCGGTCATCCAGCGAGTGCTGGCCGACGATCAGCGTATAGCGGGTGGGTTCCACCGTCCAGCCCGACTGTTCGTCATAATACGCGAAATTTTTAACCGGGATGTCCACCTGGACGGTTTTGGTCTCTCCCGGTTTCAGCCCAACCCGCCGGAAAGCCTTTAACTCCTTCGGCGCGCGCTCGACCCGTGAGGTTGGCACGGTGACGTAGATCTGGACGACGGTGTCTCCGGCCACCGGCCCGCAGTTGGTCACGTCCAGCGCGGCGGTGAGGGTATCGTGCGCGCCCGGCGACGTATCTGACAGGCGAAGGTGATCCAACGCGAAGGTGGTGTAGCTCAGCCCGAAGCCAAAGGGGAAGGCCGGAACGGCTCCATCCCGCTCCAGCTTGCGGTAGCCATGCCATAAATCGTAAGTGATCGCCTTCGCGTTCATGTCGTAATAGGGAAGGTCTTCGGACCGGGCGGCGAATACACAGGGCAGCTTGCCGCTTGGGTTGACTTTCCCCAAGAGGATGTCCGCGAAAGCATGTCCGCCTTCCATGCCCGGATACCACAACATAAGAATCGCCGGGACCCGCCCGCGCCAATTCTCGGTGATGATCGCGCTGCCTCCCATCATGGCCACCACCGTGCGCGGGTTGGACGCGGCAACTGCCTGGATCAGCGCTTCATCCTCGGGGTGCAATGTCAGCAGTTTGCGGTCCCCGCCTGGCGGCATGGTATCGCTGCTCATCGCGCTAAAATTGGCCATCATTGCCTGCGCGATGGACATTTCTTCGGGAGTGGGCGAGGGATAATTTTTCGACAACTCGGCCATCGAATCGGGTGAAGAGTACTCGCCTTCATCCTGGTGTGTGTACCCGGCAACAACAACTGCCGCTTCAGCTTCGCGGGCAGCCTGCGCCGACCGGGCGGGATCGCTCCCATCGTCGTAGAGGATTTCCGCCTGCCCCTTCAGCGCTTCCTGCAGCCCCTGGAGCGGGGTGATCACATACGGCGGGCGGGTGTTCGAAGAACCGCTGTCGCCGGTGTTCGGCACGGCGGCCAGTTTTCCGATCACCGCCAGCTTCTTCACCTTTTTCAGCGGCAGCAGCGCGCCTTCGTTCTTCAGCAGAACGATCGCCTTTTCCGCCGCCTCACGGGCGAGCTTGCGGTGCGCTTCGGCGCCGACCGCATCCAGAGAATATTCACGCGGGTCGCGGCCCTGGGCAAAGCGGATCTGCTGGCGCAGCACGCGCAGCGCAGCATCATCGATGCGCTCCAGGGGCACTTCCCCTTGTTCCACCAGGCTTTTAAGGTGCTGCTTGTGGATCATAGCGAAGGGCATCTCGACATCCTGCCCTGCCAGCGCAGCTTTCTTGGAATCGCGCATGCCGTACATGAAATCGGTCATCACAAAGCCCTGGAAGCCCCACTGCTGCTTGAGAATCTTGGTGAGCAGCACGTAGTTCTGCCCGCACCACTCGCCGTTGACGCTGTTATACGCGCTCATGATCGAAGCCACGCCTTCCTCCACGGCGCGCTGGAAATGGCGCAGGTATATCTCGTGGAGCGGGCGGGGCGCGATGGTCACATCCACGCTGTGGCGGCCGTTTTCCATGGAATTCAGCGCATAATGCTTGGCGCAGGCCATCACGTGCTTCTGGACGCCGCGCACCAGGGCAGCCCCAAACTCGCCCAGGTGGATGGGGTCTTCGCCGTAGGTTTCCTGCGCGCGCCCCCAGGCCGGGTGCCGCAGCAGGTTGATGCAAACGCCGCCGAAGAAATTCCCGCCCATCGCGCGCAGTTCGCGCCCGATCACGTCGCCCACCCGTTCTTCCAGCTCGGGGTCGAAGGTGGCCCCGCGGCCCATGGAGACCGGGAAGGTGGTGCCGCCATCCATGATCACCCCGCGCGGGCCGTCCGCGAAACGCACGCCGGGGATGCCCAACCGCGGCACAGCCCCCGCCACCCAGGGATGGTCGGCGTAGCCGCCCCCCAGCATATCGGCTCTGCCCGGCCAGAACGGCATGTCCCCCGACATCATCTTAATTTTCTCATCCAATGTGAGCTTCCCAAACAGCTCTCGCGCCCGCGCATCGATCTGTGCGTCGCTTAGCCGTTCGGTTGTTTCCAAGCCGGCAAAAGCCGGGCCGTGAAATTTCGCTTTATTTCCCATTCAGCATCCCTCCAGGAAAGAATTAGCTGTTTAATTGATAATTTCAATTCCGGGTACGTGGGTGTTGAGCCCGGAGGCCTGAAAAAAGGAGTAATTTTCAGGCAAAGATCGTCTGTTGTGATGTATATCCAAGGATAAAAATCGTCGAATTCGTTTATCCTTGGAGCGTCCTCCTGCGTTTTGAGCTTCTTTCAGCGGAAACTGCAATATTACGCTCGAGGACTTCTTGTCAACCAGCAAAAGATCTTATTGACATTATACTGCTTTGCTGCAATAATAACTATAACGTTTCCGGAAACAATACCGGAAGCGATACCCAAGGTTACCATAAAGAGAAATCCAAAAGCAGTTACCATCCGAGATGTAGCCAGGAAGGCCGGCGTTTCGGTTACTACCGTTTCGCGGGTCTTAAACGGCAAAGATGATGTCTCTGAGGAGACCATCAAAAAGGTGCTGGCCGTTGTCCAGAACTTGGGCTATGCATCCAGCCTGGCTGCGCGCGCAATGCGCAGCCACAGAACCAACGTGATCGGCTTAATTTTGCCGAATGTGGCTTTGTACTACTGTCAGGAAATCGTGCGCGGCGTAAACCAGGCGATCATCGGGATCGATATGGACCTGATTATTTTCACCAGCGGTGTCGTGGATAAAGAAAATCTCGCCCAACGTGAGCGTTCCCATGTGGCACTGTTGAACGGGGGGATCACCGATGGGGCCATTATAGTTGCGCCGATGGCGACTCAATTTACCACCCATGCCCCGCTGGTGATTATTGACCCGAATAATGAAACCCCGGACTACCCGTCGATTATCGCGACGAACCGGGAAGGCGCGCTGGCCGCGATGAATTATCTGACCGGCTTGGGCCACCGCCGCATCGGCCATATCTCTGGAAATATGGGGCAGGTCATCTCGAACCAGCGCATGCAAGGATATATGGATGGCTTGGCGGCAGCTGGCATCCATTTGAATGAAGATTTGATTGAGATCGGCGACTATACAACTGAAATGGCTGTGATTTGCGCCCGTAAGCTCTTATCACTGCCCGATCGCCCAACCGCAATTTTCGCAGCAAATGATTTGTCGGCGATGGGTGTTTACCAGGTTGCCGGAGAGTTTGGTTTACAAATACCAGCAGACCTATCGGTGATCGGGTTTGACAATCTGCACGAGGCAACTTACCTCAACCCGCCTTTGACAACCATCGATCAATTTATAGAGAAGATGGGTATCCTGGCAACGGATGTGCTTGTAAAGCTGGTGAAAGGAGAGTCTCTGCCGAAAAACCCCGCCTTGGAAGGTCATGTGTATAAAATCCCTACCCGGCTTGTCATCCGGGATTCTTGCACATCTGTACCTAGACATTCGTCAGACGAACCATCTGGGACATACCTAGTACAAAGAGCGACGAAACGCTGAAAAGAACAGGAGGTAGCCTATCGCGAACAAATAACATCCCATTCGCCTAAAATCCGATGAACTACGCCGTTGCGCAAACCGTTCGGAAAAATCAAGGAGGAAGCAATGTCCCGAAAAAGAATAAGTCGCCGCGATTTCACTAAGATAATAGCCGTCGGCACCGGCGGAGTCGTGCTCGGATCCTGTGCCCCCCAGGTCGAGACGGTTGTCCAAGTCCAAACCAAGGAAGTTATCAAAGAGGTCACGGCCGCAGCCAAACCCACCCCACTACCGGAAGCGGTACCCGATGTGCTGGGTACTTTCCCCCGCCGGCAGACTGTGATCGCCAGGCAGCTCACCGGGCGTGTCGGCACACCCGACAACTTCAACCTGCACGTTGGATGGAAATGGCAAGACCGCGGCATTCAGAACCTGGCTGACGAGCCGTTCTGGTCGGTCGACTTCGCCACGGGCAAAATCGTCAACGGCTTGGCGGATGGGGACGCGAAGTACAACGCAGACTTCACGGAATGCACGGTTCCTCTCCGCAAGGGCGTCACGTGGAATGACGGCGAGCCCTTCACCGCTGCCGATGTGGTCTATACGATCGAGGCCAATAAGCAGTATGAGGGCTTCAACAACCATACCTTCTTTTTGGATAACGTCGATTCTGTGACGGCTGTGGATGATAACACGGTCAAGTTCGTACTGAAGCAGGCCAACTCCCGCTTCCACACCACCTTCCTCGACCGCTGGGGTTGCTCCAGGATCATGCCCAAGCACATCTTCGAGAAGCAATCTGATCCGGTGCAGTTTACCGACAATCCGTATGTCGGCTGTGGCCCCTATAAACTGCACAGCTTTGACCCCCAAGGGTTCTGGACTGCCTGGGAAAGACGCGAAGATTGGGACAAGAGTCCGACCGGTATCCTGTATGGCCAGCCGGTGCCCAAGAACATCATCCTGCAGGCCTTTGACTCGGAAGGCTCTCAAATCCTGGCGCAATTGACGCACCAATTGGATGTGGCCGAACTCTCAGCCGATGGCCTCAAGGCGCTGATGGCGCAATCGAAGACCTCCCGCGCCTACCAGCCGACCTTCCCCTTCGTGGTGAACAACGACCCCTGCATCACCGGCATCCTCTTCAACACCGCCAGGCCACCATTCGATCTAGTTGATGTCCGCTGGGCATTGATCCTGGCGATCGAGATGGTGGAGTACATGAGCATCGCCGTCGATTGCACCGGCACCGTGAGCCCGGTGCACATCCCGCACCTTGGCCCTTACCCCGCGGACTACATCAAACCGATGCAAGACTGGTTGAAGTCGTTCACCATCGATGTTGGCAACGGCGAAACCTTTGCGCCGTACGACCCGGATGTGCCGGCGCGCGTCGCAGCCTACGCCAAGAGCCGCGGCTATGTCTTCCCCGATACTCCGGAATTCCAGGCCCAGGCGTTTGGGTTGGGTTGGTATAAGCATGCTCCGGAAACCGCCACGAAACTGCTGGAAAAGAATGGCTTCAAGAAGAATAAAGATGGCAAGTGGCTAATGCCGGATGGCAAGCCCTGGACGATCAACTATATGTGCGGCACTATACTTACCAACCATGATGCGCGCAATGCCCAGGCTGCCGTGCAGCAGTGGAAGAAGTTCGGCATCGATGCCAATGTGCTTTCCATCGCGGATAATGATGGCCTGCAGGCCACCGGCGACTTTGATGTGAGCGGCAACTGGCCTGCGCAGGAGCCCTGGGGTGCGGGACCCGATCTGTATCGCGTGCTCGACAGATGGAACTCCGCCTATAAGAAGCCCCTTGGAGAGCGCACCTCGGGCATTTACTCGCGCTGGTCGAGCCCGGAGATGGACGCGATCATCAAGGAGCTGCGCGAGACGGATCCCTTCAATACCGCAAAAGTCATCGAGGTTGGCACCAAGGGCCTCAAGGAGGCGGTCAAGAACATGCCCGGCGTCCCGACCTACGGATATATCGGCTTTGTCGGCTGGGACGAGTACTACTGGACCAACTGGCCTGGCAGCGAAAACCCCTATAATGAGCCATATACCCATTGGCCCAACTTCAAGTACTTTACTCCATTCCTGAAACCCACCGGCGCCTAAGTTATTCAAGGCACAATTCTCCCTGGGCGGGGTTCCCCGCCCAGGGAGAATCCATTGTTTCACTTTTCGAGTGGTTTCTCCTGATAAGAGGATTAGTGTGTCGATGCGATTGGAAAGACGCGTGAGGGTAAAGCCATGCCATTCCTGAAACGATACCTCATCCCCCGCCTGATTGCATATGTTTTGGTCATTTGGCTGGGCATCACCATTGTTTTCCTCATCCCCAGGCTCACCCCGAATGACCCTGTCATGGCTATGATCGGTATGATGCGGGCACGCGGTTCGACGTTGGAACCGGGCGCGATGGACGGCATCATCCGCGACCTGACCGAGATGTACGGTTTGCAGGGCTCCTGGCTCGATCAATACGTGGCCTTTTGGGGCAGGCTGTTCCGCGGGGATTTCGGCGTTTCCTTCTTCAATTTCCCCATGCGCGTTAACCAGCTGATTGCCACCGCCTTGCCCTGGACTTTGGGACTATTGCTGACCACGACCGCCATCTCGTGGATAACGGGAAATATCCTTGGCGGGTTGGCGGGTTACTATGCTCGGAAAGGCTGGTCGCGGATCCTGGATACCGTCGCCATGATCGTCCGCCCGCAGCCCTATTACATCTTTGCCTTCGCGATGCTCCTGCTTCTGGCTTGGGTCGTGCGCTGGTTCCCGGTTACCGGCGGGTCGTCATTGGGAGCCAGACCCACCTTCACCTGGCCCTACATCAAAGATGTCATCTGGCATTCGTTTTTACCCGGCTTATCGCTGGTTATCCTTGGTGCAGCGGTCAATTTCCAAACCATGAAACTGATCGTGCAGAATGTTAACTCAGAGAATTTCGTCCAATATGCCAAACTGGGCGGCGTTACGGAAGGCCGCATCGTGAGTAAATACGTTATTCGCAACGCCTTCATGCCGCAAATCACCGGCCTGGCGCTTTCCCTTGGGCAAATCTTCAGCGGTGCGCTGATTACGGAGATCGTTTTTTCTTACCCCGGCTTGGGAATGCTGCTTTATAACGCCGTCATCCGGGCGGATTACAACCTGATTATGGGGATCACCATGCTTTCTATCGTTGGTATCACAACGGCGATCCTGGTCGTAGATCTGACGTATCCCTTGTTTGACCCGCGGGTGAGATTTTATTAAGGAGGTCCGTCTCGTGAATATTTTCAGAGATCTCTTGCGAGATTATCGCTTTTGCTTCAGCTTCATGGTCCTGGTGATCATCCTGATCCTGGCCTTCCTGTCTTTTTTTTCGCCTTATGACCCTACTTTATGGTTTGTTGTCCCGAGGGATTTGAAGCCGTCGGCTGAATACCTGCTTGGCACCGATTCGAACGGACAGGATATCTTCTGGCAGGCCACATTTGCGGTGCGCAATTCCTTGATCATCTCGCTCATCGCCGCATCGGTTTCCAGGGTGATCGCCATCCTGGTTGGGATGGTTGCCGGTTATACGCGCGGCAACACCGACCGGATATTGATGTTTATCAGCGACGGCCTGCTGGTCATCCCGCTCTTCCTGATCTTGGTATTGTTGGCCATGATAGTGCGACAACATATGAGTCTGGTGGTTCTAGGATTGATGCTGTCGATCTTCGGCTGGCCCTGGGACGCGCGGGTGATTCGATCGGTGATTTTAAGCTTGCGGGAGCGAGATTTCACCAAGACCGCCATCCTTTCCGGTACGGGGACGGTCAAACTGGTATTGAACGAATACATGCCCTTTGCCATGCCGTTGATCTTCTCGACGTTGATCAATAATATATCCTGGGCGATCGGGCTGGAGATGACACTGGCACTCCTTGGGCTGGTCAATGTCAACATTCCCACCCTGGGCACGATGTTGAATTGGGCGATCATTTACCAGGCGATGTTCTTAGGACGCTGGTATTGGGTCTTGACGCCGGTGGTCTTATCGATCTTCATGTTTATTGCTCTCTACTGGCTCTCGGTCAGCATCAGCGAGTATCTGGATCCAAGAACGCGGATCCAGAGGGTTGGAGCGTAGTGGAGATGCAGCCATGACAGGAGAGAAACAAACCATCCTCCGAACCGACCGGCTCAAAGCTTTCTATGTCCTGGAGATGTACGGTACGCAGAAGGTTGTCAAAGCCGTTAACGACGTAACCATAAAGATTTATGAAAACGAAATCTACGGCATCGCCGGCGAAAGCGGGTGCGGCAAAACCACGCTGCTGAAAGCGTTGTATAACGATATCCTGCCGCCCCTGCGCCTGATGGGCGGCAAGGTCTATTACCGCATCAACGGGAAGGAAGAAATCGATGCCACCACGCTGAGCCCGGAGGAAAAGCGCAAGCTGCGGTTGGTGTATATCTCCTATATTCCGCAGGGTTCCATGAGTGTGCTCAACCCGGTGTTGAAGATTAAAGAGACCTATGAAGATTTCATTGCCAGCCACGTCGTGAGGGAAGTTCGCGTCCCCATCGGCAGGCCGATTAATGAGACCTATGAAGGTTTCATTTCCAGCCACGTCACTGTGCGGAGTCGCAAAGAAATCTTCGAACTGGCTAGCCAACAGATCATGGAATTGGGCTTGCCCAAAAATGTCCTCGATGTCTACCCCCATCAGTTGTCGGGTGGAATGCGCCAGCGCGTGACCATCGCCCTGGCGGCATTGATGAAACCGCGCATCATGATCGGCGACGAACCCACCACGGCGCTGGATGTGGTGGTGCAGCGCGGCGTGATTCAAATGCTGAAAACCATCCAGGAGAATCTCAAGAACACGATGATCCTGGTCACGCACGATATGGGCGTGCATGCCAACATCGCGGACCGGATTGGCATCATGTATGCCGGGAAGATCGTTGAAGAGGCGACCACCGGGCAGATCTTTGGCCAGCCGCTGCATCCCTATACCCGGTTCTTGATCAACTCGCTGCCCAAATTCGGCGATAAGCATATGCGTGACAGCGTGCCGGGCAGCCCGCCCTCGCTGATCGACCTGCCCGCCGGCTGCCCCTTCCACCCGCGTTGCCCGCACGTTATGGAAATTTGCCGCCAGCAAATGCCGGGCTTCTCTTATCCGGATGAAAACCATACCGTTGCCTGCTGGTTGTATGGAGAAGGGAAACATGGACAAGCTGCTTGAGGTACACGAACTGACCAAACGGTACTCCCAGGGTAGTATGCTCGCTAGGGTCATATGTACAGCTGTGGATCATGCCAGTTTTTACATCAAACCGGCAGAAATCTTTTCCCTGGCCGGCGAAAGCGGCTGTGGCAAAACTACCACGGCGAACGTTATCCTCGGGTTTGAAGAAGCCACCTCCGGGACGATCCTCCATAACGGAAAACCACAGACCCGCAAGGAGAAGGTCTGGATCACCGAAGGCGTGCAGGCGATCTTCCAGGATCCGTTCTGCACCTTCAACCCGCTGCGTACGGTGGATTCCTATTTCCACGAAACTGTGCGGAACTTGCGGCTGGGAAGTTCCAAACGGGAAGCCATTGACCGGATCGATCAAAAACTACGCCTGGTGGGTATGACGTATCAGGAATTCGCGGGGAAATACCCGAATGAATTTTCCGGCGGCCAGCTCCAGCGCATCTCGATCGCCCGGGCGCTGGTCTCTGACCCGAAACTGATTATCGCCGATGAGCCGGTTTCCATGGTCGATGCCTCCCTGCGCATGTCGATTGTCAACTTGTTCAAACAATTCAGGGATATGTTGGGGGTGAGCATCCTCTATATCACGCATGACCTGGCGACGGCCTATTACGTCAGCGACCGTATCGCCATCATGTTCCGCGGCAACATTGTGGAAATGGGGACGGTGGAAGAGGTGTTGATGAATCCCCGGCATCCGTATTCAAAGCTTCTGCGCGATTCCATTCCCGAAGCGGACCCCAAAAAGCGCAAGACCACGGCGATCTCACTTTCCGAATTGGAACTTGAAGAGTACCTGCGGCAGGGCTGTAAATTTGCGGGCCGGTGCCCGGAGGCCAGTGAAAACTGTAAAGGCGTGGCGCCGGAGGATATTTATATTAACGATGTGATGGTGAAATGCCACAAATATCCCGGCAATTAAAAAATTAAATGTTTTCTTCGGGGAATTTCAAAATTACAAACATCGAACTTCTTGCCGTTGGCGGCTTTTATGGTTGCTCTGGTCCCGCCTTGCCGTATTTTCCGCTGAAAGGAGCAACCCATGCCCGGAACATTTCGTAACCCTATTCTGCCAGGCTTTCATCCCGACCCCTCCATCTGTCGGGTGGGCGAGGACTATTACCTGGTGAACTCCACGTTTGAATATTTTCCGGGTCTGCCGATTTTCCACAGCCGCGACCTCGTCCACTGGCGCCCATTGGGGCATGTCTTGGATCGGCCCTCGCAGTTGCCCCTGGATGGCGTGTACGCCTCGGGCGGCTTGTATGCGCCGACCATTCGCTATAGCCGGGGAACTTTCTACGTGATCAATACCCTGGTAGGTGGAACGTCGAAAACGGGCAACTTTATTGTGACGGCGGCCAATCCAGCCGGGCCTTGGTCAGAACCGTACTGGTTGGAAAATGCCCCGGGCATCGACCCTTCCCTGTTCTTTGACGACGATGGCCGCGTCTGGTATGTCGGCAACCGGGCGGCAGCCAACGGCCGGTATGAAGGGCATACCGAAATCTGGCTCCAAGAGCTGGACCTGGGCGCGATGCGTCTCATCGGCGAGCCCTGTGTGCTCTGGGAGGGGGCAGCCAGGGAGGCGGTCTGGGCGGAGGGGCCTCACCTGTATAAAGTCAACGGACAATACTATTTGATGATTGCCGAAGGGGGAACGGGACACGACCATGCCGTGACGATTGCGCGCAGTGCAAAGATTGCGGGACCCTATATAGGGAATCGCCGTAACCCGATCATGACCCATCGCCACCTGGGGCTGGACTATCCAATCGTGGGAACGGGGCATGCAGATCTTGTGGAGACCCAATCCGGCGAGTGGTGGATGGTCCTGCTGGCCATGCGGCCCTACGGGGGATACTTCTATAACCTCGGCCGCGAGACCTTTCTGGTTCCGGTGCGTTGGGAGGACGGTTGGCCCGTGGTCGCCGCCGGCAGCGGGCGGGTTGAGTCTGTGGGACGGGCGCCGAACTTACCCGACCATCGCTGGCCTTCTTTGCCTGTCTGTGATCACTTCGAAACCCGGACCCTCGCGCCGGAGTGGAACTTCCTGCGGACTCCGCGTGACGACTTCTGGAGCCTCAGCGCGCGGCCGGGGCATTTGCGTTTGCGGCTGCGGCCTGAGCGCTTGACGGATCTGGCGAATCCGAGTTTTGTTGGAAGGCGGCAGCAGCATATGCGCTTTGCCGCCCGAGCGGCGCTCGAGTTCAAGCCCCGGCATGACAACGAGTGCGCGGGGCTGGTCCTCTTGCAGAACAACGAGGTCCATTTCCGCTTCGTCATAACGGGGGGAGCGGCGACGACCGTACGTCTCGTGAAACGATCGACGCCGGAGCCTATAGTACAGCTGTTGCCGATTCCCGCCGGCACGGATGTGATGCTGGCTGAGCTTCCCATCGAAAGCGGTCGCTTCTACTTCAAGGTGGAGGCTGACGGACAAGCCTACAGTTTCTACATCGCCAGCGAGCCGGAGGCGTGGCAACCTGTTGCCGAAGGTGTGGATGGGCGTATCCTGAGCACCCCCTGCGCGGGAGGGTTTGTTGGGACCTATCTCGGGATGTATGCCAGCAGCAATGGGCAACCGAGTACAAATACGGCGGATTTCGACTGGTTTGAATACGTCGGGCTGGATGAGAATTGAGTGTCGTTGCTGTTTGCATGAACATCCACGTTTTCATCTGCCCCCATTTCGTTCATCTTCGCAGCGCCACCCGACAAAATACCGTCTGTTCATAAATAACCAATCCGCCAGCAGGAAATAATAGTTCTAACAGGGTGTTGAAAAAGTCGGGATTTGTCATTGCGAGGAACGAAGTGACGAAGCAATCTCGGGTTTCCAACGAAATAAATGAGATTGCTTCGCGACCTTCGGTCGCTCGCAATGACACTGGCAGCGTTTTTCAGCACCCTGCTAAAAAAAATTTGGAAGATTGGAAGTACTGACTGGAAAGGGATCTCTCGGCGATGATCCGGGAGCAGACGGAATTATCCTCCTATTAGATTCCGGTTGACCTTCCCGACGAGAATATCGAAGTGATAGAATCCTTTTGTTCCGAGGTCCGGAACGGATTGGATAAAGCGACCTTCGAAGATAAACGGCGCTACATGGACCTTTTAGACCTGCGCTGTACATTGGCGCTCGAAGACCAGGAAAAGGTAGCTTATTTAAAATGCAAACTCGGTGCGCAACGGCGGTCGCTTGCCCTAACATCGCCTTCATCAAATATTGGGGCAACCGCGACGACGCATTGCGTCTGCCGGCCAACGGCTCGATTGCGATGAACATGGCCGGGCTCGAAACGCGCACCTCGGTGGAGTTTGACCTGGGGCTTGCGGAAGACGAGTTTATCCTGCAAGGAATCCGGCAGGCGGGAATCCCGCAGCGGAGGGTCTCCGATCATTTGGATCAGCTCCGCCGCAGGGCGGGGACATCCTGCAAGGCTCGAGTCGAAAGCGGGAATAACTTCCCGCTCGGAGCGGGGATCGCCTCATCGGCCTCCGCCTTCGCCGCGTTAACCCTCGCCGCGGCGGACGCGCTGGGATTGAAACTTACGGAGCGGGACCTTTCCATCCTTGCCCGGCGCGGATCCGGCTCGGCCAGCCGGTCCATTCCGGATGGATTTACCGAGTGGTATGCGGCGGACGAGGACGAGCGCTCCTACGCGGAATCCATCGCGACGCCGGATCATTGGGCGCTGGTGGATTGGATCGCGATCCTTAACGCCGGCCCGAAAAAGGTCGGTTCGGCGGAAGGGAACCAGATTGCGCGGACCAGCCCGCTGCAGAAAGCGCGGGTGGCGGATACTCCCCGGCGTTTGGAGATCTGCCGCCGGGCGATCCACGAAAAGGATTTCCCTTCGCTGACGGAAATTCTCGAGGAAGATACCCGCTTAATGCACGAGGTGATGCGGACGTCAACGCCGGCGCTCACCTACCTGGAGCCCGCAACCCTGGAATTGATGCGGATGATCCCGGAGTGGCGTGCCGGAGGCTTGCCGGTGGCATTTACAATTGACGCCGGTCCCAATGTGCACTGCCTTTGCCCCGAGGAATCCTCCGCGGAAGTCGAAAGGCGTCTGCGGGGGTATCCTGCGGTGCGGCAGATGCTTCGCGCCCGGCCGGGATGTGGCGCGAGGATTCTTCCCGTGACGACGAGAGAAAAATCCGGACCCTAAAGATCCCTCCTAAAATTCCCCTGGTTCCATTCATCCTTTCCATCCTATCCACCCTCTCCTTCACCTCTCCCTCCTTCCCGTATTACGGGAAGGAGGGAGAGGTTGGGAGAGGAAGGATGGGATGGAAAATCCTTGCCTGATATAATCCTCCCGGACAGAATTTTGGAAAGGCGGAGAAATGGAATTCTTCGGAAATATATTGGATTGGGTACTGGCGCTGTTCCTGTTCGGCCTTCTGCTTTTCATCCACGAGCTTGGGCATTTCGTCATGTGCCGGTTGACCGGCGTCAAGGTCGAGGAATTCGGTTTCGGATTCCCCCCCAAATTATTGAAGATTTTTACCTGGCAGGGAACGGATATCACTTTAAATTGGATACCGTTCGGCGCGTTTGTCCGTCCGGTGGGCGAGGACGACCCGAGTGTCGAAGGCGGATTGGCGGGCGCCCGGAAAAGAGTCCGCGTGGTCGTGCTCCTCGGGGGTGTGGTCATGAACGCGCTGGCGGCGGTGTTAGCCTATACCATCGCCTTCAAGATGGCGTATCCGGAATCCGTTAAGGTTGAATCCACCACGCCGGACACGCCCTCCGCCCAGTCCGGCCTGCTGCCCGGTGACTTGATCCTGGCGGTGGACGGCAAAGCCGTCAGGCGCAACTATGAGGTGATTGATTACATTTACGCCAATCTTGGGACGGAGATTACGCTCCACGTTTCCAGGAACGGTGCGGAGATGGACATTCCCGTCACCCCGCGCACGAAATCGGAGACGCCGGAGGGGCAGGGCCCGACCGGAATGGTCATCACCGATGTCCTATCGAGCCGCCACAGTTGGATCGAGGCGTTTGGAGAGGGCATGCGCACCATCGTCAGCCAACTCAAGCTTTTCCTGCAGCTCCCGGCGATGATTCTGCGCGGCGGCTTCAATGCCTCCACCGACCGGCCCGTCGGCCCGGTGGGAATATTGGATGTGACCGAGCAGATCGTCGGCGCGGCGCGGGAAAGCAACCGCTGGGTGATCATCCTCAATTGGATCGGCATGATCAACCTGGCTCTGGCGATCGGGAACATCCTTCCGATCCCGGCTTTTGACGGCGGCCGGCTGTTGTTCGTTTTCCTGGAGGCGATCCGCGGAAAGCGGGTGGATCCGGAGAAGGAACGAATGGTCCACGGGTATTCCCTGTTGATCCTCATTCTACTGATGCTGTTCATCACCTATCTGGATCTCTTCTTCCCGGTGATGCCCAGGTAGCGGAGTCTGCGGCGGATGTCGGAACAGAAGCTGTTCGACGCAGCGATGGTTTTACTCAAGGGGATGGCCGGGGATTCGCCTGCGGCGGACCGGCAGCCTTCGGCGGAATCCAAATCCGAGGTCCGGTTCCCGCTGCATTGGCTTTCCGACCTTGCTTCGGGGCAGGCCGCGGAAATGGCGCGATTGTGGCGCCGGCTTCCGGTTGACGCCCGCCGGGATCTGATGGGCAGGATGGAGGTGGAGGCGCGCGAAAATTTTGAATTGGATTTTCTCGCTGTCGCCCGCATCGCCCTGAATGACGGAGACGCCAAGGTGCGGGTGCACGCGATCCGCGCCTTTTGGGAATGCGGGGATGCCAAACTCGTCGACCGGTTTCTCCAATTCATGGAGCAGGATCCGGACCTGTCGGTGCGGGCCGGCGCGGCATCCGCGCTGGGGGCGTTCGTGGAACGGTCGGAGCTCGAAGAAATTCCACCCTCCATCGGTGAACGGATCACCGCGCGGTTGATCGCGGTGATCCGGGGGAAAGACGATCTCGAGGTCCGCCGCCGGGCGGTGGAATCGGTCGGGTTTTCGTCCGATCCGCAGGTGCGCGCGATCCTGGAGAACGCGCATACTCATGCCGAAGAGCGGATGCGCGGCAGCGCGCTTCTGGCGATGGGACGCTCGGCCGATCCTTTCTTTTCCGGCATTGTCGTCGAGGAACTCCACAGCAGTTCGCCCCTCCTGCGGGCGGAAGCGGCGCGCGCCGCCGGCGCGCTGGGATTGCGGAAATCGATCCCGCAATTGATCGACCTGCTGGAAGACGTCGACGCCGGCGTACGCGCGAACACCATCGATGCGCTGGGGGAAATCGGGGGCGAAACGGCGCGGAATGGGATGGAGAAGATGCAAAAGCAGGCCGTCGGCGAGGAATGGGATCGAATCGAAGAAGCCCTGGAAAACGCCGAATTCCAGGATTCGCTTGGCGAGCTGCCGCTTCTGGATCTGGACGAATTGGAGGAAGAAACTGAAGACGAAGAGGAAGACGAAGAGGAAGAAGAAGAGGAAGAAGAAGGGGAGGAGGATGAAGAATAGGGGGCTTCGGCGGTTTCTGTGTCCGCCGGATCGCCCATCCCGCCCCGGCGGAATCCTTCCGTTGCTGCTGACCTCTTCCCCGGAGGGATTTCCCGCCTTATTTCCAACGCCCATTATGACTCGATGTATAGTCTCCTTTTAACCGCCCTTTTCTTTCCCGTCTGGCTGAACTCGCAGGTAGGACTCCGCGACGGTCCATGGATCGAAAACACAATAAGGTATTTTTCCTTCGAAGGCCGAATCCATTTTATCGCGCGCGTTTATTCCTCTGAATCGATTTTGGAAAGCCGGCTGGTTGTGGAGTATGACTCCTCCCGATATGTTTTTTCCCCTCAGCAGGCAAGCTTGTATGGCGGATATTCCCTTGCCGTCGATGTCGATCGGGTTCCCCGATTACCATTTCCCTTCACCTTCATTAAATATTGGTGGGAAGTG
Organism: uncultured Anaerolineales bacterium; assembly: GCA_964521085.1. Classification (GTDB taxonomy): domain Bacteria; phylum Chloroflexota; class Anaerolineae; order Anaerolineales; family RBG-16-64-43; genus JAFGKK01. Next base: position 85,135 of record CAZFPL010000005.1, on the reverse strand, counting down.
GATTTTCCATCAGGTTTTACATTAACCTCCCCTCCGCAGGCCTTTCAATTTTCCGACCCCAAGTATTCCTGGGACCAACTGAACTACGGACGCGTGACTGTCGGGTGGGCAGAGGTGGGATCTGAGGCGGCGACCGATGCCGCCGAGTTGGCGCTGTTGGCGGTTGGAACTATCTCCGCCGATCTCGAATCCCCGATCCCCGAGAGAATTACGCTGATTCTCTACCCGAAACTTGCGGATTTCCACGCGGCGATGGGCGACCGGATCCGCGGATGGGAGGGCGCCGTATCTTCGCCGGTTGCCGGGATCATCATCCTGGCATCCGCCCCGGGAGCGGAAGGCCGGAAAACCCTGGCGGTGCTGATTTCACATGAAATGACTCATATCCTCCTGGGTGCCAAGTGGGGAAGCGCTTATGCTTCCCTGCCGCTTTGGTTGGTGGAAGGCGCGGCCGCCGGATATGAAATGGAACCGCGGCCGGAAGCGGATCAGACTCTGCAGGATGCCGTGGGAAATGGCAGGCTTATCCCGATCCCGACTTTGTGCGGGGTTTTCCCATCGAACGAAGGATCGGCATTTTTGGCATACGCGGAAAGCAAATCCTTCGTGGCATTCCTTAAGGAAAAATATGGATTGGCCGCCCTCCGTCAGGCATTCGCAGCCTATGCCGGCGGTGCGGAATGCAATCGAGGGTGGGAGGCGTCCACGGGAAAATCGCTGAGCGAACTCGAATCGGATTGGATAAGCCGGTTTGCTCACGAGAAGCCCTGGATCCCATCCGCTTGGGTTCTTGTGCTGGCTGGATTGGTTTTACTGGCGGGAATGCTGATCGTTCAAATGCTGATCCATCATAGGAAGCTGCGTCTTCCGGCGGGAAAAGAGGGAACGGGATGAGCGAAAAAGAACGGCTGCATGCCGAGGTCTTCGGTGATGTGCAGGGGGTTGGATTCCGTGCGTTTGTCCTGCACCGCGGAATGACGTACGGGTTGACCGGATGGGTGCGCAACCGGTGGGACGGCAGCGTGGAATTGATTGCCGAGGGCCCGCGGTCTGCGCTGGAGATTTTATTAACGGACATCAAGCAGGGGCCCTCCGCCTCCACGGTCGAACGCGTCGAGACGCAATGGGAAGCGGCCACTTCGGAATTCAAGGTGTTCGGGGTGCGCTAGACGATTATTGAACCATGAAGTCTGCATTTCATAGCGGAAGAGAATCCCGGAATTAACACTGCTGGATTCTCCCCGCCGTGCCATTCTCCGTATGGAAGAAGGATTTTTCGATTGGCATTCTGTGTCGGGATTGAAGCCACCAAACGCTGCAACTTCCGATGCGCGCATTGCTTTGTCGATGCCGGGCGCGCCCGCCCGGGCGAGATGGATACGAAGGCGATGAAAAACCTGCTTCGCGATCTGGCGGACGCCGGTGTCACAACGATCGGATGGTCGGGTGGGGAGCCGCTTCTGCGTGCCGATCTTGAAGAGCTTACCCGGGCCGGCGCCGCCTGCGGCCTTAATTTCACCCTGGCGACCAACGGATTCCTGGCGACGCGGAAACGGTTGGCGAATCTTTCGTCCGTTGGGTTAAAAGTCATCCAAATCAGCTTGGATGGTCCGACCGAACCCCGATCGTCACGGCTTCGTCATGGTCCCCCCGGATCCTTCGAGCGTGCAGTTCGGGCGGTTGAGGATTCCGTTTCCTTGGGCCTCACCGTTCATTTGTGCACGCTGCTCACGCCGGACACCGCGGAGGAAATCGAAGAGATGGCGGCCTTTGCGCGCTCGCTCGGCGTCCAAGCGCTCCGGTATACGATGTGGCTTCCGGTCGGTAGAGCCGCCGGCGCCGCGTATGACGAGCGCGCATGGGCCAAACCGGAAGTCGGGCATTTTTTTCACGCTTGGCCTTTATTTCGGAGAAATGGTTTTGAGGTGATAATCGATTGTCCGACCGGGCCTTGCCCCGGACGCGAGGCGTTTTCCTGCAAAGCGGGGGCGGGAACATCCTATATCACTTCCGATGGAGATCTATACCCTTGTACCGCGCTGATGACCCCCAATTATCGAATCGGGAATGTGAACCGCATTTCCGCGAAGACTTTGCTCCGGAACGGGGGATTTTCCAAAATACAGAACGAGCTGGCCACCCATGTGCCTTCCGGCCTCTGCGGACCCTGTCCTTTGCGGGCGTCGTGCCACGGGGGATGTCCGGGACGGACGATCGCGGTTTATGGAAAGCTGGCCGGCGGCAGTCATGGGGGTGCGCTGCCCGCCTGCCTGTTCCGATTGCACCGGGTGGGATGCGGGGAGCCTGATGAACCGATTGCAGGGTGAAGCGGATGCGCGATATATCCTTGTAGAATCACCGCGCTTTTCGACCGCTGCGCCCCGCGATTCAATGCGAAGAAAGGATTCCGGAGAAAATCCATGGAGATAACTCCCGATCGTTTGATCGAGATTGCGCTGGACAACCTCAAACAGAAACTTTCCTCAGCCGTTTCCTGGAACGAGCCTATACAGCCGGCCGCCTTGGAAAAACTCCCCGGAGCAATCCGGGAAGCGGCGGACGTTCTTCGTCACAAGGGAAACCACTTTGTCCGCGGCGAGGATATCCTCGCCGAAGCGCGAGCCGACCTCACATCCCGATTGGCGGGATCCTTGAAAGCTGGAGTGCTGCTTCCCAACGAGCTTTCTCCCGAGATTGTGAAATGGCTTGCAGGGACGCCGCTGGCGATTCAGATCGCCAATTTGATCCGGCCTTCAGGCCGGAGACAGATGGCCGGCGGCGCAGCAGCTATGGCTGCCATGGGTCCGGTCGCTATCCTAGCCAAACCACCGGGGGATCAATCGGGAAACAACGGACCCATCAATATCATCGCCAATCCGCCGGGGGATCAGGCGGGAAACAATGGACCCATCAACATCATCGCCAGGCCGCCGGGAGATTCGATGGGGGATAGCGGTCCCATCGGAATCATTGTCCATCCTCCGGAGGATACCGGACCCATCGGCATCATTGCCAATCCGCCGGGGGATCGATCGGGCAATAATGGACCAATTAACATCATCGCCAGGCCGCCGGGGGATGAGTCGGGGAACAGCGCTCCCATTTACATACTCGCCAAACCGCCATCCGGTGGATCGAACGGCGGATCGCAAATAGGGCATCCACGTCTGGGTTGGTTACTGCCGATTGGCCTAAGCGCCGCCGTTATCCTTGTCCTTTTAGGTTTGCTGGCCGGTTCCATTGGTAGAAGAAATGGCCCGGCGCCGACCGAGACAGTAGGGTTCGCTGCTGGAGTGAGTAAACGGACGTTTACCATCTCTCCTTCCTTAACCGGAACTCCGACCGTCGCCGTCCCATCCTCTCCCACGCCGACCGTAACCCTGACTGTAACTTCGTCCTGGACTGAGACCCCGACTCCGACGATGCCACCTGCATCTTTTTTCGAGGTGATCGTGGAGCCAAAGCACATTTATTACCGGGGAACCGGCTGTGGTGAGCAGCAGGCGCTATTTCAGGTTAAAGTAGCGGAACCGGAAAAGGTTGCAGGCGTTTGGTTGTTTATCCGGTTGAGAGATAAAAACGGGGAGGATGCGACCCCCTGGGGCGAGGCGTTGGTTATGACCCCGATGGGTTCGGAAGCGTATTCGTATCTGCTTTTTTCGGAATCGATTCCAGATTTCACCAAATTCCGCGAGGCCTGGGTCCAATACCAGTTTGTCGCTTACGACAGCGTGTTCGCGCAGGTGTCCACCAGCGAAGTATTCTGGGATTTGGATCTCTTGGTCTGCGGCATGTGAAGGCATCCCGCCTGGAAGAGGCAGGAATTAACCCGTGGGAAGGCTGTTTCCTCCTCCATCCGGGTTATTTCTCCGCAAAACCCATCCCCTGCTCGCGCATCGAGACGAACCGGCTGCGCCCGATGACGATATGATCCAGAACCGGTATATCGAGCAACCGGCCGGCTTCGATTAGATTGCGTGTGACGGCCAGATCCTCCGGACTGGGGGAAGGATCGCCGCTGGGATGGTTGTGGACAACGATCATCCCGGCGGCGTTGGATTTAATCGCCTCGCGGAACACCTCGCCGGTGCGGATCAGCGACGTGGTAAGAGACCCGCGGTAAACCTCGCAGACACGGATCAGCCGGTTGCGCGCATCCAGCAGGATCGTGCGCAGGTGCTCCTGCTCCAACCCGGCCATCTCATATTGGAGCAACGCGGCCGCGGCGGAGGGGGAGGAAACGGTCGGCGCTTCTTCCGCTTCGGTCACCGCGATCCGGCGCCCCAGCTCGACAGCGGCGAGAATCAACGATGCTTTCGACGGGCCGATCGAAGGGATCGCGCACAGATCCGGAAACGACGCCCTGCGCAATCCCAGCAAACCGCCGGTTTGATGCAGGAGTGCCTGCGCGGTTTGCAGCGCGCTGTGCCCGCGCCCCCCGGTGCGAAGGAGAAGCGCGAGCAGTTCGGCTGTCGAAAGCGCCTGCGGTCCGGTCGCGGCCATACGTTCCCGCGGTCTTTCTTCGGCGGGCAGATCCTGGATTCGGTAGATTGTCGTCAACTGGCTCATGGTCGTCTCCCCCTGATTGAATTGAATGAAGAATATTTTACCTTAATAATTGCGTACAATAATTGACTGACGCAGGCAGTCGAAAGGCTCGTCATGCCCGCGAAAGCGGGCATCCAGTGCCGTTATACCCACGGAGTTGGGGTATGAACGAGGCTTTTTCCTGGATTCCCGCTAAGAATACACGGGAATGACGATCATATGTTTCGGTGCCTCGGTGTACGAAATTTATTTCCCCCGCAGCATCGCCTCCGCCGAATCCAACCGCGCCAGGAAGGTCGGCCGCCCGACGATCTCCATGCTTGCAAAAAGCGGCGGGCTGACACTCTGGCCGGTGATCGCGGCGCGCATAATCCCGAACAGCACGCCCGGCTTATATCCCAGCCGTTCGGCGAGCGCGCGCAGTTCCTCCTCTGAAGCCGCCGGATCGAAATCCGGCTTGCCGGCAAGGATCTCGCGCGCGGCATGCAGCCCGTCCGCCGACTGCGCCGGAGTGAGTCCCTTGCCGATTAATTCTTTCGGATCCGGGGTGACGGCCTCGCGGAAGAAGAAGCCGCCCATGTCGATCGCGTCGTCGAGGGTGACGATCCGCACCTGTACGACGCCCGCCACCTTGCGCAGCACTGCGTCATCTGTTTTGTATCCCGCCTTCTCGAAAACCGGTTTAAGCCGCGCGGCCAGGTCGTCGACGGAGAGTCTGCGGATGTGCGTCCCATTGAAGTGATCCGCTTTCTCGAAGTTGATCGCGGCCGGGGAGGGATTCAGATGTTTAAAATCGAACCGCTTGACCATCTCCTCGATGGTAAACACGTCCTCGGCCTCGTCAAACGACGCCCCCATCAGCGCAATCCAGTTGGCGATTCCTTCCGGGAGGTACCCCATTTCCTTCAGGTCACGTATGAAAATGCTGTGGCCTTCGGTCATCGCCTGGGCGCTGTCGCGCTTGCTCATCTTCCCCTTGCCCGACGGCTTGAGGAAGACCGAGAGATGGCACCAGGCCGGTTCCCGCCAGCCGAATGCGCGCACGATCAGTGCATGGAGCGGCAGGGTCGAAAGCCACTCCGATCCACGGATGACGTGCGAAACAGCCATGCGGTGGTCGTCAACCATCGCCGCCAGATGGTACAGGGCCAGCCCGTCGGATTTCACCAGTATGAAATCGTCGAGTGTTTTATTTTCCACTTGGATCTCGCCCCGCAGCATATCGGTAACGGCGGTCGTTCCCTCATGCGGCATTTTGAAACGGATTACGTGCGGCTCCCCGGCCGCAACACGCCTTGCGGCTTCGGATGGATCTAGACCTCGGCAGGCGCCGTCGTAATGGGGCTGTTCCTTCCGTTGCCGCCGTTGCTCACGGAGTTGGGCCAGCCGCTCGGTGGAACAAAAGCACGGGTAGGCGTGATCCTTTTCAATCAACTGCTTGGCATACTCGAGGTAAATTTCTTTGGCCTCCGATTGGCGGTAGGGCGCATGCGGTCCCCCGACGTCCGGTCCATAATCCCAATCCAGCCCCAGCCAGCGCAGCCCTTCGATGATTTCCTTCTCCGCGTCGGGGGCGAGCCGTTTTTGATCGGTGTCCTCGATCCGAAGGATGAAACGCCCGCCGACCTTGCGCGCAAAAAGGTAGTTGTAAAGCGCCGTGCGGGCGCTGCCGATGTGCAGGCGCCCGGTGGGGGAGGGGGCGAAGCGGACGGTAAGCGGCATTTGCATCAGAATTCAATATCCTTCCGGTAGAGGATCGTGCTTTCCACCAGGCCGATCCCGAGCAGGACCGACCACAACGAGCTGCCGCCCGAACTGATGAATGGCAGCGGCAGCCCGGCGACGGGCAACAGGTTGAGATTCATCCCGATGTTGAAGGCGGCCTGATAAAAGATCAGCGTCGCCACGCCGTACCCGATCAGCGCGCCGTAAGTATCCCGCGCATAGCGCGCCGCCCTTAAGCAGCGGGCCACTACGAAACCGAGGACGGAGAAGAAAACCACGTCGCCGACCAGGCCGAATTCGCTCGACATCACCGAGAAAATGAAGTCGGTATGCCGGACTTTCAGGAACCGCAGCTGCACCTGGCTGCTGAACCCGTATCCCTGGCCGATCCATCCGCCGGATCCGATTGCGATCTTCGATTGCTCGATGTTGTAGGCGGCGCTGGGATCCGCCTCCGGTATAAAGAACAAAGCCAGCCGTTCCAGCTGGTAAGCCCTCAGCAGGTTGAATGCCAGGGCGATGAAGGGCAGCACGACGGCCACCCCGCCGAGGACGAGGATGAATCGCGGCGGCATCCCCGCGGCGAACGCCATCGCCGCCCACAGCACCATCGTCAGGATCGCCGTGCTCAGGTCGGGCTCGCGCAGAATGACCAGCGCCGGGATGGCGGCCAGGATCAGCGTCCGCAGGATGCCCGACCAGGATTGCAACCGCTCCTCGTTGCGGGCGATATCGTCGGCCAGAATGATGATCAGCGAAATCTTCGCCACTTCCGAGGGTTGAATGGTAAATCCCCCGACCCGGATCCAGCGCGTTGCGCCGAACGTTGTGGCTCCGACCAGTTCAACATAGAGAAGCAGCAGGATGATCCCGATGAAGAGCAGACGCGAAAGGCTCCGCCAGAAGTGGTAATCGATGAGGGTCGCCGCCAGCAGGATAACCAGTCCGATGGCCGCGAAGGTCGCCTGACGCTGGGCGCTGTCGGCCAGGCTGGCGTTATCGGCCACCGCCGAGCGGATCTCGACGATGCCGAAAAGCACCAGCAGCGCGGCCGCTCCCAATAACCAGAAATCGAAATGACGCCAGCGTCGCCAATCAAACATGGTTTTTTAGATGACCCGCTTCCGCCGCGAGGATGTCGCCAGGGGGATGTCGGCTTTCAAGTGTTGTTCCCGGCCTTCCGAAAACAGGCTGACTTCCACCGCCGAGGGGTCCACGTCGATGTGCGCCGAGAGCACGCGGATGATCTCGTTCTTGATCGTCTCGAGCATGCCGGGCCCGATGTCGGTCCGGTCGTGGTTGAGCACCACGATCAGCCGCTCCTTTGCAGTTTTGGCGCTGGAATGTCCGCCGCGCCCGGTGAGTCGTTCCAGGAAGCCGCTCATGACGCACCCGTCGGGTGGATCAGCCGGGAGAGGCGTTTGCGCAGGCTGTCGGTGCCGTCCAACGGCGGGAAGGGCACGTCCTCCCCCATCAGGCGTTTGGCGATATCCCGGAATGCCTGGCCGGCTTTGCTCTTTAAATCCAGCGCGGCCGGATTGCCGCGGTTTGTGGCGATCAGCACGGAGTCGTCCTCGGGGATCATCCCCAGCAGTTCGAAGGCCAGGATCTCGAGGACGTCCGCGGTGTCGAGCATGTCGCCCCGTTCCACCAGTTCCGGTTTAATCCGGTTGATGATCAGTTTGCCCGGGCCTTTTTCCTCGGCCTCCAAGAGCCCGATGATCCGGTCGGCGTCGCGCACCGCGGACACCTCCGGGTTGGTGACGATTAAAGCGGTGTCGGTCGCGGCGATCGCATTGCGGAATCCGCGTTCGATCCCGGCCGGCGAGTCGATCAGCACCCAGTCCATTTCCGGCCGCAGTTCGTCGCAGATCCGGACCATGTCGCTGGGGGAGACGGCGGTCTTATCGCGCGTCTGGGCGGCGGGGATCAGGTATAGTTCGGGCAGCCGCTTGTCTTTGATCATCGCCTGCCGCAGCCGGGCGCGCCCTTCGACCACGTCCACCAGATCGTAGACGATCCTGTTCTCCAGGCCCAGGACGACGTCCAGATTGCGCAGGCCGATGTCGCTGTCGATGCAGACCACCTTTTGGCCGAGCGACGCCAGGGCGACACCGATGTTGGCGGTCGCGGTGGTCTTCCCGACGCCGCCTTTCCCCGAAGTGATAGTGAGAACCTTTGCCGCCATTCCCGCTCCTCAAAACGAATTTGTCACTCCTGGCCCTGAAAGGGCAAGGAGTCGCGTTCGATGGGGTGAGAAATCATTCTCATTCCCCGTTGCCGGCTTGTGATTTGTCCTTCGGATTCCATGGCTCCGCCACAAGTTGGCCGTCCCGCAGGAAAGCGATTTCCGGCTGGGTTTTCCCGCGGCGGGGTGGGGAGGTGGCGACGTCCGCGGCGATGCGAAGCTGCATCGGGCTGAGATCCATGGCGCAAACTACCGAGCTCTCGTCGCCCTGCGCCCCTGCGTGCGCCGTCCCGCGCAGGTGACCCCACACAATGATACTTCCACCGGCGACGATCTCCGCGCCCGGATTGACATCCCCGAGCACCACCACATGCCCCGGAAAGTGGATGCTGTTCCCGGAACGGAGGGTCTGGTGAAGGAAGATCGCCTCCGATCCCTGCAGTTCGGTCGTGAACGGGGATTCCCGCACTTCCCGTCTCGGAATCGATGTCTCTATCCCGAGGCTTTTCGCCGCAAGGTTGGTTACCTCGCTCTCGGAAAGCACTGTCTGCAATCCCATGCCGCGGTCGGCGAGGGTGCTGCGAAGCGCGGCCAGGTCGGCGGCGTGCAAGTCATACCCTCCCAGCTGGAGGATGGCTTTGGCGCCGAAAAAGAAATCGGGCTTTGAATCCAGGTGTTCCAGGAGCGAGGGGAGTGCGTCTTCCCAATTCCCCTCATTGAGAGTTATCAGGAGGCCTTCGTGTATACCCTTAACGCTGACGGATACCGGCATGGTTGTTCGTCAGATTCCGCGCGATTCTCCCATCGGATTGATTATAGCATGCGGAGTCTATCCGCCTTGTTCGATATCGGTCGCCTTCAGCGAAAAGTAAACCTTCAGCACATCGCGGACGACCGGTCCGGCCGTGACTGCGCCTTCTCCGCCGTCGTAGATGAATGCCACCACGACGATTTCCGGATTTTCGTACGGACCGTACGCCCCGTACCAGGCGTGTGTGGGCCAGGCTTCGCGCTTGCACAGATTGCGGGATTGGGCGATGTCGTCGCAGTATTCCGCCGTGCCCGTTTTTCCCGCGGTGGGGATGTTTTCGATCTGGGCGTATTTCGACGCAGTCCCTTCCGTCACGGCCAGGCGCATCCCCTGCTGCACCAGTTTGAGAACCCACGGTTCGACGATCACGGTGTCGTACTCGTTGCCGCCGGTGATATCGTCGGTGATGTCGTAGAGCAGGGTCGGCGCGAAGGTCTGGATCACATTCCCTTCCCCGTCCAGATAATCCTTACGCAGCATGGGCTTCATAACTTTCCCGCCGTTGGCGATGGTGGCGATCGATTCGAGCACCTGCAGGGGGGTCACGTCCACATATCCCTGGCCGATGGTGGCGATGTAGGTATCCCCCGTGGCCCAGTTCTCGCCCTGGTAGATCCGCTTCCAATCCTTATCCGGTATCAGGCCGTCCCGTTCGCCGAGCAGCTCGATTCCCAAGGCCCGGCCGTAGCCGAGCGCCTGGGCGTAGGTTTTAATCCCTTCGATTTCCAATCCTTTTTTCACTCCACCCGGGCCGCTGTACCCGGCACCCAGGTTATAGAAATAAACATCGCAGGAATACGCAAGGCCCTTCAGGAAGGTGACCACTCCGTGCCCGTTCCGGTCGTAACAGTAGAACAGCATCTCGCGGCCCGGGTCGGTGGGGTGGAACTTCTGTTGGATCGTAATCGATCCCCGGCAGGTCACCGGTGTGTCGGGGGTGACGATGCCTTCGTTCAACGCGCCGACCGCGGTTGCGAGCTTGAAGATCGATCCCGGCGGGTACGTGCCGGAAATGGCGTGGTTAAGCAGCGGATTGCTGATATTGGACGCGAGTTCGTTGTAATAGTCGATCGAGATACCGCGTGAAAATTTCTGGTTGTCGTAGGTGGGCACCGATACCATGGCGAGAATCTCGCCCGTGTTCGGATTCATCGCGATCACCACGCCGCCGACCATCGGGCTGCGGAGGAATTCCGCTTTCTGAGCCCGGGTCGACTCGATTTGCCTTTCAAGGATTTCCGTGGCGGCTTCCTGCAGCCGCGCGTCGATCGTCAGGCGGATGTTCTTTCCGGGGATCGCCTCCACCGGGGGTTCGAGCAGACGGATTTCCTTTCCGGCGGCGTCCACCTCCCATAACTGGCTTCCGTACGTTCCGGCGAGTTCTTCCTGCATGGACGCCTCGATCCCGGCGTACCCGATCTTATCGCTGTCCAAGTTGTACCCCATCTCTTCGTAGATTTTCGCATATTCCGCCGGAACGCGCCCCATATAGCCGATGATGTGTGCGGAATACCGGCCGTTGGGGTAATCCCGCACCGCGGAGACCTCCACGCCCACGCCGGGCATGTCGGCTGCCCGTTCTTGTATGATTTTTGCGATGGTTGCATCGGCGTCGCATTGAATTTTCACCGCATTGTAAGGCGCGAGTTCGATCCATTCGTCGATGAGGTCTGCAATCCCGCGGCCGGGGGCGCACTCCTGGGAGGGATGGGATCCCGGAACGCGGATCGGGACTCCGGTCAGCTCGGAGAGTGACCGGTAGATGGCTTCGATCTCCGCGTCGCTGTCGGGAAGCAAAGCGGGGGTGATGGTGATATTGTAGGCGGGCATGTTGCGCGCCAGGAGCAAGCCGTTGCGGTCGTAGATCACCCCGCGCGAGGATGGGATGTGGACCAGCTGCGTGCGGTTGCTCTCCGCCATCGATTGGTAGTACTCGCCCAAAATGACCTGCATATAGACCAACCGCAGGGAGAAGATCGCAAACAGCGAAACCATCGCCACCAGGAAGAACTTAATTCTCCCCGGGGAGACGCGGTTTTCACTGAAAGAAGCCCTCATTCTTTTTCCTCCGCTATAACCGGAACCCCGATGACGTGCAGTCGCCGCAGCGGAAGGTAGGCCGGTACGGAACAAATGGTGTTGAGGAACGCGGTAGGCAGCGTAACGTACATCAGCAGGTATCCGATGTCGAGGGTCCGTCCAAAGAGCGCCAGCAGGGCGATCGTTACCAGGTGCGTCAGGACCGTGCCGAACAAAGCGATCGCCATCACGACGATCGGGCTGTGAGTCCGAAGCCGCCCGTGCAGCTGGCCGACGCAGAATGCCGAAAATAGAAAGGCGATCGAGGTGATGCCAAACGGTCCGCCGGAAAAGATGTCCGAGAAGAATCCCGCCAGCACCGCCCAGATCATGCCTTCCTCCGGACGGAGCAGGCTCCAGCAAAGCACCGCGAGGAGCAGCAGGTCGAGGTTCCCATCCAAAAGAAGAAGTTGACGGAATATCGTGGTCTGCAGGAGGGAGAGGACGGCCAGCAGCGGGACTGCGATCCACCAGATCATCGGTTTGGCCTAGGGGGCATTCTCCAACAGCGGGTCGATCAGCACCGGTTCAAAGTTGGTGATGATGAGCACCATCTCCAACCGCGAAAAATCGCTGCGCGGTTCGATGATGGCGGTCTGGTACAGTTCGTAATCCCGGCGGTGAACGCTGACCACCCGCCCGATCAGGATCTCCGGCGGGAAGCCACCGCCCAACCCGGAGGTGACGACGATTTCCCCCACGTTGACCGTGATATCTTGGGAGAGATAAATTAATTCCAGGTCCCCTGTCTGCCGGCCCACCAGGATCCCTTCCGCCCGGCTCTCCTGGATCCGCGCGTTGACGGTGGAATCCGGGTCCGTGATGAGCTGCAGTTTGGATGCGGTGGCGCTGACTTCGGTGATCCTGCCCACCAAACCCTTCTCGTTCACCACCGGCATTCCCCTGCGGATTCCCGAATCGGAGCCCTGGTCGAGAATCAGATACTGCAAAAAGGGGTTGGTATCGCGCCCGATCACCTTGGCCGCGAGGTAGCGGTTTTCGGGGAGCTGCCGGGCGGCGCCGAGCAGCGCCCGAAGCGCATCGACCTCGGCGGCCTGCTCGCGCAGGGTGACCACTTCCGCTTCGAGCTGGGCAACTCGTTCTTCCAACTGGCTGTTCTTCTGAATCAGTTCCTGCAGATTCCGCGGCGCGGTCAGGAAATCGCGGATATTAAAGAAGGTGGTCGAGATGGAACGCTGCACGCCGGATACCGCGCGGAAAGCCAGATCCCGGACCGGGTCAAGCATACCCGCCTGACCGAGCAGTACCAGACCGAGGGCGGCAACAAAAAGGGCGGAGGCAAATAAAAGGCGTCTTCTTGAGTTAGGCATAGGGGGATCGGAAAGGGATCAAATCGAAAACTACGGCTTACCTTCGGCCGCGATAATCCCGGTCGGAGGAGGCGAGGAATTCGCGGTGCTGGTCGAGGCCCGCAAGCACGGCGGCCGCGCCGCGGACGACGCAGGTGAGCGGATCGTCGGCGCGCCATACCCGGATCTTGAATTCTTCGCTTAATTTTTCCGGAAAGCCATGGAGCAGGGCGCCCCCGCCCGTCAGGCACAATCCGGAATCCAGCAGGTCGGCCATGATTTCGGGCGGTGCCTGCTCGAGCACGTCACGGAGCGCCTGCGAGATGATCTTCAGCGAAGGGGCCAGCGCTTCGCGCATTTCGATCGAGGAGATCTCCACCTCTTCCGGCAATCCGGAGATCAGGTTCCGCCCACGGACGGTCATCACCTTTTCCTCGCCGAGCGGTGCGGCGGCCCCGACGGCCTTCTTGGCATCTTCGGCCATGGTCTGCCCGACCAGCAGGTTGTATTTATCCCGCAGGTAGGTGATCACGTTCTCGTCCATCTCGTCGCCGGCCACGCGGATCGAATTGGAAATCAGGATTTTGCGCGAGGAGAATATCGCAATCTCGGACGTGCCGCCGCCGATGTCCATCAGCATCGTGCTGTGCACGCCGCGGATCGGCAGCGCGGCCCCGATCGCGGACGCCACCGGTTCCTCCACCAACAGTGCCTCGCGGGCGCCGGCCGACGTGGCGGCGTCGATCACCGCCCGCCGTTCCACGCTGGTGGCTCCCACCGGAACGCCGACGATGACCCGCGTGAGCGGGACCGGCACCACGCTCTGATTGATCACCCGGCGGATGAAATATTCCAGCATCGTCGCCGTGGCGTCGAACTCCGAGATCACCCCGTCGCGGATCGGGCGCATCGTGACCACATTCGGCGGCGTGCGTCCGATAATTTCCTTCGCCGCCCGGCCCACCTTCAGCACCCTGCGGCTTTTCTTATCGATGGCAACCCAGGAGGGTTCGTTGATGACGATTCCTTTACCGTGGACGTTAACCAGCGTGTTGGCTGTTCCAAGGTCGATGCTGATGTCCAATGTGATCAGGCCGAGCAGCCATTGAAGCGGATTAGCCAATGGATTCTCCTGAGAAATGGTAAGGAATCAAACGATGGGTACTCATGATAAATCCAAGGAATGATTATACCATTGGGTTTTTCCCGCATATTTCCGCGGAAAAACCGGGGATGATGCTATAATCCCGGCCCAGACAGGCTTTTCCGACTCAATTCAATCCGGATGGGAGCAAGGATGGCAAAAACCACAATCGATGAACAAGTAGCGGTTCTCATGCAGGGAACCGAGTACGGGGATGCGGCTTTGCAGCAGGCTATGGCCGCGGAGCTGCGTGAGCGCCTGCTCCAGGCCGAAAAGGAACAGCGGCCGCTGCGCGTGTATTGCGGATACGACCCCACCTCCACCGATCTGCACCTCGGGCATACCGTGACCATGCGCAAGCTGCGCCAATTCCAGGATCTGGGGCATTCCGTCATCTTCCTCATCGGCGATTACACCGCGCGGGTGGGGGATCCGTCGGACAGGAACGCGCTGCGCCCGCAACTGCTCGAGGAGAAGATCCGCGAGAACTCCCGGACCTACGCGGAGCAGGCCTTTCAGATTTTGGACCGCAACAAAACCGAGGTCCGCCACAATTCCGAATGGCTTTCCAAACTCTCTTTCGCCGAACTTATCCGGCTGGGCTCCAATTTCACCGTCCAGCAGTTCACCACCCGTGAAAATTTCCGCCTGCGTTGGGAAAAAGGGGATGCCATATACCTGCATGAATTTTTCTATTCCATCATGCAGGGATATGATGCCTACGCCTTGCGGGCGGATGTGCAGGTGGGCGGAACCGAGCAATTGTTCAATATCCTCACCGCCGGACGGAAGATCATGGAATACTACGACGTCCGCCCCAACATCGGAGTGCTGCTGGGCATCCTTCCGGGAACCGACGGCGTGGTGCGGATGAGTAAAAGCCTGGGCAACCACATTCCCCTGCTTGCGGATGCGAACGATATGTATGGCAAGGTGATGAGCGTCCCGGATTCGGCGATGTCCTCCTATTACCGCCTGCTGACCCGGTTCTCCCCGGAGCAGATCGACGCGGTGGAACGGGATTTGAAATCGGGAACTTTACACCCGCGGGATGCGAAAATGCGCTTGGCGCGGGAGATCGTCGAGATCTACCACGGGCCCCAGCCGGCGGTTTCCGCAGAGGAACAATTCCGGCTCGTCTTTCAGCAATCGGAATTGCCCGAAGACATCCCCGTCATTTCGGTGCGGGGAGGGCAGCGGCTGGTGGATCTGATGACCGAGCACGGCCTGGCGAAAAGCAAAAGCGACGCGCGTCGACTGATCGAGCAGGGCGGGGTCCGCCTCGGCGGTGAACCGGCCAAAGATCCAAACGCCGTGGTGCCGATCGAGGGCGATCCGGTGCTTCAAGTCGGGAAACGCAAGTTTGTACGCCTGAAGAAAACCGTATAAAATCATCGCAGGAAAATTTCCGTTTTTCCTGCGCGTATGGGGATGATAGACGCAAAGACTGACGTCATTCCCGCGTGTTCTTAGCGGGAATCCAGTCCATCCGCCCCGGGAAAATCATCGGGTGCTCCTGGATGCCTGCTACGGACACGCAGGCATGACGACCTTCGTCCGGCTTGTGAAGAGGTACTTGTGAGTGGAACCGGTCGTCTCGATGCAAGCTCCGGGCTGTTTTCCCAGAAGATGCTCGAAACGCTTCTCATTCACGAGGCGGTACGCTCGCGCCGGTATCCCAGCCCCGTTTCCCTACTCTACTTCGCTCTTCGGTTTCCGAAAGAATCCTCGGATCAGATAGTGGAAAGCGCGCAGCTTTTCATCGCCAACCTCCTTCATGCCAGGCTGCGGGAAGCGGATTTGCCCGGGCATTATGAGGGTAACTATATGGTGATTATGCCTGCCACCGACGGCACGGGTGCCAAGACGGCCGCCGAACGGTTGCTGGCGGACTTGTGCGGATCCCTCATGACGCGCACGGCGGAGCAGTTTGATATTTCGATCAACATCGGCGTGGCCTCCCATCCGGGCGGCGAGGGGATCTCGGCATCCCGGTTGCTTTCCGAGGCTTCCACGGCGCTTTGGGAGGCGCAGAGACACGGCCCGAAAAGCCTCGTGGTGTTCGAGGAGATGAATGGAAAAACGGAATAAATCATTTGCCGAAAAGCGCGTTTGGGAATAGTGATGGGACCGTGGATTGCCAGGGAATAATTCGGTCGAACGGAGAAGGGGAGTATGGAACAGGATGCCCGGCTCGATAAAGAATCCGGTCTCTATCCGCAAAAGATGCTGGAAAGCCTGCTCGACAACGAGGTGCTGCGGGCCAAGCGGTACCCCGGCCCGGTTTCCATTCTATATATCGGATTGCGCTTCAGTGAAAATCCCTCCAGCGATATTCTGGAAAGCGCCCGCGCTTTCCTGGCCAACATGCTGCAATCGGGATTGCGCGAGGTGGACATCCCCGGCCACTACCAGGGCAATTACATCGTGGTCATGCCCGAATCGGATGTAGAGGGCGCGCGCAAGGCGGCCCAGCGGCTGGTCGATAAATTCCAGGGGAAGCAGGTGACCCGCGAGTTGCACGAATACGGCGTGTCCATCTGCGCCGGAGTGGCTTCCCATCCGGGCGGCGAAGGAATCAGCACGACCGAATTGCTCTCCCGCGCATCCATGGCATTGTGGGAAGCTCACCGCCGGGGTCCGCAGAACCTGGTAGTGTTCGACGAGATCAAGCGGGAAGACCGCACGCAGTAGCGGGTGGTTTCCACTTCACACCGGGGGGAGTGCTTCGTTGAAAACCATTCGCGAAAACTTTTTCGGGGGATAATTTGCAGCATGTATCGATTTATTTTCATTCCATATACAACCATGGAACACGATTAAGTTTCCTGCCTCTTATTGGTGGGGGATTCCTGCATCGGCCTTTCCGACAACCCATTGATTCCGCTTAACCAATAGAAATACCGATATCGATCGCCTGTTCCTTGGGACCACCCCAGGCAGGGTTTATTGGTTAAGCGTGGAATTCCAATCCTCCCGCCAGTTCCCTTCGCTTCCGATCGAAATTTCCCCATATACGTAATGTGCACTCGGATGTTGCCCGATTCTGTCACAGGTTTGTCACTGTTCGGTAACACCTCCGTAATAGGGAAAGAATAGACTGGTTTTGACGATTGGTTTTCGGCTTTGAGTCTTTCCTCGATATGACCGGTTCGAAAGAGAGGTTCCCATGCGTATCCATCACTTCAATCCCAAGCGGATGTTTTTCGCCGCGATAGGCCTTTTTCTTTCCGGCGCGGGATACAGCGGATTGATTCCTCCCGCCTCCGCACTCTCCCGTTCGATGTTTTTTGCCTTTGATCCGACGGAGACTTCGGTCCCGGGGACGCAAGCGACCTACATCGGATCGGCGGATTTAAACCAATTCCCGCCCTTTGGTATGTTCTCCATCCGGTTCGACGATCCGATGGATCCCGCGAGCAGCGCGGTTCCCGTGATGAGTTTTCCATATACCGAAGGGACGTATACATGGTCTCAATCCAACACCGTTCTGGCTTTTCAGCCGACGGCCGCGCTTGCCCTGGGTGAGACCTATACCTTCTTTTTGGATCCCACGCTGAGCACGGCAACGGGGACTGCCCTGGACCGTTCTCAGCAATGGACTCTGCGGATCGAGGACGGTCCGACGGTGGTTTCAACGACCCCGAAATCCGGTTCGTTGAAATCGCGCAAACCGGCTGAGATCACCGTCACGTTCGACCGGAATATGGATCCGGCCATGACGGAAAAAGCGTTCTCCATCCAGCCATCCACCCGGCACCAGCTGAGTTGGCAGGATGCCCGCACTGTCGAGGTGACGCTTCTGGAACCTCTCCAGCCCGGAAAGCGGTACGACTTTATCTTCGCCGGATCCGACGCGGCCTTCCCGGCCACCGGTACGGACGGCGTGGCCATGTTGGGTGATTTTGTCTGGTCATACTGGCTGGATCCATTGAAAGCCGCCGTGACGACGAAAGCTAAAAATATGGTGGAGGTGGATTTTAATTATCCCTTGGATCAGACGGCGACCGGCTATCCATTTACGATTACCCCTGCATTGGAGGGGAAGTGGACCTGGATCGACAACGAGAAAGCTCGTTTTGAGGCGGATCAGCCGATCCCATTCGGGCGGCGATACTCGCTCGACATCACCGGACCGCTGGTGGATGGATTTGGAACGGTGACACCGGCGACTGCGAATTATTCGTTTTCCGCCATCCCGCCGGTGAAAATAGAAGAAATTCCCAACGAGTACGTTCCGGTGGATTTTTCGGATTTTCAGGTGACCTTCAGCGTACCGGTGGATCACGCGTCGGCCGAAGCGGCTCTCGGCATCTCTCCGGAGATCGGAGGAAGTTTTGTTTGGACGAAGACCGCCTCGATAGAGATGATGAAGTTCCATCCAAACCGGCTGTTGGACCAAGGGGTTACCTATACGATGACCCTCTTGCCGTCGGTGAGAAGCCTTGACAACCTGCCGATCCTTGTGGATCCGCTGAGCGTCACATTTACCACCGATTCGTACTACGGGTGGTATCTCAGTCCGTCGTATGGAATCGGCTCCGATGTCCAGGTCGTGGATGCGATGGGCACCCGAAAGGTGCAGTTCGGCATTCCGGACAACGCGGCCATCCAATTCGATTTATATTCCTATGACCCCGACAATTATGTACGGTTTTACACCGGCAAGTATGGGGACAACGGGCTGCGGTTCACTACGGATCTCCTTCCAATTCCGGAACCGGGAAGAATCCCGGAGACCACTTGGTGGTATTCCGATCCCCCGGGTGAGAATGAACCGGTTCATGAGACCGTCGTTCCGGCGGATGTAAAACCGGGATTGTATGTGATGAACCTATCCCTCAATGGAAGATTGTACGATCAGCTTTTCCTCGTGCTTTCCAACAATGTGCTGACGGTCAAGAAATCCGGGGAAGAGCTCTTTGTGTGGATGACCAATGTTCACGGGAAAAGCGTCGCGGGCGCCGAGGTCCGCTTGTACTCAAACCGCGGGGACGCCGTCCGCCGGGGCGTGACCGACAAAAACGGCGTGTGCCGGATTGCCATACCCGCCGGCACCATTCCGATGCTGGTCACCGCTCACCACAAGGAGCAGAACGGGGATGATGTGACCCTCTCAGGCCTGGATTGGCAATTCCAGACCGTCACCCCGTATTCCTATAATCAGTCATACAGCCGATCCCAGCGCCGCTACCAGGCGTACATCTATACGGAACGCCCCATTTACCGTCCCGGACAAACCGTCAACTTCAAAGCCGTTCTCCGCAAGGATAATGATGTGAAGTACCAAATCCTTCCGGCAGGCACACCGGTCAAGGTGAATATCCGCGACGGCCGCAACAGCCTGGTGCAGACATTCTCACTTAAAACCAATGATTTCGGCAGCGTCGAGGGATCCTTCGTCCTGAGCAGCGAGTCGACTCTTGGAAAGTACACGATCGAAACGGTGGTGGACGGGGAGAGTCAAACCCAGGAGTTCCATGTGGAGGATTACCGCAAGCCGGATTACGCGGTGACCGTCCGTCCCCTCGATCCCGCTCATACAAACAATGTAGTATCCGGCGAGACCTTTGAATTGGAATTGGCGGTGGAATACTACTTCGGCGAGCCGGCGGCGAACGCAACGGTCGCCGTGGAGGTCTATTATCTCGCGACGTATTACGACTGGTCGTATGCGGAAGATACGTGGACGAGCTCCTTTGAGTGGTATCAGACCGATTCGATACGGAAGACGTACAGTGCCGAGACGGACTCCGAGGGCAAGGCCCGCATTAGGCTTGAGATCGGAGATATTGAGGAGGGGGAGGGCAGGAAGAGCTGGCGCAACAGCGCCATCAGCGCGACCTACGCTGTACGGGTGACGGTGGACGACGGCAGTCATCAGACCGTCTCCGCGACGTATATCCTAACCGCATATTCCGCATCCGAGATCATCGATATCAACAGCGGCGGCTATATCCGGCGCCCCGGCCAGCCCTTCTCCGTCCGGGCCAGCGCCGAGAACCTGGCCGGCGGGCCGGTTGCCGGACGGGCGTTGAGTTTGTCGGTCCTGCAATGGGATCACACCCAGGGCGCGTACCGGACCACCGGCACCTTTTCCCTGGAGACGGATTCGCTCGGCCGCTCCAATCAGGAACTGACCCTGACTTCCGGATACTACAAACTGGAATTGATGGGCGAGGATGCGGGAGGCCAGGCGATGACCGATGCAACGTGGATTTGCGTGTTCAGCTCGCAGGATGATTGGTTCAACCGGATCGAGAAGGAAGTGGAGATCGTCGCCGAACAAGACGCCTATCTGCCCGGCCAGACGGCGCGGTTCATGATTGAATCCACCTTCAGCGGACCGGCTTTGCTTACTTTCGAACGCGGGCATGTCATCACGAGCATGCCCATCGCACTGACGGCGCCGCTGACCGTTGTGGAGGCAAACATTCTGCCGGAGTATGCTCCAAATGTCTACGTGACCGTGAACGCCTGGCAGGGATCGGAATTCGTTCCGTATGATGAGTACGACTACGAATATTATGGATCCAACCGTCCCGACAGCCACCTGCGTCTTGCCACGGTGGAACTCCAGGTGGACGCCGGCTCCAAGGAATTGCAGGTGACGATCTCCACCGACCGCGAAGCATATGCACCCGGAGAATCGATGGCGGTGACCCTCGACGTCAAAGACGCCAAAGGGAATCCGGTGTTCGCGGAAGTTTCCCTGGCGGTGGTGGACGAGTCGATCTTCGCGCTTCAGAGTGAACAAGCCCCGAATATTTTCTCGGCGTTCTATGGAGCGCGCCGCCGCTCTGTCCGCACGTATGACTCGATGTCGCCCGACCGCATCATCATTCCGCCGGGCGGGCGGGGCGGCGGAGGGGGTTCCCCGGTTGCCGTCGGTCTGCGGAGCGATTTTCAAGATACGGCAGCCTGGTTTCCCTCGCTGAAAACGAACGCCAGCGGCCGCGTTTCCGTAAAGGTGACATTGCCCGACAACCTCACCTCCTGGAGGTTGACCGCCAAAGCAATCTCCAAGAATTCCCTGGTCGGAGAAAGTTATAAGAATGTCACGGTTCGGAAAGAACTCCTGATCCGGCCCGTGCTGCCGCGCATCCTGACCACCGGCGATCGTGCGGAAATCATGACCTATATCCACAACTATGGATCGTCGGAGCGTGAGGTGACGGTGGAGTTCCAGGCGCAGGGATTGCGGCTTCTGGGAAGCTCCTCGCAGACGGCGACGCTGGATGCCGGGGAGGTATGGGCGGTGAGTTGGTCGGTGGTCGTGGAAGGAGTCGCGACGGGGCAGATCGTCGTCAGCGCATCCAGTCAGGACGGTTTGACGGACGCGGTGCGCCTGCCGGTCTCCATTCAACCGGCGGCGACGACCAGCCTGTTCAACCAGTCAGGGGAGTTTAAAAGCAACGCGCGCATCGTTCTGCCGGTGCCGCAGATCACGCCGGGAACCAGCCGGGTGACTCTGCAACTCAGCCGCTCCATGAGCGGAAGCATCCTGAACGGATTGGAATATCTCACCGGGTATCCCTATGGATGCATCGAACAAACGATGAGCCGGGCTTTGCCGAATGCCGTCGTGGGGCGTGCCGGCGCATTGCTGGGGCTGGGGGATCCCGGCATGGCGGCGCGTCTGGATCCGCTGATCCGGGCCAGCATCCGGCGTCTCGTGAATTTCCAGCACCGTGATGGAGGGTGGGGATGGTGGTACGACGATGCCAGCACCGACTACCAAACCGCGTGGGTGCTCTTCGGTCTGGCCCAGTTGGAAGCCGCCGGGTATGAGGTGGACGCCAAAGTCATTGAAGATGGTGTGGGGTATCTCATGATTAATTTGGAAGCGATGGATATCCGCACACGGGCCTTTGCGCTTTACAGCATGGCGCTGAACGGCCGGGGCGATCTGGAAGCCACGACCACGCTTGCGGACACGCGGCTGAGTGAACTCGATCCCTTCAGCCAGGCGGCCTTGGCGCTCGCCTTGCACGCTTTGGGGGATGCGAACCGGGCTTCCATGGCGGTCGCCGAGGTCGGACGGCACGCCCTCACCAGCCGGACCTGGGTGTATTGGCCGCAACAAACCTCCGATGGGGAATACACACGTAAAACGATGGCTTCCACCATTCGAACCACCGCTCAGGTCCTCGACGCCCTCATAGCCATCGATCCCAAAAGCGAACTCATCCCCGGGACCGTAAAATTCCTCCTGCACAGGCGCCAGGGTCTTAATGGCTGGGGGACGACGAACGAAACCGCCTTCACCATTCTCGCCCTTACCGATTACCTTGTTCAGCAGGGGCAGCAGACCGGCGAGAGTTCTTATCAGATCCAACTGAATGATCAATTGCTTTCGAGCGGGGTTCTGCGTATCGGCAAGAATACGGTGACGATCACCATCCCCATGGATCGGTTGACCCAGGGAGTCAATATCCTGACCATCTCTGCGACCGGTTCCGCGGAGTTGTACTACGATCTTTCCGCGGAGTACGATATGCCGGGGATCCCGGCGACCCCTGCCGGCAGCATCGTCGTATCCCGCCGCTATTTGGATCCGAAGACGTCACAACCGCTTGAGGATATCCGCGCCGGGGAATTGGTAAAGGTGGAAGTAACGGTCGACGCGCCGGAAGCCGCCTCGTACGTCATTGTGGAGGACCATCTGCCCGGAGGACTGGAAGCGCTCAATGAAAATCTTAATACTTCGCCGACGTACAGCGGGAATTCAAATGATGATGCATCCACCGATCCGTATCGGTGGATGGAACTTGGGTATAACTACAAAGAGATCCGCAACGACCGGGTGGCTTTCTTCATCACGGAATTATCGAGGGGAAAACACGTCTTCACGTATCTGGCGCGGGCTGCATATGCCGGCGAGTTCCTGGCGCTGCCGGTGCAGGCTTATGCGATGTACGATTTGCGATTGTGGGGCCGGTCGGCAGGCGGCCGCCTTGTCATCCATCGCTGACGCAATTCCGGCGCCCTTCGATGCATTGAAAAGCGGCCGGTTAATCCAGCATCATTTCCAACTCGATCTCGTCCCGGATGGGAATCCCGTTCTCGCCGATCAGAGGGATGGGCTTGTGTTTCCGCGTCTCCTCCATCGCGTTGGGGCGCAGGGCGGCGAGGGTGAATCCCTTCCGCTGGTAAAAGCGCAGCGCGTGCAGGTTGTCGTTGGTCGTCACCACAAACAGCCGCCGGCAGCGCGAACCCTTGGCGGCGTTCATGACGGCTTCGATCATCGCCCGGCCGATCCCCTTGCCCGGAACCAGGCTGTCGAGAGTCACAATTTCGCAGTTCCCGCCGGCGATGGAATAGGTGATTAATCCGGCTTTTTCCGCACCGATCTCGGCGATGAATCCCGGAAGTTCGTGAGGATCGAAACGCATTCCGTGAACGAAAACCATTTCAGCCGCCCAATGGTCCCGCATGAGTTGCCGGATCCATGGTTTGTCCTCGGGGCGGATGGGTCGGAGAGTGTATTCGATCATATAGTCATCCGTTGCTTCATGCCAGATTATAAGATTGCCGTCATCCCCGAGAGGTCTTATCGGGGATCCAGGTCGCACGATACGGGATACCCTCAAACGATTCCTGTATGCCTGCTACGAGCTCGCAGGCATGAAGGTCTTGTCATTCCGGCGTGTTCTTAGCCGGAATCCAGGCCACTCGTTATAGAAAATCCT
>CAZFPL010000005.1:11682-61538 GCA_964521085.1 uncultured Anaerolineales bacterium | reverse complement strand
AAAATCCTCACTTCGACCCCTGGATGCCCGCATCAAACACGCGGGCATGACGATCTATTGGACTGCTGTCATTCCGGCGTGTTCTTAGCCGGAATCCAGGCCACTCGTTATAGAAAATCCTCACTTCGACCCCTGGATGCCCGCATCAAACACGCGGGCATGACGATCATGCAGACTGCCGTCATCCCCTCCCTCCTGAGTGCATGTCCCCCCATTTGACCCGTAAAAAAGCAGAAGTGAAGAGAAAAATCGATGCGGGCAAATGGGGGGACGACAGGGGGGTGATTACTCTCTCGCGGCCGCGTAGGCGAGGATCTTTCTGCCGATCTCGACCGCATCCGAAGAATTTCCCTCGAGCGCGACGACCACCACGATCGGATCCTCTCCTTTGGTTTGAAATCCCGCATACCAGGCGATGCTGCTGTCCGCCGCCTCGCCGCCGCCGCATCCAAACCACTCGGCCGACTCTCCGTCGCTATGCAGCATTTCCTGCAAGCGGGAGGCCGTGCCGGCGGGAATCATAGCCACCGGATGGCTTGCCGTATCGGGTGTGATCCACCCGGATGGAGTTTCCAGCCGCAGGACAAGCCGCGGGGCGGGCGCCATGCCGCCGGCGGCGATCGACGAAAATGCCATCGCGAGCTGCATCGGGCTTACAAGAACCCGGCCTTGTCCGTTGAATTCCAGGAGAATGGAATCCGCATCGACGGGAAAAGAAAGCGATGGGACGTTGGCCGTCGGGAGGTCCATCGCCGGATCCTGATCGAAGCGGAACCGGGAGAGAACCTGATTCGGAAATTCCGGATGCTCCCGGATCAGTTCCAGGAACGGCGCCGCGCACAAGTCGGCGTCATGCTCCAGCCGGTTCTGGTCGAGGGCTTCCGCCGCAAAAAATGGAAACAGCATC
This sequence comes from uncultured Anaerolineales bacterium, assembly GCA_964521085.1. Classification (GTDB taxonomy): domain Bacteria; phylum Chloroflexota; class Anaerolineae; order Anaerolineales; family RBG-16-64-43; genus JAFGKK01. The sequence goes on along the minus strand of CAZFPL010000005.1, from coordinate 60,631 downwards.
CGGCCCGGCGCATACAGCCCCTGGGTGGCGCGGTTGAGCAGGGGGGAGGCGGGATCGCGGGCCAGGGTTTCATACTCAAGCCCGAGAACCGCCGGGTCGAACGTCGGTTGGGAAATCAGGGCGAGGATTTCCCCGCTTCCGGCGCGCAAGACCACGACCGCGCCGGATAGCCCGTTCAACCAGATGCTTCCCCGGTCCTGCACGGAACGGTCGATCGCCAGCCAGGCATCCGTTCCTTCCAGAGGGATCCCCAGCACAGTCTCCGACCACCAAAGTTCAAATGCGTTCCGACCGGCTTCGCCCCGTAGCCACGGATCGAGGGCGGCTTCCATCCCGCCCTGGCCGTAAAAGGCCGTGGTGTAACCGACTACGGGCGCGGAGGCGGGATCGGGGTACTCGCGTGTGTAAGCCCCCGGTTCGCCGGTCGTCACAGCCAGCGGTTGCCCGTTGCGGTCATAAAGGTCTCCGCGCCGAGCCTGGCGGTCGTGCAGGACTCTGCGGTAGTTGTCGGTTCGGATTCGCAGCCCAGGTGCGCGGTAGATTCCCCACCACCCCAGACTTACCCCCGCCGCGGCGAACGCACACAGGCAGGCTGCCGCCAGAACCTGGATCGGCCGGTCCGGCCGGGTCGGGAGGATCTCCGCCGGCGCCTTGTCGGAAAGTACCAGCAAAAGGCCGAGCATGATCGTACTCGAAAGCAGCGACGAGCCGCCGTAGCTCATCCACGGCAACGTGACCCCGGTCAGCGGGAGCAATCGCAATCCTCCCGCGATGATGAGGATGGATTGCATTCCCAATAAAGCGCTGAGGCACGAAGCGATAAGACGGAAGGCGGGATCCGCAGACCGGACCGCAATCCGCAATCCGCGCACCACAAGGACGGCAAAGAGGATCAGACAACCCACGGCGCCGACCACTCCATACTCCTCGCAGAGCGCGGAAAAAATAAAATCCGAATATGCCACCGGCACCAGAGCCGGCGCTCCGAGACCGGGCCCGCGCCCGATCAGGCCGCCGGCCGCGACGGCGATCAACGATTGCACCACTTGGAAGGATGTATTACTCGGATCCAGCCAGGGATTCCACCAGGTCGCCGTGCGGACTCGAATCGTCTCGTCGACGGCATAGCCGAATCCCAGAAAACAGAAAACCGCTGCCATGCCAAGCAGGAGAATAATTATCTTCCGGTAGGAAAGATACAGGATCAGCACGACCGCCCCGATGAGGAGCATCGCCGCGCCGAGATCCTGCTGCAGAATGTGAAGCACGACGGCCGCCGCGCCGAAAATCAGCACCGGGATGGAATCCTTCCAGCGGGGCGGCTCGGCGGCGGACTTGCGCGGCGCCAGCGTGAAGGCGGCGAATACCGGGAAGATCCATCGCAGGAATTCCGAAGGTTGAAAATAGATTCCATCCAATCCGAGCCACAGCCGCGGGGAGTCCGGCGCGGCGCCGATGCCGACAAACAGTGTGGCGGCCAGCGCGAGCAGCGCCGCCCCCAGCCAGAGGTAGCGGTATTGGCGGAGCCATCCCAGGTCGCGGGGCAATCGCAGGAACGCAAGCAGAGCGGTGCCGACGATCGCCAGCCATACCGTCTGGCGCAGCGCCGTGTCCGGAGAAAGGCGGGTCAGGATCTGCAGTCCCCACCCGCAAAGGAACATCGCCGCCGGCAGAAGCAGCGGGTCGCGGTTGGGGAGGATCCGATTGAGTTGGCGGTGAAGCAATCCGGCCAGCACACTCCAAACCATCAGCGGAATGAGAACGGTCCAATAGGACGAAGGAGGAATCCACTCGCCTGCCTGCACCGAGGGGGAGAGCAGAAGGGCCGCTGCGCCGAATACCTGGAATAAAAAACCCACCCCAAGCAGCGCGGCTTCCAAGCGGGAAGCACGGGTCATACGGGGGATTCCTTGGTGAATGAAGAACTGGCATCCGAAGGGGATGCCGAGGACGCGGGTGATTCTTCCGTGCGGAATTCCAGCAGAATTCGCCCGATGCGGATCCGGTCGCCCACGCACAGGACCGACTTCTTAACGAGAGGAATCTGGTTGAGCAGGGTCCCGTTGCGGGAATCCAGATCTTCCAGCCACCAGCGGCCGTTCTCCTTCCACAAACGCGCATGGACGACGGAAACCGTTTCATCGGCGAGCGAAACCTCGACGCTCGCGGAGCGGCCGATAAAACAGGATTCTTTTTGCAGCGGATACGCGCGTTCCAGGGTGCCGTCCTCCCGCAGGCGGTGAAGACTCAACAGCGAAAAGCCCGCCGGCCGCCGTTGGCCTGCCGCGCGTACATCGCGCCACAGGGTAACCAGGACCAGCGCGAGGAACGCATACAGGGAGACGGCCAGCGCAATGCGGGCGATCAGCATCAGGATCGAGATGCTCATTCCGCGGTTTTCTCCGGAAGGTTGGGGGAATCGGCGGGCGAATCGGGGAGGCGGGGTTCCGGCCGGATCGGTTGCGTGATGCTTTCTTCGCGATCGTCGCCGTAGATCAATTCGGTGTTGCCCAGGCGGAATACATCGCCGGGTTGCAGCACCCATTCACGAACGGTGGTGTTGTTCACCCGCAGGCCGTGCTTGGATCCCAAATCGGTGAGCAGGAACTGCCCGTCGCGGGCCCGCATTTGCGCATGGCGGCGGCTGACCAGCGCATCATCGAGCACCAGATGGTTGTCGAGCTGGCGGCCGATGTTGATGACCGGCCGGTTAAGCGGGTAATGCCGGCGGCCGTTGATGATCAGGAAGGCGCCGCGCGGAAGCGCGATCGAGCCGGCCGACGTGGAAGGGAATGCGTCGGTATGCTCCTCTCCGGACCGGAATATCTCCGCGCGGACGCGGATGCTTTCGTCGCGCAGGGAGGAATCGGCGGCGAATTCTATTTGAATCGGATTGAGGAGAATCATCTCGCTTTGCGCAACGTGCTCTTCCAGTTTGCTCGCCAGAAGGGCCTTCAGGTCCGGAACGGCGGAGGCGGTCTGCCAGAGACGCTTTCCAAGTTTCAGGTGATACACATTCGGCGCGATCCAGCGCCCGCCCGGCCCCTGTTCGGAGCGCTCCTCGAGCGCTTCGATCATGCGCGCGAGGATCTTCCCGGCATGCACGATGTGCGCGGATAGGACGCCGGTCCTCTTTTCGAAGAGATTCTCAAGCTGGATTTCGATTTTGCGCAGCGGGTCGGCCATGATCTCTCCCGGAGACAGGGGGTATTATATCCCCGCGCCGGTTCCTCAAAGACCGCGCTGAATGGCGGGACGATGGGAAGGACACGGGAAAAAAGGTTGGGTACAATTCACTGCATGCTTCTCTTCCGCCGCGCGCTGGAAAGCCTGGTTGTCGTCTGGACCGTAGCCACGGTCGCCTTCTTCGCATTGCGGCTGGGCCGGGTGGATCCGCTTGCGTCGCTTGCGGCGCAGGGCCTGGCGACGCAGGAACAAACCGTGGAGATGCGTCACGCGCTGGGGTTGGACCGGCCGCTTCTGGAACAATACGCGGAGTACTTCGGACATGTGCTGCGCGGCGATCTCGGCCGGTCGATCTTCAGCGGGCAGGAGGTCGCCGGGATGATCGGAGAAGCCGCCGCCTACACGGTGCCGCTCGCGGTCCTGGCCTGGCTGATGTCGGTTGTCTTCGGCATCGGGCTGGGCGCCGTCGCCTCGCGTCGTGACTCGGGCGCGGGAACGTCCCGGGGGATCGCACGGATCGTCTCGGGCCTGCTTGCGGTGGGCGCGGCCACTCCCGTGGCGTGGTCGGGATTGATCGTCCTCTGGGCGTCGATTCCGCTTTTCACCGTGGTCCTTATGGATCCATTTCGAGAAATCCTGCGTCTTCTGCTGCCGGCGGGTGCGCTTGCGCTGACCGTCGGATGCGCGATTGGGCGCGCGGCCGAAACCTCCATTCGCCAGACCCGCGGCGAGCCCTTCCATCTCGCGATGCGCGCGCACGGTTTTCCGAACGGCGTGCGGGCTGATTGGAGTTTGCTGCGCGCCGCGATCGCCCCGGTCCTCGCCCTGGCGGGAATGGAAGCGGCGTTTCTCCTCGGCGGGACGATGATCACCGAGGTGGTGTTCGCCCGGCCCGGGCTGGGGCGCATGCTTGTGGACGCCGTTCTGCGGGGAGATTATCCGGTTGTTCAGGCGCTGTTGGGTCTTGCCGCATTGGGGTACACCCTGTTTGGGATGGCCGCGGATTTTTCAGCCGCCATGCTCGATCCGCGGGCGCGGGAGGTTTCATGAACCGGACGGAAGTGTGGACAAGAGGTGCCTCCCCTGTCACCGGATCGCGTCCGTGGGCGGCGTTGGCCTGGTTGATATTGCTTCCCGCGGGCGGAATCCTTGCCGGATTGCTTCCCGCTCCGGCGGTGAGTGACCCGTTGCAGTTTCCCGGTTGGAATCATTGGCTGGGGACGGATCTCCTCGGCCGCGATCTCGGCTGGCGGTTGTTGGCCGGTGGAGCGCACACATTTCTCGTTGCTTCGGGTTCGGCTCTTATCTCGATCATCTTGGGCGGTGCGTGGGGGATTGCAGCCGGGTTCACCGGCGGCTGGGTCGACCGGATCCTGGGACGGTTGATGGACATGGCGCTTTCCATTCCCGCGCTGGTCCTGGGATTGGTAATTCTGGCGGCGCTCGGTCCGGGGGATGCGGCGGTGATCCTCGCTGTCGGGGTAAGCAGCGCGGCCACCTTCGCCCGCCTGCTTCGGGCGGAAGCGGCGCAGATTCGAAACCGCGAATTCCTTCTCGCGGCGCGCACTCTCGGCGCGGGGAAAGTCCGCCAGGTGGTCCGCCACCTTCTGCCGAATATTTCCGGACCGCTTGCCGCCTACGGCGCACTGCACTTCGGCTGGGCGATGGTAAACGTTGCATCGTTGACATTCCTCGGATTCGGCGGCGCCCCATCGACCTCCGAATGGGGGCGGATGCTTGCGGAGGCGCGGTTGGTTTTCGGACAGGCTCCCTGGCAGGCGGCGGCGCCCGGCTTGGCGCTTGCGCTCACTGTTTTGGCGGTGCAACAGGCCGGTGAGTGGTGGCTGGAGCGGAATCGACGTTGATCCTCCCATCCGCTTCTCTGTTCTTCCACCGGGGATGGGTATAATATTCCCACATACACGACGTGGATCCCTGCACTCTGAGTGTGGATCCATTCCCACGGGAGGCCGGCATGAGTGAATACTCCAAACCCCCGGATGATGAATTGCGGCGTCATCTGACCCCGGATCAGTACCAGGTGACCCAATGTTCCGACACCGAGGCCCCCTTTCAAAATGCTTTCTGGAATAACAAGCGTCCCGGAATCTACGTGGATGTGGTTTCGGGCGAGCCGCTTTTTTGCTCCCTGGATAAATTCGATTCCGGGACCGGTTGGCCGAGCTTTCTGCGACCGATGGGCGATGCGAAACTCGTTTTTAAAATCGACCGCACGCTGACCCGGGAGCGCACCGAGGTTCGTTCGGGGAAGGCGGATTCGCACTTGGGGCACGTGTTCGACGATGGCCCGCAACCCACCGGGAAACGATACTGCATCAATTCCGCCGCGTTGCGTTTCATCCCTGTGGAGGAAATGGAATCGGCGGGGTACGGAAAATTCCTTTCCCTCTTTTCCAGCGCGGCCGGTGATAAAAACTCCGTAAAAAAAACACCCTGAAGATCCTGAAAATCTCTGTTTTCCCCGGTCATTTTCCATCGGCAGGTAAACATCAGCTGAAACGGGGTTGAAAACCTACGGACGAATCGCGTATAAAGATATTGTTCTCTCAGGGGCGTATGGCGATGAAACCGCTCCTCCCTCTCGAGAAAGGAATATGCGCGCATCGCTCTCCGTCTGGTGACCTTCGCTTTTTGCGCGAGTCTTTGCCGTCTGGCTCAAGGAACGGTATGGTAAAAGGAAGGGTCTGATTATGCTATTTCTCCCATTCTCACCCGATGAGGTGATGATGGAGGTCGGCAGCTTGTTGGACATTCAGCGCAAGGAGCAGAAACCTTCCGCGTGGGTGTTCAACGAATGCAACGCCTGGGAGGATCTAAACCGATTCCGGGTGACTCCGGTGTATGGCAAGTTCTACCATATCTCCGCTCAGGCGAGACGGGTCTCGGATAACGAAATTTCCCTGGAGGAGATGAAGAAGGACCTGGGACGGATGTCTGACGCATATTGGAGTCCGCCGCAGATCCTCGGGCGGTTCCTGGTCAATACGGTAAAAATCCTGGGCATCGGGTTATTGTTCACCGCCGTAGGCCTGGCGAATTACGGTTTGAGCGCCTGGATCGGGAGTGTCCCGGCGGCGGCGACCATCATCGGAATCCTTCTTGCAACCGTGCTTGTTCCGCAGGCTGTGAACGAAATCTGGAAATGGTTTAGAAAACGAAACGAAGATAAATCAGTGACCTACCAGCAGACCGTCCTCCAGAGATTATGGAGGGGTTCTTCCGCGCGCTGTCCAAAGTGCGGAAAGCATCTGGGTGATCTGCCTTTGGACGACGACGGATCCATCCGCTGCGTTTGCGGATTCCGGATCGAACGGAAATCCGGGCAATAACGCTGCATGGGGATTCTTTCCGCGCCCGGTTCGATCGGGCGCGTTTTTCTTTAATTCAAGGGTGATCATCCAAAGCGGGTATCGACTTGCGCAGAATCCGTTCCGCCTGCGTTTCCGCGGTCGAATCCGCCGTCAACCAGCGGATCGCGGGGTCGTCGGGACGGAACCAATTCGCCTGGTGACGGATCAGGCGGCGGGTCGCGCGCCGGATTTCGGAGATACACGCTTCCAAAGTGAGTTCGCCTTGCAGGTGGCGGGCGATCGGGCCATATCCCAGCGCGGAAAATGCCGGCAGGTCGGGAGAGTATCCCTTCGCCAGGAGGCCGCGCACTTCCTCGATCCAACCGGCGGCGATCATGGCGTCGATCCGCGCATCCACCCGGGCATACAGTTCGGGACGCGGAAGATTCAGGCCGATCACGAGCGGTCGAAAATCGACCGCGCCGCGGCGGCGCTGGGTGGAAAACGGTTTCCCTGTGGAGAGTACGACCTCAAGTGCGCGGATCACCCGCCGCAGGTTGCGCGGATCGATGCGCGCGGCCGCCGCCGGATCGGCCGTTTCCAATTCCGAAAATAATACCGCGGGTCCTTCCCGGGCGGCCCGGTCTTCCAATTGGGCCCGCAGTTCCCGGGTCGGCAGCGCGGGTGGAATCTCCCAGCCCTCCAAGAGGGCATGCACGTATTGACCCGTTCCTCCCACACAAAGGGGGAGCCGGCCCCGGCTGACGATCTGGCGGATGGCATCGAGCGCGGCGGCCTTATATTCGGCCAGACTCCAAGGCCGGTCCGGATCGGCCACGTCGATCAGATGATGAGGAACCTGGGCGCGTACCGCCGGCGGCGGTTTGTCGGTGCCGATATCCAGACCCCGGTATAGCAACCGGCTGTCGGCTGAGAAGATCTCCGCGCGGACGCGGCGCGCCAGCCCAAGTGCCAGTGCGCTTTTTCCCGCGCCGGTCGGGCCGACGATGAACACCACCCACGGGCGGGCATCCTTCTCAACCACGGACGGCATTTTCAAATACCTCTATCCTTTCCAGGCTTCCCGCCCGGCCATATTCGACCGCCACCACGTCGATCCGCCACGGTGATTCCGAGAGTCCCTGCTCCTGCAGGTAGTGTTGCGCGGAGGCCAACAGGTGTTGCTGCTTTCGCTTGGTGATCGCCTCCTCCGGCAAGCCGTGAGACCGGCTTCGACGCGTTTTTACTTCCAGAAACACGATACATCCCGCATGTTCGGCGATCAGGTCCACTTCCCCGTATGGGGTGCGGACATTCCGCGCAATGATTTCATATCCCAACCGTGCGATATGGTCGGCCGCTTTCTTCTCGCCCTGGTTTCCCAGGATCCTATTCTGCACCCTCATTCGCCGCCTTTTCATTAAAAAAGGGTTGATGCGAGCGCCGCAACGAACAATCCGGCGGAGCGGAGCGGCGGTCGCAGCATCCCCCGGTTATTTTTCCTTTTGTGCGTTACGGAGAACCTCGGCGGTTTCCTCGGGCAGGCGGGCAAGCATTCTCCGCAGAAATTTCCAGCCGCGATCGAGGGATTTGGAAGATAACTCCGATATCCAGCCTTGCGTTTCCTGCGGGGAATATTCCGCCAGCCGGATGAGAAGGTCGGATGCCAATTGGCTGGCTTCCGGATCCGGTTCGGCAAATGCGGCCGGGAGCAGTTCGAACGCGGCGAAGACGGATTCGGAATTCTTTTCCTCCGCCCACGCCCGCAGCGCCATCCAGCCGAAACGCCTTTGGGAGGGAACGGGAGACTCGATCCAGGCGCGTGCATCGGATCGAAAAAGCACTCCATTCGAATTCCACAGCGGGGGGCAGGCATGGTCGGCAAGCGACTGCAGGACGACCGGATCCTCCACCTCGCTCAGCCACTCGAGCAGCAGGGTTCGAATTTCGACGGGGTTGCGGGAAAGGCCGGCCAGGAATGCGGCCAGTTGTTTTTCCTCCAGCTTCCCGGAAGGCCAAATCGCGGCTGCCGCTGCGAGGGCGTTTTGGTTTTCCTTTTCCGCCGCGTGAAGCAGCGACGCTTCCACTTCGCGGATCAACAAGCCGGGGACATCCCATGCGGGAAGCGCGCTGCGTTTGGCCATCGACCGGCCGCGGCGCAGCAAACGGTGGGAGTGTTCCTCCAGAAGCGCGCGCAGGGATTTCCGGAATGCGGCGGGATCGGCGAGCAACCCGGCCAGCTCGAACGCTTGCAGACGCAGGCGCGAGAGGTTGATCGACGGCATGCCTAATACGCTTTGCCGAATATGGCTTTGTGCGGGGAATCCTTGCCGCAGACAATGCAGCGCCCCTTGCCGACCGGCTGGTCGAAGGGAATGCAGCGGATCGTAGCCTTGGTGTCCGCCTTGACCTTCTCCTCGCACTCCGCTTCGCCGCACCACCAGGAAAAAGCGAATCCGCTTTCCACGGCGCCGCGCAACCCGTCGTAATCGGAGGGATCCTGGGTGTGCTCGTCGCGGAACTTTTTCGCCCGCTGCAGCAGGATTAGTTGAATATCGCTAAGCAGCGTTGCGACCGTCTCCGGCAATCCCTCCCAGGGCGCGGTGGTTTTTCCTTCCCGGCCGGGACGGTCGCGCCGCGAAAGCGCGACCGATTGCGCCGCCAGGTCCCGGGGACCGAGTTCGATCCGCACCGGGACGCCGCGCATCTCCCAATCGTTGAATTTGAACCCGGGCGTCAGTCCTTCGCGCAAGTCAACCGTCACCCGAAGCGTCTGCTTTAATTCCTTTTCCAGAAGCAGCGCCTTCTCGCAAACCGCCGCCTTTTCCTCGTCCTTCCTCCAGATCGGTACGATCACCGCCTGGATCGGCGCCAGGCGCGGGGGCAGGATCAATCCCGCATCATCGCCATGGACCATGATGATCGCGCCCACAAAACGGGTCGAAAGCCCCCAGGACGTGGTCCATGCGTATTGCTGGATATTTTGGGTGTCGAGGTATTGGATGTTGAAGGCCTTGGCGAAATTCTGACCCAGGTTGTGGGAAGTGGCGGATTGCAGGGCTTTGCCGTCGCCCATCATGGCTTCGATGGCGTAGGTGGCGGATGCGCCGGCGAATTTTTCACTTTCGCTTTTCCGGCCCCGGATCACCGGAACGGCGGCTTCGTTTTCGGCGAAGTCGGTGTAGATGTCGAGCATCCGGCGCGTCTCCGCTTCGGCCTCCTCGGCCGTGGCGTGCGCGGTATGCCCTTCCTGCCAGTAGAACTCGGTTGTCCGCAGGAAGAGCTTGGTGCGTTTCTCCCAGCGCACGACGCTGTTCCATAGGTTGATCAGGATCGGAAGATCGCGGTACGACTTGATCCACTTGGCATACATGTGGCCGATGATCGTCTCGGAGGTCGGCCGGATCGCAAGCGGTTCCTCGAGTTCCTCGCCGCCGCCGATCGTCACCACCGCGAGTTCGGGCGAGAATCCTTCCACATGCTCCTTCTCCTTCTCGAGGAACGATTTGGGGATGAACATGGGGAAGCCGGCGTTGACGTGGCCGGTGGCTTTGAAGCGCCGGTCGAGTTCGTGGGTGATATTCTCCCAAAGCGCCCAACCGTAGGGGCGCACGACCATGCAGCCGCGCACCGGCGCGTAATCGGCCAATTCGGCGCGCAGCACAAGCTGGTTGTACCATTCGGAAAAGTCCTCGGCGCGCGAGGGCAGGCGTTCTTCGGGCATGGGCGGAATCTCCTTCGTCGGGGAAAGATTTCCCCGCAATCATACCCGGTTCGATGGGCTAAGAAAAGCAGGTCTTGATTTTTACGGATTCTCGGTAGTTCCGGGTCATCGGAAAAAGGCGGCGGAAAGTTAGGTTCTATTCGCACTTCCTAAATATTCTTGAATGATCCCCGCCGCATCCGCCGGTGAAGAAATAAAATTAAAAAGCGCCCTATCTGAGTCCTTAACGTATTCGGTGGCGGAACGGAAAAAGGACTCGAAGGTATCCTTCCAAAGCGGTCCCAGAAGCAAAAGCGGGCGGGGGGATAATTCCCCGGTTTGGATCTGGATGGCGCAGAATGCGATTTCCGACAGCGTGCCGATTCCGCCGTCGAGCGCGACGGCGGCGTCCGCCATGCGAACCAGCGTCAGAAGCCTATCGCGCGCGGTCGGGCAGCGGACCTCTTCCTGGATCCAGGGATTCGTCCGGCGTCCGGCGCGGCTCATCGTCTCGCAAGTGACGCCGATCGTGTGCCCGCCGGCTTCCACCGCGCCGCGGCTGACGGCCGCCATCGTCCCTCCGTATCCGCCGCTGGCCACGGCCCATCCGCAACGTGCAATCTCCGCCCCGAGGGCGCGCGCGGTCTTATAGGCCGCCCCATCCTCCGTTAGAAATGCGGCGCCGAAAACGGCGATAACAGGTTTTCCGGGCTGAGGAAGAATCGTATCGGAGGTTGTCATGCTACCGGCAGGGTTCTTCCCCCCATTGCAGGAGGCGGTAGGGAGGAATGTATATGACGTCGGTGGATCCGACCTTCGTGCAGAGGGAGCGCGGCGGACGGATGAATTGAGAATGGCCGTGCAGCATCCAGCGCGGTTTGGCCCAGTCCAACAGCCATCGAAACGCAGCAAATCCCCGGTGCGCGGGATCCTCGCCCTCGTGAACTCCTCGGGCGGGAGAATGCGTCACGAGAATATCCAGCCGCCGCCCGTAGCGCACCTGGTTGGTAAGCAGCTGCGGCGCCAGTTTCAGTACGCGCCGCCACATTTCCGCCTCGGTGTATTGATTTTTCAACGTAAAGCCATGCCGGATGCTGCCGCCCAAACCGGCGATCAGGATTCCCTTCGCTTCCAGCGTGCTTCCGTCGATGCTCTCGCCGGCGTCGGGCCGATAATCCACCTCACCGCATTCGCGGAAGAAGCCTTCCCCATCGTGATTGCCCAGGACGTAATACATCGGAATGTTGAAGCAGCCCATCAGAAATTCCAGGTAATCGAAGGGCAGATCGCCGCAGCTGATGATGAGATCGACTTTTCCGATTTGTTCCGGAGCCAGGCAAGAATTCAAACGCTGGGAGACGTCGTCGCTGACGCACAGAATGGTTCGGTGGAGCGGGGGATTCATGCGGAGTCCTTTTTCACCGCGGGGGCTGCCGGCCAGTTGCGTTTGGAATTGGCCGCCAGTTTTTCGAGGATCGCCTGTTCCAGGTCGATTCCAAGGACGGAGGACAGTTGCAGCAGGTATAACGCCGTATCGGCGAGTTCTTCCCGGATTTCCGGGTCCGCGCCGTCCTCCCATTGAAAATGCTCCAGCACTTCCGCGGCTTCGAGCGCGAGGGAAATCGCCAGGTTGCGCGGAGTTTGCGGGCGCGGAGAATCTTCGGCATACCAGCCTTTCGACCGTACGAACCGGTGCATTTCCTCCGTGAGTTGTTTCAAATCCATAGACCCGTCCAGCGCTGCATCCCGGCTTAATCCGGGAAGAAAATGGAAAGGATAATCTGCGGAAGATTATACCAGCCCGGATTCCCGCCTCTTGGAACGCCGAACAACCGGGGCGCGCGATGGCGTTTTCGATTCGCGATGCAGCCTGCGGCCCTCGGTTGTTGCCGCGGCGCGGGGGATTCCCGAATCGGATCGGGAACGAGGGCCGTATGAGATGGATTGCACCTCTAGTCGAGTGCCGGGAAAGGGGATATACTCCCTCCTATCTTATGCAGAAGTTTGGAGGATTGCATGCCGAAGACCGAACGGGATCGTGAAATTTCGCGCCGCCGACAGCGCAGATTGAAAATGCAGTTCCTTCGCAAGCGTCTGGCCGAAGCCAAGGACTCCAAGGCGCGCGCCGCCATCGCGCAAAAAATCCTGAAAATGAATCCCCAGGCCAACGTTTCGCCAAAATAAAATCCGCAAAATGGACGAAGCATGCGTTTGGAGGAGGGTATGACTTCCGGCGGGGAAATATCGCGTCGCGCCCCCGCCTTCCGGGATATCCCGGATGCACAGTGGAATGACTGGCGCTGGCAACTCGGCCACCGTCTGAACAAGGCCGAGGAGTTGGAGCGGGTATTCCCGCTCACCGGAAGCGAACGCACTGCGCTGAAGGCGGGCGACCTTTTCCGCGTGGATGTCACCCCGTATTTCGTTTCCCTTATCCGACCCGACGATCCCCGCGATCCGATCCGGCGGCAGGTGATCCCAACCGCGGAGGAGCTCGCACCGTTCACGGCGATGATGGAAGATTCCCTCGCCGAAGACCGGCATTCGCCCGTCCCCGGGCTGGTCCACCGCTACCCGGACCGGGCGCTGATGCTGGTCACGACGCAGTGCGCCTCCTATTGCCGGTATTGCACCCGCTCGCGGATCGTGGGCGATCCCTCCGAGCAGTTTTCCTCGGCCGAGTACGAAGAAATGCTGGATTACATCCGGCGGACGACGCAAATCCGCGACGTGCTGATCTCCGGAGGGGACCCGCTCACCCTGGCGCCGAAAGTGCTGGAGAACCTGATCGCGAGCCTGCGGGAAATTCCGCACGTCGAAATCATCCGCATCGGGTCGCGCGTGCCGGTTTTCATGCCGATGCGCGTGGACGACGAGCTGTGCGCGATGCTCGCCAAGTATCATCCGCTTTGGTTGAACATCCATGTCAACCATCCCAACGAGATCACCCCGGAGCTGGCCGCCGCGACGGATAGACTCTCGCGCGCGGGAATTCCGCTCGGAAACCAGTCGGTTCTGCTGGCCGGCGTGAACGATTGCGTGCACATCCAGCGGCGGCTGGTGCAGGACCTCTTGCGCATCCGCGTCCGGCCGTATTACCTGTATCAATGCGACCTGGTCGAGGGCGCAGGCCATTTCCGGACCCCGGTTTCCAAGGGAGTCGAGATCATCGAGGGGTTGCGCGGCCACACGTCCGGCTTCGCGGTTCCCACCTTTGTGGTCGATGCGCCGGGCGGGGGCGGGAAGATCCCGCTGGGGCCGAATTACCTTCTGAGCATGTCGGATCACCGCGTGGCGCTTCGCAATTATGAAGGGTACATTTCCATTTACGAAGAGCCGACTGCTTATACGGCGCACGATCCCTCCACATGCCCGGATTGCCGGCGCAAACGAACCGAAACCGGTCAGGCGGGTATCACCGGATTGCTCGACGGCGATGAGTTGGCGATCGAACCGGAAGATTGGCAGAAGACACACGCCCGGGGGGGAGCGGAACACCGCTTGAACCGGGATTTGAATAAATGGAATCCCCGCGGAATCGGTTCGCCATCGATCCCCGGAGCCGGCGAGAATTCTGCCCCATTGGAAGGGCGCAAGAAATAATAGGCCGACTCCTTCCGGAACGCCGCCCATCCCAAGGATCTCCTGTTGACTGAGACTTCTCCCCGCGAAAAAACGGCCGATACGAATGGGGAAGGATCCTCCCCTTCGCGAATTCTGGAATCCCCGGCACGGAAGAATACGTCGAAAAGAAACCGTCTGCGCGTGGCGGTCCTCCATAATTTAAAGAAGCACGCGCCGTCGAACGGTTCCCATCCGGCGGATGCGTTTGCGGAGTTGGACAGCGAATCCAACATCGCCGCGTATGCCGCCGCGCTGCGCGCGGCCGGACACCACGTTATCGGCATCGACGGCAATCCGGATCTTTTCCGCCGCCTCAAGCGGCTGCGTGTGGATATCTGTTTCAATACCTGCGAGGGATACCGCGGAGATGCGCGCGAAGCCCAGGTACCCGCTCTGCTGGAAATGATGGGGATCCCCTATACCGGCGGAAAAGTCACCTGTCTGGCCAATACGCTGGATAAAGCCGCCACCAAGCGGATTCTCGACGCCCATGGGCTTCCCACTCCCCGTTTCCAGGAATTCACGCATGTGGATCTTCCCCTGGACGAAACGCTGCATTTTCCGCTGTTTATTAAGCCGAATCGCGAGGGAACCGGCATTGGAATCGACAGCAAGTCCCTGGTGCATTCCGAGGATCAGCTGCGCGCCAAGGTGGGATACATATTAAAGGAATACGGCGAGACCGTGCTGGTGGAAGAGTACATTCCGGGCCGTGACATCACCTGCGGATTGGTGGGAAATCTCAGCGCGTTGGAATCCGGGCAGCCGGTGCCGGAGATGGGGCAACTGCCACGGACGCCGGGCGGCGGCCTGGATTGGAACAGCGTGCATATCTTCCCGATTTCCGAAGTCGACCATTCCCGGATCCCGAATATGGATCCCTATTATTCGTATGCAGTGAAGGCGCTCTCTCTCGAGGAGTATCCCTATTTCTGCCCGGCTCCCATCCCCGACGAGATTGCGGACGAAGTGAGAAGGCTGGCTCTCGAGACGTTTCGGGTGACCCAATCCCTGGATTTCGCGCGCGTGGATTTTCGGCTTCACAGCGGTGAGAATCTCCGGCCGTACATCATCGAAATCAATTCACTGCCGGGCCTGACGCCGGTCAGCGACCTGACTCTTTGCGCGCAGGCGGAAGGATGGAGCTATGCCCATCTCATCCAATCGGTTCTAACGGCCGGCGCCAGACGGTATGGCTTGATTCCCGCGCAGGAGGAGACGGCGGATAACCCTGCGGAGAAGGCGGATTCCGGAAAGCCGCCGCTTTGATCGAATTGCCTGTCTCCCTCCGGATTTATTCTCAGTGGGCTGGAGAATCCCCGCGGCGAAACGGGAAAAGGAATTCACCGGCGTGAAATCTGAGATTTCCATAACGGTGGGCAGCAGCAAAGGGAAAGATCGAGGTGCGATCGGGGAAATCGCGCGGCGTTCCGCCGTGTTCAGCAAAGAGGAAGAAGACACGGTCTTCGAGTTATTCGATGCCCATCTGAAATCGGCCGATTCGGGATATGAATGGTTGTCCGCCCGCGCCGGGGATCGCTTGGTGGGATTCGTCTGCTACGGTCCGACTCCTTTGGCGCAAGGCGCCTATGATCTATATTGGATCTGCGCCGATCCGGATTGGAAGGTCCAGGGGATCGGGCGCGCTCTTTTCTCCGCGATGGAAATGGAAATCCGGAGACAAAACGGCCGCCTGTTGATGATTTGGACGAGCGGAGCGAAGGAATATCTTCCGGCGATGAAATTCTACGAACGGATGGGATGCGAACTTTCGGCGCGGATCCGCGATTATTACCGCCCGGGCGAAGATATGGTGGTATTTATAAAATATTTTTCCTCCGAATAGAAATATTCCCCCGATAAAAGAAGAATAATGGAATGATTGCCGATATTAATTTCTTCGGCATGACAATATTCATGAATCACACGAACGGACGCTTGCGTACATAAATCCAAATCGAAGTCTCTTGGGCGTTGGCGGTGAAAGGATTCCACGAAAGCGATCCGAATTTTTCGCCCCTCCCTCGAAAAAAAAATAAACTCTTCGTATCCAGAGTGAAAAGCCCAAGCGAAGAACGAAAAAAAATTATTCCATGTTGCAAATGATGAAAAATGGTCCCGCGGGGCGCGCGAATGTTAAAAGGGAGCAAAATGAATTTTAAGATTCAACCCATTGACTTCTTGGTTTTGTCATGTAAAATAAAAATGATATAGGAGATAGTCGAGCCGAAAAGGCAGAGACACTCTCAGGAGAAACATGAGACGAAACGCGAAAGAAATTTATAATCCGTATTCGGTCTTGATCCTTCACAATGTGATGAGCGATTGGACTCCGGCAGACATCGAAGCTGCCGAGCAAGCGGTGACAAGAATGAAGTACGGTTTGACATCGCTTGGCATGGAAGCCACTTCGATCCCCGTTCGGCGTGATATCGAAGGCGCACTGCGCGGTTTTGATCCCAGGGAATGTATCGTATTTAACTGGTGCGAAGGATTGGACGGCGAACCAAACGCCTATGATGCGATTCCGCCGATCCTGGAACGATTGGGTTTTGCATACACCGGATCCGATGCGTGGTGCCTGAACATTACGGAAGACAAAGTCGTAACCAAGGAAATTCTGCGCAGACACCGGATTCCAACGCCGCAAGCGGCCGTGTATTCGCGGCCGGCGCGCAACGGGTGGGTGCGGTTCCCGGCGCTGGTGAAACCGGCCACCGAGCATTGCTCCTTCGGGATCACCCGCGAATCCGTGGTGGATAACTCGGACGAACTGCGGAAGCGCGTGGAATATGTTCTGGACACCTATCACTGCAAAGCCCTGGTGGAGGATTTCATCGACGGGACGGAATACAACGTCTCGCTGTGGGGAAACGAACGGTTGGATGTCCTGCCCCTGGCGTGCATCGACTATTCGGTCTTTCCGGATTATCACGACCGTCTGTGCAGCTTCGACGCCAAGTGGGATCCGGCTTCGGAGGCGTACCTGCTCACATCGGTGCGCTGCCCCGCGCCGGTGGATGACGAGCTCCGCCGCAGGATCGAGGGGGTTTGCCGCCGCACCCAACGGTCGTTGCGCGTGCGCGATTACGGCCGCGTGGATTTACGCGTGCGGGACGGCATCCCCTACGTGGTCGACGTCAACTCGAATCCCGACATCACCATGGAAGGCGGGTTCGCCCGCTCCGCCCGGGCGGCCGGGTACGATTACGGCCAGACCATCGCGCGGATCCTCGACCTGGCTTCGACCCGCTTCGCCATCCCGGCGGAAATCCCCGAACCGGTGATGGTGATGGCGTAAACTTTCCGTCCGACAAAACCCCGCTTCCAAGCGGGGTTTTTTTATCCACGCGGCCGGGTGAAACATACTCGGGCGGAAAACTTGGTACAATCCCATTAATTACGGCGGATTCATGCAACAACTTCCCCTTTTTCATTCGAACTGTCTGTCGGTCACGGAGATCAACCGCCTGGCGCGTTTGGCGCTGGAAAACGATCCAAGCCTGCAGGATGTGTGGGTCGGCGGTGAGGTTTCCGGGGTGTCACGGCCCGCATCCGGACATTTTTATTTCACACTCAAAGATTCCTCCGCCTCAATCCGCTGCGTGATGTGGCGCGATGCCGCCGCGCGGGTTTCGCTTCCGCGGGAAGGGGAGGCGGTGGAAGCCCACGGGCACATCAGTCTGTATGAAGCGGGCGGCCAATACCAACTGTATGTCGATTATCTCCAGCTTTCCGGACAGGGCGAACTATACGCCGAATTTCTCCGCTTGAAAGCCAAACTGGAATCCGAGGGGATTTTCGATCCGCAGCGGAAGCGTCCGATTCCACGCTGGCCGAAGAAGATCGCAGTCGTCACCTCACCCATCGGGGCGGCCTGGCAGGATGTCCAAACCGTGCTGGCGCGGAGGTTCCCGGTCGCCGAAGTTCTGTTTGCACCCACTTCGGTTCAGGGGGAAGATGCACCCAGGCAAATCTGTTCTGCGCTGCGGGCAGCTGACCGCGCGAAGCCGGATGTGGTCCTGTTGGTCCGCGGCGGCGGCAGTATCGAAGATCTGTGGGCGTTCAACAACGAAGAAGTGATCCGGGCGATCGCCGGGATGCAGACGCCCGTCATCACCGGTGTGGGGCATGAAACGGATTTCACGCTGGCGGATTTCGCGGCCGATTTGCGCGCTCCCACTCCTTCCGCGGCGGCGGAGCTGGCTTCGCCGAACCGAGAGGATCTCGAGCAGGAGCTTGCCCAGCACCGGCGCCGCATGGTCCTCCGGATCGATTCCCTTCTGCGCGAGAAGCGGGATCTCCAGCGCTCGATGGAAATCCGGTTGCGGGCGGTCTCGCCGATTCACCACTTGCAGAATATCCGCCAACAGGTCGATGATTTCTCGCGCCGGGCGGATGCCGCCATCCGCACCCGGGTTTCCCTGCAGCGCACGGGATTGGCGGGGCTGGCGCGGGTTCTGGATGGAATGGGCCCGGCCAAGGTCCTCGACCGGGGGTATGCCTTGGTGTGGCGCGACGCCGACGGCCGCCTGGTGCGATCCGTGAACCATGCCCCGGCGGGGGCGTTGCTTCGGATTCAAGTGACGGATGGAAGCCTGCATGCCCGCTCGGAGGGGAAAACGAAAACCTCCGCCGAAGGGTAGGTAATTCCCACAATCCGGGATTGCCGGAGAGGAGCGTTCATAATGCCCCCCAAAACGAAAAAAACTTCCGACCGGGGACCGAGTTATGAGAAGGCCTATGCCGAGCTGCAGGAGATCGTCGCCAAACTCGAATCCGGCGAGATCCCACTGGAGGAGGCCTTGGCGTTGTACGAACGGGGGCAGACACTGGCGAAAATGTGTGCGGGCTTGCTCGATAAGGCCGAACTCCGGATTCGGGAATTGGGGAAGTCCGCCGGTGAACCTGCGCAAGATGAGTGACAGGAAGGATTAACCGGTCATGGAGATTTTTCAGAATAAGGTATTGCAGTGCGTGGTGGTTGCATGGTTTGTTGCGCAATTCAGCAAGCCGTTCATTCAATATCTGCGCACGCGGGAGTGGGCATGGTCCTGGTTTTTCAGCGCCGGCGGCATGCCCTCCACCCACTCGGCCATCATCACCGCCGCGACGATCGCCATCGGGATCCTGATGGGGTTTGACTCTCCCGAGTTTGCCCTAAGCATAGCGATCTCCATGATCGTCCTCTATGACGCGGCGGGAGTAAGGCGCCAGGCAGGGGAACATGCACGGGTGATCAACGCCATCATCGACGATCTGGCCCATGGGCACCCGTTGAAAGAAGAGAACCTGAAGGAGTTGCTGGGGCATACGCCGGGCGAGGTGATTATCGGTGTGTTGGTGGGGATCACCGTCACACTCATCATGATGGCCAGCTAGGGCGGCCGATTCAAGCGGGAAGTCCTCGCACTCCTCCCTGTACCTTTTTCGCCTGCCCTCGCGTTGCGGGGCGAGGACGGGCGGCGACTTTACCCCCGGTCCGGCGAAGCAATCTCCCCTATTGATAAATCGAAATTTTTTATACAAGCCGACTTGCGTTTCTTAAGGCTTTGAGGTCCCGACAACCGGTCGAAGTTTGGCGTATACCGCCTGCAGCGTAGACCGCGCTTCAGGGGAACCGAACACGAGACTCGCCGCTCCGTAAACGAACACGCCGAGGAGGATTCCTCCCAGCCCGACGAGCCAAATCGAGGCGGATTGCGTCGTGTTGCACCAGATTCCCAAAGCGGCTGCCAGCAGAGCGGACGCGAGTACGGTGCGCCCCAGGCTCAGCCACCCCGTGCGATCCAAGAGCCATTGGATTTTTTTCCGCAGGAGGATGATCAGCACGGTCATCTCGACGATCGTGGCCAGGGAGTTGGCGAGCGCCAGCGCACCATGGGGCATCCAGCCGAGTCCGTAGAAAATTGAGACCAACACCAGGCTCAGGGCGACGTTGAGGACCATGCCGCCGACGCTGACCGATACGGGGGAGACCGTATCCTGCATGGCATAAAAAGCGCGGGCGAGGACCTCCAACAGGGAATGCGCGACCAGCCCGAGGGTGAAGAAGCAAAGCGCCCACACCACCATATCGGTGGAATGCGCGTCAAAGGCGCCGCGTTCGAAAATCATCCGGATGATCGGCCTGGCCAGGAGGATCATCCCCACGGCGGCCGGGAGTGCCAGGAAGAAAATTCCCCGCAAGACGGCGGCCAGGGTCGTGCGCATCTGATCATGCTGTCCGCGGCTGACCTGCGCGGAAAGCGTCGGGAAGGCGGCCGTGCCGGCGGCCTGCGCGATGGCGATCTCCGGCATAAGCATCAGGGCGAAGGCAATCGTGAGAGCGGACTGGCTGCCCTCCGGCTGGCTCGAAGCGAGGATTGTGTTCACCAGGAAGTTAAGCTGGACCGCCGACTGACCGATCACTCGCGGAGTCATTAGGCGCACGACATTTCGAACGGCGGGGTTGGCGGCGTCCAACACAAACCGAAGGGCGGGGCGGAGGGAAATCAGCGCGGGCAGTTGCACCGCGAAATGCATCACCGCGCCGGCAACCACCCCCCAGGCCAGGCCGAATATTCCCATCGACGGCGCAAGCAGCAGAACGCCCGCGATCCAGCCCAGCGAATAGAACATCGGCGCCAGCGCCGAGAAGAAAAAACGGTGATGGGCGTTGAGAATCCCCATTATCAGACCGCTGACTCCGAAGACCGCCGGGCACAGCAGCAGAATACGAAGCAGCGCGACGGTGGTTTGAATCTTCGCCGGATCCGTGTACCCGGGCGCGACGACGTACTGCACCAGCTGAGGGGCCAGCAGCGCGCACAGGGCGGAACCCGCTGCCAGCAGGATGAACAGCCAGCTTCCGACGGCGGAGGCAAGCCGGTCGGCTTCCTTCCTTTTTTCCTCCACCAGGAACGCGGTATACGTCGGTAGGAACGCCGACGCCAATGCGCCGCCGGCGATCAGCGTAAACAGGAACTCCGGCAGGCGGTTGGCGGCAGTGAATGCATCGTAATCGGCGCTGGTTCCAAATGCGTGAGCGACCACGATGGTCTTCAAGAGGCCGACTATTTGGGAAAGGACCAGGCCGATCATGACGACTACGGCGGACCGGGTGATGGAGCGGGCGGCGGAGGAGGGATTGGAAGCCATGGGCTGGATTATAGCAATAATGCTTTCCGTTCCCGGCCGGAGCGCGATCGCTTGCGCATCCGATGATAAAATTCCCCGTATAGCACAATATACGGGGATGATTTCCGAGAAGCGGATTCCCCGGAAAGGCGGTACTTGTCTCCTTGATGAATTCGTCGGATGTTAAGATCCCCGAGATCCACAGCAGCAGCATCGAACACCTGGCTGACCAGCTGGATACGCATATCCACAACGGGCTTACCGGCGAGCAGGTTCGCGAACGGCTGGCTGCGGTCGGCCCGAACGAATTGCAGGAACGGCCCCGTCCCGGATTCCTGCAACTGCTCCTGGCGCAGTTCAACAACTTCCTCATCATCCTGTTGATCGTGGCGGCGGTGGTTTCCATCCTGCTCGGCGAGTACGTGGACGCGGCGGCGATCCTGGCGATCGTCGTTCTGAACGCCGTCTTGGGCGTCGTTCAGGAAAGCCGGGCCGAGCAGGCGATTGCCGCGCTGCGGAAAATGGCCGCCCCGAACGCGCTGGTGATCCGCGACGGGCAGCAACAGATCATCCCCGCCCGCGAGCTGGTGCCCGGCGATATCGTCTTTCTCGAAGCGGGCAATTACGTCCCGGGCGATCTGCGGCTGGTGGAGAGCGTCAACCTGAAGATTGATGAGTCGGCGCTGACCGGGGAATCCCACCCCGTTCAAAAGGATTCGGATGTCGTTCTGGACAAGGATATTCCTGTTGGAGACCGCACCAACTCCGCCTTCATGAGCTCGATGATCACCTACGGACGCGGCAGGGGGCTGGTCGTGGCAACGGGCATGCACACCCAGATCGGCATGATCGCGCAGATGCTGCAGACCTACGAGGAGGAACCCACCCCGCTGCAGCGGCGGCTGGATGAACTGGCACGCTCATTGGGGATGGCGGCGTTAGGCATTTGCGGCGCGATCTTCATATTGGGGATTGTGCGGGATACCTCGCCGGCGATCATCTTCACCCGGGGCATCGGCGCCTATCTATCGGCTTATCAATCCAAAATTGTGGATCTGTTCATGACCGCGGTCAGCCTGGCGATCGCCGCCGTCCCGGAGGGACTGCCAGCGGTGGTGACGATCTGCCTGGCGCTTGGAATGCAGCGCATGGTCAACCGGCACGCGCTGATCCGGAAACTCGCGGCGGTGGAAACCCTGGGCAGCGCAACGGTGATCTGCTCGGATAAAACCGGCACCCTCACCCAGAACGAAATGACCGTCACCCGCGGTTGGGCGTGCGGGGGGGAATTCGCCGTCGAAAGCGATCATGATCCGACAATTGGTATCTTCCGTCGGGACGGCGCGGCATTCCTGCCCGCCCAGGATCCGGATGTGTACCTGCTTCTGCGGGGAGCGGCGCTGTGCAACGACGCCCGGCTGGAGGAAAGCGGCGAGGCGGAGGGCGAAAAGACCTGGCGCATGATCGGGGATCCGACCGAAGGCGCGCTGATTGTGGCGGCGGCGAAAGCCGGGATCCGGCGGGAGGAGCTTGAGCGGGAAATGCCGCGCCAAGGAGAGATCCCGTTCGACTCGGCGCGCAAGCGCATGACCACCATCCATCCTGTGCCGACCACGCGGCGTTCGGATTCCGCCGGCTGGGTCGCCTGCATGAAGGGCGCTCCCGATGTCGTTTTGGAATTGTGCACCCGGATCCGCGAAAACGGATCCGAGGAACCGTTGACGCCCGAACGGCGGCAGGCGGTGCTGGATGCCAATGACGGGATGGCGCGGCAAGCGCTGCGGGTGCTGGGGGGCGCGTACCGGAATTTCCCGAAGAAACCCGAGGCGGCGGCTGTGGAAGCCGTGGAAAAGGATATGGTGTTCGTCGGGATGCTGGGGATGATCGACCCACCGCGTCCGGAAGTTGCGGCGGCGATAAAGACGGCACGCGAGGCCGGCCTGCGGACGGTGATGGTCACCGGAGATTACCCGGATACCGCGCGGGCGATCGGCGAGCAGATCAACCTGCTGGGGGAGGGGCAGGAGGTCCTGGCGGGCGCGGAGCTGGATAAGATGACCGAGGCCGAAATCGCGGCGCAGACGGACCGGATCGGCGTGTACGCCCGCGTCTCCCCCCAGCACAAGGTGAAGATCGTCGAGGCGCTGCGTTTGCGCGGGCATGTGGTGGCGATGACCGGCGACGGGGTGAACGACGCGCCGGCGCTGAAGCGCGCGGATATTGGGATCGCGATGGGGATCACCGGAACCGACGTTTCCAAGGAGACCGCGGACATGGTGCTGACCGACGATAACTACGTCAGCATCGTGTCGGCCATCGAAGAAGGCCGGATCATCTATTCGAATATACGCAAGTTCGTCTATTACCTTATCTCGTGTAACATCGGCGAGATCCTGATCGTCCTGCTTTCGATGCTTGGAGGATTGCCGCTGCCGTTGCGCCCGATCCAACTGCTGTGGCTGAACCTGGTTACCGACGGCGCGCCCGCGCTGGCGCTTGGGATGGAAAAAGGCGATCCGGACGTCATGCAGCGGCCGCCCCGCCCTGCGAAGGAGCCGATCATCAACCGCGAGTTGCTCCTCGGCGTCGTCATCCAGGCATCGGTGATGACCGCCGCCATCCTGGGGTCGTTTCTCATCGGATTACAGCGGTACCCCGGCAACCTGGCCGGCGCGCAGACCGTGGCGTTTGTGACGCTGGTCCTCTCCGAGCTCGTGCGCGCATTCACCGTCCGGTCGGAACGGCTTTCTGTTTTCCAGATCGGGGTTACCTCCAACCGGTGGATGCTGCTGGCGGTCGGGAGTTCGTTATTACTCCTGCTGGGAGTCATATACATCCCCTTCCTGGATCCGATCTTCAACACCATTCCGCTGGGATGGCAGGATTGGATCATCCTGCTACCGTTTGCTTTTGCAGATTCGGTCGCCAACGAGCTGTATAAATGGATCCTGCGCCGGCGTGCGTCCCGGGCGTAAGGCTCCACCGTCTGTGGATAGAATCACAAGAGCCGGGGACGCCGACCCCGGCTCTCGAAAAGGAGGAGAAGAAGAGAGAATTGCCCTTCTAGGATGTAGGTTAACATACCTGTGGAAACCGTACACGTCAGACGTCCGACGGAAAACCTACGAATGCCCTACGCCGTCCGTTTTTCAATCCTATTTAATCCATCCTTAACGGGTGCGGAACCCATATCCATTCTCCCCATCCCCGAGCCATGAATCCTTTGAGGATTTTCCTCTCCGCATCACCTCTCCTGGTCATCCTGCTTCTCATGATCGGGTTTCGATGGAACCTGATCCGGACCGGGGTCGCGGCTTGGGGGTGGACTCTGGTCATCGCGGTGTTTGTTTTTGGATTGGGATTCGCCGCGTTCGTCATCTCCCAGGCCAAGGCTCTGCTCCTGGCGCTCGATGTGCTGCCCATCGTGTGGGGCGCGTTGTTGTTCTATGTTGTGTGCGAGGAGGCCGGCGCCATCCAGGCCATCGGCAATGGACTGTCAGGCGCTGTGCCGTGGAAGAGCCTCCGCGGATTGCTTCTCGCGTGGGCTTTCGCATCCTTCCTGCAGGGAGCCGGCGGTTTTGGCGTGCCGGTGGTGATCACCGCTCCCCTCCTGTTGGCCGTCGGTTTCACCCCCGTCCAGGCCGTTGTTCTGCCCTTCATCGGGCATGCCTGGGCGGTAACGTTCGGATCCTTGGGAACGTCCTTCCAGGCTTTGATGTCCGCCAGCCGGCTTGGAGCGGAAATTCTCGCGGCACCCTCGGCCCTCATACTGGGAGTCCTCTGTCTGCTCTCGGGTGTCATGATCGGATTCTGGATTTCTGAAAAGGGCGAATTCCTGCGGCTGCTTCCGATCATCCTTTTTGCAGGATCGGCGATGGCGGCGACACAATATCTCCTGGCCATTTCCGGCTTTTGGCAAGTGGCTTCATTGGGGGGCGGATTGATCGGATTAGTGGTGATCTTCGCCGCGGGCCGTCTTCTTCGGAAGCGGGATACATCCACGCCATATGCCTTCGACCGAAAATTCATGCTGGGCCTGTCAAGCTACATCCTCTTGATCGGCATCATATTGTGCGCGCGATGGATCGGCCCTCTGCGCGAAGCCATGGCGGCGTATGAGTGGAGGTTTTCGCTTCCGGAGGCGAGCACATCCCTTGGATACACCACCGCTGCCGAAAGCGGAAGCGGTCTCGCGCCGCTGGCACATCCCGGGGCATTGCTTCTGTACGCGTCGGCGGGCGTGTTCCTTTGGTTCCGGCACTGGGGGTGGTATCAACCGAAGGCGGCGGGAAGGATCCTGCAGAAAACCCTGCGGCAGGCTGCTCCGGTCTCGATCGGAATTCTCTTCATGGTCGGAGTATCGACGATTCTTTCCTATTCCGGTATGACCGCGCGTCTGGCGGAAGGTTTGAGTGCATCCGTCGGCGCCGCATTTCCAGCCGTCGCGCCGTGGCTGGGTGCGCTCGGCGCTTTCCTCACCGGAAGCAACACCAATTCCAATTTACTGTTTGCGCCCCTGCAACAACAGATGGCGCGGACACTCGGCGTGGAGGAGAAGATCCTCCTGGCCGCGCAAACCAGCGGCGGCGCCGTAGGTTCCGTCCTTTCCCCTGCGAAGATCGGCGTGGGAGCCGTCGGTTATGGTGGCGGGCAGGGGGATGGGGATGTGATGCGGAAGCTGCTTCTCCCGCTGGGCCTGCTCCTTGTAGCGGTAAGCGTGTGCACCGTTTTCCTCCTATAGATGCCATCCGGTTCCCCAATCCAATCCTCCGCCTTTTTTCCCACCCGCGATTGCAGGAGTAGAAAGAACTTGATACGATTGCTCCGGAAATTCAGGAAGAGAAGTCCGCCCTCCCATCGGAGAAGAGAGCGGGCGGTTGCTTCCGGAAATGGAATGCCGTTCGAATGGAAGAACCCATTTTTGTTCTGATCACCGAACCGTTATCCCCGGACATCGTTGCCCAGCTGCAGGCGATATCTCCGCGGCTGGAGATTAACGTTCATCCGTCGAACAAACTCGAGGAGGTGCCTCCGCAGTTATTGGCGCGCGCGGAGGTGCTCTACACCCTGCGGATCGTTCCTGCCCCGGATCAGGCTCCGAACCTGAGGTGGATCCAGTTCCATCTGGCCGGCTTGGACCGATTCGTCGATGCCCCGATTCTCGAGCGGGGAGTCCAATTCACTTCGCTTTCGGGTGCGGCGGCGACCCAGATCGCCGAATATGTTTTGATGATGTTGCTGGCACTGGGCCATCGGCTGCCGGACCTGGTCCGCGCCCAGGCCGCGCACGAGTGGCCGCACGAAAAATGGGAGCGTTACGCCCCGCGCGAGCTGCGGGGATCGACCGTGGGGATCGTGGGTTACGGAAGTGTGGGGCGCGAGGTGGCCAGGCTGTGCCAGTGGTTCGGCGCCAAAGTGCTTGCGGTGAAGCGCGACGTGATGTCGCCGGAGGACGGCGGATATACGTCGGAGGGGATCGGGGATCCGGAGGGAAGAATCCCGGCGCGGATTTATCCCCCGCAGACGACGAAGCGGATGCTCGCGGAATGCGATTTTGTTGTTATTAGTGCGCCCCTGACCTCCACCACCCGGGCCTGGTTCGACGCCGAGATGATCGGTGCCATGCGCGATGGAGCCTGCCTGGTGGACATTTCGCGCGGGGGCATCGTGGAAGAAGAGGCGCTGCAGAAAGCCCTCCAGTCCGGTAAACTCGCCGGGGCGGCGCTGGACGTTTTCGCGCACGAGCCTCTCGCGCCGGACAATCCATTGTGGGAAGCGCCGTGCTTGTTTCTTACGCCGCATATCGCCGGGAGCTCTCCGCGTTACGACGCCCGGGCGGCGCAGGTGTTCGCCGAGAATTTGCGCCGCTACGTGTCCCACCGTCCGCTGGTCAACCGGCTGGATCCGCAGAAGGGATATTAGGGAGCGGAATGATTCGCGGGGTGATCCTGGATTACGGATCGACTCTCATCACCTTCGATGGCGATGTCGCCGAGGTGCGCGGGCGCGCGCACCGGGCCCTGCTCGACGCGCTTCGCAGCGAGGGTCTGGCACTGCGCGAACCGTCATTCCTCGACCGGCTTGCGCGGAAATTCGATGAGAACGACCGCAAACGCGCCGTCGACCACCTGGAGGCCACGGCCCTCGCCGTTCTCGTGGCGGCCCTTCACGAAGAAGGGCTTCCCCCGCAGCCGGTCGAACGGTTGCGGGACGCGCTTCGCGCGATGTATACGGTATATGAATCGCATTGGAAACTCTTTCCCGATTCCCTCGCGGCCCTGGAAAGGATCCGCGCCACCGGCATGCGCATGGCGATGCTCTCCAATGCCTCCGACGAAGACAACGTCCGGCGGATGCTGGCCGGCCACAAATTGGAAACCTTCTTCGACCCGGTCGTCATCTCCGCCGCGATCGGGATCCGCAAGCCGGATCCGCGGGCGTTTCAGCCGGTTCTTGCGGCGTGGAAGATTCCTGCGCGAGAGATTGTGATGGTTGGAGACCAACTGGGGGCGGATATCTTGGGGGCGAAGAAACTCGGGATGCGGACAATTTGGATTACCACCGAGGAAAACTCGCCCTCCAACAAGCCATTCCGGAGAAAGGTCTCGGCCGATGCGCAGGTGAAAACCATCGGCGACGCCGCGGCCCTGCTGATCCACTGGAAAGATGAAGCCCCGAAATGATGCATTCGCGTCGGGATGGGGTGCTCCGGGGGAGAAACGCATGAAGAGGAGAATTGCAGGCATCCCCATCCTGGGCGGGTGGTTGCGCCGGGCGGGAAAAGCATTCCGGGGATGGATGAGTTCCCGCCGGATCGGTAATTCGCTGCATCTTTCCCCGCGGCGGATCGTCATCGGCGCTTCTTCCGCGTTCGATCCGGGATGGATCCCGACTGAAATTGAGGCGCTTAATATTTTGAAGGAGAAGGATTGGGAACGGTTTTTCCAGCCCAACTCGATCGATGCCATGCTGGCCGAGCACGTGTGGGAGCATCTGACCGAAACCGAAGCCCTGCAAGGCGCCGTACTCTGCCGTGCCTACCTTAAACCCGGCGGATATCTGCGGATCGCGGTTCCCGATGGAAATCATCCGGATCCGGAATACATCCGCTGGGTGCGGCCGGGCGGCAGCGGCGCGGGCGCGTCGGATCACAAAATCCTCTACACCTATCGGACTCTGAAGCAGCTCTTCGAGCGGGCGGGATTTGCAGTGCGGTTCTATGAATATTTCGACGAGGCCGGACGGTTCCAATTCACCGAATGGTCGCCCGAAGAGGGACTCATCCACCGGTCGAAACGGTTTGACAAGCGGAATCGCGACGGCCGCCTGCGATACACATCCATCGTACTCGACGCCGTAAAGCCCGCCGCTTAAAGGCCGGCCGGGCGAAAGTAAAAAAAACATGGCAGACGATCGACAAGCATTGGAAAAGCAAACGGCTTTGACCGAAATCCTGCGCGGGATGGGATCGGTGATCGTCGCCTATTCCGGCGGCGTGGACAGCAGTTTCCTGCTGTGGTCGGCCGTGCAGGCACTCGGTGCGGAGAAGGTGATCGCCGCGACCGCCCGCTCGCCGATTTACGTCGAACAAAATGGTGAGGCGTTGCAGGCGCTCCCCCGGAAGCTCGGCGTGCGCCATGTGTTTCTCGAGGCCCGCCAGCTTGAGGATGAGGTGTTTGTGCACAATCCGCAGGACCGGTGCTACTACTGTAAACGCGGCGTTCTGGGGACGCTTGCGGATCTGGCCCGTAGGGAAGGGATTGCCTGTATGGTGGAAGGATCCAACCGCGACGATTTGGGCGATTTCCGTCCCGGCGAGCGGGCGGTCCGCGAAGCCGGCGCGCGCAGCCCGCTGCGGGAAGCGGGATTGACCAAGGCGGAAATCCGCGAGCTTGCCAGACGTGCGGGTTTGGCGAATTGGAACCAACCCGCCGAATCCTGCCTGGCGGCGCGTTTCCCATACGGCGCGCGGATCACGCCCGAAGGGCTTCGGCGCGTGCGGGAGGCGGAAGCATCCATCAAGGGGCTGGGTTTTCATGCCGTCCGCGTGCGGGATTATGAGACCATGGCGCGGGTGGAGGTGGCACCGGAGGAAATCGTCCGGCTGGCATCTCCCGAGGTGGCTTCGAAAGTGGTGACCGCGTTGCATGCCGCCGGGTATACCTATATCGCCGCCGATCTTCAGGGGTATCGAAGAGGAAGCCTGAACGAAACTCTCGAACGGTCGGCCGAGGAAGGAAATCATGGACAGTGACCGGATTCGCGACCTGCTCGAGCAGGTCCGAAATGGAAAACTGGGCGTCGAGGAAGCCTTCGCGCAATTAAAAGATTTTCCTTACGAGGATCTGGGATTCGCGCGAGTCGACACCCACCGCTCGCTGCGCAAGGGGTATCCCGAGGTGATCTTCTGCCCGGGGAAAACGACCGAACAGATTTTGGCGATTTTCGAGCGCATGGCACGACACGAGGGCCGGGTCATGGCCGCGCGCGCATCCGTCGAAGTGGCGGACGCCATTGCGAAAAAATTTCCTCAGTCGGTATACCACCTTTCGGCGCGGATCGTCACCCTCGGTCCGTCCGCGGCGGTCGCCGGGAAGGGAACGGTGCTGGTGATCAGCGCGGGCACGGCGGACATCCCCGTGGCGGACGAGGCGGCCGTGACCGCCGAAACGCTCGGCAGCAAGGTCGAGCGGTTGTTCGATGTGGGAGTGGCGGGAATCCACCGACTGCTCGACCGGCGCGAGACGCTGTTTGCGGCCAATGTGTTGGTGGTTGTGGCGGGGATGGACGGAGCGCTTCCCAGCGTAGTCGGCGGTTTGGTAAGCCGGCCGGTGATCGCAGTCCCCACCAGCATCGGATATGGAGCCTCCTTCGGCGGGTTGGCGGCGCTGTTGACAATGCTGAACTCCTGCGCGCCGGGGGTGACCGTGGTAAACATCGACAATGGCTTTGGCGCCGGGTATTCCGCGCACTTGATGAATCAATGAATGAGGGGAAAAATTCCCACGCTTCTTCACCGTGCAGGGGAGTTTTCCTTTCGGCAAGATCCAAGAGCCGTTCTGGCCGCTAATTCGTATATTCTGATAAGGCCCAGTCCGCTCGTCTGAGTAGACCGACTCGGCGAGGTTGGGGAATTTTGCTCCGCATCAGAAAAGAGATTTCTGTGCATGGGAAGGGGGTTTTTCGTCTATAATTAGCCGACATGACCAGCACACCCCGCCTGAACCGTTTTCTTTTCGCCGCTTTCATCCTGCTTTCCCTATGCGTGGGAAGCGCCGCTCTGATTTGGCCGCAAGTCCGCAGTCTGGCGTATGCGCCGCTGCGGGATACCCTCCTCCCCAATTTCTATCTGAATCCCCAGGCCGGAAAATCCATCAGCCTCTTGGTGGCCGTCCCTCCCGCGCTGGAGGCTTGGGTCAAGGATTCCCTGGAGGATTTCACGAAGCAGAATCCGCTGATCTCGGTGGAAGTGACCGTGGTGCGGGGCGTGGACGCCAACCGCCGGTTGAACGTGATGACCGGCGTTCCGGATATTTGGATCGCCGAATCAGACTGGACCAGGACGGCGGCGGGGGGAATTCCGTTTGAATTGGCGGGCGCTGTCGTCGCGCAGGATTCCTTTGTCTGGGCGGCCCCGACCAGCTCTCCGCAGAACATCGTGTCCAATCTAAATTGGCAGTCTTTGGCCCAGGTTGCAAACTCCGATCCCCAATTCCATCTGGCGGTCCCGCCGGAAGGCAGCGTGGAAGGAATGGGGGCCTGCTTGTCGGCCGCCGCGGAATTCTTTCAACAGCCCACTCTGACGGCGGATCAGATTAACAATAAAGCGTTCCAACGTTGGTTGGCGGGGCTGATGGATGCGGTTCCGGATCTGACCCGCAATCCGTTTGATCAGATGACCAGCCGCCCCCCGCAGGCGGATGCGGCATTCCTTCCGTTCAGCGACGGGCGCCGTCTGGACGGATCGGTGTTTTTTCTTAAAACGCCCCAATTTTCGGCCGTACTGAATTTCTCACTCTACATCCGCTCAGGCTGGCGGGAAATTCAGGATTGGGAGGCCGGTCTGCAGCGCCAGGCGGCCGAGAAATTCCGATCCTACCTTTTAAGCAGCGGCATGCAAAGCGGTTTGGAAGCGCACTCCCTGGAAATGCCTGGCGCGGTTGTCGATAATCCAGCCCATCCGGCGGACGAGAGTGCCGTTTACGCCCTGCAGTTTTGCTGGAGTCATCAAGGAGGAAATTAATGAAACGCCTATTTGCGGTCCTCTTCGCATTGCTTGCCTTCTCCACGGCTTGCACCATCCTTGGAGATTCCAAACCCAAGGACGCGGTCGAAATCAGCATCATTTATGCGCCCGAGAGCGATTTATATTTGAAGGAAGCGATTGAAGCCTTCAACAAGACCTCGGCCGAAGGAAAGAACCCTGTCACCAACCAGGCCTACGCATCCGGTCAGAAACCGGTTTGGGTGACCGGCGTTTCCGGTTCCTCCGGGACGGTAGCGCAGGGGATCATCAACGCTCTTATTGCGCCCAACAACGCCAACGTGGAGCGTCCGACGCTCTATTCCCCGTCGGTGAGTCATTGGCTGGCGCTCGTGAATTATCAGACGGGCCGCGAAGTGTTCACCCTTTCCGATTGCCCGCCGACCGCGCTCGCCCCGGTGGTGATGGCGATCTGGGAATCGCGCCTGCGGGCGATCCAGAATAAAAACCCCGGCAAGCCGGTGGGCTGGCAGGAACTCCTGGAAGTCATGAACTCCCCGAACGGCTGGGCGGATTACGGCATCAGCGGGAATCGCACTACGGTTTATTACGGCCATACCGATCCCTACATCAGCTCGACCGCGATCTCCACCCTGATCGCCGAGTTCTACGCCAGCGCGATGTACAACGCCGGAGCGGGTGAGGTCCGCCGGCTCACAATGGACCTGGTGCAGAACGAAGCCGTGCAGGCGGGCGTGCGCCGGATCGAGAGCCTGGTCAAGCATTATTCCTCGCGCACGACCGAGTTCAAGGAATACATCGCCCAGGGTCCCGAGTACCTGGATTTCGTCGCCCTGGAGGAGAACGATCTGATCTTCATCAACCAGGGGAAGACCCAATACAAACCGCCCGAAAAGCTGGTGGCGCTCTATCCGAAGGAAGGAACCTTCTGGCATGAGCACCCCTTCGCGATCCCCAATGCGGATTGGGTGACCGAGGAACAGCGGACGGCGGCGAAATTATTCACCGAATACGTGCGCAGCGAAGTTGTCCAGCGCAGGGTGTTGGAGAACGGTTTCCGGCCGGTCAATTCCAGCGTGGCGATCGGTTACCCGATCGTATCGGAGCTCGGAGTGGATCCGAACCAGCCGGCGACGGTGCTGAACGTGCCCGATCCGGATGTGATTGCGGCCGTCCAGGCCAGCTGGCAATATGTCAAAAAGCAGGGCGACATCCTGCTGGTCATCGACCGGTCGGGATCGATGGAGGGCGATAAGATCGAGCAGGTGAAGAAAGCCTCCGTATTGTTCCTGGAGAAAATGCCCAAGCAAAACCGGGTCGGATTGACAATTTTCAATGATCGCACCGAAGACCTGGTGGCGCCGGGCCTGGTGGAAGAGGTCAGCAACCAGATCAGCACGTATATTTATAGTCTGAATGCGACCGGGGGCACGGCACTCTACGACACGCTTATCATGACAATCGATACCCTCATGGCTACGCAGCCGGCGGAAGGAGAGGACCGCATTCGCGCTATCGTCCTCCTCAGTGACGGGCAGGATACGGTGAGCAACGCCAACTTGAACCAGGTCCTTGCGAAAATCCAGGAGGGACGGTCCGGGCGAAATCCGATCCTGATCATCCCGGTGGCGTACGGCAGCGACGCCGATATCGCTTCCCTGAACAGCATCGCGCGTGCTTCGGCGACGAAGGTGCAATCCGGCGATCCAGAAGACATCGCCAAGCTGCTGGAAATCATCAGCAGTTACTTCTAAAAGGCAAGGTGCAGACCCGATGCGATCCCCTTTGGTGACCGCGCTTTTTCACAGCCTTAACCCGGCCATGCTGGGCGTTGCGATCCTGGCCGGCCTGATGGCGGCTTGGTGGCTTTTCCCGCTGGGCCTGATCCTGTGGATCATCATGGTCGCGCGAATTGCGACCGACCGCCGCATCCGCCTGGATTACGATATGAACGCGCGGTCGGGGACTCTCTCGACGCGATTCCAGGAGCAATATGCCAAGGTCGTGCGCTCGCAGATGCGGATCTTCAATTCGCTGATGAGTGCAAGCGGCCGGACGAAAACGGCCCTCGATCCGGTCCAGGCCGAAATCGAGCTGCTTACCAAAAGGGTGTATGACCTGTGCCGGCAGATGACCGGCCCGGAGAATTTTGTAAAAGTCTCCAAGATGAACACCGACTTGGAGGGCGAGCTGGCTTTGATCAAGCTTTCTCTGGAAAGCGCCACCGATCCGCTGGTGAAACGGGAAAAAGAGGAAGCCCTGCATGCGCTTGAGGACCGGATCAAGAAATTGAAAAAAGTATCCACGCTGCTGGACCGGGTGGAGGCGCAGCTGTCAAGCATGTCCACCACGATGGACGCGATTCTCGCGGATATCGCCCGGTTGCAGGCTTTGGGCGGGGGGCAGGCGGAAAGGGAAGCGCCGCAGATCATTCGCCAGATCCGCGCCCAGTCGGAACAGGTGGAAGAATTCGCCAAAGAAGCCGCCAAGCTGGCGTGAGCAAAAAAGGGGGAAAGATGAAAAAGTTCTTTTTCCGTTTTCGCAGCCTCATCCTTACGGCGATGGTATTCACCTCCGCCGTCTATTCGCATGTGCCCCGGCTGTCAACCTGATCCCGGAAAAAACGCCGCAGAGTCCGCTCGCGGATCCGCCGCCGTTTTCCTGGGGCGAAGGCGAAATGCAATTCGTCCGGTTGTCACGGACCGATAATGGGATGATCGACTACACGCAGGTGCTCGTCGATGACGAAGGGATCGTGTATTTGTTCTGGAAGGGAGATTCGACTGCGGAAGGGTACCGTTCGCAGGATTACCGGTTTCGAAGGCGGTTCGCGGACGGCTCCTGGGACCTGGAGGAGCAGATCGAGAATTCGGAGTTGGATTTTAACCCGGTGTTCCTGTGGGGGGAAGATCACCGTCCCTGTTTTACCTTCTGTAAGGACAAGGATTCCTCCGTGCTTTGGTTGAGCTGCATGCAAGCCGGCGGCTGGGTCGAGACCAACTACACGGGATACGTGAAACCGATCAGCCACAGTCTCTCGCTGTTCCTTGATCCTCCCCGGATCGTGACGGCCTTCCTCACCCTGGAATCCTCGACCGAAATTCTGAACTTCGGGGAGACGCGGCTGTTCGAAGGGATAGGGGATGTCGGTGGCGTCGAGCTGACTCATGATGCCGCCGGCGTCTATTACATATTATTCTCCGTGGAAAATTCCTCCGATTCCGTCATCCGGGTGATGATTTCGGAATCGAAGGATAAGGGCGAAACTTGGTCCAGCCCTATGGAAATCACACACAATCATGGGGGAGATCCGAAATTCTTCCTTGCGAAGGACGGTACGCTGTACCTTGCCTGGATGGAGTGTAGAAAGCTGACAATCATGCACCGTTCGCCGTCCACGGATTGGACGACGCTGGAAATCCCGTTCGATGACCAGTATGGTTTTTTTAATGAGGAAGTCTTCCTCGGCGAATCTACCAATGGGATGCCGTGGATCGCCCTGTGGAACGAAAACGGCATGTACACCCTGCATGGCACGGTGCCGGAGGGGTTTACCAAGCCTGTCCAGGTGATGCGCGGCGCCTATCCCGATTATTGGGTTTCCGATTTATCGGCGGTTTTCGGCAGGGACGGTTCGTTGTATGTGACCGGCGTGGCACGCGATAGGAGTAGTATCGATGTGCAATGCGCAATTTTCGGAAGGATCTGACGAATTCTACGATCGGTTTGCAGGATTCGGAATTTATTACCGGCCGGAGAGGACGGGTCGGTTCAAGGAGAATAGGATGAAGCGATATCCGTTTTTTCTATTGATGATCGGGGCGGTCTTGGCATGCAACCTGTTCCCTCCCGCCGCCACGGAGCAGCCTGCCGTCACAGATACGGCAATCTCCCCGGTGCATCTGGAGACCGAAAGCCCGATACCCGTGGCAACGGAGACGTCCGCCGAGCCGGATGCTCCGGAAGGAATGACGACCGTGTGGGTGTATTACTCGGACGCTTCCACCTTCCTGCCCGTGGCGGTCGCCCGGTTCGTGCCGGCGACGGATAATCAAGCCGTGCTCGTCCATTCGACCCTGAAGGAACTGGTGAAAGGGCCGACCGAGGCCGAGAAAAACTCGGGGCTGTATTCCTGGTTCTCGGCCGAGACGACCGGCACCGTGATTGGCATGGCCGCTGCGGGGGGCGATTTCACGGCGGATTTCACCGGGTGGAAGACACTCATCCCTAATGCTTCCACCAGCGCCGGCAGTCAAATACTGCTTTCGGAGTTGAACAGCACGATGTTTCAGTTTGACTTCGTATATATCGTAAATTACACCCTCGACGGCGATTGCGCCGCCTTCTGGGAGTGGCTGCAAATGGGCTGTCATCCGGTGACGCGCGCGGAATGGGAAGCCGGGTAGATTAATTTTTCGGCTCTCTTGACCTGGGAAAGGCTGGTTCATGTCCGCTTCCCTGGAAGGGCGATCGTACCTGCCGCCGGAAGAGTCTCCGTTCCGGGAATGCCCGCTGGCCATTGCCAGTCTGTTTGCGGGGATCATGAGCTGGATCGCGCTGCCTCTTATCTGTGCAATCATCGCCATCGTTTTGGGGCATATGGCCAGGATCCAGATCGCCCGGTCCGAGGGAAAGTTTACCGGGGATGGGTTGGCCGTCGCCGGCCTCATTCTTGGGTATGTCAATCTCGTGCTCGTCGCATTGGGGGGAATCTGCATTGCGAGTCTCTTTCTATTGCCCGTTATTGGGAGGATCTTTTCCCAATAGGCAGGCGCAGGGTTTCGAGTCAGAATCGAAAAAATCTTCTTCAGGAGGGGATCATGGAAACACCAAGTCCGAAAAAAAGCTGGTTCTCCCGCAATTGGAAATGGCTCGTCCCGGTCGTGCTGCTGGTGATCGGATTGTCCTGCGTGTGCTGTGTGGGGGGCGGTGTGTATTCGTTATTTGGTCTCATGAAATCGAATTACGTATATCAACACGGGCTGGAGATGGTCCAGCTTAACCCCCGCGCGCAACAACTCCTGGGAACGCCCATTAAGCCCGGTTTTTTTGTCAGCGGGAGCATCGAGGAAACACCCACCACCGGATCCGCAGACCTGTCTTTCTCGGTTTCCGGCCCGAAGGGTTCCGGGACGGTGTATGTGAAAGGGAAAAAGTCTGGCGGCAACTGGGTGATCACCAGCCTGGTATTGGAGCTGAAGGACACCGGCGAACGGGTGGTTATTTATGGATCAGACTGAACAGCCGTAAAAAGAGCCTGCCTGGAGACCAGGTTTTTCAGGCCGAATCTCCATTTGCATCCGTCCGGGCATCTTTGGTTTCAGCCGATAAAACCGGGGATGCCCGGCTTCCGTTTATAATTTGTGCGCGGCCAGTGTGAGGGGTAGATTCTCCGGGGGAAGGCACCAATCCCTTCCGCCGGGCGCTTGATCTTTTCTCGAATTCGACTGGACGATCACGAGATCGGAACCATGACCACGATAGCATTCTTCGATTGTTTTTCCGGCATCAGCGGCAATATGGCGCTTGGCGCGCTATTGGATTGCGGGATCCCTCCGGATTCCTTACGCGCCGAATTAGAAAAGTTGGATCTTGGCGGGTACCGGTTGGAAACCCGCGAAACGCATAAAGCCGGCCTGCGTGGATTGCTGGTCGATATTAAAGTGGACGAAAAACAGCCGCACCGGCATCTGAAAGACATTGAGGCGATTATCCGTTCCAGTTCCCTTTCGGATCGTACTCGGGAGCGAAGCCTGCTTGCATTTCAAAAACTTGCCCAGGCGGAATCCAAAGTCCACGGCGAACCGGTGGAAAAGATACACTTCCACGAAGTCGGCGCGGTGGATGCGATCGTGGACATCGTGGGGACTGCGATCTGCCTGGAATTGCTGGATGTGGAAAAGGTGTATTCCTCCCCGCTGCATATCGGCGCCGGAAGCGTGCAGACCGCGCATGGATTGCTCCCGGTGCCCGCGCCGGCGACGGCCGAGTTATTGCGGGGGATTCCCGTCTATGGGCGCGATGTGGATGCGGAACTGGTCACCCCGACCGGGGCGGCGTTGTTGGCGGCGATGGCGGCGGATTTCGGCAAGGCGCCGCCGATGCGGATCGACCGCACGGGATATGGCGCCGGGAATCGGGACTTGCCGTGGGCCAACCTCCTGCGCGTGACGATCGGACGGAGCGCGGAGGAGGGCGCCGGCGGCGGCCGCGTGCCTGCACTCGCGCCCGCCCTCGCGCAGCGGGGGGAGCGGGTGCTGGTAGTGGATGCGAATATCGACGATATGAATCCCCAGTGGTACGAGCGGGTGATGGACAGGCTGTTCGATGCCGGGGCGCTGGATGTATTCCTCACGCCGATCCAGATGAAACGCAACCGGCCGGCGGTCACCCTCAGCCTGATGGTCGATGAATCGAAGTTGGATTCCGCGCTCGGGATTTTATTCTCGGAAACGACCACCATCGGCGTGCGCCTGCACCCGGTGGAACGGCGTAAACTGGATCGCCAGGAGCAGACGGTGGAAACCGCCTACGGTCCAGTGAGCATAAAGATCGCGATGTGGGAAGGCCGGGTGACGAACGTGTCTCCGGAATACCGGGATTGCCTGCGAATCGCCGAGGAGAAAAATGTTCCGGTAAAAGATGTTTACCAGGCTGCCTTGGCCGCGGCGGTCGGGGTGAAGAAAGAAACCGCGAAGCGGGGGCACGACATCGGTAAGCGGTAACATGGCGACGAATCGTTGCCGGGCATAAATCGCTCTGCTCGGAGGTGGTAGTGCTGTTCAGAAAAAAAGCGGACCCCCCGACTCCGGAACCGGCTTCCGATGTGGTTTTATACTGCACCCAGTGGTGCCCTGGTTGCCGTTCAGCGCGGGCCTTCCTTAAAGGACACCATATCGATTACGTCGAGGTGGATATTTCCAAGGATCGCGCCGCTGCGGCGCGCGTGCGGGACTGGGCGGACGGAAACGAGACCACGCCCACGTTCGATATCCGCGGCAAGATTGTGGTGGATTGGGATAAGCAGCAGGTGGCGGAGTTGTTGGGGATTAAATAATTCCACAAAGAACACGAAGGAAAATCTGAAGGGCACGAAGATTCTTAATAATATTAAAACCTTCGTGTTCTTCTGAATTTCTTCGTGTCCTTCGTGGATTCCTTTTACCGCCCGTGCTATACTTCCGGTCGTGGACCTCTTCGATCACGCGCTTAAGGAACGGATGAAACGCGAGGCTCCGCTGGCGGCGCGGATGCGTCCACGCACGCTCGATGAATTCGCCGGGCAGGAAGATATCATCGGCCCCGGGAAACTCCTCCGCCGCGCGATTGAATCGGACAGATTGTTTTCCTCGATCCTGCTCTGGGGACCGCCCGGAAGCGGGAAAACAACCCTTGCGCAAATCATCGCCGGAAGCACAAAATCCCATTTCGAAACCCTCAGCGCGGTGCTGGCGGGCGTGGCCGAACTGCGGCGCGTGATCGCCCAGGCGGGGGAGCGCCGCAAGCTCCATTCCATCCGCACCATCCTCTTCGTAGATGAAGTCCACCGCTGGAACAAAGCCCAGCAAGATGCACTCCTCCCGCATGTGGAAAACGGAACGATCGTGTTGATCGGTGCGACGACCGAAAACCCGTATTTCGAGGTGATCGGCGCGCTCGTTTCGCGATCGCGCATTTTCCAATTGCGGCCGCTGGCCCAGGCGGACGTGCGGCGCCTGATCCGGCGCGCGCTCGAGGATCCCGAACGCGGATACGGCGGCCGCAAGGTGATCCTCGATGAGGAGGCGGAAACTCATCTGGTGGATGTGGCCGGCGGCGATGCGCGCAACGCCCTCAACGCTCTCGAGCTGGCGGTGGAATCCACCGCCCCGGGATCCGATGGCGAAATCCGCATCGACCTCACCGTGGCGCAGGAATCCATCCAGCGCCGGGCGCTGCTGTACGACCGCGATGGCGACGCGCATTACGATACGATCAGCGCGTTTATTAAATCCCTGCGCGGGTCGGATCCGGACGCCGCGCTGTATTGGATGGCGCGCATGCTCTATTCCGGCGAAGATCCGCGCTTTATCCTACGGCGGATGCTGATCCTGGCCGGCGAGGATATCGGCCTGGCGGATCCCAACGCGCTGGTGGTGGTAAGCGCCGCGGCGCAGGCGTTCGATTATGTAGGCCTGCCGGAAGGAATCTACCCGATGGTCGAGGCGGCGCTGTATTTATCCACCGCGCCGAAATCCAACAGCGCGCTGGCGTATTTCCAGGCCTACGAAACGGTGGAGAAACAGGGCATCACCGAGGTTCCAGATCATTTGAAAGACGATAGCCGGGATGCCATAGGATTGGGACATGGCGAGGGCTATATCTATCCGCATCAACTGGAAGAGCATCATGTCGGCCAGCAGTATCTGCCGACTGCGCTGCAAGGGACCTACTTCTACAAACCGACCGCCATCGGCTACGAAGCAACGGTGCGGGATCGGCTGGAACGCTGGAGGCGCGCGCAGGAAAAAGCGCTCGGAGTCACCGAGACGACGACGCTTCCCACCCCGACCCATGAGGAAGCGGAATCGATCAAGCGCAAGATGGGTTTCCGAAATTCTTAATCACGGAGGACCATATGTACAAATTCGAAGTATACAAAGATAAGGCAGGCCAATATCGCTGGCGGCTGATCGCCCCGAACGGCAAATCCATCGCGGAGTCAGGCGAGGGATACTCCGGCAGGCAGGCATGCCTGGATGGAATCGAATCGGTGAAGAAGAATGCCGGCGGAGCGCAAATTGTTGAATTAGCATAGGGGAAGCTTAACGCCGCTTGCCTGCACGCATCATATCCCTTCTCCCGGCTTAAACCGGGAGGACCTGTCCCGGAACGAAGCGACGGGAGGTGGCTGAAGGCTGGATGAGGGCGGGCAGTGTGTTTCTGAGGCGCAGGTAAACCAATGACCGATTTGAATTTTCCAAAAGGATTTATTTGGGGAGTTTCCTCCTCCGCTTATCAAATCGAAGGCGCGTGGAACGAAGACGGCAAGGGGCCGTCGGTCTGGGATTGGTACTCGCATCTGCCCGGCAAGACGGCCCGGGGCGAAAACGGCGACACCGCCTGCGATCATTATCACCGTTATAAGGAGGATCTCGATCTGGTGCGCGATCTCGGAGTCGGCGCGTACCGGTTCTCCATATCGTGGTCGCGCGTGATTCCCGAGGGCAGGGGGAAGGTCAACCCGGCGGGTTTGGGTTTTTATGATCGGCTGATCGACGGCCTGCTCGAACGCGGGATCGAGCCTTTCCCTACGCTGTTCCATTTCGATCTGCCCCTCGCGCTTCACAAAAAAGGCGGTTGGCCGGAACGCGATACGGCATCCGCGTTCGGAGAGTATGCGGCGCTCGTGGCCGCCCGTTTTGGAGACCGCGTCAATTGGTGGATCACGCTGAACGAACCGATGGTTGTCGCCCTGATGGGGTATTTGATGGGGACGCACGCCCCGGGCCGGCGCAATCCGGGAGCCTACGCCCGCGCGATGCACACACTGCTCCTGGCGCACGGGGAAGCGGTGCGTGCCATCCGCAGCGCGGCCAAGCGGCCGCCGCGGATCGGGATTGCACTGAACCTCTCGCCCGTGTATCCCGCGCGCGATACGGCCGCCGACCGGAAGGGGGCGGAAATTTTCGATGTTATGGCCAACCGTATCTGCCTGGATCCGATCTTGCGCGGATCGTATCCGCCGGAATTGTGGCGGCGTTTCGGGCCGTTCGCCCCGTCCATCCGCGACGGCGACCTGGCGCAGATTGCGGAGCCGATAGATTTTCTTGGCGTGAATTACTACACGCGGCATGTCGTCTCCGGCCATTGGTGGATACCCTTCGTCGGTGCGCAGATGGTGCGGCCGAAAAGCGGGGAGTTTTCGCCGATGTGGGAAATCTACCCGCCCGGTCTGGGAGAGATGGTCGAACGGGTTTGGGATGACTATAAACCGCCGATGATCCTGGTGACCGAGAATGGCATTCCGGTTCCGGACGCGCCGGATTCCACCGGCGCGGTGAATGATCCGCAACGCATTTCCTATCTTCAGCGCCATCTGCAAAGGCTGCACGAGACGGTTGCGAAACAGGTTCCCGTGAAAGGATATTTCATCTGGTCTCTGACGGATAATTTCGAGTGGGAGTTGGGGTACGCCATGCGGTTTGGGTTAATCCACGTGGACTTTGTCACCCTGAAACGGACTCCCAAATCCTCCTTTGGCTGGTTCTCCGAGGTCATCCGGCGCAATGGTTTGGAGGGCGTGAAGTGACGGTTATTTTGCTCATTCGGCACGGGGAGACCGATTGGCTGGGGGAGCGATTGGCCGGGCGGCTGCCGGATATACACCTGAATGCAGAGGGGCGCGGGAAGGCGGATGCGTTGGCGGCCATGCTGCGGCCGGTATCCCTGGCTGCAATCTACTCCTCTCCTCTCGAACGCGCTTTGGAGACAGCGGAGCCGACCGCCCGCGCCGTCGGCAAACAAATCATCCAGGACGAACGGCTGCAGGAGCTCGATTTTGGTGATCTGACCGGCAAGGCATTCACCGAATTGCGCGAGACGGCTATTTGGCAGGAGGTTCACCATCAGCCGTCCGATGTGCAATTCCCGGGAGGCGAAAGCCCGCAGGAAGCTCAGCGGCGGGCGGTGCAGGGAGTGCGTGCGGTCCACGCCGCGTATGAAACCGGGATCGTGGCGCTATTCACCCATGCCGACACCATTCGCCTGACGCTTGCTCATTTCCTGCAGATGCCGCTGGTGGCGTATTATTCTTTGGTGACCGATCCGGCATCGATTTCGGTTTTATACTATACCCGGAACACAGTGCGGATTGCCGGCATCAACATTCCCGCCGGGTCCCCGCTGCACTTGAACGCGGAATAGGGGCGGTGCAGGAGCGATATGCCTTCTTCCCATTTTGAGATACGACCTGTGGAACGGATAACCCTCGGTACGGTGGGCGAACCCGGGCATCGCGTGTTTTACCTGCAAGCCCGCGGATCCGGCCAACAAGTGACTCTCCGGGCGGAAAAAGAGCAAGTGCTGATGCTCGCCTTGTCGATCGAGCAGTTCCTGAACGATCTCCAACAGCGGTTCCCCAATCTCGAAGAGGCCGATGCGCGCTTTGAGGAGTCGGAAATGGGATTGGAGCATCCTTTGGAGCCGGCGTTTCATATCGGGAATATGGGGTTGGGGTACGATGAGAAGGAAGATCGCTTGCTGTTCGTCCTCCGCGAGGCCGTAGAAGACACCCCCACCGGAGAGCCGACGTCGGAAGCATCCCTCTGGTGCACCCGTGTCCAACTGCGGCGATTGGCGCAGTGGGGCGCGGAACTGGCGCGGCGCGGCCGGCCGATCTGCGGCAACTGCGGGAACCCGATCGATCCCACGGGTCATTTCTGCCCCCGCCGAAATGGACACAAACATTAGGCCATCCCAGCGCCTGTATACGACAGACGGCGCGCTGGAAATCCTCCAGGAAGGGGAAGCGGAGGTGCGCGGTCTGTTCCGCCTGGGCTCGAACGATACCTTCCTATGCCAGGTTCGTGCACCCTCCGGGTCTCTCCCGGCTGTCTACAAACCGGTACGGGGAGAACGGCCGCTGTGGGATTTCCCAACCGGCAGTCTGGCTAAACGGGAAGCCGCCGCTTTCGAAGTTTCCCGGCTGCTGGGGTGGAATTTCATACCGCCAACCGTATTCCGGACGGACGGCCCTTTGGGTCCCGGTTCCTTCCAGGAATACCTCGACCTGGATCTTGAGCAGAATTACTTCCTCATCCGGGACCAGGATCCTGACGCGCTGCGCCGGGTGGCGGCGTTCGATATCGTCATCAATAACGCAGACCGGAAGGCGATGCATGTGGTGCGCGACACCGCGGGGGCGATCTGGTTAATCGACCATGGCGTCTGCTTTCACCGGGAATGGAAGCTGCGGACAGTAATCTGGGATTTTGCGGAAGAGGCCCTGCCGGATGACGTCATTCAAATGTTGGAAAAAATCACCAAATCCAAACCGGGGGTTCACCTTTCCCCGCTTCTAGCCGCCGATGAAATCACGGCACTGGAATCCCGGGCTCGGGCCCTATGGAAAGCAGGCAAATTCCCGCTTCCTGGGCCGGGAATTTCGGTTCCATGGCCGGTTTGGGCCTAGTAAAACCCCCATTTTGAACGTTACAAACAAGTGATTAATTATTACGGAATAGGTGATGGAACGCGTGACAGATGGTTTCACCCAGGAGTTATAATTTCATCAAGGGGATGGGCTGCCGCTTGTCCCGGGAAAAACGAGGGGGCGGGTGCGGTTTTATTCCAGAGGGTCAGGGAGAATGCCAGGGGCTTCATCATGGAAATCAAACGGTGGATCAAGGAAGACCACATCGTCAATGTGTCGCCTTCTTTGGAAGGGGATAATTGGTTTGCTTCAAAAGTGCTGGAAGTGGGGAACGCGTCTTTTTTTATCGTGCCGCCGAAAAATAATCAAAGTGTCTTCGCACTGCAGTCGGGCTCTACGGTCCGTGTCAGTGTTCCCTCCACGGAGGGACTTTTTCTTTTCACGTGTGGAGTGCTGATGGAAGAGAAGGAACCCGTTGGCCGCGTGGAATTGGAATTCCCAAAGGAGGTGGTCCATTTGGAGCGTCGCGCTTTTCCGCGTCTTCCCATCCGGATGGATGCCCAATATGCGGAGATTCGGGACGGCAGCGGAAATATCCCGTTCTCCCGGTCGACCGCGCTTGACATCAGCGGCGGCGGGATCCTATTGGAAACCACCCGGGTGTGCCCACAGGAGACCCTGTTGCGGCTGAAATTCCAAATTCCCCTCGGGGAGATGGAAGAGGAATTGATCGTCACCGGGCGAATTGTGCGTTCGGTCCCCGGGGAAGGGGCGAGAAGGAGCCAGGTGGGCGTGGAATTCATCGATATCACGCCGCACCAGCAGGAATCGCTCGTTCAGTTTATACTGGATCGGACGAAAGGACAGCGTGCGCAGGCATGACATCCCGGAGAGAGGAATAGGAGAAGTGCATGGCCCTTGATGCCAAACAACTAATCGATCAGTTGATTTCCAACTTTCCCCCCGAAAAAGCCGTCGGACTGGATGCGGAGATCCAGTTCAATCTGACGGGGGAAGGCGGGGGCAACTGGGTCATTAAATTCACCGGCGGAAAAATCACCGGTGCCGAGGGGAAGGCAACCTCACCCCGGTTGACCGTAACCTCAAGCCTGGCGGATATCAATGCCATTACGGAAGGCAAGCTCGACGGCATGGCTGCGTTCATGCAGGGGAAGATAAAATTGGACGGAGACGTCGGCCTGGCGATGCGCATGGTCAGCCTGTTTCAACGCTCCTGATTCGCACAAAATGCCGAGTGTTCCCATCCACCGATCGGGATTCGTAGCCGTTGTCGGTCGTCCGAACGTCGGAAAATCCACCCTGTTGAATGCCCTTCTCGGGCAAAAAATCGCCGGTGTCTCACCCTGGCCGCAAACGACCCGGCGCCGGCAAATGGGTATCCTCACGCTTCCCGCCGCCCAAATCATGTTCCTCGACACTCCGGGCTGGCATACGCCTAAAAACAGCTTGGGGAAGGCGATGGTTCACGAAT
The DNA here is from genome assembly GCA_964521085.1 of uncultured Anaerolineales bacterium. Taxonomy (GTDB): domain Bacteria; phylum Chloroflexota; class Anaerolineae; order Anaerolineales; family RBG-16-64-43; genus JAFGKK01. Next base: position 15,838 of record CAZFPL010000005.1, on the reverse strand, counting down.
CCGAGACGACCATCCAGGATGCGGATGTGGTTTTGTTCCTCGCCGATCTGACCCAGGCCGCCGCGGAAGAGGATCGCGCCCTTGCGGATTGGCTGCACAAGAAAAAATCGGAAACCCCCGTGATTTTGGTCCTGAATAAGTCGGATGCTGTTTCTACCCCGGTCCGGGAGAAACACGCGGCGGCGTACCAGTCGTTGCTTCCGAAAGCCGAAAGCTGCGTAATCTCCGCCAAACAAAGCCTGGGGCTGCACGAGTTGTTGGAGATGATAATTTCCCGGCTCCCGGAAGGGCCGATTCTCTATCCGGAAGAGGAAATCACCGATCTCTCCGAAAGGGAAATCACGGCGGATTTGATCCGCGAGGCCGCGTTGCGCAACCTGCGGGCGGAAGTGCCCCACGGTGTGGCGGTGCGCGTTGATGACTACCGGGAACGTGGAGAAGAAGGTGCCTTTATTGAAGCCACCATATTCGTGGAGAGAGAGTCGCATAAAGCCATTGTGATTGGAAAGGCGGGATCCATGCTGAAACGGATCGGCATGGATGCGCGGCGGAAGATCGAGGAAATGAGCGGGCGGAAGTTGTACCTGCAGCTGCGGGTCAAGGTGCTGCCCGGATGGCGCAATCGCGAGGATGCCCTCCGGCGCCTGGGGTACATCACCAAAGAGAAATAAGCAATCCTATACGATATTTCCAGCCATACGATACCGATTCCTCGGTCGCTTGCGCTGCCTCGGAATGACATCCTGAGAGTGTCGTTCCGAGCCCGCCCCGGTCAGCCTACCGGGCGGGCTGGGGGAGCCCGGAATGGGCGACAGCCTGTCCCGAGCGGAGCGAGGGAAGGAATCGGTTCTGTGTGGCTTCGAATTGTCCAAGTCCTCTCCGAACTTATCATTCCAACGGGTTGTCGCAATCTGCAAAGTAGCGCATAATATTCCAGGGACGCCTTGCCTCAGGCTTAAAACCGTCCCTGCCGGAGGAGCAAGTATGGATGTCGATATCATGATGGAAGATTACACGTCACCGTTCAGTTCGCGTTACGGATCCGTTGCCATGCGGAGGATCTTTTCGGAAAAGAACCGCCGCCTGCTCTGGCGCCGGATCTGGATCGCGCTGGCGGAGACGCAGCAGCAATTCGGGCTGGTCAAGCCCGAACAGGTGGAGGATTTACGGCTGCACGCACCGGATGTGACCCTCGAGCGGTCGCTTGAGATCGAGAAGGAAATCGGCCACGATGTGATGGCCGAAGTGCGCGCCTTCGCCGAACTCTGCCCGGTGGGGGGTAGGATCATCCATTGGGGAGCCACCTCGGCCGACATCACCGATAACGCCGACGTCCTGCGCATGCGCGATGGAATGGACCTTCTGTTGGACGGACATCGGAAGCTGTTAGAGTCCATTGCCGCCCAGATCGAACACTATTCCGAGCTGGTGGTGCTGGGCTACACCCATCTCCAACCCGCTGAACCAACCACGCTCGGGTACCGGCTGGCAATCTATGGGCAGGATCTGCTCGAGCATTGGCTGGATTTGCGGCGGGTGCGAAACGGATTGCGCGGCAAAGGGATGAAGGGCGCCGTGGGAACGGCGGCCTCCTACGGCGAGATTCTCAGCGGGAAAAACCTCTCCCCCGATGTGATTGACGCCACGGTGATGGAATCGCTGGGACTTGCGGCCTTCCCGGTGACGTCGCAGACGTATCCACGAATCCAGGATTACCGCTTGCTCTCCACGTTGGCCGGGCTGGCGGCGTCACTCCACAAGGTCGCCTTCGACTTGCGGATTATGCAATCCGCCGGCTTCGGCGAAGTCCGCGAACCGATGGGCAAACGCCAGGTGGGATCGAGTGCAATGCCCTTCAAGCGCAATCCGGTGAAAGCGGAGAATGTATGCTCGCTGGCGCGCTTCGTGGCCGTGCTTCCGGAGGTTGCCTGGCAGAATGCGGCTCAAAGTTTACTGGAGCGCACGATCGACGATTCCGCCAACCGGCGCAGCATCCTTCCCGAAGCGTTCCTGGCCACCGAGGAAATGCTGACGGTGATGACGGGGATCATGGACGGCCTCGATGTCGATGAAGAGGGGTGCAAAGCGAACCTCGCCCGGTTCGGCGCATTCTCCGCAAGCGAACGGGTGCTGATGGCGCTGGTCGCGGCGGGAGCCGACCGGCAGGCGATGCATGAAAAGATCCGCGAGCACAGCCGCAAGGCATGGAGCGTCCTGCGCGACGGACGGGTCAATCCGCTCGCGGGTTACCTCGCCGCCGACCCCGACATGCTCAAGCACCTGCAGCCGGCGAGGATCCGGGAATTGATGGATGCAAGCGCGTATGTCGGCTCTGCGCCGGCGCGCGCGCGGGAGATGGCGGAAAAGATCCGCGCGGCGTTATCCTAGCGATAGGACACACTGCGTGTGTCATTCCGAGCCCTGAGCCGCCGGCGATGGGCGAGGAATCGGTTGCGAATGGATGTGAATAGGCTCGATTTGTGGAAGTAGTCACCGATCCCTCGCCCTAAAACAGGGCGAGGGATGACATTGCTTAGGGGGATTCCAACTCCAAGGTAAACGGCCCGTCGTTGTTCAATTCCACCTGCATGTGCGCGCCGAACGATCCGGTGCGGGTGGGCACGCCCAGCGCGTTCAGCTTTTCTGCAAAGCAACGTACCAGCGGTTCGGCGACTTCCGGAGCGGCGGCGTCGGTGAAGGAAGGCCGCCTGCCTTTGCGCGCATCGGCATACAACGTGAATTGCGATACCACCAGCGCTTCCCCTTTGATATCCTGAACCGATAAATTGGTTTTCCCTCCCTCATCCTCGAAGATTCTTAGAAATGCACATTTCTCCGCAAGGTACTCCACCTCCGGTTTACCGTCCCCCGGGCCAATTCCGAGCAGGATCAGCAGCCCGCGCCCGATCCTGGCGACAGGTTGTCCGTCGACGATTACGCTTGCATGTGTGACACGTTGGAGGACTATCCGCATGGATGGAGATTCTTTCTGGGGGGTTATGGATTCCGGTTTAGCGGGTATCCATCATTGGCGGCGACCATGGACCATGGACGATGGCTGTTGGTTTGTCAATGGTCGATGATCCTTGGTCCAAAGCCCTTTGGATGCGTATCGAAAGGAATTACGAGCCTCAAACCATCGACCTTATTGACTGGTATTTCCATGGTCTATTGTCCATCGTCTGATTCTCTACGGAAGCCCGATCGCCGCCCGCACCTCGTCCATCGTCTGATCGGCGATGACCCGCGCGCGCTTGGCGCCATCGGACAGCACGTCCCATACGTAATCCGGTTTCTTCGCCAGCTCGGCGCGCTTCTCGCGGAATTCCGCCATGTGGCGGTTGATGTTCGCCGCCAGGCATTTTTTATCGTCGACGCAGCCGAGTTTCGCGCTGCGGCAGTCGGCCGCGATCCGTTCCACGTCCGCTTCCGGCGTGAACGAGTGGTGCAGGGTGAACACGTTGCACACCTCGGGGCGGCCGGGGATGGTGCGGTGCGTGCGCTGCGGATCGGTGACCATCGTCATCACCTTGGCCGTGGTTTCCACATCGGTCAGCGCCAGTTCGATCTGGTTGTTGAGGCTTTTACTCATCTTCTGCACCCCGTCGGTGCCGATCACCTTGGGGTAGTTGGTGGTCTTCATTTGCGGCTCGACCAGCACCTGCTTGCCGGTGCGGAAGTTGAAAGACCGCACCACCTCGCGCGTGAACTCGAGGTGACTCTCCTGGTCGATTCCGACCGGAACGACATCGGCTTTATAGAGTGCGATGTCCGCCGCCATCAGCACCGGGTAGCCCACCAGCCCGTAGTTGATGTTATGCGGATGCATGCGCGCCTTTTCCTTGAAGGTCGGCAGGTCGGTGAGTTTTCCCAAGGGGGTGAACATCGAAAGGATCGTGTGCAATTCGGTCACCTGCGGGACGTGGCTTTGCACGAAGAGGATCGTCTCCTCCGGGCGGATTCCCGCCGCCAGCCAATCCAGCGTCATCTCGGCGGTGTTCTCGCGCAGGAGGTGGAAATCCTCAAGGGTGGTCAGCGCATGCAGGTCGACGATGCAATAGACGCAGTCGTATTCTTCCTGCAGCGCGACGTAATTCCTGATCGCGCCGAGGTAATTGCCGAGATGTTGCCGGCCGGTCGGCCGGGCGCCGGAGAA
>CAZFPL010000005.1:0-11582 GCA_964521085.1 uncultured Anaerolineales bacterium | reverse complement strand
TCAGGATTCCAATCGCGCGATCGTCACACCCTCGCCGCCTTCCATCTCCGCTCCGGATTCAACCGATACCACCTGGGGATGCTTTCGCAGCGCTTCGCGCACCGCGCTGCGCAGTTTGCCGGTTCCTTTGCCATGGATGATCCGCACCCAGGGCAGGCCGGCCATTACCGCGGAATCGAGATAGCGCTCGAGTTCGATCAATCCCTCCTCCACCATCCGGCCGCGCAGGTCGAGCTCGAGTCCCGGGCTGGGTTTGGATGGGAGGATTCGCGCCGGCCTCGAATCTTCCGCCGCAGGCGCCGGGCTTGCAGGAGCGGGGGATTCCTCGGGAACGATGAAATCTCCGCGGTCGGCGCGGATTCGGAGCGCGCCGAGTTGCAACTCGTACTGGTCGCCGTCGCGACCGGTGATCTTCCCGGCGACGCCGAGACCTTTCAGGCGCACGGTTTCCCCGATGCGCCCGTCGCGCGCGGGCGAGGGGGCTGAAATTTCAGCGCCCACATTTTCCGCGCTGCGTTCGATCCGGTCCTCCAGCGCGCGCGCCTCGGCCGCGATCTTCTGCAATTCCGGCGCGGCGGCGTGCCCCGCCCGGCGGCGGAGATCGCGCAGCTCGTCGCGCAATCCTTCCAGTTCCTGTTCCGCGCGCGCCCGGGATTCATCCAAAATGCGATTGCGTTCCTCCTCGATCCCGCCCAGGCGGTGCGCCAGCGTGCGTTCACGCTGCAAGGCGCGCCGGTTGAGTTTTTCGGCGTCTTCCCGTTCACGGCGCGCGGTCTCGCGTTCGCGCTGGATTTTTTCGAGAAGGCGGTCGGCCTCGAGATCGCCCGCGTCCACCATCGAACGGGCTTCAGCAAGAATTTCCTCCGGCAAGCCGAGCCGCCGGGCGATGGCAAGCGCATTCGAACGTCCCGGCAGGCCGAGGACAAGCCGGTAGGTGGGGCGCAGCGTGCGCATATCAAATTCCATGCATGCGTTTTCCGCGCCGGGCGTGTTGTAGGCGAAAGCCTTCAGTTCCGGGTAATGCGTCGCCACGAGCGTGGGTATCCCGCGCCGCAGAAGGGTGGAGAGAATCGCGCGCGCCAAGCCCGAACCCTCCTGCGGATCGGTCCCGGCGCCCAGTTCGTCGAGGATCACCAGGGATTGCGGCGTGGCCGCGGAAAGGATGCGGATGATCTGCCCGACGTGCGCCGAAAAGGTGGACAACGATTGTTCGATGGATTGCTCGTCGCCGATATCGGCATAGACGGAATCGAAAAACGCCGATTTCGAACCGGCTTCGGCCGGGATGTGCATTCCGCATTGGGTCATGAGCGCAAGCAACCCGGCGGTCTTGAGCGCCACCGTTTTTCCACCGGTGTTCGGTCCGGTGATCACGAGAGCCCGCACTCCCGCCCGCAGGGCGATATCGATCGGGACGACCGTCGCCCCGTCGAGCAGCGGGTGGCGCGCGGAATGGAAGAGCAGGGGGGTGAATTCCGCCGGGGGAGAGGTGGGGATTTCCACGAGTTCGGCGCGCACGGCATCCAGCTGGTCCGCATAACGGGCTCTTGCCAATGCCGCATCGTAATCGGCAAGAGCATCCACCGTCTGGATCAATGCGTCGCATTGCTCCCCGACCTGCGCGGAAAGAGCCGCCAGGATTCGGTGGATCTCTTCCTGTTCCTCTAAAATCGCCTCGCGCCAGCGGTTGCCGAGTTCGACCGTTGCCAGCGGTTCGATGAACAGCGTTGCACCGGAGGAGGATTGGTCATGGACGATCCCGCGCAAGCGGCCCTTGAATTCCGACCGCAGCGGCACGACGTAGCGTCCCTCGCGCTGGGTGAGGATCGGCTCCTGAAGCTGGGAACCGTGCTCGGTGAGGATCCGCTGCAAGCGGGAAAGCAGGCGGTCGTGGGTGGTGCGGACTTCGGCGCGCACCGACGCAAGTTTGGGGGAGGCGCTGTCGAGCACTTCGCCTTCGTCGTTGATCGTGCGGCCGATGGTTTCGATCAATCCGGAGCATTCATCCATCCGGGAGGAGAGCCGGAATAGGTCCGGCGCCTCCTCCGCGATCCGGGAAAGCGAGCGGCGGATGGAACGGGCGGATTGCAGCGTCGTCCGGACGGCCAGCAGCGATTCGGGCAGCAGCGTGATGCCGCGCACGGCGTCACGGGCGGCCGGGCGGATATCCCGCGCGCCGCCGATGGACATGTCGGTGTGCCGTTCCAGAAGTATCCGCGCCTGGCTGGTTTCATCGAGCAGTCGGTTGGCGGCGGCGATATCCGCCGCGGGGCGCGCGGATAGGACGCGCTCGCGGGATGCGGAAAACGAGGTGTGTTCCGCCAATCGTTCGAGCACACGATTCAGTTCCAGCGTCCTTAATGATTTTTCATCCATAATTGTCTGTAGGGGCGAGGCATCGCCTCGCCCGAATTTCGCCGATGGAGGATTGCGACGCGATCAACGATCGCGCTCGCAATACCATCCGGCGCAACGGGATGGTTTTACAGGGGCGCGGCGCCGCCGCGCCCCTGGATCGTTTCATATAATCAACACAAACGCAATCCCAAACACAATCCCCAGCACCGCCCCGCCGATTATATCGGAGAGGTAATGCACGCCCATCGCCACGCGCGCAAGCGCGACCAGCGGAGCCCAGAGGAAGAACAGCACACACAGCCATCCTGGGCCGAGTTGGATCGAAAGCAGCGCGAGCATCACCAGGCGTGCGGCATGCCCGGAGGGGAAGGAATGCGGATCGGTGGAGCGGTAGATCAATCCCCAGTCCCCTTCCGGACGGCGGCGGCCGATCAGCCGCTTCAGCCCGACCGCGACCAGGGCGGTGACGCATATGGCAATGAACATCACCAGCATCCGCCATTTCCACACATTGTCCCCGATCATCCAAATCAAACCCATCACCGGGATTATGAACCACGAATCTCCCGAATGCGCCAGGAATCGGAACAGGTTGCGCAAACCACCGTGGCGCTGCGAGAGGGTTAATTTCGAGGACCACTCCGCGTCAAGTTCAAGCAGTCGTTTGATCCGGGTATTGTCCGGGGCGGGCGGGGCGGCGGTATCCGTCATGGCGGTTGGCAGGCACTCCTGGATTCGATGATTTTTCTTATGGATTGGAAGTCGATGAAATGCCGATTTACAACCCGAGACTCCGGATCGCATTTCCGACGATGCCCGCCGATCGGTTGAGCAGGGTCTGTTCTTCCTCGTTCAGGGCGAGCGGGAAAGTATCGAGAATCCCCTCGCCCCCGACCAGGTGCGGCAGGGAGACGGTTACATCCGCAACCCCCGCGACTTCAGCCATCGGCGTGCAGACGGTCAGGATCGACCGCTGGTCGAGAAGGATCACTTCGGCGATCCGCGCCAAGGCGCTTCCGATCCCGTAATACGTCGCGCCCTTGCCTTCGATGATCCGATCCGCCGCGTGGCGGACCGATTCGTCGATTCGGCTGCGTTCCTCCGGGCGGCAGGGAGCGTTGCGCTGGCAGCAGAATTCCTCGATCGGCAATCCGCCGACGGTCGCAATCGACCATGTAAGGACTTCGGAATCCCCGTGCTCGCCGACGACATAGGCGTGCACGTGTTGCGGGTCGACGCCCAAATGGCGGCCGAGAAGCGCCCGGAACCGGGCGGTGTCGAGCGTGGTCCCCGAGCCGATCACGCGCGCGGATGGAATTTTAAACGACGCCGCATAATTGGCCGCCACGTGGGTCATCACGTCGACTGGATTGGATACGACCAGGAGCACCGCGTCGCGCGCCTTGCGAAGGACGCTGGGCACCACGTCGGCGAACACGGCGACGTTGCGGGTCAGCAGTTCCCGCCGAGACTCGCCCGGCTTTTGAGCGGCCCCGGCGGCGAGGATCACGATCCGGCAGCCGGCCAAGTCGGAGTATTCCCCGGCATGCACATGCAACGTATGCGCGAAGGGAACCGCATGGGAAATATCGTCCGCTTCAGCCTGGGCGCGTTTGGTGTTCTTATCCACTAAAACGATTTCCCGGCCCACTCCGCGCATGGCCATGGCATACGCGGCGGTCGAGCCGACTACTCCGCTGCCGACAATCCCGATTTTCATGCGGCCGTCCTTTCCATTCAGTTCGGTCCGGTTGACCGGCGTGATTATAGCCCATGTGAATGTGAAATTGCGCGGGAGGAAATAGGAAGGGACCCCGTCGTTCGACGGGGTCCCTTTATAAACGCGATAGGCGGGATATCAGCTCAGGATAGGTGGATCGGCCCCGATTTTCCTACTCTCCCGCGGATCCCCAGAAACTCAAACGTAGCACTGCCAGAATGTCACTTGCCGGTATACCGCGCTCCAGGCGACCGGCTGGTTGTCCGGTCCGAAAGCGACGAATTGGATATCCAACCAGGCTTCGGTCTGCCATTGCCCGATGCTGGGCAAATCGTTCCCGACCAGGGTCAATGCGTACCATCCGTTTCCCAGCGCCGTCATCTTCAGGCCTTCGCTCCACGGATAGTTTTGGTTCCCTTGTTTGGCCACGATCCGGTAGAACAAACCGACGGATGCGACAGCTTCCGGCGGTGTCACCCGCACTTTGACGGTGAGGGTTTTCGGGTCGCAGGATTGCCCGCCCTGGAAAAGCTTATCGGAGGAAATCTCCAGCGAGTCGAAGAGGATGGGTGCCGGAGTCGGGGTTGCGGTCGGCGTGACGCCGGTGGTCGGGGTCGCCGAGGGCGCGCCGATCTCCGGAGTGTGGGTAGGTGTGGGCGTCGCACCGGCGGGGATCAGCTCGAAGGCGCCGATGTCGCAGTGCGGGCCCTGCGGCCGGTTGACATTCCTCTGATCGAGCGGCAGGCAGGTGGCGTCGTTGCCGGCGTCGATCGCCGGACTGCCTGGCAGCAGAGCATGCGTGAAGGTAGTGCCGCCGTTGTCGGCAAGCAGCCCGAGAAGGGGCGCAACGCCGGAGAGATCGCCCGCCGCCGAGAAGCCGCATGTCGTTCCGTCGTCGAGGTTGTTGCCGACCGATATGGATTCGGAAACACCGCCGCAATTGCCGCCGATGTTTTCCGCGATGATGCTGTTGCTGACCTTAAGACCCCCCATGTTGATGACCCCTGCCCAGCGTCCCGCTGTGTTGAAAACCACGGTAAGGTTGTTCGCCTGGATCCAACCGCTTGAGGTTAATCCTCCGCCGACGTCCGCATGGTTGCCGCTGATAGTAAGGTTCTTCAGGAACCCGGAGGTTGCATGAAGGTAAATACCGCCGCCGCTGCCAAGGGTGGAGTTGCCGGAGATGGTGGAATTGCGAATATCGGCCGTAGAAAGGTGGTATCCCCCGATCCCGCCGCCGGCTCCGTAATCCAAGACATACGTGTTTCCCGACACGGTACTATAGGAGAAATCCAACGATCCGCTCTCGATCCGAAGGCCGCCATTCAAGTTATCCAGAATCGAACCACCGATAAATAACAGATCCGCATTCCGGGCGTCGATTCCTCTCAAACCGTTTTCTTGTAAGGTGCTTCCTGAAATTTGAATGGAGCTGGCGGTCGATGCGGAAATGGAAGCGATTCCGTTCATTGTGTTGCTCCGGACGACGCTGTTTTGCAGGCGCAGCCAGCCCCCGTTGTTGTAGATGCCGTCCCCGCTGTTGCCCTCGATCGTGGAATTGGACACCTCGACCCGGGCTTCGCTGTAAATTCCGCCGCCCCGGCCGAGTGCGGCGTCGCCGGTGTCGAATTCCGACACATTCCCGTGGCCGGGCTGGCCGATCACCGTCCCATTTTCCACCCACAGGGTGGTCGAGCTGGAGCTGCCGGGAAGCACGCGGATTGCGCCTCCGTCGATACGGGCTTTATTATCGATAAGCGTGCTGTGATTTAGACGGACCGTGCCGCCGTTTATTTCGATCCCGCCGGCATGGTAGGCGGTGTTATTGGAAATGGTGCTGTCGGTGACGGTAAGCACATGACTTCCATCACTGGTAAATTCAATTCCCCCGCCGCAATCGTGGGAGTCATTGCTGTCTATTAAAACAGCGGTCAGGCTGGCCCGGGATTGGAAGAGACCGATACCGCCGAAGGGATACAGAGTAGTGCCGGAGTTGCCCGAGATCTGTGTTCCGGTCATCGTCAGGGAGCCGTTGCTGACGCCGATTCCGCCGTGGTTATTGGCGATGGCGCCGTTACTTATCGTGACATCGTTCCGGTCCGCTGAGATGCCGGCGGAACCGTTGCTGATAAAAACGGAATCGATGATGGACAGCGGGAGTGCTTCAGAACCGCCGCCGGACGCCAATCCGATACTCCGGTTGCGGCCCACATATACATCCTCCAGAGTCAGCCGGCCGCGGTTCACGATGCCATCATCGGGGAATTCAACGACCGCGAATCCCCTCAGCGTGACGTTTATCCCCGGCGCCACCGTCAGCCCGTCGATGGTGATCGGTACCGCTATGCTGCTTCCGTCGATGGTCGCCATGTTGGATCCCGCTATATAGCCCGGCTGGGTTGTTCCATCGATGACCACTGCTTCCGTGATATCGGGCATGACCGAAGCGGTGGAAATTGTGAAACTTGGGCCGGGCAGGTTGAAGGTAATCGTATCGGATCCGGCCCAGGCGTTGGCTTCCTCCATCGCGGCTCGCAACGTGCATTCCGTCGCGGACGCGGCGGTCCGGCAGACCTCGTCGCCGGGGTCGGAGTCGCCCGCGTCGCCGGCGCTGTTCACCACCAACCCGCCGCCTTTCGTGCCACATCCGGTGGCCAGCAGGACGAACGCCGTGGCCGCCAACGAACAGAGGACCTTTGATCTCACGATTTTTACTCCACGGGATGCCAAGTATAGAAAGGATTCTCCCCTACGCGGTGCCAAGATATTCCTTCTTGCAGATCCGTTCTCGAAACGATGATTTTGGATGTTCATGGTTTTCCCTCCCGTGAGTAAAATCTATAAACATTATAGAAGAATAAACAGACATTCAGCGGCATTTGGAGGAAGACTATAGGAAAATTGGAGATTTTTCCGATGAGGATAATAATGGTCTAATAACACCGTAAATATAACGGCTAATATTCACTTTTTTTGCGGAAGCGGGTTCAGCGATAAAAAAGCTTTAGTGCTTTCGGTTTTATCCGGGTTGTTGAAAATGGGGTGATAGTTTTATTGCGGACAAACTCGCTACGATCGGTGTCGGTTGCTTTATTTTACGCGTGCGGGAACGGATACAAGCGGTAGGACGCCAATATTTCGATGCGCCTTTTATCGGGGCGCAGGTGTTTCTTCCGGTCCCGGTGTTCCCTGGGCAGATGGACAACCCAAAACGGTAACCTGGCGGATTACCGCACTCCGCCCCAAGAGTGCATTCCCCTTTCCATAGGCCACAAATTGAACCGCCAGCCAAGCGTCGCTCTTCCACTGGATCGGATACGATAAGTTTGCAGCGGAGAGGGTCAACTGCCAGAAACCTTTACCCACGGGGATCATGGCTAACCCCGGACTCCAGGAAGTGACGTTGCCGCTGTTCTTCTCTTCCAATCGCAGGAACAACCCGACCGATTCGACCAATGCAACGGGTTTGACCCCCACCTCGATGGTGAGTTCGGTGAGTCCGCAGGCCGGATCGGCCGAGACGGTCAGGGAGGAAAAGCTCACCGGATCAAAGGTGACGGTTTGGGGAGTCGGTGTGGGAGTCCGCGTGATAGGGGTGGCGATGGTTACCGATGGGAGGTAAATCGCTTCGTAAGCCCCGATATCGCAATGCGGTCCGGAAGGGCGGTTTAGACCCCGCTGGTCGGCGGCCGGGCAGGTGGAATCGTCCCCGCCGTCGATGGCCGCGGATCCCGGAAGGAGCGCATGGGTTTGGGTCGGGCCGCCGTTATCGAAAAGCGCGTCGATCCCGGCGGAAATCCCGGATAAATCACCCGTACTGTTGAGGTTGCAGGACCCGTCGCTGTCAAGGTTGTGGCCGAGTGTATGGATGAAGACGGCGACGAGGCAATTGCCGCCGGCGTTTTCCGCGACAAGGGTGTTGTTCAGGGAGAGAGCTGCGTTGTTGTAGACTCCGCCCGCGTTCTTTGCCGTATTCCACGACAGGGTGACATTGTTCAGGCGGATTTCACCGCCGCCGGTGGCCAATCCTCCGCCGGCTGCGTTCGATCGGTTGCCGCTGATCGTCGTATTGAGAAGCTGGATCGAGCCGGGGGATGCGCTGAGGTAAAGGCCGCCGCCGTCGGCGGCGGAGAAATTGCCGGAGATGGTCGAAGTCGAGATCGCCGCGCTGGTTAATAAGGTTCCGGAGATGCCTCCGCCCGTCCCGGAATTCCTATTTCCAGCCACTGTGCTTTCGGTTATTTCCATTATTCCGCCCTGCATCACAATCCCGCCGGAATTTTGATTGTCGGACACCTTACTTTTGCTGATGACCAAACGCCCCCGATCCATGGATATGCCGCCGCCCGAATTTTGCCGGACGGTTCCTTCGGTCAGGCTAAGGTTGGTATTCGCGGCGGAGATCCCGGCCAGGGTGTTGTTTTGGACGGAGCTTCTCGAAAGCCGGACGGGTCCCCGCGAGCGTGTGAAGATGGATTGGATGCCCGCGCCGTTGTTCCCTTCGATTGTCGAATCGGAAATGGAGACGCTGCTTTGAGTAAATATCCCGCCCCCGAATTTCCCGCCTTCGGAAAGGATGGCCGCGGTGTTTCCCTCCCCGACTTTTCCGATTTGGCTTCCGGCTTCCACGATCAGGCCGGCTTCGGTTGAATCCGCCACATAGACGCCCCCCGCGTCCCAGCCGAGATTCTTGGTGAGCGTGCATTTCGTGAGCCGGACATTGCCGCGCCGGATATAGATGCCGCCGCTGATCCAGCCTTGGTTCTCGGTGATGAGGGTGTTGGTGAGGGTCGCGGCGTCTCCGTCCATCGCGATCCCGCCGGCCAAGGCGCCCCCCGCCATGGCCTGGTTGCCCCGGATCGTGCTGTCGGTGATCGTTAAAACTCCTCCCTCGGTGAACACGATTCCGCCGCCTTCCGTGGGAGTGGTATTGTTTTGGACGGTGCTTTGGGTAAGGTTGAGGGATCCATTGGAAACGCGTATCCCGCCGCGCGCATTGCTCATAATCGATACCCCCGTTATGGTGAAATTCGTGGCCTCCCCGGAAATCCCCGATTCGCCGTTTTCGGCAACGGCCGAATTGCTTATGACATCCGAACGGATGGCGGGAGATTGACTGGAATGGATACCGTTCTTTTCATTCCGGGCTATTTCCATCCGGTCGAGCAGAAGATTTCCGGCGCTTTCCATGCCGTTGAGCGCGAACCGAGTAATCCGCACCGCCTTCACGGTTACATCCACATTCACCCCAATTACTATTCCATGGACGGGACCTTTTGATCCCGCCATGCCGGTCTGTTCTCCGTTTATCGTGATCAGTGGTTTTCCCCCGTCGTATCCGGGTTGCGTAGTTCCGTCGATGACAACGCTTTCGGTTATTCCCGGAAGCTCCTTGGCCACATAAATGGTCTGATCTTTTCCGGGAATATTAAAGGTTATGGTCTGCGTTCCGCGCAGCGCGTTGGCTTCTTCCAGCGCGGCGCGCAGCGTGCATTCGTTCGAGGTCAGGCTGATGCGGCATTGGTTGTTCCCCGGAATGAGGTCGCGTTCGTCGCCGGTGCTGTTGACGACCAGGGGGAATTTACCTCCGCTGAACCCGGTGCAGCCGCCCGCCAGCATCAGGATTGCGGCGCATAGAATCGGTTGGATGATCCGCCGGGCCGCAAAGGCGCCCGAGATTGGGATGACTTCTTTTCGAATCGAGTGGAACGGATTATCCATGAATCCCCTGCTCAGAATCGGTGTCGGATCATGCGTATGATAGTTCAGACGAAGGCGCTTGCGAAGTCGATTCTATTCCGCGCCCGGCAGCCGGAAGAAACCACGGATACTTCGCAGCATGGTGCCGGAGTTTATTTCTTCTCCGGCGCCACGGATTATTTGGTGATTTTCGGTTAACCGTTTCCAGGAAGAAGCGTCATCCCGCCCGAGTGCAGGGGGAGAGCACCAGTTCCCGATGAACCGGACTGCGGGCCAGTTCATCGCCGCCGGCGCCATTGGCGATGAATTGAACCGCCAGGATCGCGTCTTCGTGCCAATCACGGATGCCCGGGATCTCGTCGGCGTTCAAAGTCAGGGAGTACCAGCCGCCGCCCTCCGGAATCATCGCCAAGCCTTCGCTCCAGGCGCCTGCCTCACTGCCGTCTTTCTTTTCCAGCCGGTAAAATAGCCCAACCGACTTGACCTGCTCCGCGGGCGACACCTTGACCCGGATAGTCACCTGATTGGGAGTGCAGGTTGATCCGCCGTGGAAGACCGGGTTGGCGGAATATTCCACCGGATCGAAGGTGACGCCCTTCGCGGGTCCGACGGTGGGCGTGGCGGCCGGGGTAATCGGAGTCCATGTGGGAGTGGCGGGATTGAACTTCGACGAAGTGAATTCCGATTCAAAGGCGCCCATGTCGCAATGCGGTCCGATCGGGCGGGCGATTCCGCGCTGGTCGGTCGCCGGGCACATCGCGTCGCCGGCGGCGTTGATGGCCGGTGAGTCGTCCATCAAGCCGTGGGTCTGCGTCGGACCGCCGTTATCCTGCAGCGATACAAGCCGGGCGTCCTGGTTGCTGATATCCCCCGCTCCGGAGAGGGCGCAGGACGCATCATCGGAGAGGTTGTGGCTCCCGGAGGCCGGCGGAGAGGCGGGATCGCAGTTGCCGGGATTGTTCTCGGCCAGGATACTGTTGGTGAGAGTAACATTCCCATTGCTCAAGATGCCGCCGGCGGCGGCGGAATCATTTTCCGCCACAGTGACATGGGTCAGGAGGAACGTCCCGCCCGCGGTCAGCAGACCGCCGGCTGCCGCATCGGCATGATTGCCGCTGATCGTGCTGTTGAGAATTTGAACCTGCCCGAAGGTGTGCAGATACAACCCGCCGCCGTCGCCGTCGGTCGAGTTGCCGGAAACAGTCGACCGGACGATATTCGCGTCGTTCAGGTTGTGGCCGTACACTCCGCCCCCCGGGCTGAAGTTGGTGTTGTCCGCCACTGTGGAATCGGTCATCAGCAAATGGCCGCCTTCCATCAGGATCCCGCCCCCGTTTTCATTGGTCGTCACCCGGGCCTGCTCCAGGCTCAGCGTCCCGAGGTGCATGGCGATGCCGCCGCTCTGGTTTCCCCGGATGTCGCTGTCGGATATGGTGACATCGGTGTTGCGTGCATCGATCCCCTGGAGCGAGTTGCCGGCGATGACGCTCCCCGAAACGTCCAGCGAGATGAGGCCGGATTGGTGGAAGATCTGAATCCCGGCGCCGCTGTTGCCTTCGACGAACGAGTCTTTGAGAATGACGTCTGCTTCGCTGTAGATTCCCCCGCCTTTCTTGGCGCCCTCGGAGAGGACGCCGGAAATGTTTCCTTCCCCCGGTTTGCCGATCCGGGTTCCGTCCTTGATCCACAGCAGGTTGTCCGCACCCTCGGCGACATACACGCCCCCGGCGTCCCAGCCGACGTTCCCGGTTAGCGTGCTGCCGTTCAACCGGACTTCCCCTTTTTGGATGTAGATGGCGCCGCT
>CAZFPL010000004.1:62925-132564 GCA_964521085.1 uncultured Anaerolineales bacterium | reverse complement strand
CCCGATCCCGCCGAATAGCGGACCGGTTCGAGATGGCTGTTTTCGTCGGAATCGATGATCGAGCCGATGGCGATGCCTTGCGAAAAGACGGTTTCCTTATCCAACGCCGTTACGGCGATGATGCTTTCCGAATTTGTCCGTACGCCAAAACCGACTTTACCGGAGAGACGGGGCAGGGAAGACCGCTTCAAATCCAAAAGCAAACTCACGGTGCCAAGCACGCCGCCGGCAAACACGATCCCGCGGCAGGTGTACTCGCCTCCGGATTTGTTTACCCAGCCGGTGGAGGATCGCCACTTGACCGCATATCCCGCCGATCCATCCGCCCCGCCCAAGGGCACGACGTCATAGACTTCCGCTTCAGCCTGCACTTTGGCTCCGTTTTGCTGCGCGAAGTACAGGTAATTCTTATCGAGGCTGTTCTTGGCGTTGAAGCGGCAGCCCAGCATGCAGCCGCCGCAGAAGTTGCATCCGGCCCGCTCCGGGCCCTTTCCATGGAAGTAAGGATCCGGCACGGCGACGTTGGGCTCGCCGAAATACACCGCCACCGTGGTTGCCTCGAAGTGAGTCTCCTTCCCGGTTTGCCGCGCCAGTTTCTGCAGCGCGATATCACCCAGCTCCAGGCGCGGATTGGGGACGGCACCGAGCATCGTCAAACCCGTGCGGTAAAAGCCCTCCAGCTCGCCCTCCCAATCCGCCAGATGCGCCCAGGTTTCCGCCTCGAAGAATCCCCGCTTGGGCACCGGCAGGGTATTGGCGTACACCAGCGATCCGCCTCCCACGCCGGCGCCGGACATGATCGTCACGTGCCGGAAGAAGCTCATTTGAAACAGGCCGAAGAACCTGAACACCGGCAGCCAGAGCCACCTTCTGAGGTCCCAGTTGGTCTTTGGAAAATCCTGCGCGGCCAGCCGTTTCCCCTTTTCGATCACGAGGACCCTATAGCCCTTCTCGGAAAGGCGCAGCGCGGCCACCGATCCCCCGAAACCGCTCCCGACGACGATATAGTCGTATTCAAATTCCTGTGTATCCCTCATCTTTGGTCTCCCGGCGGCGGTTTCTCGGCCAAGGCGCTGTTCCATCCAGTGGGCGCGTCCCAACGGACGGCGCTTCCACAGTCAACCTGAGCCTGTGTTTAGAACATTAACACCGGAAATCCGGGAACGTTTTTCTACCTTTTTTCTTCATGAATTGGCCGCTAGTCGGAAACCATAATGGATGTAAACAAGCATTCCTTTGCGGGGATTTTCCTTTTCGAAAGGAGCCTGCCCTCGCGCTTGCCCTCGCGAAGCGGGGGAAGCATGTGTCCATCGGTTTTGTTATTGGATGGCAACATGAATACGCAGCGGGGGCTTGCCCCCCGAAGCAAGTTGCCCTTCGGGTTTTGAAGGGCAACTGAATTTGCGTAGGAGGGGAGCGCGCAGGTTCCTGTGTACTTTGGTAACCTGCGCGACGACGAAGCGGGGGATTGATGAGCATCGGTGAACCTGCCATCGCGCTCGTCCCCCGAGCGATGAGCATCGGTGAAATTCCGATGCGAAGAATTCGCGAAGGGGGGAGCATGGTGCCATTTGCTTTTTGATGGCACCATGAACGCGAAGCGGGCATGTCCCCCGAAGCCATTGCCGCCCGTAGTTTGGGCGGTAATGGCTTGCGAAGGGGGAGATTCCGTCTTATTCGATCATTTCCCCCGTGGCCTGGAGCGGCGGGAAATACCCCATGCTGGAAACCACCGTCATGGTCATTTTATTTCCTTCGAACGTGTAGGTGACGGTGAAAAACTGGATTTCGGAAAACAGGTCGAAGTTTTCTTCTTCGATAAACGTGTGATCATCCTTCCAGTATCCCCGCAGGGCAACCACGATCTCTCCCGCTGCTCCGCGTTTATTCAGATGGAATACATTGTTCAAACCACCGGTGGCGGTGAGCGTTTCCTGCCGGTCGATCCATGACGTAGTGAAGGTATCCCCGCCTGGGAAGGTGAGCATGATCTCGGCGGGCATGCCCGCGGTCGCGCCGCCGGTGATGCGGAATGTCTTGCCGGAGATTTGTCCGGCGATTTCAGGGAGCGGGGCGACGGGTTTTTCCGGATCCTCGATCTCTGCGATCTCGGCCGTGAGCCGGCCGGCGAGTTTGGAATTCTCCGCCAAGGACTGATCCGATTGCGCGGCGGGCAGGAGATACGCCTGGAGCAGCCGGTGCGGCTCCGGGAACTCGGAATCGGGAATGCCCGCGGTGAACCCCACGACCATATCCAGCTTGGGCAGCACAAATACGTATTGCCCCCCGTGCCCGTGCGCGGAATAACCGCCGAACGAATCGAACCACCAGTAGTAGCCGAAACCGTCGTCTTCGGCGGCGTTCATCAGCCCTTTCGTTTCCAGATGCCGGGCCGTGGAGGCCTGCACCCACTCAGGGGAAATGATCTGCTTCCCATTCCACTCGCCGCTATGCAGATAAAGGTAGCCTAATTTGATCATGTCGCGCGGGCGGAGGCTCAGGCCGGAGTAGCCGTATGTAACGCCCTGCGGGTCGGATTGCCAGGAAAAATCCGCGATGCCCAGCGGTTCGAACAGCTCCGCCTGAGCGTACGCCGAGAGCGTCCGTCCGCTCGTCTTCTGCATCACGGCCGAGACGACATGCGGCAGGCCGGAATCGTAAAAGAACGTTTCTCCCGGTTTCCACAGAATATTGCTGTGCGTCAGAATGTATGCAGCCGCATCGAAAGCCGCATCCCTGCCCGTGAAATCCGGCAGGGTGTTGGTGTTGAAACCGGCGGACATCGTCAAAAGATGTTCGAGGGTTAATGCTTTCAGATATTTATCCTTCGTTTCCTTGGCAATTTCGGGAAAGAAGTCCAGCACTTTTTGTTGAACGTTTTTTATATGGCCGTCCCGGATGGCAATCCCGGTCATTGCCGAAGTCACGCTTTTCGTAATCGAATGCATCGGATGCCTGATTTCGGGGGTGTATGGCGGAAAATACACTTCGGTCACCAGGTATCCATGGTGTACGATCAACACGCTGTGGATATTCAAATTCTTTTTCCGGATTTCCTGCAACATGCCCAAAATCGGGGCGGAGTCGATCCCCTGAGCTTCCGGAGTGGAAGTGCGCCACTCGGTATCCGGCCAATAGGCAGGCTGCGCGGCCGCCGGGCCGGCTGTTGCGCTGGCCGCCGGCATGACCGCACAACCGCCGAGTAATCCGGCCAAGCTGAAACTAATGAGTGCGCAGATGAGTATTTTTGTTTTCATGGTATCTCCAAATGATAGAGCGAGAGTTATCTCGCAGATAGTATTGCACGCACTAGATATCCACTTGCCATAAACTAGGTTTCTGAAACTTGCCGCTATTAATTGTACATGCAAGGGGCTTGCAAAAGATTTCAACAGCCTGCGCTTCAGCGGTTTGACCAGACCTGCAGGATTAGTAACATTATACTTGTCCTTACCCGAAGAACATACCAACGAATACTTCAAGCCGAAGGCCAAAGCCTACGCCCGCGCGATCCTAGCGGGCGCAGGCTGCATGCGCTGGTTTGGTAAACATTGATTTATTAATAATTTTTCGCAGATAATTACCGATTTCCCATAAATTATTTTCCCATTGTTCCAATTAATTAAATACTATTTATCCATATTTAGAATATTATCTCTCCAGCCAAATATGATATGGCATTTGCTATTACTGAAATTATAATTGCTTTTTTATATGATACTCGTAGAAACACTTTATAAAATATTGACTCAATTATTATTATTACTATCTCAATTATTGGAACAAACAATTTGGGTTCCAAATGTATAATATTTAATTTTTTTGGAAACGCATACCAAAATAATGGCAAAGTAAGTAGATTGACAATGGATACTGCAATTATTATGTTAATTGCAAGTACTTTATTCTGCCCTATGTTTTTAATATTAATAATTATTATTATCAATGTTTCCAAAAAAATAACAAGGATTATTGCGATCATTAATGTACTCTTGAATATATTCGTTATTATTGATGTAGTACCCTTATACTCACAATAATGGTCCTTGAATTTTATTGGATCAATTAATTCCCAAGAAGTAATTTCACATGTTTGTGATTCAATATCAATTATGGAAGAATATCCAGAATACAGCCCATTATTCACGAATTTTGGAATAATAAATTTCTCTTCGGTCGATGGAATAATTACCAAACTGCAAGTACTACCAGAGATATTCTCATCGTTGAATAATTTACACTCATCAATACAGGTATATGATGTTGTTTTTTGATACTCGTGTCCCTGAAAATTATGTCATATACAATATAAGTGTAGATCGGTTGGATGTAAATATGGAAAACCATTCTTGACAATTCTTATGTTAATCTCCAAAGGCTCAATTCCTATTGGATCGGCTTTAACCTGAGAAAATGGAATTTCCATCATAATAAAAAATATTATGTAGAGAAATATTCGATTATTGGTGGAGCTACATAGCTTTTGCATATTAAGTCCTATATAAATTTTCCAATATATTGCCCAAAGGCCTGCTCATCAGCCGCTTGGCCGGCTGTGCACTACTAGGTTCATTATACTTATTCCGCCTCCGAAGCACATACCAACGAAGACTCCAAGCCGAAGCTTGCCCTCGCGTTCACCCTCGCGAAGCATGTTGCCATCGGTTCTGTTATTGGATGGCAACATGAATGCGTAGCGGGGGGGCCAAATCCTCTGCACGCACATGTTGGGCGTTAAGCAGGTTTGAATAACTGACTCACATTCACTTTACTATCCTACAACTCATTAACACATCGTAGACTGGCTCCCGCATCATACACCAAATGGGCAACTCGTATTTTGGAATCCTGTCTGTATATATGAGTTTAAAACCATGTCTTTGATAATACCGGACATTTTTCTCATCGTGTGTTTCCAGGTAAATAGGTATTTTCTTGGCATCGGCTTTCGCAAGAACTGGAAGCATCAGAGCCGTACCGATTCCTTTTGCCTTTTGATGGGGATCAACCGCCAGACCCCATAAGTAATAGTGCGGCTGGTTTTTCATTAATTTTTCCTGGGTAAATCCCACAAAATTCTCACAATCCATCGACCGCTGATAATTTCGGAAACCCAACACGAATGGTGTCAGTAAAAAACCACTCTGGATATATTCCCACATCGATATTTTCGTATGACCCGGTGGGAGGATAAAAATCACACCTGAAATCTCAGGTGTTGTATAGACTTCGCCATAACGCAGTGCGCAGTTCAATATATTCCGAAAGTACCACGACAGGTAGCGAGTTCGTCTCTTGGGATCAGGAAAATAGAAAGTAAACATCGGGTAATCAAAAAATGACGCCGATAAAACAGTAGATGCTTTTTTTACTTTTAGTGGATCCAGTTTGATTATTTCCATACCCATTGACATAGGCAGCCGCCCAACGGCTGGCGGTTCAGCTTGTCCCCGCGCCTGCCCCTGCGAAGTATCACCAATCGGTTCTGCTCTTTGAGTGGTGATGTTTACGAAGCGGGGGAAGCAAAACTGCTCGCCTTTGCTCTTTGAGCAGTTTTGAATGCGTCCGCCCCGCGCTTTATGCGGGGGGAGCGGGGGCGGTTTGGCCGACTATATATGACTAGGTTCATTTTACTTGAAATGTCATCGTGGGAGGAACCATCGAAGACTCAAAGCCGAAGCCTACCCTCGCGCTTGCCCTCGCGAAGCGGGGGAAGCATGTTGCCATCGGTTTTGTTATTGGATGGCAATACGTCACTTCCGATTTATGGAAGTGGCGTGTTCACGAAGCGAGGGAGTTCTTGGCGGGGATCGGCTGCACGCACTTGTTAGCCCGTTTTATGTTTTCAATAAATCGGATTTATCACTGACTAAGCCGGAATAATTTCTCAACATCGCAAGAGGAATCAATCCCGATAAGATATAGAGTCCGCTCCCAATATTCAGCAATACCACTACACCCCAACGGTCCGCCAAAAAGCTTGCTGATCCTTGCCCAATGAGTATCATAAGGGCCGAGACCATCCCCAAGAGGCCGAAAATGCGGCCCAGATAGTTGTTGGATACGGAATTTTGGAGCATCGTTGTTGAAGTAACATTTGCGCCTACTGCAAATATACCAACTAGACAAAGGATTATCAAAGCCAATATAAACACTGGATAGTTGACTATAACGAGAAAAAGAGATCCCATTCCTACAAGTGTCCATGGGAAGATACGATGTGGCTGGACAGAAGTGCCAATGCGCCCAAAGATAAGCCCACCGAGCAATCCACCCAAACCCCTAAAAGTCAGCAGCCATCCGAATTCCATTGCCCCACCCTTTAATAGCTTTACTAAAAGGACCAATAGAGCCTGTATAATTCCCTCGCCCAACATGGCGATTATCACCGCGACAAAGACGGTGTTAATTGGTCGGCTCTTTTTCACCAGTTTCAGCCCGTCAAGCCAGTCTCTCCAGATGCCCCACATAGTTCTGAAAGTATTCGCGGATTCACGCTTCTTTGTGGTTATATCCGGTGACCACGAGATCAGGATTATCATTGCTCCGGCAATAAGGTAAGACGCACTATCAAATAGCACCACACTGATCAGACCTGTCAACCCCATTAATGCCCCGCCAATAGCAGGGCCAATCAGCATACCCAGACTAACGTTTAATGCGCTAAGTGAATTTGCCGTTACCAGGTGCTTTTCCGCCACCAAGCGCGGAAGAAGCGCTTTTTCAGACGGGGCAAAGAACTGCATAATAGATGACTCGATAAAAGCTACCAAGTATACAACCCACAACCATGGGGTGGACTTTACGGCAAGCAAAAGCAAAACTAGAAAGGTCGCCAACACATTGACAATAACCATTGTCCATTTGCGATTCCAACGATCTACAAAAACGCCTGCCACGCTGCCAAACAATACGCCCGGCAAGGTACGAGCCATAAACATCAGACCGGTAGCAAGAGCTGAACCGGTCATTTGGTAGACGTAGAAAGGGAGGGCGACGTTTAGCGTCCAATTGCCGGTTATGGAAATAAGGCCGGCAAACCAGAGTAATGAAAAATTGCGTTGGCGTAAAACGGTTAACATTTTTAGGTGACTATTGATGGTTAATGTCCATACTCAATTTACGAACGGCCCAACTAGCGTTTAACCGGAACTTTTTCCGTTCCTAAGTCCTGTAGACTTACTTAATTCCATCTAAATCGCCGTACAGGTGTATTAGACGGAATTTTTTCCATTTAAAACCCTCTCATCGCATTACTCTGCTTTTATTTCCGAATACCATCTCCACCATCAGCTCATCGGCTTCATAACGCATTTTAATTGCCTTTGCTGTCTTGCCTTTCTCCGCTTTTTGAAAACATCCACCCGCCCCCTCTCCCCGCCTGTGGCAAGCACCCCTTCGATAGCTTTGCAGCCGAAGCGGACACTCAGCGCATGTACTCCTCCAGCTGATGCACCGTCTCCTCGGCCCACTTAAGGTCGTGGGGGGTCCGCAGTAGTTCGCGGCCCTTCCGGGCCTCTGCGAGCGATTCCACAAGCCTGGGATCTACGGGGACGTCGAGCACTTCGAACATGCTCTTCTTGCCGAGTTCCGTCAGGAAGCGCCAGTGGAAAGCGTAGGCCTTGAACACCAGCGCCCGGCCCAGGTCTTCGCCGCTCAGGCCCGGGATGGCCGCCGAAAGATCGATGAGCACGGCGTCGATCTTCTTGGGGTCCACGCTGCTGATTTTCTCACGCAGCTTCTCCTCGAGTTTGCAGAACCGCTCCACCGCCTCCTGGAATCGATCGATGGCGTACGCATCGGACATGGTTTATCCCTCCTACTCGAGATCCATAAACACATCTGCGTCGGCTCCGCCGATGAAGGCGGGCTGGGGCCGGCCGGCCGGCGCCCCGGCGCCGCGCACGTTGACGGCGACAGCGGGCAGCCGCAGCCGGATGCGATCCCCGCGCACGAACAGTTCGTACAACTCCACGCCGAAGGCCAAAAGCTTCGGGCCGTCGAACGTAACCTCGCCGCCGGCGCCTTTGGTGACGCCTACTCCGGCATTCACATTTCCGATCCCGATGACGTCGGCGCCCAGGTCGATTCCCATGCCCCGCTCGTCCTCGAAGAGGACGGTCAGCGATTTGCTTCGCGCGACGCCGGTCACGAGGTAGTAGCGGCTCTTTTCGTCGTACAGCGGATGCGCCGCAGAGAGGTTGTTGTCGATGAGCGCCAGCCCGAGCCGGCCGATATCCACACTGTCGCGCCTCGCGCCTTCCACTTTGAAGCGCAGGGTATGCACCCCCTTCGACTCCCAGTGGGCCTTGGCCTTCGAGATGGGAAACGCCGCGCCCAGAGCGATGAGGAAAACCTCGAGCAGGCCGAACCCGGCGTCGATTTTCACGCCGTTGGAAAGGTTGCCGGCGATCGAAGCCAGTTCCTCGCCGCGCGTAATGGTAGGCATCTGGAACGGCCGGGCCAGGAACGAAGCCAGCTTCCCCGGCGATCCGGTGCGTTTACCGTCGTGGATGTAGAGGTCGCCGACATCGGAGTTCTCGCGCGGCACCGACAACAGATTGAGATGGTATTTCTCCAGAAAGAGCCTCAACAGCGGATCGCGTGACGCCGCATCGCGCTTGCACATAATCAGCCCTCCTGCAGCAGTTCGAGTTTTGCCCGCGTCGCTTTGATATTCCTCAGGAGCTGCGGCCGCTGCTCGGCGCGCGCCACGAACCCCGCCTCGTCGAGCCAACGGATTGCCTCCGCGTGGGCGGTCTTGCGGCACGCGGGATGCGCGCTCTCGACAATGGCAGCCGCCAGCAGTTCGAGGGCCTGCGCGCGTACTATCCCGTCGCAGCCGCCGAGCATGCCGGCGAGCTGCATTCTCGCCTCCGCCGCCTGCCCACTTTCGAGCAGCGCCCGCGCCTGCTCGAGCTGCATCAGCCCCTCGACGGCGTGCACGCCGCCGGCGACGCCGCCGGCGAGCCCGTTCCATCCGCTGCCGGTCACCACGACACCGCCCCAGCAGGCCGGCGCCGCGAATGGGTGCTCCTTGCCGCCGCTCTCGAGCTGCAGTGCATACCAGTCGAGCTTGGCGTACGCATCGGGCATCTGTTCCCGCGTTCCATCCTTCGCCATCTGATCGAGCAGGGCGCGGCAGCACTCGACGGCTTCGGCGCGCCCAACCTTCCGAAGGTCCTTTATCGCGCGGAACAATACCGCCGCGGGCCGCAAGCCCACCCTGGTCATGTGATGGAGGAAGCGCTCGATCAGAATGCCCATGGATACGTCCTCCACGGGCCACCGGCTCCCGAGCACGAACGCAGCGCCGGCCGAAAGCATCGCGCCGGGTATTCCGTCGGCCTCGGGATCTTCGCCGGGCTTGGCAGCGGCAATCTCGCAGGCGGCCAGCACGACCGCCGGGCTGTGTTCGAGCGGCGGCAGCGAGGCGATATCCTTGGCGGTCCAGTCGTGATCGTGAAGCTGCAGGAACGAAGCCTCGGGATGAGCGGTGTCAAAACATCCGTGCGTGGCGATCATCACGATCTTCGACCGCCGCATCTCATCTTCCACGGCTTCCCGCGTGACGTCGGATCCTCTGCGGTCGAGGTACTCGATGCCGCCGCCGATGCGCGTCGCAAGCCATTGCCCGGTGTGCCGCGCTCCGGGCAGATCGGACTTCGAGTCGGAGAAGGAGGCGATGCGGTCGAGATTCTGCGGCCTCCGCTGCTGCTGGCTAAGCGCCACGGCCTGCAGGCAGGAGGCGTATTCCACCGGCAGAACTTCGCAGAAGAACTCGGCGTCGGCAACCGGAACGCCCGGGATCGTGATGTCCTTGGCGCACACCCGTGCGAGATGCAGCGGGAGGTGGCGCGTGAGAAGGTCCGGCACCAGGATGACCTGCCCGATCCGGTGCTCGGCGAGCCAGTGGGCCAGCTTGCAGAAGAACCTGTCATGCAGCACTTCGCCGATGTGATCCAGAACCTGCCGCTGGCGTTCCAAGTCGGAGGCGTGCACCATTTCCGGCCCCCACATCATGGCAAGCTCATCGACCAGCTCGGCGCTTAAGTCAGCGGAGACGAACGGAACCACCCGGACCTCTGTCCCCTCCCGTGCGACCAGATGAGCGAGAAATCCCTTCGACGTCACCACGAAGTCGAGGATGCCCACCGGGTCGCCCGCCGGCAGCGCATCGATCAGGTGGCGAAGCGGCACGACACCCCCCAGCCGCGCATGCATCCCCCGGTCGCGATCATGGAGATACTCACCCGCCTCGAGCAGAGCCTCGCCCGCGGCACGCACGCGGTGCGCAAGCGGGTGGAACGCTTGCGGGTCCCCGGCTGCCAGCGCGGAAACGGCTTCGCGCAGCGCGGCGAGCGCATCCAGGTACCGGCGCACCTCGGGCGGATTATCCTTGGCGCGCTCGACGGCCGCGAGGAACGGCAGCGCGAACGCAGCGCCCTTGTAGCGCTGTGACAACTCGAGGCTCTCCTCCGCCCGCCCCCCATTGCACATGGCGAACATGACATCTCCGAGGATGCGGTAGTACAGGTTGGGCTCGGAGAGGAATGGCTCCCACCCGGGAAGCCCGGGCGCGCCCAGCGCCCAGTGGATGTCGCAGATCAGGTGCCCGACCCAGCCCATCGCGCCCGGCTGGTTCATTTTTTCGTAGTGGGCCATCGCACCGACCGCCACCTCATCGAGCGGCCGGACTGCCGGACCGCCGGTTCTCTTGGCCGGCGAGGCCAGCGCCTGGGCGGCGTCCCGTTTAATCTGCTCGATTTGTTCGAAAGCCGCGGGGGGAGCGCCGCCCGCACGCAACATCTCGAGAACCTCCGGGCACATGGCCTGGGCGCGCTTCCATTCGCCTGCCCGCATCAAGTCGCGCAGGCTCTCGCCGATTAATTGCGCCCTCTCCCTGGGGTCGGGCGCGGCGCGAGCCGCGGTCGCCAATGCCTCGGCGGCATCCCCCCAACGATGCGCCGCGCTGTAGGATCCGCTCCACTGCATGGCTGCAGACGCCAGCATAGACGGGTCGCGCGCGCTTTGGGCGGCCGCGACGGATTTCCGGAACGCGTCCCATGCGCGTTGATAGCGCCGCCGCCGCGAAAGGGCTTTGCCCAGGTTACTGGCCCAGAGACTCACCCCGCTCATGTCTCCGGCGGCTTCACATAGGTCGATGGCCCGGCGGTAGGCGAACTCCGCCTCGAAGTCGTTGCCTCGATCCGCGGCGAGAAGACCAAGGTTCCCCTCCTGGTCGCCAAGTCCTGCAAGACCTGTCGCCCCCAGCGAGGCGAAGATGGCCCGCGCGTTTTCGAATGCTTCCTGGGCCGCAGCCGGGTCTTTGCATAGGCGGTGGATCTGCCCCTGCTTCGAGATCCATTTCGCCTCGGCGGCGCGATCGCCTGCGGAGGCGGCGGCTTTGGCGGCCTGCCGGTATAGGTCGAGCGCCTCGCTGTACCGCTTCTGACACCGCATGGCCAGCGCCTGTTCGCCGAGCGCCTCGTGATCAGGCGCCTTGCCTTTCTTCGCTTGCATCAAGCGCGGTGGCCGGGGTTTCCTTGCGGAAGGCGTGCGTTTGCTCCTCGCAGGTGCCTTGCCTCTCTTGGCCTGCGCGGATCGCGGTAACCGAAGTTTCTTTGCGGAGGGCATTTTTTTACCCCTCGATGGAGAAAGGTCTCTGCCGGTCGAAAGCCTGGGCTTTAGGTCCGATGACGAAGTGATTCGGTTTCTGGCAGCGCGGCATATTCTTCACGATCTCGGCATGGAAACGCGCGTAATCGCCTTTGAATGCGCCGTTGTTCCACACCTTGAGCAGCGTGCCGGTGAACAGACCGTTGAAGGGCCCATCCGAGGAGGACTGGTCATCCTGGCAGCCGGAGATCAGCCGCACCGTGGCGGCCGGCGCTCCTTTTTCCGTCGGGACGCTCTTGCCAAGGTCATCGTAGAACTTCCTGTTGGCGATATACGTCTTTCGCGCGACGTCGGGGGGCATGAAACGGAAGACCGGTTTTTCGATCCCGAATGCACGTAGCTCCGTCGAAACGCCGCCGAGATCGAGCTCGCCTCGGGCGGCGCGCGTCACGGTTCCGCTGTGGCAGCTGTCGGAGAACACCAGGACACGGACGCCGGGCGCAAAACCCTTCCACAACTCGAATAACTCATCGTCGATCAGTTCGCCGTCGTACAGGCACCAGGTCTCGTCGCTGTCGTCCGGCTCATCGCCACTTACGTCGGGCACTTGCCCGCCATGGCCCGCATAACTCAGGAGGAAGATATCCCCCGCGATAAGATGGGCGGCGGCATCGCGGATGACGCTTTGAACCTTCCGCCGCGTAGCCGCCCGCGTCAGCAGGACGCGGGTCTTATAGCCTGTGCCCTTCGCGATCCCTTCCATGCTCGTGGCGTCCGCCTCACAAGCCCCGAGTGTGCCATCCCAGCCGGCATAGTGACGTGGATCTACCTTGTTCAACCCGATATGGACCGAAATGCCTTTCGCCATTGTCAATCCTCCTCTTGAACAGGAACAAACATGAGGGTGTTTGTTCCGCGAATCCCTCCATCCCCCTTCGAGAGTTGCTAAACTTCAACTCCGAACAACCGTATGGGCACGGCGAGACCGTTCGCCGACGCAGCGTAGAGATGCGAGGAATATGGTTTGTTAGGGCGCTCTTTTAATTCCCCTCCATGAAGCCCGACATACTAATAACCGAATTCGTCTTCCAGCTTTATGGAAATCCACTTAGCAGTATATATCTTTTTGGGTTCACATCAATAACCAAAGCTCAGCTTCATCGCCTCATAATAATCTCTAAACCGGTCAATATGCATCCAAATGGGTTCCTACATATTGGCCCGTATTTCATCCATCCTTGAACTGCCTTTCCATCAATAAGCGTGGTAAAACGCCATGCGTTCCACCGAAAGGATCTCCTCGAATGCGCACTATCGACCTGTAAAGTCCGTATTCTCCGGGCAGCTCATCTGAGTCATATGAGGCGGTTTCGCCAAGTATGGCCTCCGACCGTGGAGCATTGCCCACGGTTTTCGTTTTCCCACACAGGTCTCATATGATAACAGCCAGCCAAATCCGCAAATCCTTCGTTGATAACGTCATCTTGGGCGGCGTCTACTTCAACCTCAATCCGGTTTGTGCGCCGGGATCCAGCAGCGTTGATGAAATTCCGTATAATCCATGTCCATGGCAGCCAATTTGCCGGACGGTAAAATCCCCCGCTCTTTCCTGATCGTCTGGACCGGCCAGGCGTTCTCGCTTCTGGGTAGCGCGCTCGTCCAGTTCGCGCTCGTTTGGTGGCTCACCTCGACCACCGGCTCGGCGACGGTGCTGAGCCTCGCCACCCTCGCCGCGCTCCTCCCGCAGATCCTGCTCGGGCCCTTCGCCGGGGCCCTGGTCGACCGCTGGAACCGGCGCGCGGTGATGATCGCCGCCGACTCTCTGATCGCGGCGGCCACGCTGTTTCTCGCTTTCCTGTTCTGGCGGGGTTTGGCCGGCGTCGCAAGCATCTACGCGCTGCTGGTTGTTCGGTCCATCGGCTCGGCTTTTCACTGGCCCGCCATGCAGGCCTCGACGACGCTGATGGTCCCCCGTGAGCACCTGTCGCGCGTCGGCGGGCTCAACCAGCTCCTGGGGGGCACGGCCGCGATCTTCATCCCACCGCTCGGGGCGCTGGCGATGATGGCGCTCCCGATGCAGACGATCCTGGCGATCGACGTCGCGACTGCCGTCCCGGCCATCGCGCCGCTCCTGGTCATCGCCATTCCGCAGCCGGTGCGAAAGCCGGCGCCGGAAGGGCCCGGCGGAAAACCGGGCGTATGGGCGGACATGCGCGAGGGAATGCTGTTTATCCTGGGCTGGAAACCGCTCCTGATTCTGTGCGGGATCGGCATCCTCATCTATATGCTCGGCCGCGCCGCGGGCTCCCTCGCCCCGCTGATGGTCCTCGATCATTTCCGCGGCGGCGCGCCCGAGCTCGGCGCCTGGGAAGCGGCGGCTGGAATAGGAACGGTCATCGGGGGAATAATCCTCAGCCTGTGGGGAGGTTTCCGGCGCCGGATCGTCACCCAGATGCTCGCGCTGGCACTCGACGGTTTGCTCCTCATCGCCATCGCGTTGATCCCGTCCGCGTATTTTGCGGCCGCCCTCCCGGCCATCTTCGCGGTCGGCTTTTTGGAATCGATCGTCCTCGGCCTCAGCGGCGCGATCGCCCAGGCGCTCATCCCGCCGGAGATGCAGGGGCGGGTGCTCTCGCTCATTTCGAGCATCACCCAGGGCCTGGCGCCGCTTGGGCTCCTGCTGGCCGGTCCGGTCGCGGACACTTTCGGGGTTGAGATCTGGTGGATCGCCGGCGGGATCGTGATCGCCGCAATGGGAATCACCACGCTCTGCATCCCGTCGGTGGTGCATGTTGAGGATACGGCCGCGCCGCGGCAAACTATGCCGACTACGCGTGGACACATAAAGTCATAATCGTCACCCTCTATCATTCTCAACGAAAAGGCCTGCCCTCGCGCCTGAAGTCGGATTGGCGAAGCGGGAGAGTGCGCGGGTTCTCGGGATTCTTTGGCCCTGTGCGTTTAAGAAGCTTGTCCTCGGCGGCGGTGTTCCGCCGGGGACGAAGGACCGGCCGGCCTACCCTGCTTGCCCGGCATCATGATTATTGGAAATTATTCGTTCAAAAACTCCAGCACCAGACGATTGAATATCTCCGGCTGCTCAAACATGGGGACATGCGCGCATTGGTCGATTTCTTCCAGGCGCGCATTGGGGATGCTCTTCGCGGCCAATTCCCCGTGCGAAAGCGGAACCGTCGTATCCTGCCGCCCCCAAATGATCAATGCGGGATTTTGGATGGCCGGCAGGTTTCGAAGAATGGGGCCGTACATGCTTTTCTTTTGCCCGGTCCAATCGAACCACAAGCGAAAAATTTTGTGTACTATTCTTGCGTGTTCCGGGCCTCTCTCGATAAGATATAGGGTATCGATCAGTTCATCGGTGATATATGCGGCATTCCGTGCTCCTGATCGAAGCCCGTCAGCATACCTTTTTTTATCGGGACGGTAATCCCGTGAAAACAACCATCCACCGAGCAGGGGAAGACTCGCAATGCGGGCAAGTAATATTGACTCTTTGCCAAGCCCGATACTGTCTGCCAGGACCAATTTATTCACTCGTTCCGGAAAGTCGATTGCGATCTGCAGGGTAATGCCGCCGCCCATCGAGTGCCCAACGATGTGAGCGCGTTCGATTTTCAATTCCGCCATGAAACCGATCACGAACCTGGCCAGATCGGCGGCGTTCAGCGATCCGGATTCCGGCGGATCGGTCCGTCCATGCCCGATCAGATCGAGTGCATAGGTGCGATGCCGGCCGGCAATGGCGCTGAAACTCAGAAGCCAGCCCGACGCGGAACCTCCCAAGCCGTGGATGAGGACGACCGGCGAGCCTTCGCCTTCCGCAAAATATCGGGTTTTTATCGAATTGATTTTGGTGTAGCGTTCCGGAGGAATATTCAAACTTAACTCCTTCTCTTTGTAGAACGATCCTTATATCATTTGTCGTCGTGAATATTCGAGGGTTGATATATAAACAGTAATGACGGCCAAAGGACGGTATCTCAGCCGCTTGGCCTGACTTCTACCAGCAAACATTTTACCCGGAAATCTAAAAAAAAACATTTTGAGTCATTTTCGCCGGGCCAGGCTTGCACTAGCATGCGGGCTTAATTAATTCCAACGTGCTTTTATTAAAGCCCGCCCTCACAGAGTGCCCCTGTTCCCGTGAACTCTGGGAACGGAAGCGATTACGAAGCCGGGGAGCATGCTGCCATCAGATTTGTTTTTGAATGAGACTGTAAATGCGAAGCGGGGGCCAGAGCCGTGCCCGGTGATTCCGCCGAGTGCGGCCTCAACGGTTGCAGCGCCGGATGCGGCGTAGGTTCGGGCGCTCTCTACTCCGCGGCAGGCGGGGCGGAATGCGACTGGACCTCCCGTAGAAGATCGTCCAGCATCATCGGCGGCGGTCCCGCAAGCCTGGGTAGAATATATCCGTGAAAAACCTCCGTTGACAAGATCATTGCGCCCAGAACGCCTAGAAAAGTCAATCCGATGATGAGCATCGTCGTCGGAAAATTAACCCGCCCCATGTTGTAAAGTGCGAGAAGGGCGATGCAAAAGAACAAACCGATAACCACGGTCAAAACCCGGCTCGCCACAGAAAGAATGCGTAAGAATCGCCCGGTTGCCTCCGACTCGGAAACGAGTATCCGGTGGAGATGATAAGCGCCGGCGACATAGACGGCAGTCCCGCCCTGCAGCCGGAGTTTCTGCCCGTTGCTTTCCAGGATCGACTGCACGCGCTGCTTGTGCAGTTCCCACAGCTCCGCCATACCGGCCGCTTCCTCATGGTTGAAGTATCCCGAGTCAGCCTTGGTTTTGACGGGCCGAAGCGCCCCGCCGAGCTTGGCCATCAGGCCAAAGGGATTCATCCGGTAGCGCGCGCCGCGCGCCATTCCGGAACCCGTATCCACAACCCAACCTCCCTCGGAGACACTGCGGAAGTTTACGGCCGGGCCGACGGGGGTCATGCGCAGCGAGGCCAGTGCGCGGCCGTCAGGGCTTGCATAGATCTCCTGAACCCAGTCTGTGCCCGTTATCATCTTGGAGGTGGATTCATCGTAAATCTTTTTCGCAAGATCGGCGGTTTTCTTTTCCGTCACCCAGGGGTTCCATCGCTGCACGTATCCGGCGGACCGGAAACCTAGTTGGATCAGATCCCGGCGCAAATCCGGCGCCTGCTCGGCCCGGGTCTCAATCCCGGGTACGTCCGAAACGTCCTTCCACATAAATTCCATCTTTTTCATAACAACCTTCCTCCCTTTCCGCAATCCAGGCCCTCCGCGAAATCGAAGGGGCGCGCCCCGCATCACCTGATCCGTAAATCCGCGGCTTCAGCGTGCCGTGTATTCTCCCGCCGATATTTTACCCGAGAAAAATTCCGCCTAGGGCCGCTGCGGAAGGAGGTTCCGTCACGTCATACTCATGCCGGTTCGCCGATAATGATGGTAAAATTCATGTTGAAAGGATTCCCTCGAATGCGCACTGTCGACCTGTAAAATCCGTTCTTTTGGGCAGCTCGCCTGCCCCCCGAGCGATGAGCACCGGCGATCTCCCGGCGCGAAGAATTCGCGAGCGGGGGTCCGACCGTGGAGCATTGCCCACGGTTTTTGTTTTCCACCCACAGGTCGTATATGCTTTCAGCCAGCCAAATCCGCAAATCCTTCGGTGATAACGTCATCTTGGGCGCCGTCTCCTTCAACCTCAACCCGGGCGAGCGCGCGGGCCTGGTCGGCCCCAATGGCTGCGGAAAGACCACCCTGCTCCGCATCCTGGCCGGATTCGATCCGCCCGATTCCGGGTCGGTCCAAAAGCCGAACTCTCTGCGGATCGGTTACCTCCCCCAGGGATTGGTTCTCCCCGAGGGCGAGACGTTCGGTGAGTTCCTGGCCTACGCCGAGGGCGATCTCCCCCGGCTGAGCGTGGAGGTCGAACGCCTGGCCGCGGCGCTTGCGGAATCGCCAGAGGATAAAGCGCTTCACGCGGCATATGACGAGGCGCTCGACCGCCTCGCCGCCGTTCCGAACGGCGCCGGCTCGGTCGCTGCGACTCTCGCCATCCTCGGCCTGGACCGGATCCCGCTGGATGCGGGTATCTCCACGCTCAGCGGCGGGCAGAAGACCCGCCTGGCGCTGGCCGGAGTCCTCCTGGCACACCCGCAGTTGCTGCTCCTCGACGAACCGACCAATCACCTCGACCTGCCGATGCTCGAGTGGCTCGAGCAATGGCTTGGCGCCTTCCGCGGCGGCGCGCTCGTCGTCTCGCACGACCGCACTTTCCTCGACCGGACCGTCACGCGCATCCTCGAACTCGATTCACGCACGCGCGTAGTGAAAGAATACGACGGAAACTACTCGGCTTACCGCGATCAGAAAGACGAGGAGCGCGCGCGCCAGGAGCAGGCGTATTCCGACCAGCAGCAGGAGATCGCCGACTTGCGCAGCGCGGCCAGCCACCTGCGCGGAATCTCGCGCTTCCGCAAGGGCGGCAAGGCGGACACCAAGGACGGGTTCGCCAAAGGGTTCTTCGCCAACCGCGGCGCGGGGACGATGAAGCGCGCCAAGCAGATCGAGCGGCGGATCGAAAAGCTCCTGACCGAGGACCGCGTGGAAAAGCCCGGCTGGGAATGGGGGATGAAGCTGGAATTCGATCCGGCCGCCGCCGGCGGGAACGATGTTCTCACACTCGAGAGTCTCTCTGTGGGTTATAACAGTACCGTTATCCTCGAGGGGGTTGACATGCGCCTGCGGCGCGGCGCGCGCGCGGTGCTCACCGGCGCCAACGGCAGCGGCAAGACGACCCTCCTGCGCACGATTGCCGGCGCGCTTCCCCCGCTTGCCGGCCGCGTGCAGCTCGGCGCGAATGTGCGTCCCGGTTTCATGGTGCAGGAACAGGAAACGCTTGACCCGGCGCGCAACGCCCTCGAAATCGTCCAGGCCGAAATCGCCGCCGACGAAACCGACGCGCGTCGCTTCCTGCACTACTTCCTCTTTTCCGGCGACGACGTGTTCACCCCCCTCGGCTCGCTTTCCTACGGAGAACGCGCGCGGCTCCTGCTTGCGCTGCTTGTCGCCCGCGGCTGCAACTTCCTCCTGCTCGACGAACCGATCAACCACCTCGATATCCCCTCCCGCGACTCCTTCGAACAGGCGCTGGCCGCGTTTCATGGAACCATGCTTGCCGTGGTGCACGATCGGTATTTCATCGAGCGGATGGCGAATGAGGTTTGGGGAGTGGAAGGCGGCAGCGTGAGGAAGCTTGAGTAGAAAGAGACCATGGACCATCGCCGATTCAACCCGGTGATGGAATAATTACGCGCCGCGCTGAAGCACGGCGCTGGTACACAAAGCCCGCTCTTGCGGGCTTTGTGATGCATTGTTTCTTGCCCTAGAGGAGTCTGCCCTCGCGATCTATGCGGGGGATTGTTTATCAGCGCAGGGATAAATCCCCGTGCGGGCGATCAGCCATGAGCCTGCCCCGAGGGCATTAATCCCGTGACAACCGCACGGGACGGGACCCCGCTCTGGTACACAATGCCCCACCGGGGCACAAGCCAGCGGTCTTTGAGCGCACGATGGTCTATTGTCCAAGGTCTTTTTTTCGATAGTCGATGGTCGGCTTCGACGGTCCATGCGCGGAACGATCACGAGGACGGCTTCCAATACATCTTCCATCCTTTATTTTGCACGATCGCCGAAGCGGGTATCTGAAAAAGAACAACAATCAACCCCACAAAATCACCGCACGGCAGGATGCTTCCCCAAAAGGAAAAGGGTAGCAACACGGGCCGCCACTCCGGGAAGGCGATCGCGGCGATCGTCGGAAGCACTCCCAGAACAAGGTACGGGGCGAGGAAAACCATCAGAAAACGGTTGCGCGACATGATCCCCTCGTAATGCGCGTAAAACAACGCCTTAGACAGCCAAAGCCCGATGACGGTCCTGGTAGAGAAACCCCACCCGGGATGGAATAGCGCGTGAATCAGTTCGTGCAGGGGGATCATAAGGAAAAATAATCCGCTGCCCAGAAGGCAATTTGCCGCAATTCCCGCCATATCGGAAATTTTAGGGAAGAATATTTCCGGTCCCATAAACAGCAGAACGGAAAGACCCCAACCAGCCATGAGGAGGAACATCAGGGGAAGCGCGAACAGCTGCATCACCAGCGGATTGGGCTCGCGCACGCTCCGCCATCCCTCCGCTTCCGGATGAAAGGCCTCGTTTGCAGGAACGGCGCCATAATGGAAACGCAAATCGGATATCTCTCCTTTTCGGAAATTCTTTGCACTCCGGCGAACCGATCCGGACTTCTATATAAATGAACCGCAGGCAAGGCTAAATTTACCACATCATCGAATCGGCATTGGTCGATGGCCCATGGTCGATGGTCGGAATTTCCACGTTCGCCGACCGGCTTTCGCGGAGACTTCCTCGAAACCGATCCAAATAAGTACTCCACTCCTATTTTGTGGACACCGCCCAGAGAGTGAGTCATAATATTCCGAGAGTTATGAATCCTCGATTGCGACGGAGGGGCACTATGGGAATGGAAAAATTCCGATTCGCACGCCTGTTCTTCCCAATGATGATTGCGCTGGCCGGAAGCGCCTGCGCGCCGCAGGATGCCTCGAAAGAGAATACCGCGGCGCACATCGTGGTCACCCCCACCCTCCGGGGAGGACCGCCGCCGACGCCCATGACGAAAGTCCTGCATCCGACGTCCTCCAAGCCGGTCACGATGACCGCCGGCCAACCATTGAACTGCGCGAAGGGTCCGCATTGGATCCTGTACGATATGGTGGCCATGATCCAGCCGGGGGAAGTCGTCACCCTGACCGCGCGCTCGACACCCGATTGGCCGGAGTATTACTATGTCCGAAAAAGCGACGGGGTGGAGTGCTGGGCATCCAGCATCGGAGCCAAGATCGAAGGCAACCCCTTGAGTCTGCCGGAAAAGGAGGCTCCGCCGCTGCACGAGATTTACTACCAAATCGAGAATCAAACCGGCTTGGCAATTTGCGATCTCCTCCTGCGCAATGCGGCCGAAACAACGTGGGGGACCGACATGCTTCCCAGCGGCGCCGGCGCCCCCGGATCGACCTTCGGGATAATTATCATGGCGGGATTTTACGACGTCCAGATCCTGGACTGCTACGGCGGAAAACTGTACGAAGCGGAGAATACGCCCATCGGACCGCAAGAACTCTCCCGAAATGTCAAAGTCTTCACACTCGTCACGTTCTCGATCATCAACGCATCCGGGCATGACGTCTATTGGATCCAATACACCCGCCATGGAGAAAACGCCTGGCTGGATATCACCGGCATGTATGATGCCGCCCTCCGCGACGGCGCCACAATGTATTTCACGATGCAAGCCGGGAAATACGATTTCCGGGCTCATGAAAGCTATGAAGTTAATTACAGACTGGCATTCTCCGCCGACGACGTCGCCATCTCGCCTGTCGGAGTAACCGTCACCATCACCTAGACCCGGCATGCCACAGCAGAAAACCGACGATGGACCATAGACCATGGACCATCGCCGATTCAGTAATGATATGAAATCAGCCTTGACCAGCACACATCCCTCTCCCCTTCCCCTCCCCAAGTTGGGGAGGGGAAGGGGAGGGGTCACGATTGTCGACGCTCTATAGTCAATGGCCCCTTTCCCCCAATAACCTCCAAACTACCTCCACAAATCACCTTTTTAGCCCAAAATCCGTGGACTCGGCGTGGATAATCCGTAATAATAAGCAGCGACAACAACGGGAACCGAAAAAGAGGAGACAGCCCATGAAAACGCCCCAAATCCTGCGGTTGATCGTAATCCTCGGCGCAGCCCTGTTCGGCGGCGCCTGCATCCTGGAAACGGCCGCCGGTCCGGCCACGGGTCAGATCATCGTGGTGACGGCTACTCCCGATGGATCCATTCCGGATTCTCCGGGGGATTCCCAGCCCTCGCCGACCCTCACCCAGGCGCTGACCCAGATCCTCACCGCCACCTTCACCCCGTCCCTCACCGCGACTTTCACCACCGCGCCGGTGACGATGACCGCCGGCCAATCCCTCAGTTGCGTGACCGGGCCGGATTGGAAGCTCTATGAATGGGTGGCCGGCATTGCCGAGGGCGAGACCGTCACCCTGGTGGCGCGCGCGGTCCCGGAGATCCCGGATTACTACGTCGTCCGCAAGAGCAACGGGACGGAGTGCTGGGCCTTCGGCGGAAGTTCCGTGATCACCGGCTCGCCCTACAGCCTGCCGATCCGGGAAACCCCGCCCCCGCCGACGGTCGCCTATGTGATCGAAAACAAAGTCTACATCTCGCTGTGCGTGGTGTACATCCGCGGGAAGGATGAGAGCGTCTGGGGCGCCAACCGGTTGGGGGCCGATACCATCGCCATCAACGCCTCCTTCAGTATCTCCCTCACCGCCGGGTATTACGACGTCCAGATCAAGGATTGCGGCTCCACTGTGTTGTATGAAGAACACGACCGGGCGATCGGATCCGATCCTGCCTACCGCTACCAGCAGATCGCCGTCGACGTGGATTTCTCCATCCAGAACAATCTCCCATTCAGCATCTGCCACATCGAGGTCCAGCCGCCGGGCGGTTCCTGGCAGAGCCTGTATAACCACGACACCGACGGCGGTTCGTTTGCCGTCGGTATGACCAAGAACTTCACTCTGCGTACCGGAACCTACAGCGTACGAAGAACGCGCTGCACCGATGCCGTCCTCCCCGCAATCGGAATTTACGTCCGTCCGGGGATGAGCGGGATCACGTGGACGTGAGGCCGACCGTCGACCATGGACGATGGATGATCGTCCATTCAGCCCGGCGTTTGATTCAATTGTGAACCCGCGCAACAAGCATCTCGGAATATGCCCCCGCGCTTTTTGCGGGGGCATCGTTTATCAGCTCGGGGATCCATCCCCACGCATGATCGCTATCGTCCCCTCCCCCTACCCCCTCCCCATATTGGGGAGGGGTTTTGCGATTGTCGATGATCAATCGTCGCTGGCCGGTCTACACGCTGTACTTCCTCCGCATGACCCACACCACCAGCGCGTATATCACCGCCGAAGTGGCCACAAGCGCGGCGGCAGATTGCCACACCAATTGCACCGGCGCTTCGCCCGCGAGCGAAAGCCGGAACATGCGCATGACCACGGATGTGGGGAACCAGGAAAGCAGGTTTGTCAGGAACGCCGGCCAGACCCCGGCAAAGAAGGCTTCCAAGAGCAGCGGCAGGACCGAGAGCAATAGCAGCGGGCTGCCCCAGAACGCCGCACTGGTCGGCGAATCCGCCAGCACGCCGATCAGCATGCCGATCGCGACCAACAGCAGCGCCCCGAGGAACAGGGTCAACGCCAGTATGTCCCAGTGGACGATCTGCTTCAGGTTGATCAGCGCGATCACGATCCCGATGAACAGGCCGTAGGTCATCCCGGCCAGCAGCTTTCCGAGGAGGATCTGGATGTACCCGGCGGGGGAGACCGTCAGGATGTCCATCGTGCGGCTTTCCTTCTCCTCCACGAAAAGCAGCGGCACGATCGCAAACCCGACCACCGCCATCATCAGGATCTGGGTGAGCAGGTTGATCAGGGTCTGCCCGGCGGAATCGACCGTCGGATACAGGCCCTCCTTGGCCATCGTGATCTTTACTTCTGCCGACGCGGCAAGGCTGAGCTGCTCCGCAAAGTAGTCGGCGGTCTCCGCGACCTTCTCCGGATCCGCCCAGTGCACGGCGTAAGCGTCGATTTTGATCTCGGCCCCGGATTGCGCGAGCGCGTCGAAATCGGCCGGGAGCACGAACCCGATCCACTCTCCGGCGGCCTGGACGACCTGCGCCTCCATATCTTCGCGCGAAGACGCCGCAATCAGCCGGCCGTCGATCTCTCCGGCCGCCTCACGAACAACGGCCGACCTTCCTTCGTCGAAGACGACCGCCGTCGGCGGGCTCCCCCAGTTGATCAGCGCGGGCAGCAGGCTTCCGTTCAGAGCCAGGAACACCGTCCCGATCATGACCGAAAAGATGAGCCGGTTGCGGAACGCCTCGCGCACGTCCTTGCCGGCGATCGCCAGCACGATGCGCAGCGAGGCGCGCCAGCCGGTGACCGGCGCGGCGGACGAAGTGTCCATTTTTTCCTGCGGAACCGCCCGCGGGACGGGAAGAACCTCCGCTTTCTCCCGCGCGGTCGCGGAGGAGGCCGGAACTTTCGCGGAAAGCTTGGAGGCTTCCCCGCGGTCCCGGCGCCGCAGCAGCCAGGAGACGATTGCCAGTTCGATTCCCGTGCATGCCAGGATCCAGCCCACCCCCAGCAGGGGCGCGCCGAGCGCGAGCGGTTGGGTGAATACGTAGCGCATCGCGAGATACGTTGCGACGGAGGGGATGACGGGCAGCAGCTGCATGACGGCTTCGGGTACCAGCTCGCGCAGCAGGTAGAGGACGACCGGCATGAACAGCGGCAGGATGATCAGCCAGGCCCAGACGGCAAATTGGGCCCTCGATTCCATCGCGGTGCCGAGGATCAGTCCGAGCGTCACGCAGAACGTCGCGAAAACAGCCAGGATCACCAGAAAAAGCCCCCAGTGGACGATTAAGCCGTGGTTGACGATCACCGCCAGCACCGCGACGGTGCCCGAGTAGAACAGGCCGGCCAGCATCTTGCCCGCCGCGATCTGGGTTTCGCTCGCCGGCGAGACGAGCAGGACCTCGAGAGTGCGCGCCTCCTTTTCGTCGAACATCAGATGCGGCACCAGGCTGATCCCAATCAACGCCAGCGCGAAGATCAGCGCCATCGAGGCCTGGGTCCCCGCGCCTTCGTCGTCCACCGGCCCGTAGACGACGTTCTCGTCGATCCTGATGGAAACGCCCGTCCCCCACACGGCGGCGATCTCCCCTTCCGCCTTGGCTTTCAGCCCGGCGACTTCCTCCCCGCTCAGCCAGTAGGCGACGATGCCGCGCAGGGGCGGCGCGTCGCCACTGGCCGCACGGCTGTCGAAATCGGCCGGGATCACCAGGCCGAGTTCCGGGATGTCGCCCAGCGCCAGCCGGCGGATCATCGCCTCCTCGGATGGGAAATCCGTCCGGACATCGAACTCCGAAGATGCTTCCAGGCGGCCGGTCAACGCGGAGTTGCCGGCATCGTAGATGAACAGGGAGGGCGGCCGCTTGGCGGCGGAAAGGGAAGGCAGCGCGTTGTAGAAAATGATCAAGAACGCCACCGAGAAGAACAGCACGAGGATGTTCTTGTTTTTCAGCCCCTGGACGATGTCCTTCCGGGCCAGCACGCCGACGACCCGCAGGTATTCCAGTATGTTTTTCATCGCTACACCCATGATACCCTTTCGTTTTCGAAACGGAAACGCCCGGGTCACGCCTCCGCAGGCATCGGCGAACCGGTGAGCTTGAGGAAAGCATCTTCCAGAGTTCCCTGCGGTCCGCCATACGCGGCCTTGAGCGCCGCCGGCGCATCCAAGGCGACGATCCGGCCGCGGTCGAGGATCGCCACCCGCGCGCAGAGCCGGTCCGCCTCTTCCATGTAGTGCGTGGTCAGGAAGATCGTCGTCCCATCTCGGGCCAGGCCGGCGATGATGTTGCGGACGTCGCGCGCCATGGCGGGATCCAGACCGCGGGTCGGCTCGTCGAGGAACAGCACCTTGGGGTGCGGGATCAGCGCCCGCGCGATCAACAGCCGCTGTTTCATGCCGTTGGAATAGCGCTTGATCGGTTCGCGCGCCCTTTCCGCCAGCCCGACCTGCGCCAGCACCGCCCTGACCCGCTTGCGGGAGGCACCGTACAGGTCGGCGATGAAGTTAAGGTTTTCGAAGGCGGACATGCGCTCATAGAGATTCTGATACTCGAAGACCACGCCGATCCGCCGCTTGAGCTCCGTCCGTTCGTTCACCACGTCGCAGCCGGCCACGCGCGCCGATCCCGCCGTCGGCCTGAGCTGGCCGGTCAGCATCCGGATGGTGGTCGTCTTCCCGGCGCCGTTCGGGCCGAGAAATCCGAAAAGCTCGCCCGCCGAGGCGGTGAACGATATGCCGTCGACCGCCTTCACGGTTCCGAAGTCCCTGCTGAGTTCGTGCGTTTCGATGGTATTCATGATTTTCTCCTTCCGGTTTCGCACCGGTTATCGCATCAGGAAAAAGAGAAGAATGGCCCCGGCGGCGAGAAGTACCACACCGCCGATGGCGATTACAGCGATCCAGCGCCCGCCGGGAGTTCCGGTATCCGGGTCCGACTCGCCCGGGCGGTTCAGATTAACGGCCAGCCCCAGGGCGGCGCCCAAGGCCGTGCCAATCGCGATACCCAGGGCAAGATTTTCAAACATCACACCCAAGGCAACCCCTGTTCCAATACCAAGGGGAAACCAATAGGCGATGTTGCGTCCTTGCCGGTTTTTCAATCCTTGGTTGCGTGTTTGCCCGTTCGAATTCGTTTCGCTTTTCATGGTTACATCTCCTTTCCCCCTCCTCGCTCCTCCCCTTTTCGGCACTCATTGCCAAGCAGGAGAGCCTGTCCGCGCGTGTTCTTCGCGGGGAGGCATGGGAGGGGATTTTTTCTTGTCAACACTATAGGCAACTTCTCCGGCGCCCGCAACAAAAAAGCGCCAATCGGCGCTTGGAAAGGGGCGAATGAAGCATTCCGGGGGATGGGTGGAGCAGGCTTAATAGCCGAAAAACGTCTTGAGTTCCGCGGCCGCCGACTTGCTGAGCGGGATTTTCGTCCCGGCGGGATCGTCCAGGCGGATGCTGAAGCTGTTGCGGGTAAAGGGGATGACTTCCTTGACGTGCTGCAGGTTCACCAGGATGCTGCGGTGAGCGCGGAAGAAACCGCTGCGTGAGAGTTTGCTTTCCAGTTCGGCCAGGGTGTATGGGGCGGCCAGCCGCCCCTCTGCGGTAACCAGGAATGTGCGGCCTTCGCTCGCATCCGCGAAGAGGATTTCCGCCGGATTCACCAGAATCACCTTGTCTTCCGTCTTCACCGGCAGCCGGAACGTCGGGTGCACAGCCTCCCCGGGGGCATCCCGCATTGGATCGATCCGCCCCTGTTGGATCTCATACCTGCCCGTGCAGAACTCCGCCAGCCGTGCCGGGGCGCTCGCCAGGACGAGGACGGCCGCATCCTCCTCGGCCCGGCGGCGCAGCAAATCTCCAAGCAGGGTGATCGTCGCTTCGTCGCAGCGGTCGAATAATTCCTGAAGGATCAACACTTTCGGGCGGTGGAGAATAGCTCTTCCGAAAGCAAGCCGCCTTTTCAAACCGGATGGGAGATCGTCGGCTTTAACGGCGGCCTGATCGGCCAGGCCGGCCTGATCCAGCACTTCGGCGATCCGTGCTTTGGGCATTCCATACAGGTTGGCGTGAAATTCCAGATTGGCGGCCGTAGTGAGATTCTTGTAGATCGCATCGTCGTGAAAGACGATTCCGGTCTTGCGGCTGAAGGCATCCCGCTGGCGGAGCGGATCGAGCCCGGCTACACGGACCGTGCCGAGCGTCGGCCGCATGCGCCCGGTGAGCAGCGCAAACAACACATCGCTTCCGCTGCCCTCCGGGCCGAAGACGCCTGCAATCTCACCCGGAGAAACGGTCAGTTCGGGGATATTGAGGACGGT
The DNA here is from genome assembly GCA_964521085.1 of uncultured Anaerolineales bacterium. Classification (GTDB taxonomy): domain Bacteria; phylum Chloroflexota; class Anaerolineae; order Anaerolineales; family RBG-16-64-43; genus JAFGKK01. Next base: position 105,319 of record CAZFPL010000004.1, on the reverse strand, counting down.
TTTTCCGTTGAGGACTTTTTGGACGTTGCGCAGTTCGATCACGTTTCTATTGTACTAGGATCTCTTTTCAACCGTGGATGATCTGCCAAACAAACAGACCATGGACCATAGACCATCGACCATGGACCATCGTCGATTCTGCTCTTCTGGCGAGTCAACCTATTCCATGCGTTTCAGAAATATCAAGGCCGGGGTCGGCTCACCGAACCGTCTAGATCAATGAATGACGGGATGCGTGTTTCAGGCTGGGCCAATCGGAGTGTTGATTCGACCATGGTCGATAGTCCATCGTCCATAGTCGGGTTTATAGGCAGCGGTACACCACATCCCGTACCGCCTGCTCGCGCGGGTCGCCGGAAACCGAAAATCCCATGTGGTTCATGACATAGGCGTACCCGATCTCTTTTTCCGGATCCGCAAACGCGAGCGATCCGCCCGCTCCGCCGATGCCAAACGCACGCGTATTGGAACCGAAGGGAAAATCGGGCGACGGTTTGATGAATCCCAGCGAGAAGCGGAAATCCAGCCGCGCTACATGGTCGATCCGCTCACCGGGCGGAAGCGAGACAGGTTTTTCGAGATCTGCGAGAAATATCGGATTGAGTCCGAGTTTCCTGCCGCCCGTGGCAAACTCGCTGAACGCAAGCGCCATGCCGCGCGCGCTTCCGATCCCGTTTCCGGCCGGCACCTCCACCGATTGCAGTTCGCGCCGGTTGAAATTATCGTGTTTGACCAGCTGTTTTTGGTCGATCATGCTGCGCCAGGTCAGTGACCGCGGATTGAGGAATTGAAATAAAATCCTTCCATCCATCTCGCCGATGTGCGCGAATAGCTCCGGAATACTGTTGAGTCCACCGTGCAGAGTCGCAAGCCGTTCCTCCGGGATCTCCGGCGGCAGGCCGATATAAAAATCTGCGCCAAGCGGTCCGGCGATCTCTTCCCGGAAAAACCTGCCTAGGCTGCGATGCTCCGGATCGATCCGGCGCAGCAGTTCGCCCGAGTACCAGCCGATCGTCCAGCAGTGGTATCCCTGGCGGGTTCCCGGAATCCACACCGGCTTTTTCTTCGCCAACGCGTCAGCTTGCGCCGAGGTATCCAGGTCGGCGAATGTACGGATCGTCAATCCGTCCAGTGTGCATAATCCGGCGCGGTGGCCCATCAGCGTGCGGACGGTGATATCCTGCTTGTCGTTTTGCGCGAACTCCGGCCAGTAAGCAGCAACCTTCTCGTCGTAATCCAGCCAGCCGCGCGCGTTCGCCACGGCGAGTGTCATGGCCGCGAAACCCTTGGTCGAGGAGAATACCGGGGTCATCGTATCCCGTTCCCATGGTGCGCCGGTTTTATCATCGCGGACTCCGCCCCACAGATCCACCACCTTGCAACCCTGCCGGAAGACAGCACAAGCCGCGCCGAGTTCACCGCGTTCGCGAAAATTCCGGATGAACTCCTCGCGTACCGGTTCGAAGCCCTTTGCCACGCTTCCTTGAATAACTGTCGGTTGGGTGTGCAATTCTCACCTCGGATGGCGTTCGACTGTCGACCATCGACCATGGACTATCGTCGATTCTACTCTACGATTGAATCGGCCTTTCCTGCACATTCAATCTTTCTATGTTTGTCGTATCGATCCCTGCGTTGAATTGCCGTACCGCATACTTCAAGCCAATTCCTTCGCAGCAATAAATCGACTATGGTCGATGGTCCATGGTCTATGGTCGGATTTTCCACAGCCTCGGATGGAGTTTCCCTACAACCCACTTTCCATTTTTACTGATCCAAAACTTCGACGATTCCCTTCGATCCATCCACCCGCACCCGCTGGCCGGTCTTGAGGCGGGTCGTCGCATTATGGACGCCGACCACACCTGGGATTCCGTATTCGCGGGCCACGACCGATCCGTGGGTCATCATCCCGCCTGTTTCCATAACCAGCGCGCCGGCCGAAAGGAAGAGCGGCGTCCACGAGGGATCGGTCCCCGGGCAGACGAGGATTTCCCCCGGCTGCAGGTTCGCCTGGCGCGGGTCCAGGACCACATGCACCCTTCCCTCCGCAATTCCCGGCGAGACCGGGCTGCCGGCCATTCGGTTTTCGGAATCTCCCTCTCGGGCGGCGATGCCTTCGTAAAAAGCGCGCCCGTCGCTGATCAGGAGGCGCGGGATCTGCCGCCTGCGCAATTCGCGTTCGTAGGCGCTCCGGCGCCCGGCGATCGTTTCGCGCCAGGGCCTCGCTTCGCGCCCGGCAAACGCCCGGATCTCCGCGATGCTCAGGTAGAACAGGTCATCCGCGCGCGCCAGCTCGCCGGCGGCGGCGAATTCGCGCCCGAGCTCGAGCATTCCGCGATGGATGACATGCATCATCCGCACCGCGAAGAACTTCGGGCTCTCGCGCGCGCCCATCAGCTGGCGCGCCCGCCCCGCGAAGAACCGCACCAGCCGCGCCTTGATCCACCCGCCGCGCGTCTTTCCGACCGCGGCCGCAAGTTTTTCCACCGCCTCCGCCGCCGACGCCGCACTCCGCGCGAAGACCGCATCCGGCGCCCGGGATTCGTCTTCGATCTGCAGGTAATTGATCAGCATCTCGAACACGTGGGTCGGATCCTCAGCCCAGCGCGTGCGCCCGAGGTCGATCTCGCCCAATCCGCGCCCGCCGTATTTTTGCAGAAAACGACCCGCTGCCTGCGTGACCGCCGCTGGTAATTTTCCTTCCCGGTAGCGCGCGGCAAGCTCCGGCGCACTTCCCTCCTCCACCACCCGGCGGGAATCCGGGTCGCGCCGGACGGTCTTGGCCATCTCCCACAGCGCCAGATCCATTTCCGTCGTCGGGTTGTAGGGCATCCCGCGCGTCACCTGGAGAATGAGATCGTGCACTTCCGCCCGGGCCGCCGGATCGTCCATCGCTTTGCGGGCGATCATATTGAGGATGTTCCAGGAAGCCATGCCCGCCGCCACGCCCGATACGAAAAGGATCAGCGATGAGGGAAGGCGATCCGCCAAGAGGTCCGGCAGGAGGTTGATCTGCGCCGACAGCCTCTGCCGGCGGTCGCCCATCACCGCCGCGCTGCGTCGATCCATCAGCGCCAGCACGCGTTCTCCGTTGGCGACGATGTACTCCCGACGCCTGCGTGGAGCGAGGAGGTTCAGCGCGACATTGACCCCCATGGGAAGGAGGAAGCGCGCCAGCCGGACCGCGGCCTGCGGGCGGATGCCGGACCGCCCGGGCCGGAAGCACGGTTCGTTCCAAATCAGCTTCACCGCCTGTCCAACGGTCGGCTCCACCATACCCAGGACGACCGGCACAATCCGCCGTCCGATGGAGTTCTTCAGGACGGGCGTGAAATTAATCCATAATCTCTCGCCGGCCGCATAGAGGACCTTCTGGGTTTCGGCGGTCGCGCGCACGCCGAACAAACCGGCGCCGGCGGCGAACATCTGCATCATGGAATCACGGCCGATCGGGGTGATCGGATCCAGCATGCCCTGCACGGCGGCGAAGGAGAACAGCACATGCGGTTTCTCGGAAGAAAGATTTTCCGGGACCGGGAAGAGCGAGGTGATCGGCCGCGATTGCACGAGGTGGAATTTACCCTCCGCAAGCGCCCATTCGATATCCTGCGGATCGGCGAAGAGCGCCCGCGCCCGCTCCCCGAGCCGCGCCAGTTCGATGATCTGCCCGTCGCCGAGCGCCTGCTGCGAGGCCGAATTCTGCTCGCTCGACTCCGTCCCGCCGCCGGCCCGGCCGCGGATCTGGAGCGCCTTGGCGCCCAGCATTTTGGAGAGAATGCACCCGTCCGCCGCGCGGACGACATAATGGTCCGGTTCGACCTTCCCCCCCACCAGTGCTTCCCCCAGGCCGAAGGTCGCGTCGATGACGGTTTCACGCCGGCTGCCGCTGAGCGGATTGGCGGTGAAGAGCACCCCCGAGCATTCCGATGGGATCATGCGTTGTACGGCAACGGCCAGCGCGAGACCCTCCGCCGGGACCGCGTTGCGCATCCGATAACCGATCGCGCGCGCCGTCCACAGGCTGGCCCAGCACTCCACGACCGACCGCAGCAGCGAATCCGTACCGATAACGTTGAGGAAGGTTTCCTGCTGGCCGGCGAAACTCATTTCCGGCAGATCCTCGGCCGTGGCCGAGGAGCGCACGGCGACCGCGGCATCCCCCGCCGGATCGAGTTCCCGATAGGCGGCGCGGATTTCCTCCGCGATCTCCTGCGGGATGGAGCAGGATAGAAACAGCGCGCGGATTTTTTCGGCGGCGGATTCCAGCGGCTCCGGTTCAGGCCGCGGGATGCCGGCGAGGATCCCGCGGATCTTCCCCTCCAGATCGTTCCGCCGCACGGCTTCCCGGTAGGCGTCGGTCAAGATACAAAATCCCGGCGGCACCGGCATTCCGCCTCGGATCAGTTCGCCCAGGTTGGCCGCTTTGCCGCCGGCGGCAGGGAGATCCGCATGGGTCAATTCGGAGAGATTTCGTATCCAGTTCATGGATATTCCTTTCTAATCCGTACGCCTTCCAACCTTTTTGGGATTCCGTATGCCCACTACGGGGATTCGATTCCCTTGAAGAATATCTCCAGCATGGAATGCAACATTTTTTCCGGATCCGCGAACCGGTTGCCGCTTAGATAGATCTGCACATACAAGCCCGTCACCATGGTCAGGAGAGCGCGCGCCGCCATCGACGGATCTACGGGGCGGAAGATCCCCTGCCCGATCCCCGCCTGGATCGCATTCGTCACCTGAGTCGTGTAGCCGAGCAGGATGGCGGCCAGCTGCGTGTGCAGCCGGGCCCGGCTGTCGGGAACCTCGCGCCGGATCACCTGGAAGAGGTCGAACGATTCGTCGCGCAGACGGATGGCGGCACCGGCAATGGCCTCGATCCTCCGGCGCGGGTCGGCTTCGGCGCTTACCTCCGAGAGGGCGTCCCGGACCCGATACGAGCTTCGATCGAGGAGCGAATAGGCGATGGCTTGCTTGTCGGGAAAATGATGGTAGACGGTGGCTTTCCCGATCCCGGCTTCCTTTGAAATCTGATTGACCGAGGTGGCCGTATACCCCTGGCGGACGAATAACTTGGCCGCCGCTTGAAGGATTTTTTCGCGTGTGTCGGTTGTCATCATGGCTCACCTCCCGACCGACCGGTCGGTCGGGAGGCAGGATACTACGATTCAGGGAAGCACGCCAGATCGAGGGAGGCAATAAATGACCGACGCGGTCCTAAAGACCGCGTCGGTCTGCTTGAAAACCGGTTTCTAGAACGGCAGCAACAATCCGATCCCGAAGCTGGCCGCGTTTAAAACCAAGCTGAGCGACGATGCCTCCCGGAAGCCTGTCTCCTTCCGCAAGGCAAGCGCCAGGATGCACGCCTCAGCGATCCAGACCAGGATTTCCCCCAACAGGATCCAAATCAGGTGCGCAGCCCTTAGGTCATAAAATGCCCCCACAAAATACGCAAGCAGGGGACGGGTTAGGAGATTCATTATTGCCACGACGGTGAGGAGCAAGACCATCTGACGTTTGCGCCATAACACATATCCGACGGCGAGGGCTATTTCGATTACCAGAGTAGCCAACAAACCTTCGAATATAAAAGGCGTCATCGAATAAATGCCTATGGCCAGCAGGGATAACAACCACGCCGAAATGTACGCAGCCCAGGAATTTCTAAAGCCGGTGGAGCGAACGGCAATCAGGATCATAAGGCAACCCGGCACGAGGAAGACCGGGATGGAAAATATACACAGGAATATGGAATTAATAATCAAAGAATAGGTCCCGCTGCCGTAGCCGTCGTCATAGGAAGAAAACAGTGCGGGCCCGCTCCAGCGTTGCGCAATCAGCAGATCTGTTTCCCTGACGGTTACCAGGTATGTGTTGCTGAGGTATTTGTTGCTGAATACGTTGCTTTGGCGAGTAATCCCGTCGGAAAAAGTGATTTTTAATCGTTGAAATTCCGAATAGGAATAGGCCACGGAAAAGCAATCCGTCCTGGTGCAGGTGAACTGCTGCGGCCCACCTTTCTGCAGAAGATAGGCATTTAAACAGTCCGCCTCGCCGCATTCCTCCTGGATCCCGGAGACAATCGATGGCGCCGGCGAGATCTCGTACACGAACTCGAATTCCATTGTGGGCTTGGGGGCCATGTCGGCCCGGACGGTTTGGAGGGGGACGGCCGCAACGGCCAGCATGAACAGCCCGAAAATCACGCTTGCTGAACGACGTTTGAGGAACATGGTTTTTCCTCCCTAATTGGGTCTCCGCCGATTTTACCTCTACACGAAAAGGGGGAAAAATCCCCGCGTGAAAAGACCGCCGCGGTCCGTCCCCGCCAAGTTCACGCGGGGATGACGGAACCGCGCCGGTCTTTCACAGGATGGGGATCGATCCTATGGCGCCTGCAGCGCCAGCACCGAACGCAGGGCGGGAACCGCCAGGCCCGATTTGTCCACTAGGACGCTCAATTCACGGGAAAGATGTCGCATTTCATCGGGCGCCTGGGAAACGTGGTAGGCGATACCGACTTCCCCGAACTTCGTGGAAAAGAGGATCCGGAACAGGGCCGCCAGGAGGAAACGGGGGGTGATCAGCAGGGAACGCTCGCCGGCCGGTTCGATCCGGTACCCGCAGGCCTGGATCACCGCATACGATTCGCGCATCGCATCCACCATGAGATAAAGATCGTCGGTGGATTTCGCCAGGGCGCGGGTATCGCATCCATGCTTGATCACGAGGTCGCCGAGCGGGGGGATCACCGCGGCATGGGTGATCAGTCGGTCCACGATCCGGGTCGAAATCTCCGCCCTCGAAATTCCCCGGTTGAGCGCCGCCGCCAGGAGTTTCAGCCGCGGAGAGACCGACCCGTCCGGTTCGCCGAACGGCACCGGGATCCGGTTGGGAACGATCGCCCGGATAATCTTGCCCTCGCGCCTTCCACCGGCGTACACCGAGCCCAGCATAACACGTTCCTTTCCCAACACATCGGTATAACACTCGGGCCCTGTGAGCGTGTTTCCCATAAAGACGATGTTCGGGGAGCGGTTCCGAACCAGAACCGGCAGCAGTTCCAGGGCCTGGTTTTTCCGCATGATGACGAAGATGTAATCATAGAAGTCATCCGGCGCCAGCCGGTCGACGACCGGCACGACCGCCACGGTCCGTTTTCCATTCAACGGGTTTTCGATGATGATCCCTTCGTCACGGATGTCGACGCAGCGCTGCCCGCGCGCCAGCACGGTCACATCGATTCCGCTGTGGTGCAATATGGTCGCGCACGCCGAGCCGTTCACCCCGGCGCCGATGACCAGGATCTTTGCGTTGTCTGCATTCATGGCCGCCTCTCAATCGTCGGTTTTTTATCGATTGCCGATGGTCTATGGTCCGATACCCGCTTCGCAACCGGACGCATGATAGCGTCGATCGTGATCTTGTCGATCATGGATGGCGCGATCCAGCGTAGCAGCATGCCCCACCGGCCGGGACCCATCAGCACTTCGCGTTTCCTTTGCCGCGCCGCCTGCAGGATGATCTGTGCGCACCGCTCGGCGGTCATCATCTTTTCGGTGTAGACCTTCCGACCCGAAGGACCTTTTTCCTTCCCGTCCTTGTCGAGATAATGTTCGTGAAATTCCGTCACCACCCAGTAGGGCGAAATCACCGTGACGCTCACGCCGCTGTCCGTGAGGTCCATCCGCAGCGAATCCGAAAAGCCCTGCAGCGCGAACTTACTGGCGCAGTAGGAGGTGTTGTATGGGATGGTGAGCAGTCCGCCCAGGCTGGAAACATTCACAATCCGCCCCTGCGTCTCGCGCAGGTGGGGCAATGCATGGTAACAGCAGGCTAATGCGCCGAAGAAATTAACATTCATCACATAGTGGAACAGCCGCAGATCCGGGAGTTCGTCGAACCGGCCGGCGACGGACATGCCGGCGTTGTTGATCAGCATGTCGATCCGCCCGAAGGTCTCCTTCGCCCGCCCGACCAGCGCCTTGCATTGCGCTTCGTCGGTCACGTCGGTCGGGACGGCCTCGGCTTTCCCGCCGAGCATGCGGCATTCCTCCGCCAGTGTCTGCAGGCGTTCGGCGTTCCTGGCGGCAAGTACCACCCAAGCGCCCTCCCCCGCCAGCCGAAGTGCTAGCGCCTTGCCGATCCCGCTCGACGCGCCGGTGACGATCGCAACCTTATCGCGGAAACTGTCGGCCGTCATTTCGTTTCTCCATTCAGGAATTTTTTTCCACCAGGATGATCCGATATGCTCCGCCCAGGAGGGCCGGCTCGTCGCTTAGAATGCGAATGTTCGTCCCGGCCGTCAGGTCGCTCAGCCGCCGGGTGATATCCGTTCCGATGAGCATCGTGATGATGTTGAACAGACGTCGTCCGGCCGTAATTCGCCCTTTCTCCGGTTGAAATTTATCGAAGATCACCGCCCGGCCGCCCGGCCGCAGCGCGCGCATCGCCTCGCGAAAACAAGCGGCTCCGTCCGGGACGACGCTCAGGACCAGATGGAGGATCGCCGCATCGAACAAACCGGGCTCGACCTGCTGCGCCTGCGCGTCCCCCACCCGCAGCTCGATCTCGCGCCCGGGGATCGGAAGCTTCCTGCGCGCCTGCGCCAGCATCTCCGGGCTGAGGTCGATTCCCAGTGCGCGGACGCCCTCCGGTAGGAGCGTCAAATCCACTCCCGTCCCCACGCCGAGGAGCAGGACGCGTTCGCCCCGCCGTAAATCCAAAGTTATGATGGATCGTTTACGAGCTGTCGAAACAAAGAACCGGTTGAACAGCGGATCGTATATGGGAGACCAAAGCTTGTAGATGAATTTGTTCCAATTGTTCGTGAGTTTCATCATCTCTCAACTTATTTTCATCCACGTAGGACACGGAGGGTCACGGAAATAATAATAATTGAAAAAACTCCGTGCTCCTCCGTGCACTCCGTGGATAAGTTTTTTCTCTTACCAAATTCCCGGCAGCAGGCGGTACCGCACCCGCTGGGCGAATTCGGCGTACCCGGGAAGCTCGGCTTGCAGCGTGCGGTCTTCGAGCGCGGTGCGCAGGATTGGGAATAGGACGCAAAACGCCAGGGGAATCAGCGCCCATACGGAGCCGAGCAAGGCCGCACTCCCCAACTCAAACAGGATCAATCCCAGGTATCCGGGGTGACGAATAAACCGGTACGGTCCGGCCGTGGCGACAGCGTGTCCGCGGTCGATCTGGACGCGCACGTTCTGCGAGAAGAAGTTATTGGAGGCCATCGCCCAGACAAAAAAGAAGGCGCCCAGGAGGCAAACCAGGAAGCCCGCGATTGGCAGCCCGGCGGGAAACCCGGCCGTCCAACCGTTGCGGTAATCCAGCGCGGAAACGACGTATCGCAACCCCTGCGCCATCTTTATGGCCAAGACAATCGCGTTATCCCACGACTTGACACCTGCGCGGCCCCAAAAGCGCTCCGCCGGCAAGGACGGATGGACACGTATGACGATCTACCATACCGCCGCTGCATTAATCAGGATCGCCAATAGCGCAGCCCAGCCCGCCCACCAATCGAGTCTCCCGGCAATCCAGAATAGCAGCACACCCACTACCGCAGTCCGGGAGATGTCCGAAAGGATATATACTGCAATTTGTTTTCTTCTATCCATTGTTCTATCCTCTTCGAGAAAAAATTGAGAGAATCCGCAGTATTCATCCACGGAGGTCACGGAGAAACATAGAGTAATTTGTGTTATTTTTCCGTGCCGCTCCGTGTTCTCCGTGGACTAGTGACTGCCTACCAAATTCCCGGCAGCAGCCGGTACCGAACCCGTTGTGCGTATTCCGCATACCCGGGAAGCTCGGCCTGCAGCGTCCGATCTTCGAGCGCCGTGCGCAGGATGATCAGCAAAACGCTGCCGCAGCTGATGACGATCGCCCCCCACGAGGCCAGCATGACCGGGATGGCCAGTTCGAACGCGATCATCCCCAGGTAGCTGGGATGGCGCACAAACCGGTACGGTCCTCCCGCGGCGACCGCGTGTCCGCGGTCGGATTGGATCCGCACGATCTGGGAAAAGAATTTATTGTTCGCGACCGCCCAGGGAACGATGGCATATCCAAGGAAACTGACCGCCAGAGCCGCGAGTTGAATCCCGATGGGAAACCCGCCCGTCCAGCCATATCGTTGATCCAGCCCGGCGACGATGTAGCGCGCGAGTTGTATGAGGCGCACGCCGCTGTTGATGGCGACGTCCCACTTCTTGGCCCCCTTGGGGGGAGAGAGTCGCTCCGCCGCCAAGTCCGGGAACCGTGTGAAAATGATCAGACCCATCGCGACCATCATGAACGCATTGACCGCCAGCACGCCCCAGCCCGGCCACCAGTCGATTCTTCCGGCGGGCCAAAATAGAACCAAACCCCCGCCGATCAGGCTCAGGACCGCATCCAAAATGTATCTTCGAAGAATCTTGTTATCCATAATTCCGTCCTCTTGGATGACGTTTTTTTATATCATTTCCCGGTGAATCCGTTCTCAACCGTCCCTTATCGAAATTGTTTGTTCAGTTCCTCCAACGCCGGCAGAGGCCGTCCGCAGCGCCGCAGGAAAACCATCAGCTCCTCCAGGATCAACCGGATTTCCGGCCGCGCCTTCTCCGCGTGGGCGAATCCGAAAGCCACATCCTCCGAGCGCACAATGCGCCGCAGGAGGAACGTCAGGATCGGCGCCGGGACCCATAGATAGATCAGAACCCCTTTCGGCAGGAGCGATACATGCAGCGCTTGGAGGGCTCGCAGACTTTCCTTAAGCCCGCCTGCCGCAAGCGCGGCCACGCTGGGATTATTCGCCAGCGCCGCCGGAGTTCCCCCGGAGACGTACACCGCCGCTCCCAGCGTCGCGATCATCGCAGCGTGCGTCTTCAACCAGGCGTCGATCGCCGGATTCAACTCCACTCCGATCCCAGTTTTATCCAGCGTCGCTCCAATTTCTTTCATCCGCGGGGAGATCGATCCATCCACCTCGCCGATGATCCACCCAGCCTTGCGGCGTTCGTTGCAGGCATAACGGACGATCCCTCCGGGCAGCCTTGTCCCGGCGACGAGCAGAAAGCCGCGCAGGACGCGTTCCTTCCCGAGGGCGGCGACTAGCGCATCGCCGGATATGCTGTTGCCGATGAACAGGATGTTCGGGTTGCGCCGGTTGGTCGCAAGCGCGGGAAGCACCGTCGGCACCTGGTTCATCCCCATGATAACCAGGACCAAGTCGTAGGCGTCCTCCGGCTCGAGCTATTCCACGACCGGAAGACGTAGTGGTGTCCGCTCGCCGTTTTCGAACCGTTCGAGCACGATTCCATCGCGGCGGATGTCCTCCAGCCGCCGGCCGCGCGCCAGAACCGTCACATCTTCGCCGGCCTGCGCGAGCCGAACAGCGGCGACTCTCCCCAACACGCCGGCTCCGTAGATGAGAATTTTCATCTGTCACCTCCCTGAGCGATCTTTGCCTTGCAGGCAATCGTCCTTTCTTCCAGCATCAAGCTTGCGTAAAGCGATACCGCACGATGAAATTCACGCCCGAAAAAACCGGAAGGAAACGCATCAGATTGTAAATCCCAAGCCGCGGCTCGAAATAATCGAAATACTTCCACATCTCCATCAAACGGATGCGCGGATTCCACCATTCCAATTCGCGTCCGTCGTCCAATCCCCATTCAAGATGTGTCCCGGCCTTGCGCAGGAGCGGGTGAAGGTTATGCAGCCGGATCGAGAGCCTGGTCATTGCGTCGAATGCCAGTTCGCACCCGGGGAATCGGTCCGCCAGCCGGCTGATCATCCGCCGCAGATCTTCCCCTTTCAGGTACGGAAAAACGCCCTCCGCAATAAAAATAACCGGCTTCCGCTCCGCCGCGATCCGGTCCATCCATGCCGGATCGAGGACGGACCCTTCGATGAGACACTCCCGGGGTCCATCGGGGATGAGCGCCCTCCGCAGGGCGATGACCTCCGGCAAATCCAGCCCGAACCATAACCGGCGTCCGTCTTCCACGCGCGCTGCGCGGGTATCCAGTCCGCAGCCGAAATCGACGACAATCCCGTGCGGGTGCGCATCGAGGAACATCCGCGACCAATGGTCGAACTGACGGGCGCGCATCATCGTGAAGATGTGGTCCGCGCCGGATAATTTCAACGGCGCGAGATCCTTTTCGTCGAAGCGCGCGAGAATTTCCCGCGCCCGGTCGTCGCGGATCATCGCATCGGGCCGTTGCATCTCTTCCGCCCGGCAGGCCAGGGGAACGAGAAGTGTCCGGGCGATCGGTGGAAGATCGGCGACACGGAGTTTTTCCATGATGCTAGCTCCTTCCCATCCTGGGGCGGAGAAACGGAAAAATCATCGGCACCCGCTTGCAATATTCCGTCCACTCCACACTGAATGTCTTACCCAGCACCTCTTCTTCCCGGAACGCGCGGCGGATTAAGACCAATGCGAGCACGGCCAGAAACACCGTCGTCCAGGTTTGAAACAGCATCAGGAGGCCGGGCGCGGCTACGAGATACCCCAAATGCATCGGGTGACGGACGATCGAATACGGGCCGCTCGTGACAAGGTGGTGCCCGGCGAAAAGCTGGGCGCCTACCATAGTGGAGACGAAATACATCTTCCCCAGTTCGAGTCTGCTCCACAACATGAAAGCCAACCCCGAAAAAACCAGCAACGCGCCGAGGATGGAGATCGCATCCGTAAACGGGGTGCCGGGCAATGGTTTCCAGAGCAGGACGCCCACGACGATATCGATACCCAAAGTCACAACGTAATAAACCGGTGAATGCAGCCAGCCAGCCTGCCTTTGGCCCCGCGCTATCGCCGGAAGGCCGCCGGGTGCCTCGGAAAACGCCCCACAACAGGAATGCAACCGTGGAAAGGGCAAAGACTCCGCAAGCCACACGCAGGAAACCAATCAACCCGTCCATGTTGGCTCCTTTTTTTTACCTTGCTCCCTCTCCGGACATTTGCCAGGAGAGGGGAAGCCGGAGATCTTCCGGCGGGGTGAGGAAATTATTTTAAAAGCCGCGGAAACAGCATCGGCACACGGGCGCAGTATTCCGTCCACTCCGCGCCGAATTCCTTCGACAGCACTTCCTCCTCCCGGAGCGCACGGCGAATCACGCCCAAACCGCACCCGATGAAAACCACGCCGGTCCAGGTCTGATACAACAGCAAGCCGCCGATGCCGGCGATGAGCAAACCGAAATACATCGGGTGGCGGACGATCGCATATGGACCTCTGGTGACCAGGCGGTGCCCGGCGAAAAGCTGCGCGCCGAATCCGGTGGATACGAAATACATGCTCCCCAGCGCGAGCCTGCCCCACAGCACGAACGCCAATCCCGGGAAACAGAACAATGCTCCCAGGACGGCGATCTCATTTGCCAACGGCAGCGCCGGAAGCGGAATCCACAACAAAATGCATAATCCAAAGAAGAAGACCGAAGCCGCAACGTAAAAAAGCGGCGAGTGCAGCCAGCTTAATTGTTTCCCGGCGCCTGCACCGGCGGGACGCTTTACCGCGCGCAGGATGCTCCACAAGAGGAACAGCACCAGGAAGATGGCGAAGGCTCCGCACACCACGCGCAGGAAACCGATCAGGGTATCCATGTCCGTTCCTTTTAAATGTACGCCACTCCCGCTATGATCACAAGAACCACGGCAAGAACTCCCCAAAACCAAACCGGGCCGAACACCCGCGTGTGTTTTCTGTATTCGCGATACTCGTCCGGAAACCGCACCCCGATGTCGTAGCGCTCTTCGATCAGCGCTTCCGTCATGTTCAAAAGAAAGATGACCGGGATCATCAGCAGCCCGTCCCAGGTGCCAAAGATAAGCGTAATACCGAGGGAGATCCCGATAATGCCCGCGTAAATGGGATGGCGGGCATAGCGGTAGATGCCGGAGATCAGCAACCCTTCTTTGACGTTTTCCCCGCCGACCGTTTTTCTCTGCCGGACCGCCGTCAGGAATACGCCCAACGATCGGGCGATCAACGCCAGGCCGACGACGAGAAATCCGATCCGCACGCCGCCTCGGCGAGGAACCCCGGCGGTGAGAATACGTTTGGATCCGACGGCAAGCCGGCCATCACGTAACAGGCCGGGGTGTAAAAAATCACACCCAGAAGGTTGACCGGTCTGTTTTCGAGTAGGCGGTTATTCTCCCTACGGCGCTTCAGGATATTTCCGAAAGCCGCAACCATTGTGAACATGATCACGGCTAGAATTATTCGAACAATCCACATCTTTCCTCCAAATTACTCCATGAAAATTAACTGCGAAAACTGTGTGTCGACAGATTAAACAGGCAGTCCCGGGATGATCCGTCCGCGGACTTTCTGTTTATAGTCCCGATATGCTTGGCCGAGCTCGCGTTCCATGCTGGTTTCCTCCATCTGGACGATGAACAAAAACGCGATCCACCACACCGGGATCAAGGCCACGCCGACGATCGAACCGAAGCCCACGGCGATGCCCAGCGAGAAAATCAGGTCGCACAGGTAAATCGGATTCCGAACAATGCCGTACACGCCGGCCGTCTGCAGGACGACGTTCTTGTCCGGCGCTTTCCACCATTTGACGGCGAAAGCGGCCAAACCGAAACTGCATGCCACGGCGATCAGGAGTCCGCCCAGGATCCAGTTTCCAATGCCGAAATCGAACCGCGGCTGGTGTACGAAAGGCAGGACCATCAGGATCCGGGCAAAATCGTTCCCGATCACGGTGATGAACCCAAACAGGGGATTGTGCCCCAGAGGAATGCCGCTCACCAGCGCGGTTCCCAAGACAAGGAAGAACATCGAAATAAAAGCCCAGAAGAACGGAGTATCGAAAACGTACATCTTCCACCTCTCACGATTGCGAATGAACTACCGCGCGGCAAGCCGCGCGGTATCCCGGATCGCAATCCCCAAGAACTGCGCAGCAAGCTGCGGGGTATTCATCATCCCGCGACAGTGGGATAAATTTTCTGAAGGCCGCGCGGGAATATCCGGCGCTCCCTCTGCGGATTATCCCGGCTTGCGGAACTCCAGCAGGTACATGAAACCGTTCCAGACTTCCGTCAGCTTCACCTCCTGCATCTCCGGCGGAACCAGATCAACCGGTGCCGTCACCTTCTTTTTATCCGCGCCCACCCTGCGGGAAAAACCGGGTGCGGCCGTGTTGTACGCGCGCACGCCTTTTTCCGTTTCGTCGGCGATCAGGATCCGGGCTCCCGGCTTGGCGACGCGGATCATCTCCTCGACCGCTTTGCGTTTATCGTTGAAGAAATTGATCCCGCCGATATGGAACACGGATTCGAAGGAATTATCGCGGTAGGGCAGCGTTTCGGCGTTCCCCAGAAAGAGCTCGACCGGCCAGCCTTTGGAATGAAGGTAGGAGCGGCAGCGCTTCAGCTGGCCGAGCGAAATATCCAATCCGCAGATATCGCCGACATCCTCGCGCTCATGCAGGAACGGGAGATTGACGCCGGGGCCGATCGATACCTCCAGCACGCGGCCGGCGCGGGGTTCGAGCCGGTCGAGGATTTCCTTCCGCGCCCGCCGCTCGGGGATGCCGACGAAAAAAAACATAATCGGTGAGAAGGGCCGGTAGAACCAGGACATCCAGTCGTACATCGCCGCAAAACGCCGGTTGAGCCCGGTAAGCGAATCGGATTCGAGAAAATGAACGATCCCGTCGCGGATGGGATAATCCTTCCGGCATTTTTTGCAATGCAGGAAATATTCTTGGACGGTTGTTGCCTGCATTCCGGACGATGGGGGACGCAGGATCAGCCGGATGTGACAGTCCGGACAGGCTAAGAGATCCAGCGTCCCCAGCCGCAGGCCCTCGATCCTTTCGAAATTAAGGGTGTACATCCACAGATTGCCCCCGCGCCGGCAGAGTTGGAATCCCGCGGACTCGAGCAGCCGGATCGTCTCGAGTGCCAGCGGGTAATCCGGATCAAGAAATTCCTCCGTGATCGAAAGCACGCCACCCGGCCGGATCACGCGGTGCAATTCCGCCAGCGCCCGTTTCGGATCCGGTATTTCTCCCAGTACGGTCACCAAGAACGCGCGATCGATGCTGGAATCCGCCAACGGCAGCCCATACGCGTCCGCCACGCGGGTTTCCACGTTTTTCACGCCGGCCACCCGCAGCCGCGCCTCCACCTTGGCGATCATCTCCGGCTGGATGTCGACGACCGTCAGGCGCCCCTCGGGGCCGGCGCGGCGCGCCGCGTCGATCGTGAAGGCGCCGGGGCCGGGTCCAAGTTCAAGCACACGCTCCCCGGAACGAATTCCGATCCGGTCCGGCACGCCGCGCGCATACCACCTCCGGATGGGATTGTCGATCATCCAGGAGAAGGATGCGGGGCATGGAACCGAATGGCCCGCCCGGTGGGCGATCCGGCCGATGATTTTTAAAATGACGGCCCAAAAGAAGCAGGCCGCCAGCAAGATGCCGACTATCCATAAAATAACAGACCCCATGCCTCCTCCAATTCATTCCAGCCCGATCCTCCTCGCAAAATTTTCCCGATCCGTTGACCGGACTGTGGCAGGCGGTTTCCCGCCCAGCCCTGCAACCGGTAAATTTTGATTACTGAATATATGTTCATATGTTATACTAATTCACCCATCCCCGTCAAGGACCTTTTTTCCGGAAGGACCACCGTTTTCCTGCCTAATTAGGGGAAAATAAATTTTCAGGCGCTCGGTTTTTTAAGAAAGGCTCCCCATAGCCTTCCCGTTCACGGAATCGAATAGGATTCCCACAATCTGGATATGGATAGGCTGGATTCCGGACGTTCTTGTTCGCTTGTCGATGACCGGTGATAATGGCGGTCATTCGGGTTTACCGGGATCGAACCAGCGGCCCATGAAGGAATTACCGAATGATTTCAGATCTCATCATCCGATCCTTTCAGCCGGAAGACCAAACCGCGGTCAAAAACCTCGTCCTCGATGGATTGAAGGACCGCTGGAACAAATTGGATCCTTTCAAGAATCCGGATTTGGATGACATCGGCGCTACGTATGCCGGGGGATTCTTCCGGGTCGCCGTTTGGGACGGCCGAATCGTCGGAACCGGAGTGCTGATCCCCCATGCGGAAGGAGAGGCGGAAATCTGCCGCATGTCCGTCGCCCCCTCTTTTCGACGGCGCGGGATCGGCAGCGCGATCCTCCGCCGGTTGATGGACGATGCAAGATCCGCCGGATACCGGAAGATCATTCTGGAGACCACCTCGACTTGGAATGACGCCGTCGCGTTCTATCAAAAGCACGGCTTCCGGATCACGCATCTTCGAGGAGGAGACACATACTTCCTTTTGGAACTCAATCCCGGTTCTGCTTCTGTGGTATAACCGCTTCCGATATCAATTCCAAGGACGAAGGGAATGGCCTTTCATCGCATTGTCGTAAAACTGGGCACGTCCACATTGACGGCCGGCACCCCGCGCCTCTCCATGCCTCACATGGTCGAGCTCGCCCGCCAACTGGCCGCCCTGCGCGAACGCGGCGCCGGGATCATCTTGGTCACCTCCGGCGCGATGGCAGCCGGCCGCGAACGACTCGGATTTCCCGCGCTGCCGAAGGGGCTGCCCGCCAAGCAGATGCTGGCCGCGATCGGCCAACCCCGGCTGATGGCACTCTATGAACAGGTCTTCGGCATGTACGGGCTTATTCCGGCACAGATCCTGCTTACGCGCGCAGACCTGGCCGACCGCCGACGCTACCTCAATTCGCGCAACACCCTCACTGCGCTGCTCGACCACGGCGCCATCCCCGTCATCAATGAAAACGACACCGTCGCCACCGAGGAGATCCGCGTCGGCGACAACGACAATCTCTCGGCGCTGGTGGCCAATCTGATCGACGCCGACCTGCTGCTTCTGCTGACCGATCAGGTGGGCCTTTACACGGCCGATCCGCGGTCCGATCCAAACGCGATCCTGGTCAACGAGGTGAGCGAGCCGGAAATCCCCAAAGCGCTTTGGGAGGCCGCCGGCGGAACGGAAAGCAGTCTGGGAACCGGCGGCATGCTGACCAAACTGCAAGCGGCGGACCTGGCGCGGCGGTCGGGGACCACGGTGATCATCGCCTCGGGGGAAACGCCCGACGTGCTCCTGCGCGCCGCGACCGGCGAAACCGTCGGCACCCGCTTCCTGCCCGTGGCGACCTCCGTCGAAAGCCGCAAACGCTACATCCTCACCGGCGGCCGCGCCTCCGGCGCGGTGCGGATCGACCCGGGCGCGGTGCAAGCCCTCGCCCGCGGCAGTTCGCTCCTCCCGGTCGGGATCAAATCCGCCGAGGGATCCTTCGAACGCGGCGATTCGATCCGCGTCCTCGACCCGGGCGGAAAGGAGATCGCGCGCGGGATCACCAACTACGGCTCGGGCGAATTGGCCCGCATCATCGGGAAGAAATCCGAAGAAATCGAAGCCATCCTCGGATTCAATTTCGGGGATGAAGTGATTCATCGGAATGATCTGGTGATTCTCTGATCCTTACGGGAGCTTCCATGGCCAAAATCGAGTTCACCCAAAACTACTCCGACCTCAGCACCGACACGGGATTCCAATTCGAGTTCAATTGCGACCGCTGCGGTACGGGTTTCCGCACGGAGTTCGAAGCCTTCGGACTTGGGACGGTGTCCAGCGCATTGGATACCGCGAGCTCCCTGTTCGGTGGCGTATTCGGACAGGCGGCCGATGTCGGCGAGCGGGTTCGCTCCGCCGGGTGGCAAAAGGCGCACGATGCGGCGTTCAACAAGGCAATGAAGGAACTCAAACCGGATTTCGTCCAGTGCCCGCGATGTTCGGCCTGGGTTTGCCGCCGCAGTTGCTGGAACAATTCGAAGGGATTGTGCAAGGAGTGCGCGCCGGATCTGGGCGTGGAAATGGCGGCCGCGCAGGCCAGCCGCACGACCGAAGAGGTCTGGGCTCATTCCAAGATGGCCGAGGAAGACCGGGAGATGCTGAAGGAAAAAAGCTGGCGCGAAGGCGTGCGCGCCACCTGCCCGAAGTGCAACGCGCCGCTGGCCAAGAACGCCAAGTTCTGCCCGGAATGCGGCGCGAAGATCAACGCCGAAGCGCACTGCACGCAGTGCGGGGCCAAACTTAAGGCCGGGGCGAAGTTTTGCGCCGATTGCGGAGCCAAGGTGGAAGCCGGCTGAAATTTCAGAATATTTTCAAGGGTTTTATTTTAGGAAATTCGCTTGCTCGCAATTCCGGGGCATGGTTTCTTTCATGGCCGGATAATCCGAAACCTTCCCGTTCTCCCTTTCGCGCAGGGGATCTCCATGGACGATCCGACACAAAACGAAACAGAGTTCCGGCCGGTCACCTTCACCCATAACATATTTATAAAACTTGTGGGGCTGGCGTGCATGCTGTTGTTCGGGCTGTTAAGTGCGGTCAGCTTTCTACAGATGTGGGAGACGGATGTCGATCTGTTCACCGCCGTCGTTTTTCCCGCGTTCGCAGTCCTTGGGCTGGTACTTTTCCTCTGGATGAGCAAATGGTGGACCGTCCGGGAAGACGGGATCGCCGTCCGGTCCTGGTCCGGCCGGGAGGAAATTCATTATTGGATCGATTTGGATTCCGTCGAAAGCACCGGGCTGGGGAGCGGAATCCGGATCAAGGACAAATTCGGAAAAACCATACTCTCACTCGATCCGTGGATCTGGAAATACGACGACTTCGTCGAACTCCTGCGCCTGCATAAACGGGAATTGTTCGAGCAAAAACCCGATGCGCTTTCCGATCGGAACATCCGGGTGCTGAAACGCAATCCGATTATTTATCCGCTCGGGCTTCTCTTCTCCGTCGTTCTCATTGCCCCGGGCATCCGGGCGCTGGTGGATGGCGACCTTCTCGGCGCGCCGCTGGCGCTGCTCGGAGTTTTTATCGTCTACCTGATGTTGCGGATCCCATCCGCCGTTCATCTGCTGGAAGATCGTCTCCGATTCGTCTATCTCCTCGGTGAACGGACGGTTTCCGTGAATGAAATCCACAACATATACCCGCGTACCTCTCTCGACGTTCAGGGCGGAGCCGGCGCATCGGCGATCGTGGAATTGACCGGCGGCCGCAAAATCGAACTGGCGGGTTTCCGGGAAGGCACGCCGGCGGTCGTGAATGCGCTCAGGAATTGGTGGGAAGAGTACCTGAAGGCGCATCCGCCGGTGGAGGAGGAAGGCGTCGCCGAAGAAGACGAGGAAGAAACCTCCGATTCGTAGCGGATCCTCATCGGCCGCCGTTCGATGATCCATCCTGTCCGACTGCCACCGGAATCCGTTTCCACGGCATTCCAGAGCAGGTCGTCGCAACCCAATACGTAGAGGCCATGTACAATAATCCTTCGCCCTCCCTCTGTCCGGTGTCGCCGGATCCTTCCCCTGAAGCCGTGCAGCTTCTTCGCTACCTGTACGAGATCTCCGGCAAACGTACGCTGACCGGCCAACACTGCGCGCCGTTGGTCGGATCGACGCGCCTGGCCGGGATGCACAAAATTACCGAGCATTATCCGGCCGTCTTCGGGCAGGATTTCGGTTTCAGCGCCGCGGGCACCTGGGACGGGATCAACTTCCGCCAGCAGATCGTCGACGAAGCCGTCCGCCGCCATTCCGAGGGATTCCTCATCACGCTTATGTGGCACGCGGTCTGTCCGACCGACGAGGAGCCGGTCGTTTTCGAGGAGTCTATTAAAAGGAAACTGTCGGACCGCCAGTGGCAGGATCTATTTGCGCCCGGGACGGAAATCCATGAACACTGGAAATCCCAGGTGGACGTGATCGCCTGGTTTCTTGCGCAGCTGCGGGAGGCCGGCGTTCCGGTGCTTTGGCGCCCGTATCACGAGATGAACGGGGAATGGTTCTGGTGGGGAAAGAAAACCGGCGATCCGGGATACCGATCCCTCTACCGGATGTTGTTCGAGAGGTTGACGCATTTCCACAAGTTGAACAACCTGATCTGGGTCTTCAATGCGAACGAGGTCCGGGAAAAAGTGGATCCGTATGAACTGTATTATCCCGGCGGCGACGTGGTGGATATCCTCGCCACGGATGTTTACAAAGGCGGATTCGCCAAGCAGGATTACGATCAGCTCCTCGCGTTGGCCGGGGGAAAACCCATCGCCCTGGGCGAGGTGGGGACGATGCCTGCTCCGGAAATACTCCGCGCGCAGCCGCGCTGGACGTGGTTCATGCACTGGGGCGATCCGATGGCGCTGTGGATGGAGCGCGCGACGGTCCGGGCGCTTTATGAGAGTGAAGTGACATTGACCTGGGAAGCATTGCCGTGGGTGAAAACGGCTAAGCCCAGGATCCATCATCCGGTATTGAAGTACCCCCCCTAATCCGGGATGAGGCAAGGGGAGGGGCAAGGTTTATCATGGGCCAAAAACCAAAATCCAGAATCCCCTGGTTGCGAATAGCCAGCATCGGGTTGATCATCGGGATGCTTATCGGGATCGCCTTTATCGCGTCCGCCGACTATGCATTCTACCGGGTGCCACCGGCCGACCTTCCCTGCCGGGACTGTTCGGGGGATGCGCAAATGATTTCCATCGGGGGATTCGATCTCTTCTACAGGGAATTGGGGCCGGCGGACGATCCGGCCCCGGTTGTGATATTGCACGGCGGGCCGGGCCATTCCAGCCGGTCCTTCAAACAAGGTTTCAATTTTCTTGCGCAGGATCGCCGGGTTGTCTATTACGATCAGCGCGGTTCCGGCAATTCGCAGATCAAGCCCGATCCATCGCTCTATACGATAGACCAGCTCGTGGAGGAGTTGGAAGCCCTTCGCCGGGATGTGATCCGCGCCGAGAAGATCGTCGTGGTCGGGCACTCCGCCGGCGGCGCGCTGGCGCAGCGCTACGCCCTGGCGTACCCTGAACATGTCGAGGGGATGATCCTGGTTTCCTCGATCCGGATCAACAACGGCGTCGGTGCACCCCTGTTATGGGATGTGTTTGGCCCCGTACTGTATGCTTTGGGACCCGGATTCCCGCCGGCAAATCCTCAAACCGCCGATGCTTGGTTCGCGAACTTAAACTTGGAAACGTCGCTTCCGCGGTTATATGATCCACGCAACCGCGGCCTGATCGAGGATTCGGGATATATTTCATTTGCCACCTGGCGCGAGGTCTCCCGCTCGCTGGAGGGAAAGGAATTCAGCAAAGACCTGCGCGAGCTGGGGGTACGAACCCTCATCGTGTACGGCGCGGCGGACGCCGACTCTACGGGAAAAGCGACCGCCGATGCGATCTGTGGATTGCTTCCAGACTGTACGCTTGCCGGCTTCGATCGCAGCGGGCATTGGCCGTTTTTGGAGGAGCCGGAAAAGTTCGAGGAAACGATACGTTTGTTTCTGGAAAACGGATGAATAGATCCTTTCCCGTCTCAACACGTCCTGCGCCTGCCGAATGAACTGCCCCCGGGTCGAAAATGAACGCCGCGCGGTATCATGGCGCGCAACCCCCAAATTCTCGCATCGCAAGCGGCGGGGTATTCCTCATCCCGCGAAAGCGGGATAAATCCTTCGGATTACCTATTCCCATTCATCACGCACAGAAGCCGGGACGCCGGAAAGCATCCTTGCCAAAGACGCTATCCCCCATTGCGGGCGCGCAGAAATTTCCGGAGCCATTCGCCGAGTGTGCTGTAGGTTCCGCTCTGCACGTTCACCGCGCAAGCCTGATTGATCCGCTGGTTGATTTCCACATCGGACAAATCGCGCGGCGTCGCGTCGTAATCCAGATAGGCAAAGAAGGTCCGCGTCCAAAAGAACGAGACGAACTCCACCTGGGCGGCGTCGGACATCCGGACGATATCCTCGATAAACCGCGCGTCGAGCCCTTCCCAGAATCCATACACGTCGCGGCGGATGGCGCTGGCATAATCCCCATAGGCCGAGCCGCCTTCCCGGGGGTCGACTTTAAACAGCCAAGCCTCGCTGATCGTCACCCGCTTCCCTCCCGCATGAGCCTCCTGAAGATATTCCAGACCGCGATCGAGCAGGACGGCATCCTGGCCCATCGGGTAGATGTGCAGGTCGAAGAAATCGAGTCCGTCGGCCTGCATCACCTGGTCGAAGAATGCGGTGTCTTCCCAGTTGCCCACGCCTGCGCCGACCGCCGTGCCGCCGGACCGGTCGATCCGGCCGAGCGTATCGTCCAGGAAATTACCCCACTGCGCGGGAGTGATCGAAAGGCCGGTCAGCATCATTTCGGTGCCCGGCTCATTGGCGATCATCAGATAATCCGGCTGGAATTTACTCGCCATCAGCAGAACCTGGTTTTCGCGCCCTTGCAGATAGGAGGCGGTGGTGTACACGGACCAATCCACGGTTGCGGACGAAAAAGCCGTGCCGGAAAAAATCGCTCCACTTTTCATGATCACTTTCATGCCGTGTTGACGGGCTTGATCCACGATATCTTTGTAGAATTGGATGTATTCCGCTGATCTCGGGAACGAGGGATCCAGCAAAGGAAATGGAACAGCGATGACAACGGCTTGAATCCCGAGAGTCTGCAGACGGTCCAGTAGAAGCAGGTTAAGTTCACGCGTGGAAGGCTGGAGCAGCCCTTCGCCGATATTCCCGTTGGCAAAAGCCAGTTCCGATCCGATGAGAGCCTTTTCCGGTCCCGGCTCCGGTTGCCGGCTCAGCGTGTCCTCGAAATGAGTTAATTCCGCGCTCAATTCGCCGGCCATCGCCCGGTATTCCTCCGGGATGGGCGGCGGAGTGCCGGGCGCGGCCGATGTGGCCGGAAGGGTAGGCACGGCGGGGGATACCGCGGCGGTTTTCCCGCAGGCCAGGCCGAGCGCCATCGCCACGAGAAGGATAAACGGCAAGCGTTTCATTAAGATCTCCTTTGCCGAAGGGTTTTAATTTTCATTATCCAAACGGAAAACCGTTGGTGCATGTAAGAAAATCTATTGTTGGATGAGGCTCGCGCCCCGAACCGCCGAATCCAACCTCGGCGCAGGGGGTCCTACCCGCCGACGAATCCGGAATACCTACCGGTAGAATACCATGCCCCGGGCACTTATTCGTTTGAGCGGATCCTCTCGAACGTATTGGATTTGCGGTATTGGGAGGGTGTTAATTTTGTGTTTTTTTTAAAGAGGGTATTGAACGTGGCCTTGGAACTGAAGCCGGCATCGAAAGCGATGGTGAGAATGTCTTGATGCGCGTTTTGAGGATCCAAGATGGCTTTCTTGGCTTCCTCGACCCGGAATTGATTGACGAAATCGTAAAAATTCATACACGCATTTTCGTTAATGACCTGGGAAAGGTACCGCGGATTCAAATCCATCCGCTTCGCCAAATCGGGCAAATTCAGATTCGGCTCCAGGTACACCTTCTCCTTCTCCATCAAATCGATCAATTGCGAATAGTATTTCTTGGATTCCTCCCTGGATAATTTGGATTTCAGGTACTTTTCTTTTTTCTCGAACGGGCCGGAAGGGGAAACCAGATCCGGCTGAATCCATACCCGGTACCCCAAAAACAGAATGCCGAAATACAGCGTCAGGGCGATGAGAAAGGAATAATCGATCGCATGCCCTGAATCGTGACCGAGGAAAAGCAAGCCAAAAAGCGGCAGGCAGAACAGGCAGATGACAAGAATGATCCCCGACAGGTTCCTTATCCAATCCAAACTGACCGGTTCCAGATCGGAATACGTCTGTTTGAACCGGGCTATGTACCCGCGAATCAGGCGGTTCGCCTCTAGGAAATATAAAACGACCTGAACGTAGGCCAGGAAGAACAGGATGTTGAATTCCAGCTTTGAATTTTGGACCGCGGTCTCGATATATTGAATTTTATACTCCGCGTCCTTCACGTAGAAAGGCGCCATGATAAGCAGGCAGAGTAATGCCGGAAGGAAGTGAAGCGATTCCCAAAGGCCGCGGGAGCGGCCATCCCGGATCAACGCTTTGATATAAAAAAAGAAATCGGCCCGATCAGGAACATCGCCGGATATCGGACCAGGATAGATGCGGAAGAGAAACATATAATTTTGTGGGCAGCAGGACGGCATACAGAAAAGAGATCAGCGACGCAAGGATGAAAGCGGCAAAGATCCGGTTGGCTTTCCGGTTGCCCTTCCTGAAAAAAAAAGACCAGGGCGAGGATTACCCCCGCAAGGAATCCGGCGATAAAAACCACCGACAAGGGACCGTATGGGATGTTCATGGTGGGTGCAGCCGTAGTGTATTTTTCATACTAGCAAATGCGGCAATTTGTGTCAAAGACCGGAATACGCGCGGTTCAAGGCGGCGGCAGTCCGGTGCATTGCCCATTCCCGCCGCGCCGAAATCATCCCGTGGTTGTCTACCCGCAACCCCCGACGTCCGCCATTTGACCGCACAATTCGCAAAGATAGGTTCAGTTCAAATAATGTTAGAATTCCCGTTTCAATTTGGAGATTACCATGTCTGTTAATATGACCGACCTCGGAAAACGCGCGCGCGCCGCCGCCGGGATCATGGCCAAGGCGCCGACCGCGCAGAAGAACAAAGCCCTCACCGAGCTTGTCGCGGCCCTCGGCAAGGACCGGCAGCCGATCCTGGACGCCAACGCGAAAGATGTGGCGGCGGCCGGCGCCGCGGGCCTTGCTTCCGGATTAATCGACCGGCTCACACTCACCCCCTCCCGCCTGGAAGGGATCGCCGCCGACCTGCGCAAGGTGATCGATCTGCCGGATCCGGTCGGCGAGCGGTATGACGAAAGCACGCGCCCGAGCGGCCTGCATTTGTGGCGGCAGCGCGTCCCGATCGGCGTGCTGGGTGTGATCTACGAATCGCGCCCGAACGTGACGGTTGACGTAGCCGGGCTCGCCGTGAAAACCGGGAACGCGGTGATCCTGCGCGGCGGCAGCGAGACGATCAACTCCAACCGGGCGCTGGTGGAAGCCGTGCACCGCGCCCTGCGCGCCGCCGGCCTTCCCGAGGATGCGGTGCTCTTCGTCGACGATCCCGACCGCGCGCGGGTGAACGAACTGCTCGGCCTCGACCAGTCGGTGGATATGATCATCCCCCGCGGCGGCAACAGCCTGCACCGCTTCTGCCGCGAGCAAAGCCGCATCCCGGTGATCACCGGCGGCGTGGGAATCTGCCACCTGTATGTCGAGGAAAGCGCCGATCTGGCCCGGTCGGTCGAGGTGATCCACAACGCCAAGACCAAGCGGCCGTCGGTTTGCAACGCGCTGGATACCGTCCTTGTGGAACGAACCATCGCGGCCAAATTCCTGCCGATGGCGGTTGCGCGCCTGGAGAAGGACGGCGTCACCTTCCGCGCCCACCAAAATGCGATCCCCTTCCTCGGCACTCCCCTGCCCGCATCGGTTCAGCCGGCCGGGCCGGAGGATTTCGACACCGAGTGGATGGCGCTGATCCTCGGGCTGAAAGTGGTGGATACGCTCGAGGAAGCGATGGAACACATCGCCCTGCACTCGCAAAATCACTCCGACGGGATCCTCACCGGGAACCGCGAACACGCGGCGCGCTTCAAGGCCGAGGTGGATTCCGCCGCTGTGTACGTCAATGCCAGCACGCATTTCACCGACGGGGCGCAGTTCGGGCTGGGCGCGGAAGTGGCCATCTCCACCCAGCGGCTGCACGCCCGCGGCCCGATGGGATTGCGCGAACTGACCACCTACAAATGGGTCGCCGAGGGGGACTACCTCATCCGCTCCTAGCCGCCCCGCGGTAAATGGTAAAATAATTTTGCGGCGGCTTGTTCGAGCCGCCGTTCGTTTCACGCAAAGGAAAAAATGCAAACAGAAAATCCGCAACCTGCAACCAAACCGAAAGCCGGACGGTTCGCGCTCCGCTATCAAGCGCTGCTGGTACTTACCATGATCATCTGCAGCGGGATGAGCGTGTTCCTGTTCCTGATCCGGATGGTCAAGACGGATTCCACCGTCTATGCATCGCTGAACTTCAACCTGATGCTGGCTTGGATTCCGGCCGTGTTCGCCCTCATCGCCTACAACGCCTATCGCAAAGGATCCTGTTTCGGCGCGGTCATCGCGCTGGGGTGCGCAGTGATTTGGCTGCTGTTTTTTCCGAACGCCCCCTACCTGATCACCGATCTCGTCCACCTCCGTCCGCGGGAGGATATGCCGTACTGGTTCGACCAGATCCTTTATATGGCGTTTGCGTTTACGGGCTGCTACCTGGGGATGGTGTCTCTGATCCTGATGCAGGGGCTGGTGCGCCGGTCATTGGGCACGGTCGTCAGTTGGATCTTTGCCCTGGGCTCGCTGGTAGCGGGCGGATTCGGGATTTATATCGGCCGCTTCCTGCGCTTCAACAGCTGGGACCTGCTGACGAAACCCATACCGCTGTTTAAGGAAATTTTCAGCTGGTTCCGCCACCCCAAATCCAACTCCGACGCTTTTATCTTTGCGCTGACGTTCTCGCTCTTCTTCGCGGCGATCTATTTTGTGGTCGTGGGAATTCTCAATCTGCGGAAGGCGGAGAACAAAGAGTAGATTTATCCGCAGGGACGGATTCACATTTTTCTGGCCAAGCGTTCACACATTAATTTTCCCCCTCGCTTTTCATGCCCTGCCCCTGCGGGTCAATACCACTTTCGGAAATAAGCCCGTAAAAGCCCGCCCCCGGCGCGAAAATCCGCCGGGGGCGGGCTTTTTCAATCAGCGCCGCGCGTCAGCGCGGGTGGGTCAGACGTTCGAATTACCTCTCCCACGCCCAGGATTGCTTCGCCATGCTCTCAGGTCTTTTCCAGATTAATTGTAAACGCGAAGCGGTTCCCATAGAATCCCTTTTCCTTGAAGCCCGCCGTGCCGGCCAGGCGGCGGACGGTGCCCGCGCTTTGAAAATGCGGATCGGCGATGACCTCGGTTACCGATAAGATGCCGCCCGGTTTCAACGCGTCGAGAATTTCCGTCAGCGCTTTCCCTTGATCCGGTATTTCGCCCAGGACGGTTACAAGCAGAGCCCGGTCGTATCGCCCGCGCTCCAGTTTCCCTTCTCCCGCACCGGCCTGGACGAATCGAATGTTGTTCACACCGGACGCTTTGGCTCTCTCCTGCGCCCGGCGCAGCATCCCGGGCTGGATATCCATCGCCGTCACTTTTCCCGCCGGGCCGACTTCCCGCGCGGCGGGAACGGTAAGCCGTCCCGGACCGCATCCGAGATCGAGCACATGCATTCCAGGCTGAAGGTTCAGAAGCCGGATGATTTCCCGGGAACTGTGCGCTTTAAAGAAAGGATTCTCAAGCTCCACCATCCAACTCAGCCAGGTGGGACAGGGCAGCGAGGAACGACGGGAAGCCAGGCGCCACACTCCTGCAATCAGCAGGATGAGCCCCGCGAGGCCGCCGCATAAATAAATAAACAATGTCGGATTCACGATTTCCCCTCCTGTTGTTCGCGCGCTATTCTTTCACCGCCTCGACATCCTCCACCAGACTCTCAGTGATGGTTTTAAGCGCCGGCTGGTAGGCCGTCCAAAACGGCACGAGCAGCAGCCCGGTTCCCGCCAACAAAAACAGCGCAGTGATGCTCCATTTGATCACCGCGCCGGAGATGGCCTGGGAAATGGGGCTTATGCCGGTGTTGGTGAGCATCAGCATGCTCATCATCCGCCCGAGCATTTCCCGCGGCGTGCGGGATTGGATCCAGGTCAGGAAGATGATGGTGATGTAGCCGTTGCCCAATCCGAGCAGAATCATAATGATCAGGAGGATGCCGGTCCAGCGGATGAATCCCATGGAGGCGATGGCCAAACCGAAAGCAGCCAGCCCGCCAAGGAGAATGACGCGGATGATCATCCCGCCCGGGCGCGGCAGCTGCGCGGCCAGGAGGTAACCCGCCAGATTGCCGCCGGCCAGACCGGATACCAGCAATCCGTACGCCACCGCACCCTCCGGCAGGAAGTTGTTCGCCAGCACCGGGATGCCGATCAGCACCGGTCCGATGAACAGGAAATTGACCGCCATGACGACCAGGAACATCAACCGCAAGGCTTGGTTGTTCCACAGGAATTTCATCCCGATCAGGATCGACGCTCCGATCCCCTCCGGCTGCGAGGAGACCTCCGCAGGTTTGCGCTTTCTTCCCGTGTGCATTAAAAGCAAGGCGGCGGCCGAGACGGCGAAACTCACCGCGTCGAAGGCATACGCCAGCGCGATTCCCAGCATGGAAGTGGAAAGGCCGCCGATCAGCAATCCAGCCAGCGTCGGGCCGATGAATCCGGCTAATTGGGTCGAACCGAGGATGATCGAATTTCCCGCCTGCAGGTCCTTTTCCTCGACCAGGGACGGGACAATGCTGTTGCCGGCCGGGATGGCAAATCCCGCCACCAGTCCAAATCCCAGCGAGACCGCAAAGAGCATCCCCATCTGAACGGTTCCGGCGAACACCATCAGGGCCATAAAGGCGGTAAGCGCCAGGCGCAGGATGTCTGAAGCGATCAGGATGGCGCGCGGTGAAAACCTGTCGGTTAAGGCTCCGCCTACCAGCATAAAAATAGCGCGCGGAATCCCGCCCAATGCAATGACGATCCCCAGCACCAGCGGATCGTTGGTCAGCTGCAGCACCAGCCAGGGGGTGGCGATCAGATAGAACTGATCGCCCAGGACTGAGGTGGAGCTGCCGGCAAACAGCAGCCGGAAATCCCGCAACGATAGAACACGCGCCATTGGATTCTTTACTGGAATCTCGTTGGACACGGATTTCTCCTTACGGTTTCCTGACCATCGCTCGTGTCATATCCCAAGGGAGACTCATTGCTCTTCCCGCCGAAGGTAAACGTCAAGATGGCTGTTATGCTGGCCAAAATTATCTTCGGAACCAATCAGACGGTAATTATTTTCCAATGAATCAACGATGCACTCGTACTCCGTTGCGGACCGCAGGATTCCCCAGTCGATATCGGTAAGAATGACCATCTTGGGAACCCGATCCGAAAAATATCGGCAGATGATTTGACCGTTCATGAGATGAAGGCGGTCAGCGGTCCGGGGATCGGTTGCCAGATACGAAAATTGCGCCATGGCCGCATTCGGCACGGCTTGTCGGCCGGACTCCACGGCGACCCAAAGCGCTTCCATCACGAAAAGCGTATCGCTTGGAGAAGTGTTCTCCGAGACAATGGAAGCGACGTCCCGTATCTTTTCCACGGGCGGGTGCCCGTCGGAGATCGCCAAAAAGGGGTACCCTCCCCGGATCATTCCCAACGCCAGGGCGGAGATCAACGCCGTGGTGACGGCCATTCTCGGAATGCGTCCCATGAAATCCAACAGCTTCGAAATGGCAATCCCCGCAATCGGAAACGAGAGGAAAATCAAAGGCACGAAATACTCGGTGCCAAACCCGCCGGTTGTCAGATTGGGGACGGCAAATAAACATGATCCAGCGATGACGACCATAACAACCCACGGTCGTTTTTTACGGGACGCCATGGCGCGGAATCCCAATCCGGCAAGCACCCCGTAGACGATGAAATACGCGGGGTAGGCGGCCCATAATTCCGGGATCCGGAAAAAGAGGATCCGCAATACTCGTTCGGCAACCGAAGCGCCTCCCCATTGCGAAGTGTGGTACGTCACAAGCCCCCAGACCGCTGCATCCGGGTTGGGGAAAGCCAGCACCGCCACCCAGGAGAATGCCGCGAGACACAACGCAAGAATAGTCACTCGGCTTCGGATGCCGGAGACGAGGAAAGCATAGAGAAGGACGGGCATCGCAAAGAATAAAGCCGAAAGCCTGGTCAGCGTAGCCAGCAAGGCAAACACCGACGCGAGGATGAATTTTAATTCCCGCTTGGAATTGGAGGACAATGCATAAAACGCCAAGAGGAAAAAGAGCGTGGTCAGCGCGTATGTTTTTGTGATGGACTGAAAATAGAGGCCATAGGTAAAGGTCGCCCCGAGCATCGCGGTTATGCCGCTTGCCGCGCTGCCGCCATGCTTCCCCGCCACTCTTATGGACAGGAGAAAAGCCGTCACGGAGAAAATGACGGTGGTTATTCTTCCGAGATAAATGCTCTGAAAAAATAATTTTTGAAATAGTCCGTAGAGGCACGGCAGGAGGGGGGTTTGCGTGAAGGCAAAATCTTGATACGGACGCTGACCTGCATACACAAGCCGGCCGGCATACAAATACCACCCCTCATCCGCATTAACCCGGCCGAAGATGACAAAGAGCACGCTGTGGATGACAAACAGCGTTATGCCGGAGGCGATGATGATGTTCCATATATGTCGAGCTTTTTCAATCCGCATAATTCCCCGAAGGCAAGTTCGACACGGAAGGGTTAATCGGGCTAAAAACGCCGCACGGCAGCCATTTCCTTCGGTGAAGCTCTTTCGCAATTCTTCTCCGGCGCAACGTTCAAGAAACCAGTCCGCCCCGGCCGGGCTTCCATGACCGCGGCTTCATTATACGCGATCCCGTTTTTTTCCCGTACCATTTTTTCAGCCCATCCCCTGGATATCCCGCGCTCCATCGCCACCCCCTATGCGCCGCATGCGCAACCGAAGACCTCTCGGGGAAAAATCCACGGCTTACATTCTTCCTCCCCTGCTCCTTGTGCACGCATCGAGCCGGATAAATCCGCATAAAATTAGTTAAGGATATAATTCACTTTTACCCGCTGAAGGATCCGGGATTTCTTCCAACGCAGAGGACGCATGATCGAGAAATTGACGGGGATCGAAGCCCGTTACGAGGAATTATCACGCCTGATGGCCGAGCACGCGGAGGATTACGCGCGCATTGCCGAGCTGGCCCGCGAGCGGTCCGATATCGAACCGGTCGTACGGAAATTCCGCGAGTACCGTCAGGCGCAGGATTCCCTCGCCCAGGCAAAATCGATGCTCGGCGAATCCGACCCGGAGCTTAAAGCCATGGCCGAAAGCGAGGTGGCGGCGCTCGAGCCGCGGATCGCCGCGCTGGAAAAAGAACTCAAATCCATGCTCGTCCCCAAGGATCCGCGCGACCAGCGCAATGTGATCGTCGAGATCCGCGCCGGAACCGGCGGCGAGGAAGCGGCGTTGTTCGCCGCCAGCCTGTTCCGCATGTACAGCCGCTACGCCGAGAAGCACAATTGGAAAACGGAAATCCTTTCCCAAAGCGACACGGGGATCGGCGGATTCAAGGAGATCATCTTCGAAGTCAAAGGCAAGGGGGCATATTCGCGTTTGAAATTCGAATCCGGCGTGCACCGCGTGCAGCGCGTGCCGGTGACCGAATCCTCGGGCCGGATCCACACCTCCACCGCCACCGTCGCCGTGCTGGCCGAGGTCGACGAGGTGGAGATCGACATCCCCGAGAAGGATGTCAAGATGGAAGTCTACCGCTCCTCGGGCGCGGGCGGGCAGAACGTCCAGAAAAACTCCACCGCGGTTCGCCTGATCCATATGCCCACCGGAATGGTGGTGCAATGCCAGGACGAGCGTTCCCAGCTGCAGAACCGCCTGCGGGCGATGTCGATCCTGCGCGCGCGGCTTTTTGAAATCGAGGAGGAAAAACGCCGCAGCGAGATCGAACAGGCGCGCCGCTCGCAGGTGGGCAGCGCCGACCGCTCGGAGAAAATCCGCACCTACAATTTCCCGCAATCGCGCATCACCGACCACCGGGTCGGGGTTTCGCTGCACAACATGGCCGCGGTGCTCGACGGCGAGATCGATCCCTTTATCGACGAACTCGCCCTGCGCGACGAATCCGAGCGGCTGCAGGCGGCCGGCGAAGCGTGACCCTTCCCCCTCCCCCATCCCTCCCCACCGCAGGATCCGCGCTGGCGTGGGCCGGCCGGGAATTGCAACAGACGGAATCCGGATCCCTCATCGCCCACGTGCTTCTTTCGCACATCTACCGCCAGCCCCGCTGCTGGACTCTCGCCCATCCGGAGCTCCCCCTCCCGCCGGACCTTGCCGCGGAATATGCCTCGCTGATCCGGCGCGCCCGGGAGGGAGAACCGCTCGCATACCTCACCGGCATCCAGGAGTTCTTCGGGCTGGAGTTCCAGGTTTCGCCGGACGTGCTGATCCCGCGGCCGGAAACCGAGCTCCTGGTGGAGACGGCGCTCGAGTGGCTCTCGGACCGTTCCCCGGATGCGGCACCCCCCGCACAAGCGATTCGCGCCGTCGACCTGGGCACCGGATCCGGCTGCATCGCGGCCGCCCTCGCCGTCCATTCCGCCGGTCTGCGGGTGATCGCGACGGATGTTTCCGCCGCCGCACTGGCCGCGGCCGCGCGCAATCTCACGCGCCACGGCGTTCGCGACCGGGTCTCGCTTCTTCAAGCCGACCTGCTCGCCCCCCTGCGCGGCCCAATCGATTTGTTGTGCGCCAATCTGCCGTATGCGCTGGCCGGCTCGCTGGAAGGATCGCCCGTCGTCCGCTTCGAGCCGCGCCGGGCGGTCGACGGCGGCCCGGACGGGTTGCGCTGGATCGCGTGCGCGCTGGATCAATCCGCCGGGCGAATGGCGGAGGGCGGATTGGCGCTGTTTGAGATCGATTCTTCCCATGCGGGCGAAGCGCGTGAAATCGCCAAACGGCTCTTCCCGCATTCCACGGTGAAGGTCAAGAAGGATCTCGCCGGATGGGATCGGCTGCTGATCATCCGGACCTGACCTCCCGGCCTGTCCGGTCCCCTCATTGCGCAAGCGCCTTCCCCCATTCTCAACATCCCCTTCAGCCTGGTGAATGAAGGGGAACGCGCCGGTCCGTTTTCCCGTACAATCAAACCAGATCGTTGCCGGCGGATTGCATCCTCAGAGCGGAAAAGGAGGAACGCCATGCCGCAACCGCAATCGCTGTTCGAACGTTACATCGCCCTTCCCCGGCGGAAATGGATCGGGCCGGCATTCGCCCTGGCGGTGCTGATCATCCCCATTGCCGTCGCCCTGGGGCAGGGATCGCTGTCCCTGGTGATCGCCTGGCGCGGCCTGATGATCTCCCCCGCGGTGATGCTGTACATCCTCCTGACCGTGCCGCCCCTGTCGAGGATGGGCGGCCGCGTCGAGGAATCCCTGCGCGCGGTGACGACGCTCGACGGACCACGTTTCGCCGCCGTGGTCCGCCACGCGACCGCCGTCCCGCGACGGAACGAACTGGCCGCGATCGGGATCGGCGTATTGTTAGGCTTTTCATCGGTTTTAAATGTCGTGGCGTCCTTTTCCTGGCAGGGGTTGTATTGGAGCCTGACGTCCTCGCTCTGTTACGGGTTGCTCGTCTGGACCGCCTACTTGACCCTGGTCGGAACCCGGTTGACCCGCGAGATCGTCAAACAGCCGCTGAAAGTTGATCCGCTCGATCTCGCCCCGTTTGAAGCCTTCGGCCGCCAAAGCTTGCTTCTGGCCGTGGTGTTTGTGGGAGGAATCACATTCAGCCTGGTGATTACGCTGTTCGAATCCGGCGTCCTTCAGCGAATTGAGTTTTGGGCGCTGTATATCCCGTTGTTGAGTCTGCCGCTTACCATTTTCTTCTTAAATATGTACCCGATCCATCGGGTGCTCACGGATGCCAAGGAGAAGGAATTGAAGGCGGTGCGAAGCCGTCTGCATGCGTCGTTCCGAGAGTTATCCCGCTGCCTTGATGAGCATCGGGATCCGCGCGGTATCACCGAGACCATCCAGGCGCTGGGATTGTACGAAATGCACCTGCGCGAGGCGCGGACTTGGCCCTACAATACCTCAATCCTGCGCACGTTGTTCGTGTCGGTCCTCATTCCGGGCGGCACGCTGCTGGCGCGGGTGATCTTCGGCGCGGGGGTCGACTGAAGGGTAGTCGAAAAGCGATTGGAATAATCCTCCACTCGGAGTGAAAGAAACCGGGGGGAGCCGTTCAAATCGGATATCCGGAGGCCGCCATGGAACCGACTTCGAAGGAACAGCCCGCGGGAGAGGAAATCGCCCAATTGGAGAAGGAAATCGACGAACTGGAAAAGATCGTAAAACAAGAGGGCGAAGAAGGCATGCGCACAATGCGGGCGGGCTGTTGGCCGCTCATCCTGACGACAACCGCCGCGTTGGTTTTTTTATTGCTGCCGCAGCCAATTCCGACCGGATCCGCGGTCGCGCTTACCGTTATCGGCGGAATTGGGACCATATTCCTGATTCGCTTCGCGATCAAGTCGATCAAGCAGGCAAAGTCTCCGCAGCAGAATAAGAAAGCTACGGAGATCCTGACCCAATTGGATGAAAAGAGCAAAAGACTCAAGGCTTTGAAAAAATCCGGATAGGGAAGCCGGACAATGCCGCCGGGAATACCGGTGATTCTTGATCCCGAGGTGATTCTTCTGCGAAAGGAATGGTGAACCATGGCCCAAAAATCCGGACCCGTTCTGGAGCAGCAATTGCGATCAGCGTTTCCCGCGCCGGGGGAGGTCCCCGCCGAATTCCGTCCGGATCCTTCCGCCTACGAAACATTATATTTGCTGGACGGACAGGTGCGCTCTTGGGAAGGCGAAGTCAGCGAGGTGTGGTCGCCGATCTGCCTGCGGAAAGGGGACAAGCTCGAACGGACGCTGATCGGGCATGCGCCCGTGATGGATGACGCGACAGTGATGGCCGCGCTCGACGCGGCCGTGCGCGCCTGGGACCGCGGCCACGGCGTATGGCCGACGATGAGTGTCCAGAGCCGGATCCAGATTGTGGAGCAATTCCTCGCGCGGATGGCGGAAGCCCGCGAGGAGATCGTCCGGCTGCTGATGTGGGAGATCGGCAAGAACCTGGAGGACAGCCGCAAGGAGTTCGACCGCACGGTGGAGTACATCCGCCGCACGGTCGACGCGCTCAAGGACCTCGACCGCACGAGTTCGCGGTTCGCGCTCGACGCCGGCATCATCGCCCAGATCCGCCGCTCGCCGCTCGGGGTCTGCCTTTCGATGGGGCCGTTCAACTATCCGCTCAACGAAACCTACACCACGCTGCTTCCGGCGCTGATCATGGGCAACACGGTGGTGGTCAAGCCGCCCAAGTTCGGGGTTCTCGTGCACCAGCCGCTCCTGCGCGCGTTCGCGGAATCCTTCCCGCCGGGCGTGGTCAATTTCATTTACGGCCCCGGGGGGAGGATCATCGAACCGATCATGCGCAGCGGGAAGATCGACGTGCTGGCGTTCATCGGTTCGAGCCGGGTGGGCGACCTGCTCAAACAGGAGCACCCGTGCCCGCACCGGATGCGCGGGGTGCTCGGCCTGGACGCGAAGAATCCCGCGCTGATCATGCCGGACGCCGACTTGGACAACGCGGTGAAGGAATCGGTTCTCGGCGCGCTCAGCTTCAACGGCCAGCGCTGCACGGCGCTCAAGATTTTCTTCGTGCACGAGTCGATTGCCGGGGAATTCCTCTCGCGCCTCAGCGAGGCCGTGAACGCCCTGCCCTTCGGGATGCCGTGGCAGCCGAAGGTGCGAATCACACCGCTTCCGGAGCCCGACAAGGCGGCGAGGATGCAGGCCTACGTCGACGAGGCAGCCGCGAAAGGCGCGCAGGTGATCAACCCCGGCGGGGGAACGGCTTGCGAATCGCTCTACTTCCCGGCTGTCGTCTATCCGATCGCCGCGGGCACCGGATTGTATTCCGAGGAGCAGTTCGGTCCGGTCGTCCCGGTTTGTTCCTACCGCGACGAGCGGGAGTTTTTCGATTTCGTCACGCAGTCGAAATACGGCCAGCAGGTGAGCCTGTTCGGCAACGACCCGGATAAGATCGGAACGCTGGTCGACAAGCTGGCCAACCAGGTGTGCCGGATCAACCTCAACAGCCAGTGCCAGCGCGGGCCGGATTCGCTGCCCTTCACCGGGCGCAAGGATTCGGCCGAGTCGACGCTCTCGATCACCGACGCGCTGCGCGCATTTTCGATCCGCTCGCTGGTCGCCGCCGAAACCAATCCCGCCAACCGCGATCTCATTCAGAATATCGTCACCGGGAGAAAATCGAGTTTCCTCAATACCGATTTCATACTGTAGCATCCCTGCCTGGTTCCTCCCGGCATGCCCGGAATATTTCCCTCGAAGCAAAACGGTCGTCCGGTGCCGCAGACGGCGTCCGCCTTTCAAGCGGGTTTATAATCCGCTTGTACGCTGTGCGGAATCCGTTCCAGGAGAAAATCCATCCCCCATTGGAGAAACCTATGCAACCCCCTATCTCTTACCCGCTCACCTTTTCCTTCAAGATCATCTCGCTGGCTTCCCAGTTTTTCGTCCGCGATTCGGGAGGAAATCTCATCGCCTATGTGCGGCAGAAAATTCTCGCCCTCAAGGAAGCCGTAACGGTCTTCGCCGATGAGAATCAAACCCGCCAATTGTTCACCATGAAAGCCGATCGGATCATCGACTGGTCCGCCCGCTACAATTTCACCTCGGCGCAGGGCGGGAACCTCGGGGCGG
The DNA here is from genome assembly GCA_964521085.1 of uncultured Anaerolineales bacterium. Lineage (GTDB taxonomy): Bacteria > Chloroflexota > Anaerolineae > Anaerolineales > RBG-16-64-43 > JAFGKK01. The sequence goes on along the minus strand of CAZFPL010000004.1, from coordinate 67,951 downwards.
TCAAACGGCAGGGAATGAAGTCGTTGTGGAAGGCGACGTATGACATCCTGGAAGGCGACAATCCCGTCATGACCATCCAGGAGGCAAATCCCTGGGTGAAGATGGCGGATGCGCTGCTGGCATCCATCCCGATTCTTGGCTTGTTCTCAGGCTACTTCTTCCACCCGGCGTACCAGGTGACGCGCGCCGACGGCACTCCGGTGATGCGAATGACCAAACAGCCCGCCTTCTTCGAAGGGAAATTCACCGTCGAAAAACTGGGCGCCCTGAGTGAAACCGAAGAACAGCGCGTGTTGCTCAGCCTGATGATGGCGATCCTGCTGGAACGGTCGCGGGGTTAGGCGGGCGGCGCAACGGTTCGCCTCTTTCGCTTCCGGAAGTCCGGGAGGCGCGGACCAACACGTTTTATATTTTGACTTGCGCCTCTCCGTGGACTTTCTAATTCTTCTTCACCGGATGGCGGAGTACGGTTTTTAGTTTTTCCGGCGCGCAGCGGCGCGGGTCGCCGAGGTAGATCTCGTGATGTTCGCCGCGCAGCGCGTACCCATTCTCGGCCGCGAAGGCGTTCATCCGCTGGATCGTCGCCGGCTCGGCGGCGTACGGCCCGATGTGCATCGTCTGGATGCACAGGCCTTCCTGGAATCGTTCCAGCCGCAGTTTTTCCACTGATGGTGACGGCCGTTTCTGCCGGATTTTATCCAGCGCTTCGGCGAACATTCCCGGGGTGATGTGGTCCGGCAGCATCATCATCGCGCGATAGCGCCAGTTATCGGGCTTCGCGATGTCGAACGTTCCCCCTTCCACCCACCACAATCCTTCCAGGGCCATCACCGGATATTCGATCGCGTTCTTCTTCCTTAGTTTCGACATGAACTTGAGCGTGTAGGCGGCGCCGTACAGCGCCTGCATCGCTTCCTGGAAGGCCGGCGATTCGCCGGGGGATTTGCCCTTCTCCATCCGGCCGTCGATCATCACGAACAGAAAATCCGGCACGTCGACGACCGCCACTTTCTTCGCGGATGGCAGATACAGATCCTTGTACTTTTTTCGCAGGTCGAGTTTTTTCAAGGTCCGCCTTCTTTCTCCTCCCGGAAATTTCCCCTACGGCCGCCAGACGGGATGGAATCCGTTGTTCTCCGCCATCAGCGGACGCACATTGGAACCGTCCGCGTTCATGAGAAAAATCGTCGCTGCGGAAAAGTACCCTTGCACAAAGGCGATGGACGTCCCGTCGGGAGACCAGCTGTACGGCGGTTGTCCGATCGTTTCGATATACAGGCCGACGATGCCGGAACCGTCGGCGTTCATCCGGTACACCGCATCGTACGCCGCATCACCCGGATGATCGGGGTTGGATGCGAAGAGAATCCACTTGCCGTCCGGCGACCACCGCGGGAACCAATCCCAACCGCGTTCCGAACTGTCCGTAAGGCGCGTTTTCCCGGATCCATCCGCGTTCATGACATAGATACCGTCGAAAATAACGGCGAAAGCAATTTGGCTGCCATCGGGCGACCAGGCCGGAGTCCTGCCGGCATCGCTTAGTTTCTTCAAATCAGAACCGTCCAAGGCCATGGTGTAAATGGCCGGTTCCCCATCCCGGTCGGATGAAAACGCCAACCTCTTTCCGTCGGGCGACCAAGCCAGATCTTGATCCCATGCGGAGTCGTTTGTCACCTGTCGCAGTCCCGAACCGTCGGCGTTGATTACGTATATTTCGTAATCATCGCCGCCGTCGCGATCCGAATTGAAGGCGATCTGACTGCCGTCGGGCGACCAGGTAATACTCTCGATAATTCCAGCCCCGTCGGTGACCTTGGTCAGATTCGTACCGTCCAGTTGTACCAGGTAGATATCGTTTATCCAATCATCCGGGCTCTCCCGCCAGGAGATGAACGCCATTTGCGGAGGATGCGACGGGCCCGCACTGGGACTGGGTTTGGGAGCCGGAGTGGGAATCGCTGCAGTCGCTCCCGAAAGAGGTTCCGGGGTTTTTTGCGTCCCATTCATCAAATCCGAGATGGTGGAGCAGGAAAGCATACAGAAAAAGAAAACAAACGCGATCGGGGCAATCCAGCGGGGAGTTCGGGTCATGGATCCTCCTTTTCCTTTGGTGGAATAAATTCATAAGATTTTTTTTATATCGAGGGGATGACGAGCGCGAACAGTCACCGGATGGAGGGACAGATTATTCAAAACCTTTCACGGATCCCCCCCCGTCATTATATACCGGATTTGCAATCTCCATTTCAAAGGGCTGGTCCATCCTTGTCCTTCATGTGCGGGCCGAGTTTTTTCACAGCCTCCTCCTTATCCCTCGCCGATATTTTTTTCCGTGTCTACGGCCGCCAAAGCGGATTGACATCCTCCGCCGGATTGTCGGTCAACCGCGTCACACCTGAACCGTCGGAGTTCATGATGTATATCTCGCGGTTTCCATCGCGGTCGGATTCAAAAGCGATCCGCCTTCCGTCCGGCGACCAGGCCGGGCTCCAATCATCCCCTACGCTGTCGGTCAGATTGACGACCTCCAGGGTGTCCGCATCGATCACGTAAATGTCCGTTTCACCGCCGCGGACGGCGTAGAAGGCGACGTGCACCCCGTCCGGCGACCAGGCCGGTTGGTCTTCACTCTCCGGCGTGAACGTCAGCCGTGTTGAATTCGAACCATTCTGATCCACCAAATAGATTTCGAAATTGCATCCGCCAATGCGGCTGTCGCAAGCGTAGGGATTGATGTCGTCGCGGTTCGAGCGGAAAGCGATCCGCCTCCCGTCCGGCGACCAGACCGGATCCAGGTTAAACGATTCGTCGCTATAATCACTCCCTGCATATATCAGGTTGGTCAGGTTTGAGCCGTCGGCATCCACGACGTATATGTTGCTTAGGGATCCGTAATCGGAACAGAAAGCCAGACGCATTCCATCCGGCGACCAGGTCGGCACGCAGTAAAACACCGGTTCCCCCAGCAGGCGGATAACATTCGAGCCGTCCGCATCCATCACGTGCAGATACACATCCCCGTACCCCTCGCCCCCGCGGCCGGACAAGAACGCGATGTGGGTTCCATCCGGAGACCAGACCGGATACAGATCATCCGCCGGATCGTCCGTCAGGCGGACCGGGTTCGATCCGCCGGTATCCATTGCATAGATTTCGGGATTCCCATCCCGGCTGGATACAAACGCGATCCGGCTTCCGTCCGGCGACCAAGCTGGATTCGTATCATCCCCCGGGCTGTTGGTCAGATTAGATTCATGCGAACCGTCCGCAGCCACCCCGTAAATTTCATGGTTGCCGTCGCGGTTGGATTGGAAGGCGATCCATCCGCCGGCGGTGGGAGCAGCCGAAGGCAACGCCGTCGGCTGAGGTAAAACGGTTGGCGCGAGGGTTGCGGTCGGGGCCATGATGGGGTTGGAAGACGGCGCCGGCATGGTTGTGGCAGGAGAGCAGCCGCCGCAAACAAGAAACCCGATGGAAAGAAGGAAAAAAACGGGTGTTTTTTGGAAGGAGAAAAAGGATTTCATGACTGATTCCCCGAGAATAGAATTAAAACATCCGCGGGAATTGCCGGTAAACTTCGCATGCTATTTTAGTACAAATGGAAAAAGGCCGCCGCCGGATATTCTCCGGCGGCGGTCTTCACAAATCGGAAACGATAAAGGTCAACGATAATCTACTCGGATTGGATATTCACCATCGCCGTCATGTTCCAGCGCAGGCGGCTGTCAGCCTTCTCGAGTTGGATCGTAACCGTATAGACGGTCTCGCCCTGGCGATTCTGCCCGTACGCGCTTACGTTCACCACTTTGCCCGATAGTTTCAGGCCGGGGATGGCGTCGAAGGAGAGCAGCGCTTTGTCGCCGACCCTGACCTTGGTGACATCGGTCTCATTCAGGTCGGTGGTCTTCACCTGCCACACGGAAAGGTCCGCGACCGCAGCCACAACCGCGCCCGGCAATGCCACCTGGCCCGGTTTCAGGTCCAGGTAGACCACGGTCCCGGAGACGGGGGAACGGAGTTCCATGTTTTTCACGCCGGCCTCGGCCGCCGTCCGCCGTTTTTCGGCGGTGGCAACGCGCGCTTGCGCGAGTTTAGTTTCCTCGACGGCAACTCCGTCCGGATATTGATTCAACTTCTCTAGCGCGGCCTCCCACTTGGCCACCAGCAGGGCGTACTTGGCCTGCGTGATTTCGTAGTCGGAAGTATCCCAGCCGTTGGATTCGGCCACTTCCTTATTCTCGCGGGCGGTTTGTTCGTCGAGCGCGGCCTGGGCCGCCAGAACGGGCCCGATGCGTTTCACTTCTTCCAGCGCCTGCCGGGCGGCGGTCAATTCCTGCTGCGCGGCGGTCACCTCCAGCTCGGCTTGTTCAAACCCCGCCAGCCGCGCAAGGACATCCCCGGATGCGACCGTCTGGCCGTCGGTGACCCGCACGTCGGCGACCACTCCGCCGGCGGCGAAGGCCAACTCCGCGCCGCTGAGCGGCACCACTTTGCCGTCGGCGATCACCCCCCCCAAATCCTTCACCGCTGGAAGCAGGGTGCCGGTGGCGATGCTTTGCGCGCCGGCGATCGCGCCGGTGCCCGTCAAAGCCAGGACGCATACGATCACGATAACCACCGCGGCGGCGCCGCCGATTAAAATTCTTTTCTTGTTCATTTTCTCTTCTCCGATTTCCTTAAGGTATTGGCGAGCGCCAGCATGCAAACGATCGCGAGGATCCCGGCCGCAGCTCCGCCGATGAGAATGTTCTTCCTTTTCATTTTTCTATCTCCCGTTTCCAGATAAACGTTCATTTTTCGATTCAAACCTCCAGAGCTTTTTTTACCGGCAAAGGTATAACGAGCATAAGAACTGCCGTCATTCCCGCGTGTTCTTGGCGGGAATCCGGCTCATGCGCTATTGGAACGACTCATCCTGTTCCTGGATGCCTGCCCCCGGCTTCGCCGAGGACAAGCTACGAACACCCCCGCTTCCCCGCAGAGAACACGGGACTGGCGCATTCATCCCGGCTCATGAAGCAGA